>JAZKDK010000056.1:0-54736 GCA_040387615.1 Pseudomonadota bacterium | reverse complement strand
GCGATGGCCATGTCGGGCTCGGTGTAGCGCACCACGTCGGCCAGCCGGATGGTGTCCGGCTGCTTTGCCAGCCGCAACCCGCCGCCGCGGCCGCGCACGGTCTCGACATACCCGGCGACACCCAACTGATGGGCCACCTTCATCAAGTGATTTGACGAAATGTCATAGCTGGCTGCGATCTCGGCAATCGTCGCCAGCCGATCCTCTTTCAATGCGAGATACATCAGCATTCGCAGGGCATAGTCCGAATATGTCGTCAGTCGCATGGCGGCCTCGTGTGCTTTTAAAGATATACTTTAAATATTGCTTTCAAGCAAGGCCTCCCGTATATTGGCCGTGCAATGACGAAGGAGCGCTCCGATGCGCAAGACGATCTCGCTCAGTGATGCGATCGCCTGGCCGTTTCTGCTGCCGGGTAATGTCGCCTGCAATGCGCTGGGCTCGGATGAGCACGGCAATCTGGTACGGATGCTGGTCAATTCGCTGGTCTGGACGGTTCTCGGCGTCGTGGTGGTGTGGATCGTCGCATGACGCGAGTTGCGGAAAAACACAGCTCGGTTTCGGAAGAAACCATCCGTCAGCTCGTCGACGCATTCTATGCCAGAGTGCGCCGCGAACCCGAACTGGGACCTGTTTTCGAGACGGCCATTCCCGGCGACTGGCAGCCGCATCTGGAAAAAATGTATGCGTTCTGGTCGTCGGTCATGCTGACCAGCGGACGCTACAAGGGCAATCCGGTCATGAAGCATTTTACCGTGACCGGGATGCGGCCCCAATTGTTCGCCACATGGCTGAAGTTGTTCGATGAGACATGCACGGAGATGTTTGACGAGGCAGTCAGTGCGGTGTTTCGCGACAAGGCCGAGCGGATTGCCGAAAGTCTGAAGCTCGCGCTGTTCTATCGACCTGATCGGCCGTGGCCGCCGCAAGCAGCGGAATAAATCGCGCGGCGCATGCGCCCCCCCGATGATGCACATGGCTGCTTGCTTGGCTTTCGTCATCAGGCTGCTAAGTTGGCGATCAATCCAACTCAGCCAACCTTAGCCAGCCAACAGAGGCCTGATGTCACAGCCCCGCTTGTTCACGCCGATTTCCCTGCGCAGCATCACTTCGAAAAACCGGATCGTGATTTCGCCGATGTGCCAGTATTCGGCTGACGACGGCCTCGCCAATGACTGGCACCTGGTTCATCTCGGCAAGTTTGCGCAAGGCGGCGCAGGGATCGTGATGACCGAGGCGGCCGCCGTTACCGCGGAGGGCCGCATCACCCATGGCGATCTGGGTCTGTGGCATGACGGACAGATCGGACCGCTCAAGCGCATTGCGGCGTTTCTTCGCGCCAACGGCTCGGTCCCTGCGATTCAGCTCGCGCATGCCGGGCGCAAGGCCAGCATGCAGCGGCCGTGGTACGGCAACGCGGCGCTGACAGCCGAAGATCACGCGCGCGGCGACAAGCCGTGGACTATCGTCGCGCCAAGTGCCATTCCGATGGACGACGGCTGGCTGATGCCGCACGAACTGACCGGGCCGGATCTGAAGAAACTGCGCGAGGACTGGCGTCTCGCAACGCTGCGCGCGGTCGAGGCGAATTTCGGTGTGCTCGAGATTCATTGCGCCCACGGCTATCTGCTCCATGAATTCCTGTCGCCGCTGTCCAATCATCGCACCGACGCCTATGGCGGCGACCGCGCCGGGCGCATGAAGCATCCGCTCGAGATTATCGAGACGGTGCGCGCGGTCTGGCCGGCGGACCGCCCTTTGTTCGTGCGCATTTCGTCCGTCGACGGCATCGACGGTGGCATCGATATCTCCGACTCGGTTGCCTTCGTGAATGAGGCCAAGGCGCGGGGCGTGGATGTGATCGACTGTTCGTCCGGCGGATTAATGGGCTCGGCCACGGCGGCGCGCATTCCGCGCGGTTACAGCTTTCAGGTGCCGTTCGCCGAACAGATCCGTCGCGAGACAAAAGTCACCACCATGGCCGTCGGCCTCATCCTGCATCCGCAGCAGGCCGAGGACGTCATTGCGGAAGACAGGACCGATCTCGTGGCTGTCGGACGCGAGGCTCTGTTCGACCCGAACTGGCCGCTGCACGCCGAACTGGCCCTGCGCGAAACAAAGGGCGAAATCGGAGACGGGACCTTCGCGTCCTGGCCCAAGCAATATGGCTGGTGGCTGGAACGTCGCGAGCCGGGTCTGCGCAAGCTTGACGGTCCTGCGTTGCCATTCCGCAAGGTTTAGGCGACGCTCCGCCCGTTATCCATCGGGCGAGGGTTGGCATGACGTCATCGAAATCCATCTGCGTGGCGGGAGCAGGCAGCATCGGCTGTTTCGTCGGCGGTATGCTGCGCTCCGGCGACCACGCGGTGTCGCTGCTGGCCCGGCCACGCGTGATCGACGATATCAACCGGAACGGGCTGAAGGTCACCAGTTTTGAGGGCATCGAGCATCGGCTGTCATCGGCTGAGATCAAGCTGTCCGGCGATCCTGCGATCTTTGGGGATGCGGATATCATCCTCGTCACCGTCAAGAGCGATGATACCGCCGAGATCGCAGACCTGATCGCACAACACGCCGGAAAGGATGCCGTGATCGTCAGCCTTCAGAACGGCACCGGCAATGTGCCGGTGTTGCGCGAGACGCTGCCGGATCATGACGTGCTCGCGGGCATGGTACCGTTCAACGTGCTGTCGATGGGCGACGGTCATTTTCACCGTGCCACCTCCGGCGATATTTTGCTGGAGAAGGATGATGCCGATACCGCAAAGCTGCTCTCGACGCCTGAACTTGTTTTCCGCGGCGTGGTTGATATCGAAGGCGTGCAATGGGGCAAGCTGCTGGTCAACTTGAACAACGCGCTCAATGCGCTGTCCGGGCTGCCGTTGCGTGACCAGCTTGCACAGCGATCCTGGCGCGTGCTGTTCGCGGATCAGATGCGCGAGGCATTGGCAGTCATCAAGGCCGAGGGCATCGCGCCGATATCGACAACGCCACTGCCTGCGTCCTTCACGCCGTTCATCCTGAAACTGCCCGACGCGCTGTTTGCAAAGATTGCCGCATCGATGGTCCAGATCGATCCGAAAGCCCGCTCGTCGATGTGGGAAGATCTGCAGCGCGGCCGCCGCACGGAAATCGACCACCTTCAAGGTCTGATCGTTACGCTCGCCGAGCGCCGTGGGTTGAGAGCAACCCTGTCGGAACGCATCGTTGCGCGAATCCGTGACGCTGAGCAGGCGGGCAAGGGGTCGCCGGGTCTGACGCCAGAGCAGGTGCGCTCGCCTGTTAGCCCAGGTTAATTTTCCTTTCGGCGGGCTGGCAGGAAACTCACTGTGGGATTAGACTACATGAGTTGATGCAAGTGTCGGGCGAAGCCCGCTTTGTCTTGCCCGCGAGCCCGGCTTACAGGCCCTTGTCCCGGCGGTCGATCCGCATGATTGGAGCCAACCAATCCTGTGTTTCCGGCACGCAGTTACGTGCGGGATGAGAACCTCAGCTCTTGGAGGATTACATGCATGCGGACACCATGAGTCTCACACCACATCGGCTTGTCGCCAGCGACAGGGTGGAAGGGACGCGGGTTTTCAATGCCGACGGCAGGAAAATCGGAAGCATCAAACGATTGATGATCGACAAGACCAGCGGCAACGTCGCTTACGCGGTTCTGTGTTTCGGCGGCTTTCTCGGCGTCGGCGAAGACTATCGCCCGCTTCCGTGGGCCAGCATGAAATACAACCCCGCGATTGAAGCCTACGAACTCCTGACATTGATGACCGCGGAGGAACTGGCGAAGGCGCCGTCCTTTGGCACGGATAAGGAATTCGACTGGGGCAACCGCGTGCGCGAAGTCGACGCCTACTGGATCGGCTTCTGACGCGCGAACGGTAACGGGCGTCAGATCACCGCCTTTGCTGCGGCCCGCCCGGCATTGCGTCCGGAGAACAGGCATCCGCCAAGGAAGGTTCCTTCGAGCGAGCGATATCCATGCACGCCGCCGCCGCCGAATCCGGCGGCCTCACCGACGGCATAGAGTCCCGGAATGATGTTGCCGTCGTTGCCGAAGACGCGCGAGTCGAGATCGGTTTCGAATCCGCCGAGCGTCTTGCGAGTCAGGATGTTGAGTTTCACGGCGATCAATGGTCCGTGCGCGGGATCGAGAATCTTGTGGGGCTTGGCGGTGCGGATCAGCTTGTCGCCGATGTAACGCCGCGCGTTGTGAATGCCCATGACCTGGGTATCCTTGACGTAAGGATTGTCGATCTCGCGGTCGCGCGCTTCAATCTGCTGTCTGATCGACGTGATGTCGAGCAGGTTCGTACCGCTGAGCTTGTTCATGGCGGCGACAAGATCGTCGAGATTGTCGCGGACGATGAAGTCGGCGCCCTTCGCTTTGAAGGCTTCGACGGGATCAGGCGCGCCCTTGTTGAAGGCGCGGCGGATGGTCATGCGCCAGCTCTTGCCGGTGAGATCCGGATTTTGCTCCGATCCCGACAGCGCAAATTCCTTCTTGATGATGCTTTGCGTCAGGATGAACCATGAATAGTCGTAGCCGGTCTTCATGATGTAATCGAGCTGACCGAGCGTATCGTAGCCGGGATAGAGCGGCGAGGGCAGGCGCTTGCCGATCGCGTCGAACCACATCGATGATGGTGCCGGGAGAATGCGGATGCCGTGGCCGGGCCAGATCGGATTCCAGTTATGGACCCCTTCGACGTAATGCCACATGCGGTCGCGGTTGATGAGGCGCGCGCCCGCGGCCTCGGTGATTCCGATCATGCGGCCGTCGACATGGGCCGGGACACCGCTCACCATGTGCTTGGGTGGGGTGCCGAGACGCTTCGGCCAATTCGCGCGCACCAGATCGTGGTTGCCGCCGATCCCGCCGGAGGCGACGATGACGGCCTGTGCGTTAAGCGTGAAATCGCCTGTTTCGGTGCGCGACGAACTGACGCCGCGCGGTTCGGACGACGGCTCAAGGATTTTACCGCTCACGCCGGAGGCCGCGCCCCCCGCCATATCGAGCGCATCGACGCGGTGACGGAACTTGAAGACGATGCGCCCGATCTTGATGTGTTCGCGGGCGCGCCGCTCGAACGGCTCCACAACACCGGGGCCGGTGCCCCAACTGACATGGAAACGCGGCACCGAGTTACCGTGCCCCATGGCGTCATAGCCGCCGCGCTCGGCCCAGCCGACGACGGGAAAAATCCGGTGCCCCATCGCCTGCAGCCAGCCGCGTTTCTCGCCAGCGGCGAAGGCGACATAGGCTTCAGCCCATTTCTTCGGCCAGTGATCTTCGTCGCGGTCGAATCCTGCAGTTCCCATCCAGTCCTGCAACGCCAGATCGTGGGAATCCTTGATGCCGAGGCGCCGCTGCTCAGGCGTATCGACGAGAAACAGTCCGCCGAGTGACCAGAAGGCTTGTCCGCCGAGATTCTGCTCGCCTTCCTGATCGACCACGATCACGCGTTTACCGGCGTCGGCCAGTTCGGTCGCGGCCACGAGACCAGCCAACCCCGCACCGACGACAATCACGTCCGCATCGTTCGCCATTTTTGTTCCCCCTCGCCTCGATGGATAGAAACGCGGCACGTGAAGTCCGGTCAACGGAAATTGCGGCAGAGATTCACCTCAAGTCGTCCAATGGACCATGCTGCCATGTTCCAATTCGGGATACGTCGGTGCAAGTGCAGCAAGCTAGCAACACTGCGGGAGAATCCGTCTCTGCGCCGCAAGGTGTTCTGGACAAAAATCCGGACTCGCAACACGCTGACGATGCCCCGATCGATACAGGCAGGGGGCGACGGGGCCGGCAATGAAGATTGTGACGGGGTTTCTTGCGGCAGTCCTTCTCCTGGGCGGAGTTGGCGCGAGTCAGGCTGTGGTCCGGATTTCCGAAGACCGCGGCGGCCGGATCGGAACCTATGTCGACAAGTATCAGAGCCTCAAAGGGTCCGGCGAAACCGTGGTGATCGACGGGCTGTGTGCTTCAGCTTGCACCATCGTGCTGGGTGCCGTTTCGCACGACAAGATTTGCGTGACCTCGCGCGCCAGTCTCGGATTCCATGCTGCATGGGACTTCGGGGCAAGCGGCCGGCCGGTCACGAACCGCGAAGCGACCCGGATGCTGTACGAGATGTATCCGACGTCGATCCGCAGTTGGATTTCCCGGCGCGGCGGCCTGAAACAGCGCATGATCTTCCTGCGCGGACGTGAGCTCGCGAGCATGTATCGTCCGTGCTATATGGACGCACAGGCCTCCGCGCACACGCGCTGACGCCAAAAACCCCAATCAAACAGCCTCTTGCTCCCCGTCATGTGATCAGACATGCAGCGCGGACGCTTGCTCGTCCGGGCCGCGCGCTCTATCCCATGCCCAACTCGGAACAAGCGGCCGGTCATCTCGTCGTGTGCCGCCGGCGAAGGATCAAGGAACGGATTTGAGATGGACAGGACGACCCGGCCGCTCGTGATTATCGCCGCGTTTGCCGCCAGTCTCGCGGTCGGACTGCTGGTTACGCTGTGGCTAATGGGCGGTCTGCCCCGCGCCGCTGCGCCGGCGGCGATCGGAGGTCCGTTCCGCCTGACCGATCAGGCTGGGCAAACGGTCACTGAAAAAAGCCTCATCGGTCGCCCGACGATCATCTTCTTCGGTTTCACGCATTGTCCGGATGTCTGTCCGACGGCGCTGTTCGAAATGTCCGAAGTCCTGCGCGCCATGGGCCCCGACGCCGGCAAGGTGAACGCGTACTTTGTGTCCGTGGATCCCGAGCGGGACACGTCGGCCGTGATGAAGGATTACATCTCGAGTTTCGACCCGCATCTCAAGGGATTGAGCGGCACGCCTGACGAAATCGCCAAGGTGATTTCGGCCTATCGGGTCTACGCCAAGAAGATTCCGTTGAAAGACGGCGATTACACGATGGATCACACCGCGCTGATCTATCTGATGGACAAGAATGGAAACTTCATTCGCCCGTTCAACCTGAAGCGTACGCCCGAAGAAGCCGCGACCGATCTCAAGCGCTATCTCTGAGCCAATCCACTTCGGTGCTCTCCCGTTTCAGCCTGCGGTCGCGATGCAATTCGCGAATGCCGCGCGAGGCCATGTTCTGTTTTTTCCCGGTGGTAGGGCTCGGCGAGAAGCTGATAAAGCGCGCGCCACGCTGCGATGGATAAGCAGATCCAATAGACCGGCGTGAGGATCAGAACCCATGCCTCACCGAGCAGATTCCGCTTTGCCAGTCCCATCAATCCGATCGCCACGGTGGTCAGATAGCCTGCCGCAATCGTTGCCAGATAGAGTTCGATGAATGGCTTTGCGAAGAAGGACGCAACGCTGTCGTCAAAAGCGCTCATCACACCCCGCACCATGAGTTCGCCGAGCAGCAACGGATGTGCGAGCGCGGTCAGGACGTTTCCGCCGACAATGATGTTGAGGGTGAAAAAGCCGCCGGCCCCGGCGTCCCGCCACAACTGGCGCGGTGAGCGCATATGCACGCTCCATGTTTGCATCCACCCCTTCATCCATCGTGAACGCTGACGCAGCCAGGGGCCGAACCGCGCGGGGGCTTCCTCATAGGTTGTCGACGGAAACATCACGCAGCGATATTTGAAACGCGCGAGCCGAAAACCGAGATCGGCGTCCTCGGTGACGTTGTAGGGATCCCAGCCGCCAACCTCGCGAAGAATGCTGGTGCGGAAATGATTGGAAGATCCGCCGAGCGGCAACGGCATCTCGAAATTGGAAAAGCCCTGCAGGAAGACGTCGAACTGCCCGGCATACTCGGCCGTGAACATTCGCGGCATCCAGCCGTCGGCGGTGTTGTCGATACACAGACTGGCCTGTGCGCAGACCACCTCCGGTCCGTTCGTCCGGAAGACATCCAGCGCTTCGCGGAGTTGGCTGGGATCAGGCCGGTCCTCTGCATCGAACACCGTGATGAAGGTTCCGCGTGCGAAAGTGAGTGCGCAGTTGAGGGCTTTGGGTTTCGTTCGCGGTCCGACGTCCGGCGCGATGATGACCTGAACGTGCGGCATCGGGCCGAGTCGTGCGATCGCTGCGCGGGTCTGCAAATCATCCAGTTCGATGACGAGCTTGATGTCCAGCTTCTCGCGGGGATAGTCCAGCGCGTTGATGTGCTGCATCAGCGGCGCGACGGACGATGCCTCGTGGTAAAGCGCGGCGACCACCGTATAGATGGGAAGCTGACTGTCGTGCAGTCGTGGCAGCGGAGGCCGTTGTTTGGGCGGCGAGAAACATCCCGCCAGCCGCAGACTCGTAAACAGCAGAAACCATATGGCGAGGATCACACTGCACACGTCGAGCAACAGCAGGGGCGCCAGCGTTAGCAGCACGACGGGAACGGCAAGCCGCAGGATATAGCGGAAGAAACAAAACAGGCGGCCATGCGAAGCAGCGGCCGGTGCCGCCGACAGGTTTGGAAAACGGCTCGCCAGACCCTCGGCCGCGGTGCCAGCCAACACGCCATCGGAGTGATACTCGAGGAACGCGTTGAAGCGCGCGGTCGGCGTGAGGCGGAGGCGCGGAACGAGCGACGGATACTGCGCGATCAACCGGACAATGCGGCGGGCGCTGTATCCGTGCGGTGCTGACACATACGCCAGCCCCTCCTGTTGCCGAATTGGCAGAATGCCATGCCGTGCGCAAAGATGAATGCCGTTGGCGGGCAGGAGGCAGTCGGAAGGGCTGACGCCCTCAAGGGTTTCGATGCCCAGTCCGGTATGTGCGGCAAGATGGTCGAGGTAGGCGTCCTCGTCGATGACGCCCCACTGGATCAGAACGCGATCGGCACCAATGCCGATGTCCTCACTGCGTTGCTCGGCGGCGGAGAGGAGAGCGGGAGCGAGGATGTGCCGCAGACAATCGAGCTCCACGGCGGGCCCTGGCTCGCGATGTCTTGGCTGGTTGTCGTTTTGTAACGGCGGGATGCCGAGAAAGCCGGCGAGGACGGTTGTCAGGTTTCGCGCGGACGCCGTCAGGCTCGCAAAACGTTGCGGCCTCGTCCTGTCCAACCCGCTTGCCCGCCCAGCCACGGCCATTCGACCGTTACCCCACGCCACAAACGCACTCGAATCGCTCCGTGGATGGTCTATAAGACCCAACACGCGGAACCCCCAGCCAATGCAACCACAGATAGTATCTGCCTTCAATGTCCGATTGGGTCGTGTCGCCGGTGCAACCGCCCGGCTGGCTGTCGTGTGGGCCGCGTTGTTTTTTGCTGCGGGGAGCCAACCTGTTTTCGCCCAGGGCGCGCCGTCATCCACTGCGCCTCAGCCGTCGCAGCCTCAGGCCGCCATTCCTCAGCCTGCCGCGCCTCAGGCCGTGCCGGGCTTTTGGGATCCACGGCGGCGGCCCGACCGGCCGGACCTTTCGCGCCTGACGGTCATTCGCTTCCTGACCGAGACCGATTATCCGCCCTTCAATTTCACCGGTCCCGATGGCAACCCAGCCGGCTTCAATGTCGATCTGGCGCGGCTGATCTGCGAAGAGATCAAGGTGGCCTGCACGATCCAGATGCGCCGGTTCGAGACGCTGGTGGATGCAATCAACGGCAATCGCGGCGACGCCATTATCGCGTCGCTGGCGGTCACGCCGCAGCTTCGCGCCAAGCTCGATTTCAGCGACCCTTACTATCGCACGCCGGCGCGTTTTGTGTCGCGGCGGGATGCCGTGATGGCGGAGGTTCGTCCGGAATATCTCGAAGGCAAGAAGGTCGGCGCCATCGCCGGCTCATCGCATGAGGCCTATCTGAAGACGCTGTTCACCGACGCGCAACTTGTCAGCTTCCCGAATGACGACGCGCTTCGCCTCGCTCTGCGCAGGGGCGAGGTCGATTTCATTTTTGGTGACGCCATCGCGCTGGCGTTCTGGATTAACGGCACCGATTCCGGCGACTGCTGTGCTTTCAGTGGTGGTCCCTTTATCGAGAGCCGTTATTTCGGCGAAGGGGTCAGCATCGGGGTGAAGCGCGGCAACGATGTGCTGCGTCAGGCGCTGAACTGGGCAATGTTCCGGCTCTGGGAAAAAGGCCGCTATACCGATTTGTGGCTGCGGTATTTCTCGGTCAGTCCGTTCTAGCTTCCGGATGCAGGGAATGACTCTGACGCGAACGGCGAAACTCAAGCGGACCGCCGCGGCGCTTCTCGCGCTGCTGGGCTGGGTGGCGCTCGGAATCGGATATGCGCGCTTCGTTGGAGCGGCGGGCGATCAGGGATTGTCGTCCATCGAGGCGACAGTGCGCTTCTTCTCGTTCTTTACGATTCAGACCAATATTCTCGTCGCGCTGGTGCTGACGGCGTTCGCGATCAAGACCGGCCCCGAGGAGTGGCTGGTGCATCCCTTCGTCCGATCGGCGGTCGCGACCTATATCGTGATGGTGGGCATCATTTATGTCACGGTTCTGCGGCCGATCGAGCCATTACAGAACGCGTTCTCCTTCACCAATATTGTGATGCATTACTTGATGCCGGTCGCCTATCTGCTGTTCTGGCTGACCTGTGTCCGCAAGGCGGGGCTGCGCTGGTACGACCCGTTGCTGTGGCCGATCTATCCGCTGTTCTATCTGGGTTTCGTGCTGGTGCGCGGAAAGATGTCCAGCTTCTATCCCTATCCCTTTATCGACGCCAAGACCTTGGGTTATGCAGGGGTTGCGGCTAATACAGCCGGATTGCTGATCGTCTGCGCTGCGATCGGTGTGTGTCTGGTGTTGATCGGATGGTGGCTGTCGCGCCGCCAGCCAGCTTAAAATCTGTCCTGCGCGGAGATCCTTGATGTCGAGTGAAATGCCTGCAACCGCGAGCGACCTTCGGGCGCTTGCCGAACAATCCAACGCCTGGCCGTTCGAACAGGCGAAGCAGATTGTCGCGCGGTTGAAGAAACGGCCGAAGGACGAGGTGCTGTTCGAGACCGGCTACGGTCCATCAGGACTGCCGCATATCGGCACGTTCGGCGAGGTCGCGCGCACCACCATGGTGCGCCATGCCTTTCGCGTGCTGACCGACGACAAGATCAAGACCAAGCTGCTGGCGTTTTCCGACGACATGGATGGCCTGCGCAAGGTGCCGGACAACGTGCCGAACAAGGACATGCTGACGCAGGATCTCGGCAAGCCGCTGACGCAGGTTCGCGACCCGTTCGGCACCCATCCGAGTTTCGGCGAGCACAACAATGCACGGCTGCGCGCGTTCCTCGACACCTTTGGGTTCGATTACGAGTTCGCCAGTTCGACGGAGTATTATAAGTCGGGCCGCTTCGACGCGACGCTGCTGAAGATGCTGGAGAACATCGACAAGGTGATGGCGATCATGCTGCCGTCGCTGCGTGAGGAGCGTGCCGCGAGTTATTCGCCGTTCTTACCCGTCTCGCCGCGCACCGGCGTCGTTCTGCAGGTGCCGATCGTTGCGCATGACGCGAAGGCCGGCACTGTGTCCTACGACGATCCCGACACAAAGGAGCGCGTCACCGTTCCGGTCACCGGCGGGCATTGCAAGCTGCAATGGAAGCCGGACTGGGCGATGCGCTGGGTTGCGCTCGGCGTCGATTACGAAATGGCGGGCAAGGATCTGATCGACTCAGTCAAGCTGTCTGGAAAAATCTGCGCGGCGCTCGGTGGCACCCCGCCGGAAGGTTTCAACTACGAGCTGTTTCTCGACGACAAGGGCCAGAAGATTTCCAAGTCAAAGGGCAACGGCCTCACCATCGACGAATGGCTGCGTTATGCCTCGCCGGAATCCCTGTCGCTGTTCATGTACCGCGAGCCGAAGGCGGCCAAGCGGCTGCATTTCGATGTCATCCCGCGCAACGTCGATGATTATCAGCAGTTCACAGACGGCTATCCGCGTCAGGACGGCAAGCAGCGCCTGAGCAATCCGGTCTGGCATATCCATGCGGGCAATCCGCCGCTCGCCGACATGCCGGTGACGTTCCAGTTGCTGCTGACGCTGGTATCGTCATCGAACGCGGAGAATGCCGAAACCCTGTGGGGCTTCATCGGCCGTTATCGCCCGGGCGTGACGCCGAAGACCCATCCGAAGCTCGACGATATGGTCGGCTACGCGATCAACTACTACCGCGACTTTGTCGCGCCGACGAAGAAGTTCCGTGAGCCGACCGACAGCGAGCGCATTGCCTTGACCGATCTGCGCAATGCGCTAGCGCAATTGCCACCTGAAGCTTCCGCGGAAGACATTCAGAACGTGGTCTATGAAATCGGCCGCCGCGAGCCGTTTCTCGATCAGGTGAAGAAGGGCAAGGACGGCCGTCCGGGCGTGTCACTCGACTGGTTCAACATGCTCTATCAGGTGCTGCTCGGCCAGGAGAAAGGCCCGCGCTTCGGATCGTTCGTCGCGGTGTACGGTGTGACGAATGCGATCGCGATGATCGACACGACGCTCAAGAGAGCGGCGGGCTAGTCGCCGCTTCGGAGCAACGCATGTCAAAGGTGACGCGCGCGACGAAGATGCTGGAACAGGCGGGCGTCGTCTTTACCGTTCACACTTACGATTACGACGGCGACGCTGACCGCATCGGGTTACAAGCCGCCGAGGCGCTCGGTGAGGAGCCATCACGTGTGCTCAAGTCGCTGATGGCGCTGGTCGATGGCAAGCCGGTCTGTGTGATCGTTCCTTCGGATCGCGAAGTGTCGATGAAAAAGCTCGCGGCTGCGTTCGGCGGAAAATCCGCGCAGATGATGAAGCCGGCCGACGCGGAGCGCCTGTCGGGATACAAGGTCGGCGGCATCAGTCCGTTCGGGCAGATGCGCGCACCTCGCGCGGCCATCGAAGAGCTGGCGATGGCGCACGATCTGGTGTTCATCAATGGCGGGCAGCGCGGACTGCAGGTGCGGCTTGATCCGCGCGACGCGGCCAGGGTCTTGAATGCGATCGCCGCACCGCTGGTCGCCTGACGAGGAACGCTACTGGCTCGCCCAGACGATGCGCGCGATCCACTCGACGTTCTTGGCGTCGATGACGCGGTCCTTGTGCGCCGGATTGAGCGATTGCAGCTCGATGACCTTTGCGGTCCGGCGTTTCAGTTCCTTGACCGTGACTTCGCCATCTTTCGTTTTGACGACAACACGGTCGCCACGCCGGATCGGTGAACCGGGCGAGACGATGATGACGTCACCATCGCGATAGGCCGGCTTCATCGAGTCGCCGGAAATTTCTAGCGCGTAGGCGTGTTCGTCGTTGACCGAGGGAAGCCCGACCTCATCCCAGCCCTTGCCGACGGGAAAGCCGCCGTCGTCGAAATAACCACCGGCACCGGCTTCGGCGAAGCCGAGCAGCGGCACGGCCTGCACCGAGCGCGCGGTGTCCTCGATAAACTGCACAAAAGTATCGACGGTGGTGCCGGTCGCGGCCAAGGCCTTTGCCACCGATTCGGTGGAGGGCCAGCGTTCGCGTCCGTCCGGCGTGATGCGTTTGGATTTGTTGAAGGTGGTGGGATCGAGGCCCGAACGTTTGGCCAAGGCGGACGCCGATAGACCTGCACGTTCGGCGAGGCGATCGAGCGCATTCCAGATTTGATCGTGGGTCAACATGGGAAGGCCGGATGTCTGGCCCAGCCGACCGGACCGGGCAGTGAATTTTATCAGGAACTAGGAATTATTACCTCGAAACCGGGGTTTCCGCAATGCATAGCGATCAGCTGAACGCTGCCCTTGAAGTGGCCAGAGTGCGCCGATACGGTCTGCGGGGCATTCGGCCGAACTCCGAAAAATCCCGAATGAATTCAATAGCTAGCGAGAATCCGGCAACCGTGTCCACCATCTACAAAGTTTGTTCGGCTTCGGCCTGGCGCGAGGCCGAGCGGCAGGGAGCCTATCGCGGCAGTGCCGACGATCGGCGTGACGGGTTTATCCATTTTTCAACGGCGTCCCAGCTTGCGGGAACCGTTGCGAAGCATTTTGCCGGGCAAACCGGACTGTTTCTGGTTGCCGTCGATGCCGATGTGCTGGGCGAGGCGTTGAGATGGGAGCCCTCGCGCGGTGGCGAGTTGTTTCCGCATCTGTACGGCGAACTCGACACCGGTGCCGTCATCGAAATTCGTGACCTGCGGGCCCGCTCCGATGGCTCGCACGATATTCCGGAGCTGACCTCGTGATCCGCGCCTTTGATTCTCTCACATTGCCGCTGCTGCGCCGGCTCGATCCGGAGGATGCGCACCGGCTGGCAATTGGCGGGCTACGATTGCTGCCGCCGAGCAAGCCGCGCGCGGACGACCCCAAACTCGCAACGCGTGCCTTCGGTTTGAATTTTCCCAACCCTGTCGGCATGGCCGCCGGCTTCGACAAGAATGCCGAAGCGCCGGACGCGCTGCTGCGGTTGGGCTTCGGCTTTGTCGAGATCGGTTCGGTGACGCCGAAGCCGCAGGAGGGTAATCCGCGCCCGCGTTTGTTCCGGCTGGAGCAGGATTCCGGTGTCATCAATCGGATGGGCTTCAACAACGACGGCGCGGAAGCTGTGCTGCGCCGGCTCGCCACCCGCGCGCGACATGGCGGCATCGTCGGCGTCAATGTCGGTGCCAACAAGGATTCGGCGGATCGCACGGCGGACTATGTCCGGCTGATTGAATTGTTCGCGCCGGTAGCGAGTTATTTCACGATCAACGTCTCGTCACCCAACACGCCGGGCTTGCGCAATCTGCAACAGGCGGCGGCGCTGGATGATCTTTTGGCGCGGGTGGTGGATGCGCGCGAGCGCGTGCGCAAGAATGCTGGCGACTCACCGCTGCTGTTGAAGATCGCGCCTGATCTCACGCTGCAAGAACTTGATGACGTCGTTCACATCGCGCGCTCGCGCCGGGTCGACGGCATGATCGTCGCCAACACCACGTTGTCGCGGCCTGCGACGCTGCGGGATCAGGCGAAGGCGAAAGAGCAGGGCGGATTGTCGGGGCGACCGCTCTTGAAACTATCCACGCGCATGGTGGCGGAAACCTATGTGCGCGCCGAGGGTGCGTTTCCGCTGATCGGCGTCGGCGGTATCGATTCCGGTGGTGCTGCGCTGATGAAAGTCCGTGCCGGAGCGACCCTGATCCAGCTCTACTCGTCGCTGATTTACAAAGGTCTCGGGCTGGTCGACGATATCAAAGCCGATCTCGTATCCACGCTGCGGCGAACCGGGCGCGAGAGTCTTTCCGAAATCGTCGGCGCAGATGCCGCGACGATTACTGCGGAGCCCTGGCCGGACTAAGGGTCCCGTCGCCAAATGAAGCCTTGAACAGCGCCGGATAACGCAGCGCCTGCAGGCCGCCGCGCGCGATGTAGTGGATAAGAAGCGCGGTCCAGAGACCTGCATTGCCGAACGGCCGCAGCAAAGCCCACGCCGCAAGGAAGATCACCAGCGACAGCAGCATCAGGTTGCGCATGTCGCGTGCCCAGGTCGCGCCGATGAAAATGCCGTCATAGGCGAATGCGAAAAAGCCTACGATCGGCGCGAGAATGACAAACACAAGATAGTCGTTTGCCACGTTCTGAATGTCGAGATTCGGCGTCATCAGCGCAATCAGGCCTGATCCGAAGAAGAAATAAGCGATACTCACGGCGAGCGCGAACACCGATCCCCACAGCATGATGAGTCTGGTTGCGGTCAGGAAGCCCTCGCGATCGCGCTTGCCGTAAGTCCGTCCGCAAATCTGCTCGGCGGCATTCGCGATGCCGTCGAGAAAGAACGCGCTGATCAGAAGGAAGTTGTTGAGCACGGCGTTGGCAGCGAGCACGGTGTCGCCGGCCCGCGCGCCTTGCGATGTGAAAAAGAGAAATGCCGCGATGAGTGCGGCGGTGCGAATGAGAATATCCCGGTTGACTGCGAACATATGCAGGAGCCGCTCGCGGTCGAACAGCCGGTCGGCGCTGATATTGAACACGCCGCCAAGCAGACGCCACGCGAGCAACGCGCCTACAACGAATCCGGCTGTTTCGGCCAGGACCGCGGCAATCGCCGCGCCTGCAATGCCCTTGTTCAATACAAGCACCAGCCACACCGTCATCGCGATGTTGGCGACGTTGATCAGGATTTGCAGGGCGAGCGCGGTTTTCGCGCGCGCCTGACCGACGAACCAGCCGAGAAGAACATAGTTGCCGAGTGCCATCGGCGCGGACCACAGGCGGATCGCGAAGTATTCGCGTGCAGCAGCCGTCACCTGCTCACTGCCTCCCATCAATGACAGGATGGCGGCGCCCAAAGGGTTACTCACTGCAATCAGGAGCAGGCCGATCGCCGCCGCGACGATAGTAGCGCGAAACAGGGTTGCGCGGATTTCCGTATGATCCCTGGCGCCGAGTGCCTGCGCGGTAAACGCGACGGTGCCCATGCGCAGGAAGCCGAACAGCCAGAACAGGCAATCGAAAACGACCGACGCGATCGCGACACCGCCGAGCAGCGCGGGATCACCCAGTCTGCCGATACAGGCCGTCGCAACGACGCCAAGCAGCGGTGTCGTCAGATTGGCCAGCATCGCCGGACCGGCGATGCTGAAAACCTGTGCGGTTGTAACTTTGGCCGCGTCTCTCAATCAGCGCGGCCGCTGGGTGCTGAACAGCCGCGAGATCAGCCAGATCGGGATCACGATCACCGCGCCCAGCAGGAAGTAGCGCCACACGCCGTTGACGAAATCAAAGCCCAGATTCCAGACCCAGTCGATCAGGCGGCGGATGCTGTAGACGATGTTCCATGGATCGAAGCCGATCGCGGCGAGCACGACGCCGACCAGCAGCGACAGCAAGACCAGCCGAACCAGCACCGCCAGCGGCGAACCGCCGAGGAAGCGCGACAGGGTGTCGTCGTTCCTGGCTGGCAATTCCTTCACATCGTCCGGCATCGTCGTCTCCTGAATGGTCGTCATATGGCTATCCACACTAGCACGCCACATGGGGAACTGTCTCGGCTGCGTCAATGACCGCCGCTCGCCGCAGCAGACGGAATCTTCGCCTCGGAAATTAACATCCGTTCAAGTGTCTCCAGCCGGTCGGCATCGCGGGGCGGTTTGTCCCATCGTAGCCGGCTGATCCGGGGAAAGCGCATGGCGACGCCGGACTTGTGGCGCGCCGAGCGCGCCAGCCCTTCGAACGCCACCTCGAACACCAGTCCCTGATCCGGCTCATGCACCACATGGCGCACCGGACCGAATTTCTCGGTGGTGTGGCGGCGGACGAAACGGTCGATTTGAATCAACTCCTCGTCGGTGAAGCCGAAATAGGCCTTGCCGACCGGCACAAGCTGATCGGTGCCGTCAATCTTGGTCCAGACGCCAAAGGTGTAATCGGAATAATACGACGAGCGTTTGCCGTGGCCGCGCTGCGCGTACATCAGCACGGCGTCGATGATGTGCGGATCGCGTTTCCATTTCCACCACTGACCTTTTGGTCGGCCCGGCAGATATGGCGCGTCGCGCCGTTTCAGCATGACGCCTTCGACAGCTTCCGAATCCTCTGCGGCTCCGGCGCTGGCAGGGTCGGCGCGCGCAGCGGCGAGATCGTCCCATGTCGTGAACGGAACCTGCGGCGAGAGATCGATGCGCGGATCGGCGAGCTGCGCGACGAAGGTTTCGAGCTTCGTACGCCGCTCGCTGAACGTCAGCATACGCAGGTCGTTGTCGCCGTCACTGAGCAGATCGTAGGCGCGCAGATGGATCGGATAATCCTTCATCAGTTTCGGTGTCACGGATTTCCGGTTCAGCCGTTGCTGCAAGACGTTGAACGTCTGCACGCGCCCATCGCGCAGCACCAGCAACTCACCATCCAGCGCACCGGGTTGTCTCAAGGACGGCACCAGATCGGGAAAGCTCTTGGTGATGTCCTCGCCGGTGCGCGAATAGAGGCGTGTGAGAATATTACCGCGCTCGTCCTTCCCACTCACAGCCTGCACGCGGATGCCGTCCCATTTCCATTCGGCGGTGAAATCTTCCGGTGCGAGGTTGGCGAAGTCCGAGTCCTCGATGGCGTGCGCCAGCATCACCGGACGGAACGGCGCGGGGTCGCGGTTGACCGGCTTATCGGCGAGGTCCTCCAGCCACGCGAACAGATCAAGATACGGCGGCACAAGCCCCGGCCAGATCAGTTCGACGTCGTGGGCGTCCTTGTCGCCGAGCGCGGCGGCAGCCGTTTTCGCCAACCGTGCCGAGACGCCGATGCGCAGGCCGCCGGTGACGAGCTTGAGCAGCGCCCAGCGGCCGGTTTCATCAAGCTCATCCAGCCAGCGCACCAGTTGCGCGGGGATTTCGGTCTTGCCCAGCGTGTTGAAGGTGGTGACCACTTCGGTCAATGTCGGCGGGGGTGGCGAGTTCGTGGCGCGCTTGTCTGCCGGCCACATCAGCGCGACGGTCTCTGACAGGTCTCCGACGTAGTCATAGGACAGCGCGAACAGCGTGGGATCGGTGCGTTCCGCGATCAGGTCGCGAATGAGGCCTGCCTTGGCGTGACGGAACGACAGCGCGCCGGTCAGCGCCGCCAGCGCCCAGCCACGGTCCGGGTCCGGCACTTCGCGAAAGTAACCTGTGATCAGCCGCAGCTTGTTGTTGCGACCGGGCTCATAGGCAAGACGATCGAGCAAATGCGCGAAACGGTTCATGGTGTGGCGGCCTCGTCCGCTGCCGCGCTGTCTTCGTCCTCGTCGCCGTAACCGACCAGGGCGAGCGGCCGCGCTTTCAGACCCTTCGACTGACACCAGTGCACCAGCGCGTCTTCCTGCCCGTGCGTGACCCAGACTTCGCCGGCACCCGTCGCATCGATAGTGGCGCACAATCCGTCCCAATCGGCGTGATCGGAAATCACCAGCGGCAGTTCGATCCCTTTTTGCCGCGCGCGGGCGCGCACTCGCATCCAGCCGGATGCGAACGCGGCGACCGGATCGGGGAATCGCCGCGTCCAGATGTCGGTGATGGCGGAAGGAGGCGCGAGCGTAATGGTGCCGGCGAGATCGGCCTTCTTCATGCCTTTCGCCATCCGCAGGTCGCCGAGATCGATACCGCGGCTTTCGTAGTAGCGCGTGATCTTCTCCATCGCGCCATGCATATAGATCGGCGCGTCGTACCCTGCCGCGCGAATGAGGGCGATGACGCGTTGCGCCTTGCCGAGCGAATACGCGCCGACCAGATGCGCGCGTTCCGGAAACAGCGCGACCGATGCCAGTAGTTTCGCAATCTCGCCTTCGACATTGCCGTGGCGGAATACCGGCAACCCGAATGTCGCCTCGGTAATGAACACGTCGCAGGGCACGACCTCGAACGGTGTGCAGGTCGGGTCGGCTGTGTCCTTGTAGTCCCCCGATGCGACGATTTTGGTCTTGCCGCTGGTGACGGCGATCTGTGCCGAGCCCAGCACATGGCCGGCGGGATGAAATGTGACGCTGACCGCACCCAGCTTGATGGTCTCGCCATAGGAAATTGCCTGCGTGCTGCCGGCGAAATTATCGCCATAGCGAAGCTGCATCATGTCGAGGGTTTCTTGCGTCGCCAGCACTGCGCCGTGGCCGGGGCGGGCATGATCGGAATGGCCGTGGGTGATCAGCGCGCGTTCGACCGGCCGTACCGGGTCGATATGAAAGCCGCCGGGCTTGCAGCACAGGCCGGCGGCGACGGGCATGAGGATGTCTTGCGGACGCATGGACTTCATATAGGTTGTGCGGGCCTTTGTTCGAGCCTTGGTTTGCAACGCTCAGGCTCAGCCGTTTACTCCCCAGGATCAATTTTGCCTTTTAATTCTGCCAATCAGGTTCAGATCAAGTCCATGCCAGCCGCGTTGTTCCTGTCCTCGGGAAATCTGATCGCCGACCGGCGCTTCGATTTCGGACGCGATCTGATGATGCGCGGCGATCTTGCAGCGGCTGCCGAGTTGATGGAGCAGGCGATTGAGCTGGAGCCGGGCTTTGCATCGGCGTGGTTCGCGCTCGGCGATCTGCGCGAACAACTTGGTGCCTGGGACGAGGCGATTGTCGCCTATACCCATGCCTGCGAGTGCGATCCTGACGACAGGCACGGCGCGAAGCTGCGGTTGATGCGTCTCGGTGCCGAGGAAGTCTCTTCCATGCCGCCCGGCTATGTGCGCGCACTGTTCGATCAGTATGCGCCGAGATTCGACAAGACGCTGGTGCAGGATCTGGATTATTGCGGCCCGCAGGTGTTGCTGAAGGCCGTGCTGGCGGCGCGTCACGCGGCAAAACTGCCGGCGCTTTTCAAGCGGGTGATCGATCTTGGATGCGGAACGGGACTGGCCGGGCGCGAGTTTGCCTCACTGTCCGATGAGTTGATCGGGATTGATCTGTCGCCCGGGATGATCGAGCGCGCCCGCGCCACCGGCCTTTACGCGCGGCTCGATGTCACGGACATGCTGCAAGCCCTGTGCGCGGAGAGCGAGGCCAGCGCAAATCTCGTCATGGCGGCAGACGCTTTTGTATACGTCCCGAAACTGGAGCCGTTGCTCCGCGAGGCCACGCGCGTGTTAACGCCGCAGGGGTTGCTGGCGTTCACGGTGGAGACCCATCCGGGTGAAGGCGTCATTCTCGGGCGCGGGCTGCGTTACGCCCATGGCGAGGCCTATCTGCGCGCCGCGGTTGCTGATGCAGGAATGACGTCCTGCGCGATCACACCAGCGTCCACCCGGATCGAGGCGAACGAGCCAGTGCCGGGATTTGTGGTGACCGCTAGCAAGGTATAACGCGCTTCAAATCTGCCTCAAGACCAGCCCAAATTGGGTCCGCAGCGAGAAGACGCAAGACGGGCGTTCAGAGCCTGCCAGCATGCCTCTCTGGTCGCGATCCAAATGATCGCTGATTCCGGCTGCAATGATATTGCAGAACGCCGCTGGAACACTTCAGGGAGACAACAAGAAAATGAAAACGACGATGAAATCGTTCGTCACCGGTACTGCGCTTGCAACCGCTGTTCTGATGGCGGCGCCGGTCGCACACGCTCAGAAGAAATACGACCCGGGCGCGAGCGACACTGAAATCAAGCTCGGCCAGACCGTGCCGCATTCGGGTCCAGGTTCACTCTATGGCGTGCTGGGCCGTGTCGCGACCGCCTACTTCGAGATGATCAACGAAAAGGGCGGCATCAACGGCCGCAAGGTCAAGATGCTCTCGCTGGACGACTCCTATTCCGCGCCGAAGACAGTGGAAGCGACGCGTCGGCTGGTGGAGCAGGACGAAGTGCTGGCGCTGTTCGGCTCGCTCGGCACCGCGCCGCAAACCGCCGTGCACAAATATCTCAACTCCAAGGGTGTGCCGCAGCTCCTGCTGAACACCGGTGCGTCCAAGTGGAACGATCCGAAGAATTTCAAGTGGACCATGGCGGGTCTGCCGCTCTATCCCACCGAGGCGCGCATTCTCGCCAAGCACGTCTTGAACGAGAAGCCGAACGCCAAGGTCGCGATTCTTTATCAGAACGACGACTTCGGGCGTGACTTCCTCGGTCCGTTCAAGGAGGTGCTGGCGCAGGCTGGCGGCAATGCCAAAGTCGTTGCGGAGGCCACCTACGACCTCACCGATCCAACGATCGATTCGCAGCTCATCAACCTGTCCAAGTCGGGCGCGGACGTTTTCTTCAACATCACCACCGGCAAGGCGACGTCGCAGTCGGTCCGCAAGGTGGTCGAACTCGGCTGGAAGCCGCTGCATCTGCTGACGGCCGGCTCCACCGGCCGCTCGATCCTGAATGCCGCGGGCCTTGAGAACGCCACCGGCATTGTCGCCATGCGTTACGCCAAGGAGGTCGGCGTGCCGCGCTGGGAGAAAGATCCGGACGTGATGGGCTTCGAGGAACTGCGCAAGAAGTATCTGCCGAATGTCGATCCCGACAACACCATCGCCTATGCAGGTTATGGGCAGGCGGTGACCATGGCGGAAATCCTGCGCCGCTGCGGTGACGATTTGACCCGGGCCACCGTGCTGAAGCAGGCGCAATCGCTGGCAGGTTTCCATTCGCCCTACATGCTGGACGGCATCACCTACAGTTTCACGCCGGATAACTACACGCCGATGAAGACGCTCCACATCGCGACCTTCAACGGCAAGGACTGGGATATTTCGGACAAGCCGGTCACCGAATGACGCAATGAGCGGAGCCGGATTGCTCGTCTCCGCTCTCGACCGGACGCCTGCGACGCCCTAACTCTAAGGCGTGGACACCAAGGCCCCGACATCGCCTGATTTGCTGCCCGAGATCTTCCAGCGCTGGTTCGCCGCGCGGGGCTGGTCGCCGCGCGCGCATCAGCTCGACCTGCTGACGAAGGCGCAAAACAACCGCTCGGCCTTGCTGATTGCGCCGACGGGCGCGGGCAAGACGCTGGCGGGATTCCTGCCGACACTGGTGGAACTGGGCGTGCCAAAATCCGCGAAGACAATGTCGGCCGGACGCAGCGTTGCGCGCAGTGGTGGCTTGCACACGCTTTATATATCGCCGCTGAAGGCGCTGGCGGTGGACATCGCCCGCAATCTAGAACGGCCGATTGCTGACATGAAGTTGCCGGTCCGGGTGGAGACTCGCACCGGCGATACGCCGGTGTCGCGGCGTCAGCGCCAACGCAAATATCCGCCGGACATCCTGCTGACCACACCCGAACAGCTTGCGCTGCTGCTGTCGTCCGACGATGCGCCGTATCTGTTTTCGTCATTGAAGCGGGTGGTGCTCGACGAGTTGCATGCGCTGGTGACATCGAAGCGCGGCGATCTCTTGTCGCTCGGCCTTGCGCGATTGTGGCGGCTTGCCCCGCAGGTGACGACCGTCGGTCTCTCCGCGACTGTCGCGGAGCCGGACGATCTGCGGCGCTATCTGATGCCGCAGGCCAGCGGTATGAAAAACATGGCCGACCTTGTGATCGCTGACGCCGGCGCTGCGCCGATCGTTGAAATGCTCGACACCAAGGAAAGACTTCCCTGGGCCGGTCACATGGCGCGTCACGCGCTCGGTGAGATTTACGATCTGGTCAAGGCCAACAAGACTTCGTTGATGTTCGTCAACACCCGCGCACAGGCGGAGATGCTGTTTCAGGATCTGTGGCGGATCAACGACGACGGACTTGCGATTGCGCTGCATCACGGGTCGCTCGATGTCGCACAGCGCCGCAAGGTCGAGGACGCGATGGCGGCAGGCAAGCTGCGCGGTGTAGTCTGTACCTCGTCTCTGGATCTGGGCATCGACTGGGGCGACATCGATCTCGTCATCAATGTCGGCGCGCCGAAAGGCGCGTCGCGGCTGATGCAAAGGATCGGCCGGGCCAATCACCGCCTCGATGAGCCGTCGCGTGCGGTGATGGTGCCGGCCAATCGGTTCGAGGTGCTGGAATGCCGCGCCGCCATCGATGCCGTCGCGGAGAACGCGCAGGACACGCCGCCGCAACGCACCGGCTCGCTCGATGTCTTGGCGCAGCACGTTCTGGGCCGCGCCTGCGGCGAGCCGTTCCTGGCCGATGCGCTTTTCGACGAGGTGCGCAGTGCCGCGCCGTATATGGATTTGCCGCGTATCGATTTCGACGATGCACTCGATTTCGTCGCGACCGGCGGCTATGCGCTGAAAAGCTATGAGCGATTTGCGCGCATCAAGCAGGACAAAGCGGAAAAATGGCGGGTAACCAATCCGCGCGTGCGGCAGAGTTATCGCCTCAACGTCGGCACCATCGTCGAAGAGCCGATGCTGAAGGTGAAACTGGTGCGCGGCCGGAGTAAGGGCTCGGGCTCGACCGGCGCGATCGCGCGGGGCGGGCGGATGCTCGGCCAGATCGAGGAGTATTTCATCGAAGGACTGGTGCCGGGCGACACCTTCGTGTTCGGCGGCGAAGTCGTGCGTTACGAAGCGCTGATGGAAGACGAAGTGTACGTGTCGCGCAGCAACGATGCCAATGCGAAGGTGCCTTCCTACGCGGGCGGGAAGTTTCCGCTCTCGACATACTTGGCCGAGCGTGTGCGTCTGTTGCTCGCCGATCAGCGCGCGTGGAAAGGTCTGCCCGATCAGGTGCGCGAATGGCTGTCATTGCAGGCAGCATTTTCCCGCGTGCCGGGTCCGCGCGAACTGGTCGTTGAAACATTCCCGCGCGCCGACAAACATTATCTCGTCTGCTATCCGTTCGAAGGCCGTCTGGCGCATCAGACGCTCGGGATGTTGCTGACGCGGCGGCTGGAGCGGGGACGGGCAAAACCGCTCGGTTTCGTTGCCAACGAATATGCGCTGGCCGTCTGGTCGCTCGGCGACATGTCGTCGATGATCCGTAACGGACGCTTGGATCTCGATGCGCTGTTCGATGCCGACATGCTCGGCGACGATCTGGAGGCGTGGCTCGCGGAATCGGCACTGATGAAGCGCACGTTCCGGACCTGCGCGGTGATTTCGGGCTTGATCGCGCGCCGCTTTACCGGCGAGGAGAAATCGCGTCGCCAGGTGCTGTTCTCAACCGATCTCGTCTACGACGTCTTGCGCAAGCATCAACCCGATCATGTCCTGTTGCGCGCCGCGCGGGCCGATGCCGCCACGGGATTGCTGGATATTCGCCGCCTGAGCGATATGCTGATCCGGATCAAAGGCCGAATCACGCATAAGGAACTCGACCGGGTGTCGCCGCTCGCGGTGCCTGTGATGCTGGAAATCGGCCGCGAAGCGGTTTATGGCGAAGCGTCCGATGAGTTGCTGGCGGAAGCCGCCGAGGAACTCGTGAAAGAGGCGATGTCGCCCGATCAGGATTGACGAGAAATGCAAGGCGCGCAGGCGACAGAGCGAATTCCGGGGGTCACTGTCGCAGGCGTCACGTTTGCTGCGGACCTCGCCGGCGCGTTGTTCTGGGAGGACGAGCGCCTGCTGGTCGTCTCGGATCTGCATCTCGAAAAGGGGTCCAGTTTCGCACAGCGTGGTGTGCTGCTGCCGCCATTTGATACCGCAGCGACGCTGGCGCGGCTTAGCGCGGTGATCGCGCGCCACGATCCGCGCACGGTGATTGCGCTCGGCGACAGCTTCCACGACCGCAAGGCCCATGAACGGCTGTCGCCCAATGATCGCGAAACGTTGTCGGCGTTACAGTCGCGGCGCGACTGGATCTGGATTTCCGGCAATCACGATCCGGCGCTGCCGCGTGATCTCGGCGGCGTGGTTGCAGACGAGGTTGCCATCGGGCCGATCGTGTTTCGCCATGAGCCGACCGGCGCGGTTGGCGAAATCGCGGGCCATCTTCATCCCAAGGCACGCGTGTCGACGCGCGGACGTTCGGTCGAGCGGCGATGTTTCGCCAGCGATGGAGAACGCGCAGTGATGCCGGCGTTCGGCGCCTATACCGGTGGGTTGAGCATTCGTGACGTGGCCTTCGCGATGATCTTCCAGACGCTGGCCTTCACCGCGCATGTGCTCGGCGATCGCCGTGTCCACACCATCGCGGCGTCGCGCTGCTATTGAATTTCTGATTCGAGCGGCGGGCGAGACCGGCTTCTTCCTTTAATCCCTGCGGAAGATTACAGACGCAAGCCACCCGGTCATGATCGCCATCATCGCGGTGGCGAGGCCATAGAGCAACCCATGATGGCGCGCGGAGTTGGCGACAAACTGCTCGAAGCCGACCTTGACGATTTCGAACGCAGTCTCGGTCTTCGCCACGAACGCTCCGCCGGCAAACAGCTTGATGTCGATGGTGTAGGTGCCGGTCGGCACCTCCGCCGGCAGGGGAATGCCGGTGCGAAACAATGTCGGCGTTAGAAAGGTCAGCGCGCTGGTCTGTTCGAGATAAAGCCCGTGTTCGGTGCGCAGCCGCACGAATGCCGAGCGGAACGGATCGCTGGCGACCGTATTGGCGACGTCCGGCCCCATGCGTTGCGGCAGTGAGAAGCTGGTCAGCCCGATCTGCTGTCGCCGCTGCACGTCCGGCGAGGCTATGTTGTCGATCGGGCGATTGGCGAAGATACCAAGGTAGGAAGGCACCTGAATGAATTCACGCGAATCGATGTTGACCCAGATGCCGAGCTTGCGCTCCTTGCGCCGGGTCACCATGTCGGCGCGCGGCCCGCTCACCGTGACAACGAGGTCGTAAGCGGTGCCCTGCGGCTTCGATTTGCTGTCGCGTTCGATGGAGCCGAACAGGACAAGCTCCTCACCGGAATAATTCGGCGTCACGGTAATGCGGTGATTTGAGACCGAAACGATCAGGTTTTCGGCGCGCACGTTTCCGCCTGCTGCAAGCGTGAACAGCAAAGCGGTGAAGAAGATGGTTGCGCTATACTTCATCCGCCGATCCCCAGATCGCGAATGGAGTAGAGTTCGTCCGGCCGGATCACCAGTTCGACGGCAAACCGGACGCCGACCGACAGAATCAACAACCCGAGCAGCAGGCGCAGATGTTCGCCACGGATACGCTGCCCGGCCCGCGCGCCGAATTGCGCGCCGATCACGCCGCCCACCATCAGCACCAGCGCCAGAACCGCATCGACGAGATGATTGGTCACGGCGTGCAGGACGGTTGCGACCACCATCGTGACCAGCGTCAGCACCATCGCCGAGCCGATTACGGTGGAGGTGGGCACCCGCAGGACATAGATCATGATCGGAATCAGCAGGAAGCTGCCGCCGACGCCCATGATGGCGCCGAGAAAACCGACGAAAAGTCCGACCGCGAGCACCGGGATCACGGACAGATAGATCTTCGAGCGCTTGAAGCGCATCTTCAGCGGCAGGCCGAGGATCCAGCCCTGTGCCCGCGCCCGCCGGGTGATCGTGGTGTTGCCGCGCCGTGCGCGCAGGATGGCGCGTGCGCCTTCGAGGAACATCAGCGTGCCGACGGCGGTCAGCAGCACCACGTAGGATAGCGCGATGATGAGATCGAGCTGCCCGACCGAGCGCAGCAGCGTAAAAATCCACACGCCCAATGCGGTGCCTGCGACGCCGCCGCATAACAGCACCAGCGACAGCGCCGGATCGATCGCCCGCTTGCGCCAGTAAGATAACGCACCGGAAAACGACGAAGCAGCCATGTGACTGGTCACCGAGGCGACGGCGACCGCTGGCGTAATTCCAATGAAGATCAGCAGCGGCGTCATCAGGAAGCCGCCCCCGATCCCGAACATGCCGGACACGAAGCCGACCGCGGCACCCATCCCCAGGATGAGAAACACATTGACCGGGATGTCGGCGATGGGGAGGAAAAGTTGCACGCGCATTCGCTTGAGTTTTGGCGCGAGGCTCTGTGTGCCCCTCGCAGCATGAATCTGCAGCGACGCGGGTCATGCGCCGCGCCTCTGCTTACCCGAAATCATCTGCGGTGGGGTTAAAGATTTGGCGAGCGCACGCGAAAGCGACGCGGTTTCCCGATCACGTTGCCCGTTAATCTTAACACTGTGGTGAAGGTTCGCTGGCGCGGCTCATTCAGCGGTCAGGATCGCTAAATCGCCATCAGTGGGCAGTGACTTTGGCCGCCGTTTTCGCTGCCGGCTTCGTTGCCGGTTTTGTTGGTGTTGCGATGTCCCATCCAGCCGCCGGTGCGCCGTTGGCGGTGGCTTCTTCGGGCTGGGTTTCAGGCACGAAGGTCTGGGTCGCGAGTTTTGCTGCAGCGAGCGACTGAGGGTCGAGGCGCTTGGCGATATCGTCCCGCTTCCGGCCGGAATCCGCGTCGCCCTGGGCAGCCGCGAGGCTGAACCACTTGAAGGACTCGGCAAGGTTCTGTTCCACGCCGATGCCGCGGGCGTAGAGAATCCCGAGATTGAACTGGCTGTCGGCGACGCCGCGCTCGGCGGCCTTGCGGAACCATTGCGACGCGCTCTTGTAGTTTGGGCCGGCGCCGCCGCCATCGGCATCCAGCACGGCGAGATTGTGCATGGCCTTGGCGCTGCCCTTCTCGGCGGCCTGCAGGTAATATCCGCGCGCGGCGACGGCATCCTTTTTGACGCCAAGCCCCTTTTCATAAAGCGTTCCGAGCCGGAACGTCGCCGGCACGATGCCACCCTGCGCGGCACGCTCATACCATGTCGCTGCTGTCGCGTAGTCCTGTGCGACGCCCTTGCCTTCAGCGTAGCGGATGCCGATCTCAAAGGCTGCACCGGGGTCGCCCTTGTTGGCCGCGGTCCGCAGCGCGGCGGCGCCGATGGTGTCAGGCAGCTTGTCCGCTACCGGCGTCAGCTTGATTTTAGCCTTGTCCTTCGCCGCCGGAGGAACTGTCACGGAGATCCGTTCCGGGGGCGTTACGATCGAGCCGGTGACGTCGGGCGCAACAGGCGTGGCGGCAGGTGCAGCGACAGGTTCAGCCGGTGCTGCAGCGGGGATCGCGGGCATGGCAGGGACGGAAATAATCTGCGGCGACGCGCTCATCGACTGACGCGTGAGCAGTGTCGGTGACGTCATCGATGGCATCGAAGGCGTCAGATCGGAGCGCGGTCCGTTCTCTGGCGCGGGCGGCGGCGCCGGCGGCGTGATGCTGGATTCGGCGGGGAGCGACGAATTGGCATTGTCGTGTCCGCTGAGCAGGTTCATGCCCATCTTGACTGTGCCGAGCACGATCACCACCACGCTCGCGCCAACCAGCAGCGCGCGAATCTTCGATGAAATTCCGGAGTCGCCCACGGTCGCAGCCTTCGCCGCATTGCGCGCCGCATCGTTGAGCGCGGTGACGCGGTTTGGTTTCTGGCCCGACGACGCGGGAGGTGCCGCAGCGGCCGCCTGCGCGGCGCGGCGCGCAGCCTGGATAAAGTTGGTCGAACTGACCGGCTCCTGCTTGCTCACGGAAATTTCGTTCAGCACCACTTCCGACGCGGCGATGCGCTCGGACGGGCTTGATCCGCTTCGGGCTGATTGTACGCGGGTGCCCGGCTCAAGCGGATGATCCGGCGGCAGGTTGGGATCGATCGGGCTGCGCGGCGACGGAGGCGGCCGCACCGACGCGGCCTGCGGCGCAGCTTCGTTTGCGTCATAGGATGGTGCAATCGCGGGAGCCCGAACGGTTGGCGGCGAGACCTGCGTCTGCGCGGCGGGCGGGCGTGCAATCGGGGCCTGCGCTGCAGCCGGATTCGGCATTTCAGGGCGGGGCACTGGTGCGAAAGACGCAGCTGGGCGCGGCGGTTCCGGCGCATAGGTCTCGCGTGCGCGAGGCTCGGCCATCGCAGGCGCGGGCGGCATCTCGCGCGGCGCGGGAGCGGAGCGTGCGTTGCGCAGGTCGCCTTCGATCTGCGCCAGACGATCGACCACATGACCGAGCGTGTTGTGAACGGCTTCGAGTGAATCCTGCGTGTGGCGGTTGGTTTCCGACTGGCTGAAGCGGATGTCGGAGAGTTCGCGCTTGATGGTGTCGACCAGATCGCCGTCCATCGGCGCGACCGCGCGCAATCCCTGATCGGCGCCTGCGCTGTTCATGCGCTGGTTTTCGAGATGCCGCAGAATATCGGAGAGGCCTTCCTCGACCCGTGCGAGATTCCCGCCGCGCGGTTCCGACATCTCCAGCCGCTCGAGCAGATGATGGACACGCTGCTCGACGTGGCTCAGGGAGGCCGAGCTGTCGTTGCCGACCTGAAGATGATCGAGCCGGTCCGAAATCGTGCGCACCGCGTTGTCGAAATAAACGGTGTCACCCACCGCCGGACGGTCGCGCTGTTCGAGCGCGGTGGTCAGCACCGCAATGCGTTGTTCCAGCGCCGAGAGAATGTCGCCGTTGCCGCTCGCATGCGTCAGTTGATCGACCTTGGCCGACAATGACTGCACATGCCCGGCAAGTTCATTCAGCGCGTCGTTCGAGGCGACGTTCGACACGATTGTTTTCAGCGCCGCAATGGCATCCTCAAGCTGGCGGACGGTCGCGGGATCGGTGCTGGAACGCACAATCGAGTCGATCTTGCCGCCGAGATTGCGGATCGCATCGTCGAAGCCGGCGAGTTGCTCGGCCGGCTTCAGCGTGCGCAGTTCGCTGTAGATGTCGGAGAGCGCGCGTTCAATGCCGGACAAAGCGGTGCTGTCGATTCCGCTGGAGCGGGTCTCGTCGATCCGCCGTCCCAGCGAGCGGATTTCACCTTCGAGGGATTCGATCGCGCGGCGCGGCAGCGCCTCGGTGATGGCCTGGCGAATCTCGGCAAGCTCGCCGCGGAACGCGGCAATCGACTGCTCGATGCCGTCGGGGCGGCGCAGCGTCTCGATCTGGCTGGTGATGTGGGACAGCTGCCGCTCGAGGCCGGAGAAATCGGCCTGCGGCTGGATCGGCGGCGCGTGGTTCATGAACGACGGCGGCGGCATCCGTGTGGAGGACTGCGGCATGGCGCGCGGCGCGCCGTCGAGTTCACCCTGTCGCGCAACGATTTCCGCGATCGAGAAGTCCATGGGCGACATGGCTGGCGCGGTCGCGGGAGCCATGCGCGGCGCGGGCGCGGCGCGGTAAGGCGCCCCTTGAGGCGCCGGGGCATCGGAAAGCTGCGACAGCCGGGCGTCGAGGCGCGAAATTGCGTCGTTCAACTGCCGGGCGACGGCGGGATCGCCCTTGGGGGCTCCCGGCGCGTGCGACATGTGTTCGACCTGCCGCGCGATCGAGTCGAGACGTTTGTGGATTTCGGCGACATCCTGGGCTTCCCGAGACACCCCGCCGGGGCTGCCGATCGCGGAATTCAGCCAATCTCCCAAAGACATACCGGCGCGGCGCGCGGAAGCTTCGGCCCTTTCGCGGACCGATGGCTCGATTCCGTCAACACTCCACGATACGCGCGCTGTCATGCCTTGGTCCGGTGTCGGCGCTGGCTCCTGCCAGAGCGCTTCAGGCCCCGCGTCTCCTTGAAGAGACAATCAAATTCCGACGCGAGACGTCTGTTTCCAGTCCCGACTTTTTCGCGTTACGGTAAATACTGGGTTAATGAGATCCCCTCGGGGGCCGAAAAGTTACCCGCGCGGCATGCAAATTTGGAATGCCGATTTCTATGTGAACCAGGTCACAGCGACCGGGCGCGGATCAGTCATGATGCCGCAAGTTCTCCTTCTCGCCCTACAATTGGGATAGAGTTCCGGCCGATATTGCCGCACTGCAAAAAAATGCCTATGGAAGGGCGCTTTTCACCCAGGAGGAACGTTGATGCCGACCTATCGTGCGCCCGTGGAAGATGTAAGTTTTCTCCTCAACGACGTTTTCCAGATCGACCGGTACAACAATCTTCCGGGATTCAGCGACGCGTCGGCCGATGTTCGCTCAGCGATCATCGATGAAGCGGCCAAGTTCAGCGAACAGGTGCTGCAGCCGCTCAATCATTCGGGCGATCTCGAAGGCTGCACCCGTCACGACGATGGCCGGGTCTCGACGCCGAAGGGTTTCAAGGACGCGTTCAAGCAGCTCGCCGACGGCGGCTGGCTCGGTCTGTCGGCGCCGGCGGAGTTCGGCGGGCAGGGGCTGCCGGTCTCGCTGTCGCAGACCGTCAACGAATTCATGATGTCGGCCAACATGGCCTTCTCGATGTATCCGGGCCTGACGCAGGGCGCGATGGCGGCGCTGCTGGTTCATGGCTCGTCGGAGCAGAAAAAGACCTTCGTGCCGAAGATGGTCGCGGGCGAGTGGGCCGGCACCATGAATCTCACCGAGCCGCAATGCGGCACGGATCTGGGTCTGATGCGCACCAAGGCGGTGAAGCAGGCTGACGGCACCTACAAGATCACCGGCACCAAGATCTTCATTTCGGGCGGCGAGCAGGATCTCACCGAGAACATCGTGCATCTGGTGCTGGCGCGCATCGAAGGCGCGCCTGCCGGCATCAAGGGCGTCTCGCTGTTTGTGGTCCCGAAGAAGACGATCAATGCCGACGGATCGCTCGGCGCGCCGAACGGCGTGTCGTGCGGCTCGATCGAGGAGAAGATGGGCATCCACGGCAATTCGACCTGCGTGCTGAATTTCGACAACGCTGTCGGCACGCTGGTCGGTGAAGAGAACAAGGGCATGGCGGCGATGTTCGTCATGATGAACGAAGCCCGTTTGGGCGTTGGCGTGCAGGGATTGTCGCAATCCGAGGTCGCCTATCAGAACGCCGCTGCCTATGCCCGGGATCGCCTGCAGGGCCGCGCGCTCACCGGCCCACAGGCCAAGGACAAGCCCGCCGATCCGATCATCGTGCACCCCGACGTGCGCCGCACGCTGATGTCGATCCGCGCGTTCAACGAAGCGGCGCGCGCGCTGGTGGTGTGGACCTCGCTGAAGAGCGATCTCGCCCATCGTTCCGACGATCAGAAGGAGCGTCAGGCCGCTGACGATCACATGGGCCTGCTGACCCCGGTCATCAAAGCCATGCTGACCGATCAGGGCTTCGCCAATGCCGTTTCCGCGCAACAGATGTTCGGTGGTCATGGCTACATCGTCGAAACCGGTGTCGAGCAGTTTGTGCGCGATGCGCGCATCGCCATGATTTATGAAGGCGCCAACGGCATTCAGGCACTCGACCTCGTCGGCCGCAAGCTTGGTCGCGATGGCGGCCGCGCCATCACCGCTTTCTTCAATGAGGTTACGACCTTTGCGAAGGAGAACGGTGCAAACGAGGCGATGAAGCCTTACCTCGCGCCGCTTACCGCGTCGGTTCAGCATCTGCAGCAGGCCACCATGTGGCTGATGCAGAACGCGATGGCAAAGCCCGACAATGCGGGCGCCGCATCCACCGACTACCTGCATCTCTTCGGTCTGGTGACGCTCGGTTATATGTGGGCGCGCATGGCCAAAGTTGCGCAGGACAAGCTGGCGGAGTCTGGCGAGCAGCCTTACCTGAAGGCCAAGCTGGTGACGGGCAAGTTCTTCATGGAACGGATGCTGCCGGAAACCTCGCTGCGCCTGTCGCGCGTTCAGTCCGGTGCAGCCACGATGATGGAACTGCCTGCCGAGGCGTTCTGAGTTCGAATTTGTCTCGCGCCGGTGTCCGGCGCGAGATTCCGATCACACTTCTTCAAACAAAATTCCCAGGAGGGCGTCATGCCAGAGGCATTTATCTACGACCACGTGCGCACGCCGCGCGGCAAAGGCAAATCCGATGGCTCGCTGCATGAAGTGACGGCGCTGGCGCTGGCGACTGCGCCGCTGAAAGCCCTCAAGGAGCGCAACAACATCGCGCCCGACACCATCGACGACGTGATCCTCGGTGTGGTCGATCCAATCGGCGAAGCCGGCGGCGATATCGCGCGTTTCGCGGCGCTGAATGCGGGTCTTGGCGAATCGGTTCCGGGCATCCAGATCAGCCGGTTCTGCGCGTCCGGTCTCGATGCGGTGAATTTCGCGGCGGCGCAGGTGATGTCCGGCCAGCACGAGATGACCATCGGCGGCGGTGCGGAATCCATGAGCCGGGTCGGTATTCTCTCATCGGGTGCGTCGTGGCCGATGGACCCGTCGATGGCGGTGCCGAGCTACTTCATGCCGCAGGGCGTGTCGGCGGATCTGATCGCCACCAAGTACGGTTTCTCCCGCGACAACGTCGATGCTTACGCGGTGCAAAGCCAGCAGCGCGCCGCCAAGGCGTGGGACGAAGGCCGCTTCAAGAATTCCGTGATTCCGGTGAAAGACATCAACGGCCTCACCATTCTCGACAAGGACGAGCATATGCGTCCGTCGACCACGATGCAGTCGCTCGGCCAGTTGCAGGCGTCGTTCGCCGCGATGGGTGCGATGGGCGGCTTCGACGCCGTCGCCGTGCAGTCGCATCCTGAAATCGAGGCGGTGAACTACGTTCATCACGCCGGCAACTCGTCGGGCATCGTCGACGGTGCAGGTGCTGTGCTGCTTGGCAGCGCGGAAGCCGGCAAGAAGCGCGGCCTGAAGCCGCGGGCCAAGATCCGCGCATTCGCGAACATCGGCTCCGAGCCTGCGATGATGCTGACCGGTCCGGTCGACGTCACCAAGAAGGTGCTGGAGCGTTCCGGCATGAAATTGTCGGACATCGATCTGTTCGAACTCAACGAGGCGTTCGCCTCGGTGGTGCTGCGTTACATCCAGGCGTTCGAGATCGATAACGACAAGATCAACGTCAATGGCGGTGCCATCGCGATGGGCCATCCGCTCGGTGCGACCGGCGCGATGATCCTCGGCACCGTGCTCGACGAACTCGAGCGCACCAACAAATCCACTGCTCTCGTCACGCTGTGCATCGGCGGCGGCATGGGCACTGCGACCATCATCGAGCGCGTTTGAGGATCAATCACATGACCTACAAGAATTTCAAGGTTGAGACCGACGCCGACGGCATTGCGCTCGTGACGTGGGACATTCCCGGCAAGTCGATGAACGTGCTGGACGAAACCACCAACACCGAACTCGCCGCCATTGTCGACGCGACCACCAAGGACGCAGCGATCAAGGGTGTCGTCATCACCTCCGGCAAGGAAGCGTTCTCCGGAGGCGCGGACCTGACCATGCTGGAGGGCATGAACCGCGCCTATCTCGAATTGCTGAAGGCCAAGGGCGAGGAAGTCGCCAACAAGTATGTCTTCGACGAAGTCCGCAAGCTGTCGCAGGCGCTGCGCAACATCGAAGTCAGCGGCAAGCCTTGGGTTGCCGCGATCAATGGCCTCGCTTTCGGCGGCGCGTTCGAACTGGCGCTGGCCTGTCACTACCGCGTCGCGTCGGATAATCCCAAGACCCGTCTCGGCCTGCCCGAGATCAAGGTCGGACTGTTCCCTGGCGGCGGCGGCACCCAGCGGCTTCCGCGCATGATTCAGCCGATGGACGCCTTGCAGATGCTGCTCAAGGGCGACGCCATCGATCTCAAGAAGGCCACAGCACTCGGCATCGTCGGCGCAGTGGTTCCTGCGGCCGATCTGATCAAGACCGCGAAGGACTGGATCAAGGCTGGCGGCAAGGCTGTCGCGCCTTGGGACGAAAAGGGTTTCAAGCTGCCCGGCGGCCCGGTGTACTCGAAGGCCGGCATGCAGTTCTTCCCGCCGGCGAACGCGATCCTGCGCCGCGAGACTTACGACAACTATCCGGCCGCGCGCGCGATCATGCAGTGCGTCTATGAAGGCCTGCAGTTGCCGATGGATGCGGCGCTGCGCGTCGAGTCGCGTTACTTCTCGAAGATCCTGCGCTCGAAGGAAGCGGCGGCGATGATCCGCTCTCTCTTCGTATCGATGCAGGAACTCAACAAGGGCGCACGCCGCCCGCAGAACGTGCCGCCCACCAAAGTCAAGAAGCTCGCCGTCATCGGCGCCGGCTTCATGGGCGCCAGCGTCGGCTTCGTGTCGGCGCAGGCCGGCATCGATGTGGTGCTGATCGACCGCGATCAGGAAAGCGCCGACAAGGGCAAGGGCCACGCCAAGGGAATGCTCGACGCCCAGATCACCAAGGGCCGCATGAAGCAGGACAAGGCCGACGCCATCCTCGCCCGCATCACCGCCACGCCCGATTACGACGCGATCAAGGATTGCGATCTCGTGATCGAGGCCGTGTTCGAGGATCGCAAGGTCAAGGCCGAGACCTATGCCAAGGCGCAGCCGCTGCTGCGCGACGGCGCGATCTTCGCGTCCAACACCTCGACGCTGCCGATCAATTCGCTGGCCGAGGAGTGGAAGGATCAGTCGAAATTCATCGGCATCCACTTCTTCTCGCCGGTCGAGAAGATGATGTTGGTGGAAATCATCGTCGGCAAGAATACCGGCGATGTGGCTCTGGCCACCGCGCTCGACTATGTGCGGCAGATCAACAAGACCCCCATCGTGGTGAACGACTCGCGCGGCTTCTTCGCCAACCGTTGCGTGCTGCGCTACATCTCGGAAGGCTACGAGATGTTCAAGGAAGGCGTGCCGCCTGCGATGATCGAGAATGTCGGCAAGATGGCCGGCATGCCGGTCGGGCCGCTCTCGCTCAACGACGAGGTCGCCATCGACCTGTCGCTGAAGATTCTCAAGGCAACGGAGGCCGACATGGGCCCGCAAGCCGTCGATCCGGAGCAAAAGGCGCTTCTGGTCGAGATGGTGGAGAAGCGTGGGCGCTTTGGCCGCAAGAACGGCAAGGGCTTCTACGACTACCCCGAGAAGGGCAAGGGCCAGAAGAAGCTGTGGCCTGAGCTGAGCTCGCTGCAGTCGAAGCATCTCGATCCGGATACGCTCGACGTTGAAGAGCTGAAGCAGCGCTTCCTCGTGGTGCAGGCGGTGGAAGCCGCGCGCACGGTCGAGGATCATGTCATCACGGATCCTCGCGAGGCCGACGTCGGCTCGATCCTCGGCTTCGGCTTTGCGCCGTTCACCGGCGGAACGCTGTCCTACATCGACTTCATGGGCACCAAGACCTTCGTCGAGCTCTGCCACAAGCTCGAGAAGAAGTACGGCTCGCGTTTCACGCCGCCGAAGCTGTTGATCGACATGGCGGCCAAGGGCGAAACGTTCTATGGCCGCTTCCCGCCGAAGAAGCTCGCGGCGTAAGAAGACCGCTGGCTAATTTGGATGTCATGGCCGGGCCTGTCCCGGCCATTGACGTCTAAGGAGTGTGGGAGCGAGCCATGCGACTAAATGTGCTGTGGGCTGCGGGAGCTGTTTTTCTTATTCCGGCAATCTTCGTCGTTTCGGCGATGTTGAAGCACGGAGGAGAAGTTGCTGATCCCCTGCTAGGGCTCTTTGTTGCGGTCAGCTTGCCGGGACTTGCGATAGCGTTGTTTTTGTTCTGGTTGGGATCACGATCAATAGATTGATCTCTCCAGGGGCGTAACAGCAGATTAATAAAAAGGCGGGATCACTGATCCCGCCTTTTTCATTCTCGATAATGTGATCGCGGTTACGACGCCTTCAGTAGCCCCTCGGCGGTGAGCGCTTCCTGCACCTTCGGCCGCGCCGCAACACGCGCCTTGTAGGCGACCAGATTCAGAAGGCCGGAAATGTCCAGACCCACGCGATCCGCCCAGGCGAGCATCGTGAAGAGATAGGCGTCCGGCACGGTGAAGTGGTTGCCCATCACGTAGTCCCGGCCCTTCAAAGCCTGATCGACGTATTTGAACTTGCCCATGAGGCGGTCCTTGAAGAACGTCTTGGTGTCGTCCGACAGGACCGGCTGGAACAGCGGGCTGAAATTCTTGTGCAACTCGCTGGCGACGAAATTCAGCCACTCCTGCAGCTTGTAGCGCTCACTGGAGCCCGCGGCGGGGGCAAGGTTTTTCTGCGGTGCCGTATCGGCGATCATCTGGACGATGACGGCGCCTTCCGTCAGCAGATCGCCGTTGTCGAGGCCGAGCGCGGGCACCTGCCCCTTTGGATTGACCTGGTTGTAGTCGGTACCGTCCTCGAGTTTCTTCGCCTTCAGATCGACCCGGACCAGATCGAACGGCAGACCGGCCTCTTTCAGGGCGATATGGGGGGACAGCGAGCACGCGCCGGGCGAATAATACAGTTTCATGGGAGGTATCCCTTTTTAAAATTTGAAGTTTGGGGCATTGGCAAGACCTATGCCCGCCCCCTAAATGCAGGTATGTCAAGATTGATGCAACTGCATTTATTAGGGTAAGCTCGGTAAAGCCCTGAGGCACGGACGAGACCATGAAGCGCAAACCATCTACCGAGGCGACAGAGGTCTGGATCCGCCTGATGCGGGTTCAGGGCAAGGTGCTCGGCGCGGTCGAGCAGGACCTGAAGAAGGCGGGATTTCCGCCGCTGGCCTGGTATGACGCGCTGCTCGAGTTGTCGCGCGCGCCAAGCGGCGAACTGCGCCCGGTTGAACTCGAGAAGCAGATGCTGCTGCCGCAGTACTCCACGTCGCGCCTGATCGACCGTCTGGTCGAGGAAGGTCTTGCGGCGCGGCGCGAGTGCAAGATGGACAAGCGCGGCCTGTTCGTGGAAATCACCGATGCCGGTCGCGAACTGCAGAAAAAAATGTGGAATTCATATTCCGCGGCAATCGAACGACACATCGGCTCGAAGCTGTCGGATGCCGATGCGGTGAAACTCGCCGGCTTGCTGGATCGTCTCGGTTGCTGCGCGGGTGCGCCGCAGGCTGTGGTGATCTCGAAAGAAGCGGTCAAAGAATCCGCCAAAGAAATCACGTCGGCCAGATGATCCTTTCTTTACCTCTCGCGGTTACGGATGCTCGCGTCCGTGACATCCGCCTGCATCGTGCGCTGACCCATCAATCAACACTTCTTGTCTGGATGTCCTATGGCGCGTGATCAAATCGATATGACACCGCTGCAGTCGCGGGACGAACTGGTCGGATGGCTGGAGGCCGGCGTAAAGCCGAAATCCGAATTCCGCATCGGCACCGAGCACGAAAAAACGCCGTTCACGCTGGAGGGTCACAGGCCCGTGCCTTATGAGGGCGCGCGCGGCATTGGCGCTTTGCTTGAAGGCATGAAACTGCTGCTCGGCTGGGATCCGATCATGGAGAACGGCAACATCATCGGATTGCATGATGTCACCGGCGGTGGCGCGATTTCGCTGGAGCCCGGCGGCCAGTTCGAATTGTCCGGCGCGCCGGTCGAAACCGTGCACCAAACCTCATCAGAACTGATGGCGCATCTGGCGCAGGTGCGCGAAGTCGCGACACCGCTCGGAATCGGATTTCTCGGTCTCGGCATGACCCCGTCATGGTCGCGCAAAGAAATACCGGTGATGCCGAAGGGCCGCTACCGGATCATGACCGACTATATGCCGAAGGTCGGCCAGTACGGTCTCGACATGATGTACCGGACCTGCACGGTGCAGACCAATCTCGACTTCTGTTCGGAAGCGGACATGGTCAAGAAGCTGCGCGTGTCGGTCGCGCTGCAGCCGGTGGCCACTGCGCTGTTCGCGAACTCGCCCTTCACTGAGGGCAAGCCGAACGGTTTCCTGTCGTTCCGCTCGGAAATCTGGCGCGACACAGACAACGCGCGGGCGGGCATGATTCCATGGGCGTTCGAGGACGGCATGGGCTTTGAACGCTGGGTCGACTATGCGCTCGACGTGCCGATGTATTTCGTCAAGCGTGGCGATGACTACATCGATGTTTCAGGCTCGTCGTTCCGTGATTTCTTCGACGGCAAGAACAGGATGATGCCGGGCGAAAAGCCGACATTGTCCGACTGGGCCAATCATCTCTCGACGATTTTCCCCGAGGTGCGCCTGAAGCGTTATCTCGAAATGCGCGGCTCCGACGGCGTGCCATGGCAGCAGTTGCCGTCACTGCCGGCATTCTGGGTTGGCTTGTTGTATGACGACGAAAGTCTCGATGCCGCTTGGGAGATCGCCAAGCGCTGGACCGCGCATGAGCGTCAGGCGCTACGCGACGACGTCCCGCGTCTCGGCTTCAAGGCGAAGATCGGCAACCGCTATCTGTTCGAGGTTGCCAAGGATTGCATGGCTCTGGCGCACAAGGGTCTCGCGCGGCGGGGCCGAATCGATCATCTCGGCCGCGATGAGTCGCGGTATCTGGAGCCGCTCGATCACATCATTGATGCAGGACATACCCCGGCTGAACGGCTGCTCGAGAAATTCAATGGCCCCTGGGGACAATCCGTCGATCCGGCGTACAGCGAATACGCTTACTAACTCAACGGGTTATCGCCATCACGAGAATGTTGTTCCGGCATTTATCTGCCGTTCATCTGCCATACATCAGCGCGGCGATTGAATAGGCGGCATCCGCCCGGTTCATCACGCCCGTCTCCGCTGAAAGCGATGGCATGCTTCCAATCTGCGATTTCAGATCATGCTTGCGCTTTGGCGTCGCGGCCTTTGTCGCGCTTGCGCTGACGTGTCTTGCCGGCGTTCAGCCGGTTCACGCGCAGGCCAATTTCGATCGCCCGGGCAACGATTATTCGCGCACGTCAATGCCGTCCGGCGATCCTGCCGTATGCGCCCTGCAATGCGAACGTGACCGCCGCTGCCGGGCATGGAGTTTCAACTATCCTGCCGTCAGCGATGACAGCGCGGTGTGCTGGCTCAAGAATGCAGTGCCGCCGCGCGTGCCCAGCAACTGCTGCGTTTCCGGAGTACGCGGTGCAGGCGTCGTCGAACCCCGCAACAGCGCGCTTGAAGTCGAGACGGACCGGCTCGGTGGCGATTATCGCAATGTCGAGGTGGCGACCGATCCCAAGGGCGAGACCTGCAAGGCGGTGTGCGATGACGACAAGAAGTGCCGGGCATGGACCTACGCGCGGCCCGGTTACATTGGAAAATCAGCGCGTTGCTTCCTGAAGGATCACGTCAAGCCGCCGCGCCGCAAGCCGGGATTCATATCCGGCGTGGTGCGGTAATCCGCGCCGCAGAAGCAAACGATTGCCGGATTTGCGCGTTAGCCTTGGATCATTCAGGCTGGGCCGAACGATCAGGAGCGTTCCGATGAAGCATACCCGCGTTGCAATCGCCGGATTTTCCATTCTCGCTGTCACGACGGTGGCCGCCGTCGCGCATCACGGCTGGGGGAGTTACGAAGCCAGCAAGCCGGTCACGGTTGACGGGACGATCCTGACCAGCACGTTCGAAAATCCGCACGCCACGATCGCAGTCAAGGCGCCCGACAAGATATGGACCGTCACGCTGGCACCTACGTCGCGCATGATCGCGCGCGGTGCGGAAGCGGGCGTCGTTGCCGTCGGCAAGACCGTGTCCGCCTATGGCTATCCGTCAACCGTCGAAATGAACGAAATGCGCGCCGAACGGATTTCGGTTGATGGCAAGACGTACGAGCTGCGCTGATGACGGATGCGGCGCCCGCGATCTTCGCTGCGCTTGAGGCCTCGGGGTTCGGCGCGGCGATCCGGCAGTCGCGCTGGCTCTACATGGCGGCCAATGTCGGCCACATCGTATCGCTGATGGTTTTCGCAGGGGCCATCGCGGTGATGGACGTGCGCATGGCGGGCGCATTGTCCGCCACATCGCCGGCGTATGTGCTGAAGGCGGCGCGCCGCATTGCGATCATTGGCTTTGTTTGTCTGGTGATTTCCGGCGCGTTTCTGTTCACCGCGGAAGCCAGCCACGTCATCATGAACCGCGTGTTTCAGATCAAGCTCGGGCTGATCGCGCTCGGCCTTCTCAATATAGCGCTGTTCGAAATCCTCATCGCGCCGAAAGTAAAGGATTTACCGCCGCTGACGCCGCTGCCGTCGGGCGCGCGCGCCACGGCCGTGGCGTCGATTTCGATCTGGATCTCGGTTGCGATCTGCGGGCGTTCGATCGCGTATTTCTAAGGGTTGCGTCCGGGTTTTGCTTCAAGTGCCTTGAGGGCTTTTTTCGATGCAAGCGCGCGCCAGCGCCGCAACAGCAATCCTTCGACGGTCTGCCGCCGTGCTTTCGGCAGCCGCACCAGCACGATCGGCCAGTCGCGATAATGGTCGGTGAAATAGAAAACCTTCGGCTGCGTTTCGATCAGCATGGCGCGCTCGTCGTGCTCAATGCCCTGCACCACGAGGCTTTCGCCGTCTTCTTTCAGCCGTGTCAGAAGTTTGCCGCGTACCTTCAGGGCAGGGGTTCCGTAGGATGTGCCCTCGGTGACCTCGGGCCACTTCAAAGCGGCAACCCGAACATCATCGAACGTCATCACTGCGGGTCCGGATTCAATGCACCGACGTGAACGATCGCTCGATCCGGAAGCCGGACAGCCAGGTCCAGATCGGCTGACCCTTCATACCGAGATCCCACGAGCCGACGACGGAATCGACACGTCCGACGAGATTTTCGACGGGCAGCAATCCAACGCCGCCGTCGGCTACCGGGACGCGGCTGTCGGCTGAGTTGTCGCGGTTATCGCCCATGACAAACAGATGGTCCGGCGGCACCGTGACTTCGCGCGTGTTGTCGAGGAAGCCGTGCTCTTTCAGCTTGAACAGAATGTGTTCGCGGCCACCCGGTAGAATTTCAGCGAAACGGGCTGCGGGTGTGACCCGGCCGCTTTCATCTTCGGCCTGGCCACGCCCGTCCGCGCGCATCGCCACTGGTTCGCCGTTGATCCACAGTCGGCCGTCGCGCATCTGCACGCGATCACCGGGCAATCCTACGACGCGCTTGACCCAGACCTGCGAAGTGTCGCCGGGCCAGCGGAATACCACGACGTCGCCGCGATCGGGCAGGGCGCCGAACACGCGCCCGGTCGATGGCAGCGCGACGTTTACCGGCAGCGACGCTGCGCTGTAGCCGTAAGGATATTTCGACGCCAGCAGCGCGTCGCCGATCAGCAGCGTCGGCTCCATCGACCCTGATGGCACGTAGAACGGCTCGGCCAGCGCGCCTTTGGCGGCCATCACGACCAGGAATGCCGCGACGATCTCGACCAGCGAGCGTGTCCACGAACGGGACGGCTTTTTCGCGGTCGAGGCGGTGTCTTGATGATCGGACATGATCGTCTCCGTATGCCGATGGCCGCTTTTCGAAATCGTGCGCTAGCCTGTGCCGCCGACAGTGATGCGATCCATGCGCAGCGTTGGTTGCCCGACGCCAACAGGGACGCCCTGACCCTGCTTGCCGCATGTGCCGATGCCGTCATCGAGTTGAAGGTCGTTGCCGACCATCGAGATGCGATGCAAATCCGTCGGGCCGTTGCCGATCAGCATGGCGCCTTTCAGCGGCGCGCCGAGCTTGCCGTTTTCGATCTTGTAAGCCTCGGTGCACTGGAACACGTATTTGCCGGAGACGATGTCGACCTGACCACCGCCGAAATTTGCGGCGAAGATTCCGTTCTTCACCGAGGCGAGAATTTCCGCCGGATCACGTCCGCCGGCCAGCATGTAGGTGTTGGTCATGCGTGGCATCGGCACGTGCGCGTAGCTCTCGCGGCGTCCGTTGCCCGTGGGCTTCATGTTCATCAGCCGCGCGTTCTGCCGGTCCTGCATGTAGCCGACCAGGATGCCGTCTTCGATCAGCACGGTGCGGTTGGTGGGCGTGCCTTCGTCATCGATGGAAAGCGAGCCGCGCTTCGATGAAATGGTGCCGTCATCCACAACGGTCACGCCCTTGGCCGCGACCTGCTGGCCCATCAAGCCAGAAAAGGCCGAGGTCTGCTTGCGGTTGAAGTCGCCCTCAAGCCCATGGCCGACCGCTTCATGCAGCATCACGCCGGGCCAGCCGGGACCGAGCACCACATCCATTTCGCCCGCAGGCGCAGGTACAGATTCCAGATTGACCAGCGCCTGACGGATCGCGCCGTCGGCGGCGGAGCGCCACGCCTTGGTTTCGATGAAGCGCGCATAACCTTCGCGGCCGCCATAACCGGCGCTGCCGCTTTCCTGCCGGTCGCCGTTGCCTGCGACCACGGAAATGTTCACACGCACCAGCGGGCGGATATCGCGATAGCTCTCACCGTCAGGCCGCACGATTTCCACCACCTGCCAGGTCGCGCCGAGCGACACCGACACCTGCCGCACACGCGGGTCCCTGTCGCGGACATAGGCGTCGATCTCGGCGAGCAGCTTCACCTTGGTTTCGAAGCTCTGGCCGTCGAGCGGATTTTCGTCGCCATAGAGGCGCGTGTTGGTATGGCCGGGCGCGGCTGCGAATGTCCCTGAATAGCCGCCGCGCACCGCATGGACCGCATCAGCCGCGCGGATCAGGGCGGGCAGCGACACATCGGACGAATGGGCATAGCCGACGGCGTCATCCTTCACCGCGCGCAGACCGAAGCCCTGTGCGGTGTCGTAGGTCGCCTGCTTGAGCCGGCCGTTGTCGAAACCGAGCCCTTCGGACTGGCGGTACTCCAGAAACAACTCGCCGTCGTCGGCACCCGCCAGCCCGCGCACGATTTCCTTGCGGACTGCATCGCGGTCGAGCCCCGCGCGATCGATCAGCGAGGTGGTCACAGACACGGCGTCGGACGATTGGCTCATGGGAACTCCGGGAATCTCGGGATTGCAGCGAGGATCAGGCCCTCAAGATAGGGACGATCATGCCGGAGGGCGAGGGGCCAAAACCACCGGTGCCCTGCTAGGGCAGCTTGTCGTAACCCTCGCCGATTCCCTTCAGGCTGAGCGGGAAGCCGATACCTTCTTCCGGCGTCTCGAAAATGATGAAGGTCGCAGTCTTGGCGGTCTTGAGCTGGTTGAGCAGCGTGTCTTCCATCACGACCTCGGCAACGCAGCCGTTGGGGAGGCAACGTACGAACCCGGCCCGGCCCACATCCTTGTCGTCGAGCTTGAGCCCGAGACCGGACGGCAGCAGCACACCCAGCGGCGCGACCACCCGCATCAGCTTGCTCTTCTGGTCGGCGGTCTTGAGGATAATGACGGTCAGCCCGGCGTTGGAGCGGTCTTCCGCCACCACGCTCTGGATCAGCGCGCATTGTTCGGCCTGCGCACCGGCCGGGGTATCGCAGCGGATCTGCCAGTCGCCGTGGACCGATTTGACCGCGCCCTGCGCGCTGGCCGGCGTAGGCGTCGCAAAAAGGGCCACTGCTCCGGCAATCGCGAGCCACATGGGCGCCATCGCGAGGCTGCGGATCGAGAAGGATTGGTTTCGCACGCCCATCAGGCTCAATTCCTCGGTATAATTCCGGCAATCCGACGATTCCCGGAGGTTTCCCGCAGCGTCGCCTGCCTGATCGCTGGATTGACAGGGAAATGACGGCGTCTTGAGGGCAAGCCTTGCTTGGCAAAGCCTACCGCCGGGATGCGCCACCTCACAGCCGCGAATCGGGTTTTCGCCGCATATCTCGCCCGTGGGTACAACGGACAAGCCAAGTGTCAAGCATCTCACATTGCCCGCCGCGGGTTTTGGCCCATTTGCCAAGGGGATTCCGTCTGTGCGGCCGCCTTATTACGTGCATTGCGGTAGGCATGGAATTATGGTTTGAGAGGCTGGAAATTCGACGCGTTCTAACCTTTGGCCGATAGCCAAAATCGTGACCGCGACCGAGAAATCAGGCTTAAAAGCAGATCTTGCCGCCCGGCAGGGTCGCTGGGGTGACGAAAGCAGGAGCGATAGCGGCATGAAGATGTCGAAGGGCCAAAATGGCCGGCGAGTACTGGGCTTTGCGGTGGCTGCCACCGTGCTTGCCGCGGCAGGGGCAGCTTTCGCGGCAGGCGGGACCTTGGGTCAGCCGTCGCCCTGGGAATACGCGCTCCAGCCTTCCGCATCGCCGGTGATGGACAACATCACCTGGTTCCACAATTTCCTGCTCTGGATCATCACTGCGATCACTGTTTTCGTCGCGATTCTGCTTGGCATCGTGGCGGTCAAGTTCAACGCCCGGAAGAACCCGGTGCCCTCCAAGACCACCCACAACACGCTGATCGAAGTGGTCTGGACCATTGTCCCGGTGCTGATTCTGGTCGGTATCGCCGTGCCGTCATTCCGCCTGCTGTTCCAGCAGCTCGACATTCCGAAGGCCGATCTGACGATCAAGGCCACCGGCAAGCAGTGGTACTGGACCTATGCCTATCCCGATAACGGCAAGTTCGAATTCGATTCGCTGATGGTCGCCAACAAGGCGCCGCGGCTGCTGGCGGTCGACAACGAGGTGGTCGTGCCGGTGAACAAGGTGATCCGGGTGCAGGTCACCGGCGCCGACGTCATTCACTCCTTTGCCGTGCCGGCGTTTGGCGTGAAGATCGACGCGGTCCCTGGCCGTCTCAACGAGACCTGGTTCAAGGCGACCAAGGAAGGAATGTTCTACGGCCAGTGCTCCGAGCTTTGCGGCAAGGACCACGCCTACATGCCGATCGCGATTCGCGTTGTGAACGATCAGGAATTCACGACCTGGGTCGAGGCGGCGAAGAAGAAGTTTGCGAGCAACCCGGCGAATTCGTACGCGTCGATCGGGGCTGCTGCGCAGTAAGCGCATCGACGGACAAGGGCGGATCGGGCGCGCGGCGCTCGCACCGCAAGGCTGACGGGACTGCAAGGCTTAAAGGATTTGAAAATGGCCACCTCCGCTGCAACACATGATCACGCTCATGACGACCATGCGCACGATCACCCGACCGGGTGGCGGCGTTACGTCTATTCGACGAACCATAAGGACATCGGCACGATGTACCTTATCTTCGCGATCGTCGCGGGGATCATCGGTGGCGCGATGTCGATCGCGATCCGGATCGAGCTGATGTATCCCGGTGTGCAGCTCTTCCATGAAGCCCACACCTACAATGTGTTCGTGACCTCCCACGGCCTGATCATGATCTTCTTCATGGTGATGCCGGCGATGATTGGCGGTTTCGGCAACTGGTTCGTGCCTTTGATGATCGGCGCGCCGGACATGGCGTTCCCGCGTATGAACAACGTTTCGTTCTGGCTGCTGCCTGCTTCGTTCGCGCTGCTCCTGATCTCGACCTTCGTCGAGGGCGAGCCGGGCGGAAACGGCGTCGGCGCGGGCTGGACCATGTACGCGCCGCTCTCGACCTCGGGTCATCCGGGTCCGGCGGTGGATTTCGCGATCCTGTCGCTGCACATCGCTGGTGCGTCGTCGATTCTCGGCGCGATCAACTTCATCACCACGATCTTCAACATGCGCGCACCGGGCATGACCCTGCACAAGATGCCGCTGTTCGTGTGGTCGATCCTCGTCACCGTGTTCCTGCTGCTGCTGTCGCTGCCGGTTCTGGCCGGGGCGATCACCATGCTGCTGACCGATCGCAATTTCGGTACCACGTTCTTCTCGGCTGAAGGCGGCGGCGATCCGGTGCTGTTCCAGCATCTGTTCTGGTTCTTCGGTCACCCCGAAGTGTACATCCTGATTTTGCCGGGCTTCGGCATGATTTCGCAGATCGTCTCGACCTTCTCGCGCAAGCCGGTGTTCGGTTATCTAGGCATGGCCTACGCGATGGTCGCCATCGGCGGCATCGGCTTCGTGGTCTGGGCGCACCACATGTACACGGTGGGCATGTCGTCGGCGACGCAGGCCTACTTCGTCGCGGCCACCATGGTCATCGCGGTGCCGACCGGCGTGAAGATCTTCTCGTGGATCGCCACCATGTGGGGCGGCTCGATCGAATTCCGCGCCCCGATGTTGTGGGCGATGGGCTTCATCTTCCTGTTCACGCTGGGCGGCGTGACCGGCGTGGTGCTCGCCAATGCCGGCGTCGATCGCGTGCTCCAGGATACCTATTACGTCGTCGCGCACTTCCACTACGTGCTGTCGCTCGGCGCCGTGTTCGCGATCTTCGCGGGCTGGTACTATTGGTTCCCGAAGATGTTCGGCTACATGTACAGCGAAGGCATCGCCAAGCTGCACTTCTGGGTGACCTTCGTCGGCGTGAACCTGGTGTTCTTCCCGCAGCACTTTTTGGGCCTGTCGGGTATGCCGCGCCGCTACGTCGATTACCCGGATGCCTTCGCCGGATGGAATCTGGTCTCGTCGATCGGCTCGTACATCTCCGCGTTCGGCGTGCTGATCTTCATCTACGGTGTGATCCAGGCCTTGGTCCGCAAGGAGCAGGCCGCGGACAATCCGTGGGGTCCGGGTGCAACTACGCTGGAATGGACACTGTCGTCGCCGCCGCCGTTCCATCAGTTCGAAGTTCTGCCGCGCGTTCAGTAATCACGCGGCCAAGATTTTATAGACCAAGACAATGCATCCGCCGCGGTCAAGCGGCCACGGCGGATGCAACGTTCAGGAAGTGAGTTTAGATCTTGTCGATTGTCGACCATCACGCGATCGATCTGTCGCCTCGTATCTCCGAGGCGAGCGTCGCTGACTATATCGCGCTGCTGAAGCCGCGCGTGATGTCGCTGGTGGTGTTCACTGCGCTGGTGGGTCTCGTCATCGCGCCGGGCCATTTCCATCCGGTGCTGGCGATCACCTCGATCCTGTGCATCGCGGTCGGCGGCGGCGCGGCCGGTGCGCTGAACATGTGGTACGAGCACGATATCGACGCCCTGATGTCGCGCACCGCAAACCGTCCGATTCCGCGCGGACGCATTCTGCCCGGTGAGGCGCTGGCCTTCGGCCTGACGCTGGCATTCTTCTCGGTGATGACGCTCGGCATTCTGGTGAACTGGCTGGCCGGCGCGCTTTTGGCTTTCACCATCTTTTTCTACGTCGTGGTCTACACGATGTGGCTGAAACGGTGGACCGCGCAAAACATCGTTATCGGCGGTGCCGCGGGTGCCCTGCCGCCGGTGGTGGCCTGGGCTGCCGCCACGGGCTCGCTGTCGCCCGAACCGATTCTGCTGTTTCTGATCATCTTCCTGTGGACGCCGCCGCACTTCTGGGCGCTGGCGCTGTTCCGCACCGACGACTATCAGCGCGCCAACATTCCAATGTTGCCGAATGTCGCCGGTCCCGACGCGACGCGGCTGCAGATCCTGCTTTATACGATCCTGCTGGTGGCGGTTGCGGTGTCGCCCTGGCCGCTGGGGTATTTCTCCGCGATCTATGGCGTAACGTCGCTGGTTCTTGGCGCGGGCATGCTCTGGTATGCCGTAAGTGTGTACCGTCGTCGCACCGGCAGCGCCGCGCTGCGCGCCACGCGCGGACTGTTCAAGTTCTCGATCCTGTATCTGTTCGGATTGTTCGCCGTGTTGCTGGCCGAAGTCGTGGTGTCCGCAGCTGCGCGGGCGATCGGGTCATGAGCGCGGGCATCGTCATGGACAGCAAAAAGCCACCGGAGGGCATCGTTCTCACGCCGGAGCAGAAAAAGCGCCAGCGCGAACGGTCCATCGCTATTGCCGTGGCGCTGGGTGTGCTGGTGCTGCTGTTTTTTGCGGTGACCATGGTGAAGGGCCCCATTGTCCTTCACCGGCCGCTGTGAACGGAGGCGATGCACACGACATGACGCAGCAGTCCACCAGCAAGCCGAAGCCACGCATCAGCCGCGACATCATGGTCGCGTCGATCTGCGGGTTCGTTGTCGCGTTCATGGTCGGCGCGTCCTATGCCGCCGTGCCGTTCTATGACTGGTTCTGCCGCGCCACCGGATTCAACGGCACCACGCAGGTTGCAACCTCGGCACCTGAAAAGTCACTGGAGCGCCGCATCGCGGTGCGCTTCGACTCCAATGTCAGCGGCGGCTTGCCCTGGAAGTTTCAGGCCGAGCAGACCGAGATCAGCGTCAAGATCGGTGAGGTCGTTACCGTCTATTACACCGTCACCAACCAGGCCGCGCGCACGACCACGGGCGTTGCCGCCTACAATGTCGCGCCCCTCACGGTCGGCGCGTTCTTCCAGAAGATCAATTGCTTCTGCTTCACCGAGCAATCGTTCGGCCCCGGCGAGAAGCGCGAGATGGCGGTGGTGTTCTATGTCGATCCGGCGCTCGCCGCCGACCGCGAATACGATGACCTGAACACCATCACCCTGTCCTATACGTTCTACCCTGTGAAAGATCCGGCACCGAAGCCGCTTGCGGCGACGGAGACGGACAAGCGCAAGGGCAATCTTTGAGTTTTCGGATATAACGACGACACGCGCCGGATCGCACCGGCATCACGGAGAGACCACATGGCAACGGGCCAAGCCAAACACCACGACTATCATCTCGTCGATCCGAGCCCGTGGCCGGTCGTCGGCTCCATCTCGGCTTTCATCATGGCCGTCGGTGCTGTCGCATGGATGCACAAGATGTTCGCCGGCGCGCCGATCGTGTTCGGCGTCGGCACCATCGGTGTTCTCTACACCATGGCAAGCTGGTGGGCCGACGTGATCCGCGAGGCACAGTACAAGGGCGATCATACCCGCGTCGTGCAGTTGCATCACCGCTATGGCATGATCCTGTTCATCGCCTCCGAAGTGATGTTCTTCGTGGCGTGGTTCTGGGCCTATTTCAACGCGGCGCTGTTCCCGGCCGATCCGGTTCACGCCACCCGCGAAGCGTTGTTTGGCGGCGTGTGGCCCCCGAAGGGCATCGAGACCTTCGACCCGTGGCATCTGCCGCTGCTCAATACGCTGATCCTGCTGACCTCGGGCACCACGGTGACCTGGGCGCATCACGCGCTGCTCGAAGGCGACCGCAAGGGCTTGAAGTGGGGACTGATCCTCACCGTTGCCCTCGGCGCGCTGTTCACCTGCGTGCAGGCCTATGAGTACAGCCACGCAGCGTTCAGCTTCGCGGGCAACGTCTACGGCGCGACCTTCTTCATGGCCACGGGCTTCCATGGCTTCCACGTGCTGGTCGGCACGATCTTCCTGCTGGTGTGCCTGCTGCGCGCCTATGCCGGACACTTCACGCCGCAACAGCATCTCGGCTTCGAGTTCGCCGCCTGGTACTGGCACTTCGTTGACGTGGTCTGGCTGTTCCTGTTCATCGCCATCTATGTCTGGGGACACGGCGCATCGACCATGGCAGGCGCGCACTGATCTCGCGCCGGTTTCATCCATCAGGGCGGCCTTCGGGCCGCCCTTTTTCGTGAAGCGCTTTGCCCTTGCGGGGGCGGGGCAGCGGGCGTAGCGAAGGCCGATGAGAACAGCGCCATGACCGATCATCTTGCGTCCGCGAGCGTGTCACAGGCCGCGCTGCGCGGCCTTGCCTGCAAGTGTCCGCGTTGCGGCGAGGGCAAGCTTTATGAGGGGTTCCTCACGCTGCGCCCGCGCTGCGAAGCTTGCGGCCTCGACTACGCCTTCATCGATGCGGGCGATGGCCCGGCCGTGTTCATCATCATGATCGCAGGCTTTATCGTGGTCGGCTCGGCGCTCGTCGTTGAAATCAAGTATCAGCCGCCGTTCTGGGTGCATGCGGCGTTGTGGGGGCCGCTGATTCTGGCGACCACGTTGCTGCCGCTGCGGTCGATGAAAGCGCTGCTGATCGCCTTGCAGTATCATCACAAGGCCGCCGAGGGTCAGTTGATCGAGCGCAAACCCAAATGAACCAATCCGCCACAACCCAAGCCACGCGCCAGCGAGGCGTTTTCGGTCTTGCCGTGATCGCACTGGTCATGGTGTCGGTGCTCGCGGGCCTCGGCGTCTGGCAGCTTCGCCGCAAGGACGAGAAGCACGCGCTGATCGCGGCTTTGACTGAACGGCTTGCCAAGGCGCCGGTCGCGTTGCCGTCCGCAGCCACATGGCCAACGCTGACGCCAGCCCATGACGAATTTGCGCGCGTTAAATTCAGCGCGACCCTCGAAGCAAAACCGGACGCTATGGTCTACAGCTCCGGCTCCGCGGTGCGCGACGATATTACCGGGCCGGGGACATGGGCGTTCATGCCGGCACGGCTCGCCGATGGGCGCCGCGTGGTCATCAACGCTGGCTTTGTGCAGAACACGATGCAGGATCGCGCGCAGCAGGACCGTGCGGTGTCCCCGCTTGTCACCGGCGCGCCGGTTGAACTGACCGGCTATCTGCGTTTTCCGGAAGAAGCCGGCACGCTCACGCCGAAGGAAGATAGCGGCAAGCGGCTGTGGTTCGTGCGCGATCATCATTCGATGGCGCAGGTACTCGGCTGGGGCGAGGTCGCGCCGTTCTACGTCGATCTCGAGTCACCACAGCCAGCCTCGGGTACCCCGAAGCCGGGCCCGCTGCTCGTGCAGCTCAAGGACAACCACCTGCAATACGCCATCACCTGGTTCGGTCTGGCGCTCGTGGTCGCGGCAGCCTTCGGCTTCTGGGTCGCAGGCCAGCGCCGGGCTTGATCCAGCCCGGTTTGGATTCTTGTGAAGCCGGTTCGCAGCCGATATGGTGCGTTTCGATTTCACGTGGGTGAAGTTTATAATCCAACATTATCAAAGGCTTGCGTCGGGCTTGAGCCTTTGGAGGATCGCTTGACGAGCTATATTTCGACACGGGGCGAAGCGCCCCGGCTTGGGTTCTGCGACGTGATGCTGACCGGGCTTGCCCGCGACGGCGGCCTGTATGTGCCTGAAGTCTGGCCGCAGCTCAGCCCCGAGACCATCGCCGGGTTTTTTGGCCGGCCTTATTGGGAAGTCGCCGTCGAGGTGATCCGCCCGTTCGTTGCGGACGAGATTTCGGAAGCCGATCTTGGCCGCATGGCCGTTGAAGCCTACGCCACGTTCCGTCATCCGGCGGTGGTGCCGCTCAGCCAGATCGGTCCGCACCAGTTCGTGCTTGAGCTGTTTCACGGCCCGACGCTCGCGTTCAAAGATGTGGCGATGCAGTTGCTGTCGCGGCTGATGGATCACGTGCTGGCGAAGCGCGGCCAGCGCACCACCATCGTGGTTGCGACGTCGGGTGACACCGGCGGTGCCGCGGTCGATGCGTTTGCAGGCCGCGACAATGCCGATCTCATTGTGCTGTTTCCGAACGGTCGCATCTCCGACGTGCAGCGGCGCATGATGACCACCAGTGGTGCTGCCAATGTTCATGCGCTGGCAATCGAAGGCAACTTCGATGACTGCCAGGGAATCGTGAAAGGCCTGTTCAATCACCACAAGTTCCGCGATTCCGTATCGCTGTCTGGTGTGAACTCGATCAACTGGGCGCGCATTGTCGCGCAGGTGGTTTACTACTTCACGTCTGCCGTTGCTTTGGGCGCGCCCGCACGCGAGGTGGACTTTACTGTGCCGACCGGAAACTTTGGCGATATTTTTGCCGGCTATGTCGCCAAGCGCATGGGTCTTCCGGTCCGGCGATTGCGCATCGCCGCCAACGTCAACGACATTCTGGCGCGCACGCTCAAGACCGGCATTTACGAGGTGAAGCAGGTCCACGCCACGACGTCGCCATCGATGGACATCCAGATCTCGTCCAACTTCGAGCGGTTGCTGTTCGAAGCTACCGGCCGCGACAGCGGCGCCATTCGCGCGATGATGGGATCACTGGCGCAGTCGGGCCGCTTCGTGCTGAGCGATGCAGTGCTGAAGCAGGTCCGCGAGAATTTCGATGCGGGCCGCGCCGACGAGACGGAAACCAGTGCTGCGATCCGCGCCGCCTGGCGTGAAGCAGGCGAACTGGTCGATCCGCATACCGCTGTGGCGCTCGCGGTCGCCGATCAGGACAAGCCGGTCTCGACGGTGCCGAACATCGTGCTCTCGACAGCGCATGCCGCGAAGTTCCCGGATGCCGTCGAGGCGGCGTGCGGGATTCGTCCGCCGCTGCCGGCATGGCTCGACGGCCTGATGACAAAGTCCGAACACATCAAGGTCATGAAGAACGATCAGACCGAAGTTGAGCGGTTCATTCTTTCGGTGAGCCGGGCTGCGAAGCAGGGAGTCGCTGGATGAGCGTCAATATCACCAAGCTGGCCTCCGGACTGACGGTGGTTACTGATACGATGGCGCATCTGGAAACCGCGGCTCTCGGTGTGTGGACCGGCGTCGGCGGCCGCGACGAGAAGCCGGATGAACACGGCATGTCGCATCTCCTGGAACATATGGCTTTCAAGGGCACCACCCAGCGGACCTCGCAGCAGATCGCCGAGGAAATTGAAGCGGTCGGCGGCGATCTCAATGCCGCGACCAGCAATGAATCCACCGCTTATTATGCGCGCGTGCTGAAGGCCGATGTGCCGCTGGCGCTCGACGTGCTGTCGGACATTCTCGCCAATCCGTCGTTCGACGCCGAGGAGCTCGAGCGCGAGAAAGGCGTCATCGAGCAGGAAATCGGTGCGGCGCAGGATACGCCGGACGATGTGATCTTCGAGCATCTCAGCGAGTTGTGTTATCCGGACCAGCCGCTGGGCCGTTCGCTGCTCGGAACGCCGCAGACGCTTGCCAGTTTCAATCGCGACAATCTGCATAACTACCTGACCACGCATTATCGCGGCCCCGAAATGGTGGTTGCTGCGGCCGGTGCCGTCGATCACAAGTACGTTGTCGCCGAGGTTGAGCAGCGCTTCGCAAGCTTCGCCGGCACGCCGGCGCCGAAGCCTGTGCCTGCGATGTTCGGCAAGGGCGGCTCACGCGTCATTCATCGCGATCTCGAACAGGCGCATCTGACGCTGGCGCTCGAAGGTGTGCCGCAGTCGGATCTGTCGCTGTTCAGCGTCCAGGTTTTCTCCAACATCCTCGGCGGCGGCATGTCGTCGCGCCTGTTCCAGGAGGTTCGTGAGAAGCGCGGACTTTGCTATTCGATCTACACGTTCCACGCGGCCTATTCCGACACCGGATTTTTCGGACTTTATACCGGGACAGATCCCGCCGATGCGCCGGAGATGGTGGAAGTTATCGTCGATGAAATGAACAATGCGGTCGAGACGCTGACCGAAAAGGAGATCGCCCGCTCCAAGGCGCAGATGAAGGCTGGCCTCCTGATGGGAATGGAAAGCTGCAGCGCTCGCGCCGAGCAGATGGCGCGGCACATCCTGGCCTATGGACGTCCGCTGACGGTGGACGAACTGGTGGCGCGGATCGATGCGGTCAGCGTGGAATCAACCCGCAATGCCGCGCGCGGATTGCTGAGCCGCAGCCGTCCGGCGGTGGTGGCGCTGGGCGGCGGGCGCGGACTCGATACCGCGGTCAGTCTGGCCGAAGGCTTGGCGCGACCGAAGGCAAAGGCGCTGCTGCACTGACGCGGGACCCCGCATGTGACGAGGTGAGCGGCGATCCTGCTGGAAAGGTTTCGCGTTTCCCGCGCCTTGTGCGGGCTCTTTTCCTCGGTCTTGGATTTGTCTTCGTTGCGCTTGGCGTTATCGGCGCATTTCTGCCGGTGTTGCCGACAACGCCCTTCCTGATCCTGGCGGCGGCGTGCTTCGCGCGGTCTTCGCCGCGGTTCGAGACCTGGCTTCTGGAGCATGAGCGTTTTGGGCCGACCCTGCGCGCATGGCGGTCACGCGGCGCCATTCCCCGCAAGGCCAAGCTGGCAGCGCTTGCCGGGATCATTGTCGGCTTCACCCTGTTCTGGATTTTCACCAATCCCGGTCTGCCGCTTACGCTTGCGGTCGCCGGGTTGATGCTGACGGGCCTCGTTTATGTATTCTCGAGGCCGTCCTAGTGGTCCGATTCTAACATTCGCATCCCATTTCAGCGGGCATCTTTGCGAATGTTAGAATCGACGGACCACTAGCAAATATAAGTTTCTAGTGGAGTTTTGGATTTGACATTCGCTTTACGGACTCG
>JAZKDK010000055.1:0-52271 GCA_040387615.1 Pseudomonadota bacterium | reverse complement strand
TTCGAACACGGCCTCGATGATGAGGTCAGCATCCTTGACGTTTTCGAGGCCGACCACACCCTTGATCAGGCCCATGCGCTTGGCGGGCGCGTCCGCCGGAATGCCGCCGCGCGCAGCGGTGGCTTCGTAGTTCTTCTGCATGATGCCGAGGCCGCGCTTGAGCTGCTCGTCGCCGGTCTCGATCAGCGTGACCGGAATGCCGGCATTGGCAAACGACATCGCGATGCCGCCGCCCATGGTGCCGGCGCCGATGATGGCGACCTGCTTCACATCACGCGGCTTGGTGCCATCTGGCACACCAGATACCTTGGCCGCTTCGCGCTCGGAGAAGAAGGCATAACGCTGCGCCTTCGACTGATCGCCGTTCATCAGCTTCAGGAACAACTCGCGCTCGGACTTGAGCGCCTGATCGAACGACTGGTCGAGCGAGTGGCTCACGGCCTCTGCGGCGGCGAGCGGCGCTTCCAGACCCCGGTTGCGCTTATTTGCCGCAGCAGCGGCGTTGGTGAAGATCGACTTGTCCGCCTTGGCGGCAGCAAGCTTGGAATCGTCGTCGCGCAGCTTGCGCAGCGGACGCTTCTCGGCAAGCGCCTTGCGCGCAAAGGCTTCACCGCCGACAGCGGGATCGCCATCGACGATTTCCTCGATGAGTCCGTTCTTGAGCGCGACAGCGGCGCCGATCGGATTGCCGCCGACAATCATCTCCACCGCCATTTCAGGACCGACCGCGCGCGGCAAGCGCTGCGTGCCGCCTGCACCCGGCAGAAGACCGAGTTTCACTTCGGGAAGGCCGAGCTTCGCGTCCTTGGTGGCAACGCGGAAATGGCAGCCCAACGCGAGTTCAAGACCACCGCCGAGCGCGGTGCCGTGAATGGCGGCGATCACCGGCTTAGAGGAATTCTCGATAACCTCGATCACTTCATGAAGGCTGGGCGACTGTGGCGGCTTGCCGAATTCGGTGATGTCGGCGCCTGCGATGAAAGTGCGTCCGGCGCACGCAATGACGATGGCTTTCACCGAGTCATCGGCCTGAGCGCTCTTCACGCCGTCTGCGATACCCTTGCGCACCGCTGCGCTGAGCGCATTCACCGGAGGGCTGTTGACCGTGACAATTGCAACCGCGTCGCGACGTTCCACCTTGACCACTTCGCTCACACAACTCTCCTTGGTAACGCTTGTTTTTGAAGCATTTCGCACTGCGGAATTAAATTCCACATCTTGACACGGAGGGATATTTTGAAGCACGTCCTTTGTCAACGAAGACCACATATGCGGTTTTTTACGAATGAAGCGGCCACCGAAGAAACCTGCGACTGATCGCAGTTTTGTAATCGCGCTTTCGCGGGGGCTCGATGTATTGCGCGCGTTTCGTCCCAGTGATGGACTGCTGGGCAACCAGGAAATCGCCGCGCGCACCAATTTGCCGAAGCCGACGATCTCGCGGCTGACCTACACGTTGACAAAGCTCGGTTATCTGACGCCGGTTCCGCGATTTGAAAAATATCAGCTCGCGCCCGCCGCAATGGCGCTCGGATATTCGGCGCTCGCGAACATGGGCGTGCGTCATCTCTCGGATCCCTATCGCGATCAACTGATGCGCGAAACCGGCGGCGCCGTCGCCATCGGCGCGCGCGACCGGCTGAGCATGATCTATTTCGGACAGAGCCGCAGCGAACTGACGGTCGGCGTGCTGCTCGACGTCGGATCGCGCGTGCCGATCGCAACATCGGCGATGGGCCGCGCCTATCTGTGGGCATTGCCGGACGAAGAACGCGCGACGCTTCTGCGCGAGATCAAGGAACACGCCGGCCCTAACTGGCCGAAGGTGCGCGATGGCATCGAACGCGCCGGTGAATGCGTTGCAAAGCACGGCTTCGCAATGTCCGCAGGCGAATGGCACAGCGACATTCACGCCGTCGGCGTCGCATTGAAACTGAATGATGGAACCGGGCCGTATGCCTTCAACTGCGGCGCTCCGGCCTTCAAATTCAGTGAGGTTCTATTAAAGAACGATATCGGCCCTCGCCTGGTGGCGATGGTGAGAAATATCGAAGTCGCGATGACCGGCTCGATCGGCCGCGGCACGCTCGGCAAAGAACCAGTCGTCAAGAAAGTCAAAACAACCGGGGGAAAAGTCACACGTATGGTGGAGGGGATCAGGTAGTCCTGCGGATTTTGCATACGGAGGCACCTCTGCATGCGACGCCGCCGATACCTTGCCTAAAATCCATTCAAGGTTCTATAAAAGAACTGTATTGGACCTCGCCGCTTTACGATGGTAAGGAGCATTGAGACGCGCCGCCGATCACGTCGTGCGCGGATCACAAAACCAAGAAACGTCCGCATCAAGAAAATGAAACCACCAGGAGGAAAAGTTGCACGTATCGCCGAGGGGAACAAATAACCGCCGTCGTTGCGGTTTCATGCAGGCTTCGGGCGCGGCCCGATCCTGCCGGGACATCAACGTATGATGCAGGCACAAGCGCAGGGGCATGCCCCCTTGCTCTCCGTTCGCGACGTCAGCGTCGTGTTCGGTGGCATCATCGCGTTGAATGGCGTCTCGTTCGACATGAAGAAGGGCCAGATACTGGGCCTGATCGGACCGAACGGCGCCGGCAAGACGACGCTCTTCAATTGTCTCAGCCGGCTTTATCAGCCGAGCCAGGGCGAGATCCTGCTGGAAGGTGAAACCATCCTTCATCACCAGCCGCAGAAGATCGCCGCCGCAGGCATCGGCCGCACGTTCCAGAACGTTGCGCTGTTCCCGCGGCTGACGGTGCGCGACAACATCCGGATCGGCGGTCATTGCCGCACCAAGAGCGATTTCGTCAGCGACTCGCTGAAATTGCCATGGGTCCGCGAGGAAGAGCGCAAGCTCAACGCGAAGGTTCATGAAATTCTCGACTACCTCGACCTGCACGACGTCGCCGACCGCGAAGTCGCGGGCCTTCCCTTCGGCACGCAGAAGCGCGTCGAGCTTGGCCGCGCGCTTGCCGCCGAGCCGAAGATCCTGCTACTGGACGAACCCGCCGGCGGCCTCAATCACGAGGAAGTCTATGTTCTCGGCGACCTGATCTGCCGCATCCGTGACGAGCGGCACATCACGGTTCTTCTCGTCGAGCATCACATGGGACTGGTGATGAAGATCGCCGACCACGTCGTCGCGCTGAATTTCGGCAAGAAGCTCGCTGAAGGCACCCCGTCCCAGGTGCAGTCCGACCCCGACGTCATCAAGGCCTATCTGGGGAGCAAGGACCAATGAGCATGCTGGCAATCAAGGATCTGCGCGCCTATTACGGCCAGATCCAGGCCCTTCACGGCCTCGAGTTCTCGCTCAACGAAGGCAGCGTCACCACGCTGCTCGGCGCCAACGGCGCCGGCAAGACCACGACGCTGCGCGCGATCTGCAACATGATCCGCTCGACGGGCAACATCGAGTTCGAAGGCAAGCCGCTGACCGGCATGTCGACCGAGAACGTCGTCCGTCTCGGCATCGCCCACGTTCCGCAGGGCCGCGGCACCTTCACCAACATGACGGTGGAGGAAAACCTGCAGCTCGGCGCGATCTCGCGAGGCGACACCAAGAACATTCCGGACGACATCGAACGGATGTACGCGCATTTCCCGGTGCTCAAGCAGCGTCACACCCAGCAGGCCGGCACGCTGTCCGGCGGCGAACAGCAGATGCTCGCGGTCGCCCGCGCGCTGATGCTGCGTCCCCGGCTGATGCTGCTCGACGAGCCGTCGTTCGGCCTTGCGCCGCTGGTGGTGCGCGACCTGTTCGGCATTCTCAGCAAGATCAACCGCGAGGACAAGGTGACAATCCTGGTGGTCGAACAGAACGCCCAGCTCGCGCTTGAACTCGCGGAAAAGGCCTATGTGATCGAAACCGGACGCATCGTGATGTCGGGAAGCGCGAAGGAAATCGCGAATAACGAAGACATCCGCAAATCCTATCTCGGATACTGAGGACACAGCCATGGAACTGTTTACCAACCAAGTCCTGGCTGGCATTGCCACAGGCGCAATCTACGCCTGCATGGCGCTGGCCATTGTGATGATTTATCAGGCGATCGACCACCTCAACTTCGCCCAGGGCGAAATGGCGATGTTCTCGACCTTCATCGCCTGGCAGCTGATGCAGTGGGGACTGGGCTTCTGGCCGGCCTTCCTGCTGACGCTCGCCATCTCGTTCGCCGGCGGCATCATCATCGAACGCGCGCTGTTCAAGCCGCTCACCAACGCGCCCATCCTGGCGCAGGTGGCAGGCTTCATCGCGCTGTTCGCCATCCTCAACAGCGTCGCGGGCCTGACATGGGACTTCACCATCAAGCAGTTCCCCTCGCCGTTCGGCTCATCCGGCTTCCTCGGCAGCCAGCTGATCTCGACCCATCAGGCCGGCATGATCGGCGTCACGCTGCTGCTGCTGATCCTGCTGTTCATCTTCTTCCGCTACACCCGTATCGGCCTTGCGATGCGGGCGGCAGCCTCGCTGCCTGAATCCGCGCGCCTCGTCGGCATCAACACCAGCTGGATGATTGCGCTCGGCTGGGGCATGGCCAGCGCCATCGGCGCCATCGCCGGCATGCTGATTGCTCCGGTGGTGTTCCTCGAGCCCAACATGATGGGCGGCATCCTGCTCTACGGCTTCGCGGCCGCGGTGCTCGGCGGCCTCACCAGCCCGCTCGGCGCGGTGATCGGCGGCTTCCTGGTCGGCGTGTTCGAGAACCTGGTCGGCACCTACATTCCGGGTGTCGGCAATGAACTGAAACTTCCGATCGCGCTGGCACTGATCATTACCGTGCTTGTCATCAAACCGTCCGGCTTGCTTGGCCGCGCCATCGTACAGCGAGTTTAATCATGAGCACAGTTCAGGACTCCGTTACCCAGCCCGCAGCGGTCGCCGCGCCGTCGAAGAAGTCGATGACGGTCGGCACCACCGCAACACTGGTGATGCTCGCGCTGCTGGTTCTCACGCCGCTGTTCGTGAAGAACTTCATCATCTTCCAGATGACGATGGTGCTGATCTACGCCATCGCCATCCTGGCCCTCAACATCCTGACCGGCGGCAGCGGGCAGTTCTCGCTCGGCCAAAGCGCCTTCTATGCGGTCGGCGCCTATACCGCCGGCATCATGATGGAGCATATGGGCGTCAACTACGCGCTGACGCTGCCGGCCGCCGGCATCATCTGCTTCATCTTCGGCTTCCTGTTCGGCTTCCCGGCGCTGCGGCTCTCGGGCGTCTACCTCGCGCTCGCGACCTTCGCGCTCGCGGTGGCGATGCCCCAGTTGCTCAAGCTCGGTGCATTCGAACACTGGACCGGCGGCGTGCAGGGCCTCGTCATCACCAAGCCGGACGCGCCGTTCGGCCTGAAGATGTCGCAGGACATGTGGCTGTATTACTTCACGCTGTTCGTCTCGGCGGTGATCTACATCCTGGCCCTCAACCTGCTGCGAAGCCGGTCCGGACGCGCCCTGATGGCGATCCGTGACAATCCGATCGCCGCCTCGGCCATGGGCGTCGACCTGCCGCTCTACAAGACACTGGCGTTCGGCATCTCGGCGGCGTTCACCGGCGTCGCCGGTGCGCTCGGCGCCATCGTCGTGCAGTTCGTGGCTCCCGACAGCTTCACCATCCAGCTGGCGATCGCGATCTTCCTCGGCATGGTGGTCGGCGGCGTCGGCTGGCTGCCGGGCTCGCTGGTCGGATCGGCCTTCATCGTGTTCGTGCCGAACGTCGCAGAACACATCTCGAAGGGCCTCTCCGGCGCGGTGTTCGGTGTGCTGCTGTTCGTCGTCATCTTCCTGGTGCCGCATGGCGCAAGGCAGGTGGCCTACACCATCGAGGCTTTATTCCGCAGAAAGAGTAAGTCCTAAAGTCTGATTTCCTGACGTTAAATCAGGCTTGTAAGCACCTGCTTTGTTTGAGAATGGTACGTCCGGAAATCGGTTTCCGGATCGAGTGACGGGGTCTGATTCCGCAAACAGAATCAGACCCCTCATTTTTGCCCCTTGGGCATGATCTCTCTTCCCGGGCCAATTTCCGCCAGGCGGAATACCGCATCTCAGGGAGAGACTAAAATGTTATCCAAACTCAGGCTCAACGTAGCAGCAGTGTCGGCCGTCGCCGCGCTCGCGATGACGAGCGGCCACGCGCTCGCTCAAAAAAAATACGACACCGGCGCGACCGATACTGAAATCAAGATCGGCAATATCATGCCTTACAGCGGTCCTGCATCCGCGTACGGCGTCATCGGGAAGATGGAAGAAGCCTACTTCAAGATGATCAACGATCAGGGCGGCATCAACGGCCGCAAGATCAACTTCATCACCTATGACGACGGCTACAGCCCTCCGAAAGCAGTTGAGCAGGCCCGCAAGCTGGTCGAGAGCGACGAAGTGCTCCTCGTGTTCGGACCGCTCGGAACGCCGTCAAACTCCGCGATCCAGAAGTACCTGAACGCGAAGAAGGTGCCGCAGCTGTTCGTCGCCACCGGCGCCACCAAGTTCGGCGAGCCGAAGGAATTCCCCTGGACCATGGGCTGGCAGCCGGCCTACCAGAGCGAAAGCCGCGTCTATGCCAAGCACCTGCTGGCGATCAAGCCCGACGCCAAGATCGCGGTCCTGTACCAGAACGACGACTTCGGTAAGGACATGCTCAAGGGTTTGAAGGACGGTCTCGGCGCGAAGGCATCGCAGATTGTCGCCGAGGACAGCTATGAAGTGTCCGAGCCGACCATCGACTCCCACATCATCAAGCTGAAGGCCACCGGCGCCGACGTCTTCGTCAGTTTCACGACTCCGAAGTTCGCCGCCCAGGCGATCAAGAAGGTTGCGGAACTCGGCTGGAAGCCGACGTACATCCAGAGCAACGTCGGCGCGTCGGTCGGCAGCGTGCTCAAGCCCGCGGGCTTCGAGAATGCACAAGGCATTCTGTCGGCGGCCTATGCCAAGGACGGCGCGGATCCGCAGTGGGACAACGACGAGGGCATGAAGAAATTCTACGCCTTCCTCGCCAAGTACGCTCCGGACATGAACAAGACCGACGGTTCGGTCGTCTACGGCTACGGCCAGGCGCAGACCCTGGTCCAGGTTCTGAAGCAGGCAGGCGACAACCTGACCCGCGAGAACATCATGAAGCAGGCCGCCAGCCTGAAGGACTTCACTCCCGACACCTTGCTGCCGGGCGTGAAGATCAACACCAGCGCGACGGACTTCTATCCGATCGACCAGCTGCAGATCATGCAGTTCAAGGGCGACAAGTATGACCTGATCGGCCCGATCATCACCGGCGGAATGGGCGGCAGTTAATCTTCCTCCCCCTCAAGATTACAAATCGGCAACAGGCCCTCCGCGACACCCGTCGCGGAGGGTTTTTCGTTGAGCGCCTCTGTGAAGGTGCTTCAGGGGTGCTGATATTTTCTGCACGACGCCGAAGTTCCTGCTCGACGAGTCGGCGCGGGATGACGCCGCGCATATCATGACCTTCGCGCGTCCTCTCTTCGCACTGCGAAAGCAGGTCTTATTGGTTAATCACCCTGCCCTGTATTTCGCCTAATGAAACATGAAGACGTTTAAAGCCTGCCGCATGGGGCTTTTCGTTGAACCGGCCTTGCAAAGGGTATTGAATATCGCCGAGCCGCAAAGAGCTTCAAATCAAAAAAATCGAACGAGGACACAAACACGATCCAAGGAGGAACGTATGGTTATTTCCACATCTCGACTTGCGACTTTTTCGGCCGCGATCGCGATCGTCGCTGCGACAAGCAGCAACGCTCTGGCCCAGAAGAAATACGACACCGGCGCATCCGATACCGAAATCAAGATCGGCAACATCATGCCCTACAGCGGACCGGCCTCCGCTTACGGCGTCATCGGAAAATCCGAACAGGCCTACTTCAACAAGATCAATGCCGAAGGCGGCATCAACGGCCGCAAGGTCACTTTCATCTCGTATGATGACGGCTACTCACCGCCGAAAGCGGTCGAACAAGCCCGCAAGCTGGTCGAGAGCGACGAGGTGCTGTTGGTCTACGGGCCGCTCGGCACGCCATCGAACTCGGCGATCCAGAAGTATCTGAACGCCAAGAAGGTGCCGCAACTGTTCGTCGCCACCGGCGCGACCAAGTGGAACGATCCCAAGGAATTCCCCTGGACGATGGGCTGGCAGCCCAACTACCAGAGCGAGGGCCGGATTTACGCGGCCTACCTCATGAAGGAAAAGCCGAACGGCAAGATCGGCATCCTTTTTCAGAACGACGACTACGGCAAAGACTATCTCAAGGGCATCAAGGACGGTCTCGGCACCAAGGGTGCTTCCATGATCGTCGCGGAAGAACCCTATGAAACCAGCGTGCCCACCATCGACTCACAGGTCGTCGCCCTGAAGTCGAAGGGTGTCGATGTTTTCATCAGCATCACGACGCCGAAGTTCGCAGCCCAGTCGATCAAGAAGGTCGCGGAGCTTCAGTGGAAGCCGCTGTTCATCCTCAACAACGTCTCGGCATCGGTCGGCTCGGTGATCAAGCCCGCCGGTTTCGAGAATTCGCAGGACATCATCTCGGCGGCTTACGCCAAGGATCCAACCGATCCGCAGTGGAAGGACGACAAGGGAATGAAGGACTTCGACGCCTTCCTCCTGAAGTACTTCCCCGAGGCGAACCGGACCGACGGCTCGGTGATCTACGGCTACAATTCGGCCCAGACCCTGGTTCATGTCCTCAAGGCCTGCGGTGACAATCTCACCCGCGAGAACGTCATGAAGCAGGCAGCCAGCATCAAGGGTCTGGAACTCGGCGGCCTGCTGCCGGGCGTCAAGATCAACACCAGCGCAACCGATTTTGCACCGATCAGCCAGATGCAGATGATGAAGTTCAAGGGCGAGACCTGGATACGGTTCGGCGAAATCCTGAACGGCGACGTCGGCGGCTAGTTCGCGCTCACGTACAACAATCGCCCCCTGCGACAATTCGCAGGGGGCTCACCAATTCAATGCCATTTTGTTTGAACCATCACGGCAAACGGTATTGAATACCTCCGAGGCCAAAAAGGCTTCCAAGGCAATTGCTCGACAAGCATCAAAAAAACTAGGTTAGGGAAACAAAAGAAATGTCCGTCAAAAAATTCAACCCCATGGTCCTGCTCGCCACCGTCGCGGCCTTCGCGGCGACGAGCGGCAGCGCGCTGGCGCAGAAGAAATACGACACCGGCGCCACCGACACCGAGATCAAGGTCGGCAGCATCATGCCCTACAGCGGACCCGCTTCCGCCTACGGCATCATCGGCAAGACGCAGGCTGCCTATTTTAACAAGATCAATGCCGAAGGCGGCATCAACGGCCGCAAGATCAATTTCATTTCCTATGACGACGGCTACAGCCCACCCAAGGCGGTGGAGCAGGCCCGCAAGCTGGTCGAGAGCGACGAAGTTCTGCTGATTTTCAACTCGCTCGGCACGCCGTCGAACTCGGCGATCCAGAAGTACATGAACGCCAAGAAGGTGCCGCAGCTGTTCGTCGCCACCGGCGCAACGAAATGGAACGACCCGAAGAACTTCCCCTGGACCATGGGCTGGCAGCCCAACTACCAGAGCGAAGGCGTCATCTACGCGAAGTACCTGATGAAGGAAAAGCCAGCCGGCAAGATCGGCATCCTTTATCAGAACGACGACTTCGGTAAGGACGTGCTCAAGGGTCTGAAGGACGGTCTCGGAGCCAAGGGCGCTTCGATGATTATCGCGGAAGAGCCTTATGAGACATCGGTGCCCACCGTCGACTCGCAGATCGTTGCACTGAAATCAAAGGGCGCGGATGTCTTCGTCAGCATCACCACGCCGAAGTTCGGCGCCCAGTCGATCAAGAAAGTCGCCGAGCTCGGATGGAAGCCGCTGTTCATTCTGAACAACGTCGCCTCGTCCACGGGATCGGTCATCAAGCCGGCCGGTTTCGAAAATGCGCAGGGCGTGATCTCCGCAACCTACGGCAAGGACCCGACCGATCCGCAGTGGAAGGACGATCCGGGCGTGAAGAACTTCGACGCATTCCTCGCGAAGTACTTCCCCGAAGCCAACCGGGCCGACAGCTCGGTCGCGTACGGTTACAGCTCCGCGCAAACGATGGTGCACGTGCTGAAGGCCTGCGGTGACAATCTCACGCGCGAGAACGTCATGAAGCAGGCCGCCAGCATCAAGGGCCTTCAGCAGGAGATGGGACTTCCCGGCATCAAGCTGAACACCAGCGCGACCGACTTCGCTCCGATCGAGCAGTTGCAGATGATGCGGTTCAAAGGCGAACGCTGGGAGCTGTTCGGGCCCATCATCAGCGGCGAGATCGGCGGCTGACGATCGGCGCGCGCCAGGCGGGAGCCGGATTTCCAAATCTGAAATCCGGTTTCCCCGCTCAGCACGGGCACATCTGAAAATATTTCCGCCCTCCGCAATAACTTGCGGAGGGCCTTTTACTGAATGCCCGATCATGCGATGTCTGTGGCCCACGGTATGCCACAAGATGATCTGATGACCGACAAACGCCCCTTGCTGCGCGCCATCTTCGACGCTGCCGTCGCAGCCGCCCATCCGGACCGCATCCTTGCCGAACACCTGCCGCCTCCGCCGGGCGGCCGCATCATTTGTCTCGCCGCAGGCAAGGCCGCTGGCGCGTTGGCCCATGCCGCGGAGCGGCACTATCTCGACGAAGGCCGTATCGATCCGGCGAAGTTGTCAGGGCTTGCCACCACCCGTCACGGATACGGCAAGCCGACCCGGCGCATCGAAATCGTCGAGGCCGGTCATCCGGTGCCCGATGAAGCGGGATTGAAGGCGGCGAGCCGAACGCTTGAACTGGCACAGAGTGCTAGCCCCGACGACCTCGTTCTGGTGCTGCTGTCGGGCGGCGGCTCGGCGAACTGGATCGCGCCTGCCGACGGAATTTCGTTCGCGCAGAAGCAGGCGATGAACAAAAGCCTGCTGCGCTCGGGAGCGCCGATCGGCGAGATGAACACCGTGCGCAAGCATCTGTCGCGCATCAAGGGCGGCAGGCTCGCGCGCGCCGCTGCTCCTGCGCAGATTCTGACGCTGGCGATCTCGGATGTGCCGTTCGACGATCCGGCAACCATCGCATCGGGACCGACGGTGCCGGACACCACGACGCTGGCCGACGCGCGCGAGATTGTCGCCCGCTATCAAATCAAGGCGGACGATGCCGTGATCGCCGCGCTGAACGATCCGCGCAACGAGAGCTGCAAGCCCGGCGATACCGCGTTCGCGCATGCCGAGTTCAAGATCATCGCGCGGCCGCAGGAATCGCTCGATGCGGCCGTAGCCGTTGCGCGGAACGCCGGTTACGAGATCGTTGCGCTTGGTGCCGATCTTGAGGGCGAAGCCCGTGACGTTGCCGCCGCTCACGCGCAGATCGCGCTGAAAGCCCACGCCGAAGGAAGGAAGCTGGCGGTCCTATCCGGCGGTGAACTCACCGTCACCGTGCGCGGCAACGGACGCGGCGGCCCCAATCAGGAGTACGTGCTCGCGCTTGCAAGCCTGTTCGCCGAGACATCAGGCATTTCCGTGCTGGCGGGGGACACCGACGGCGCGGACGGCGGCGCGGGACATCCAACCGATCCGGCCGGCGCGATCCTCGATCAGCGCACGTTTGCAAAGATGCGCGAACTCAAGCTCGATCCGAAGGCCTATCTCGCCAACAACGACGCGACGGCGTTCTTCAACGCGACCGGTGATCTGCTCAATACCGGACCGACGCTGACCAACGTCAACGACATCCGCATCATTCTGGTGGACCCGTAGTTATCGTCATTGCGAGCGAAGCGAAGCAATCCAGCCCGGACGAGCATCAAGCAAAGGACTGGATTGCTTCGTCGCTTCGCTCCTCGCAATGACGAAGCGAGACATTTCCCTCGACCTGCGGGGAGAGGTACGAACCACGCAATGTCATTCCGGACAGACCGCGCAGCGGGCTGATCCGGAATCCAGGAAATTCAACGAACCGCCTCCGGTGAATTCCGGGTTCGCTCGCAAAAGCTCGCGCCCCGGAATGACGATACGAACGGAAAGCCGTTAAAATTCCCGCGCGATCTTGCTGAGCATCGCCAGCAGCAGGTCGCGGTTGGTGTCGCCCAGCAATTCCTTGAGCCGGGCTTCGTGCCGCGCCTCGATCAGCTTCCGCGCCCGCGACAGAACCGCGCGGCCCTTGTCGGTCAGCCGCAGGATGTGCGAGCGGCGGTCGTTGCTGGACCGGCTTCGCAGGCACAGATCGCGGCTTTCCAGCTCATCCAGCAGGGCGACGAAATTCGGCCGCAGGATACCGAGCGTGCTGGCGATCTCGGTCTGGTTGCGCCCCGGATTGGTCTCCACCAGCATCAGCACGGAAAACTGCGCCGGGGTCAGCTGCAGCGGCGCGACGCAGCGAATGAAATCCTCGAAAATCCGCAGTTGCGCGCGCTTGAGCGAATAACCGAGGAACTCGGACAGGTCGCCGATCCGCACCGCCTCCGCGGGCGGCGCGGGGCGCGGTACTGGGCGTGGCGACGGGCGCGCGGGCCGCTTCCTGGCCTTCGCCGCACCGGCGCTCGCAGTCCTGGAAACAGCCATCGTGCGCTTCCCGTCGTCGGTTGTTATAAGGGCGCCTCGAATGACCCGGGGCCGGTCGGGCCTTGTGATTATACTCGATAATCGTTATAAAACATATCAAATAGCGATGGCGGAATTCAACCGCCGCTTTCAATGCCGGCGGACCCTTCCATCCGCATGTGCGCGTTGCGTGAGGGGACGCCTTGGATAGCACGATCCTTCTGTTCCTGCTGCAGGACGGAATAACCAGCGGCGCGATCTACGCGCTGCTCGGGCTTGCGCTCGTGCTGGTGTTCGCGGTGACCCGCGTCATTCTGATCCCGCAGGGCGAATTCATCACCTTCGGCGCGCTGACCTACGCCACGCTGGCCACCGGCAAGGTGCCGGGTACAGCCCTGCTGGCGCTCGGCATGGGCGTCGTCGCGTTCTGCTTCGATATGGTGTCCGGCCGCAACGTCATGAGCCCACGGCTGGTGCTGCGGTCGCTGGCGCTGAACATTCTGCTGCCGCTGGCGATCTGGGGCGTCGCCATGGCGATGGCGGGTCGGCAGAACGGTGTGGCCATCAACTTCCTGCTGTCGATTATCATCGTCGCACCGATCGGGCTTTATCTGTATCGCATCGCCTATCAGCCGATCGCCCATGCATCGGTGCTGGTGCTGCTGATCGCATCGGTCGGCATGCACCTCGCATTGCAGGGGCTTGGGCTTGTGTTCTTCGGCCCCGAAGGCCTGCGCGCGCCGGCGATTTCGGCGGCGGCGTTCACGATTGGGCCGCTGCGGTTCACCGGCCAGAGCATCGGCATCTACGCCATTACGGTTCTGCTGATCGTCGGGCTGTGGCTGCTGTTCGGCTACACGCTTTACGGCAAGGCGCTGCGCGCCACCGCGGTCAACCGCCTCGGCGCGCGCATCGTCGGCATCCGCACCACGCTGTCGGGGCAGGTCGCATTCCTGCTCGCCGCCGTGATCGGCACGATTTCCGGAATCCTGATCGTCCCGATCACCACGATCTATTACGACACCGGATTCCTGATCGGCCTGAAAGGCTTCGTCGCCGCCATTATCGGCGGCCTCGTGAGCTATCCCCTCACCGCCGCCGCTGCTCTGGTGGTCGGCATCGTCGAGGCGTTCTCGTCGTTCTATGCCAGCAACTTCAAGGAGGTCATCGTCTTCACACTGCTGCTGCCGGTCCTGATCCTGCGCTCGCTGGCGTCGCCAGAAGTCGAAGAGGAAGAGGACTGAATGATGACACAGCGATGGGGCGTGATCGTATTTGCACTGGTGATGGCGGGCATTCCGTTCATTCCCGGCATGCCGCCGTTCTGGATCGTGCTGCTCGACAACATCGGGCTTGCCGCTCTGGTGGCGATGGGCCTCGTGCTGCTGACCGGCGTCGGCGGCCTCACCTCGTTCGGCCAGGCCGCGTTCTGCGGTTTCGGCGCCTACACCACCGCGGTTCTCACCACCTCCTATGGACTGTCGCCGTGGCTGACATTGCCGCTGTCGCTGATCGTCAGCGGCGTCGCGGCCGTCATCCTCGGCCTGATCACGGTGCGCCTGTCCGGCCACTACCTGCCGCTCGGAACCATCGCCTGGGGCATCAGCCTGTTCTATCTGTTCAGCAAACTGGAACTGGTCGGACGCAATGACGGCATTTCGGGCATTCCGCCGCTGTCGATTGGCGCGCTGCAGTTCACCGATCCCGGCAAGATCTACTTCGCGATCTGGTTCGCGGTCATTCTCTGCGCGCTGCTGACGATGAACCTGCTCGATTCCCGCACCGGGCGCGCGATCCGTGCGCTGCGCCGTGGCCATATCGCGGCGGAAGCGTTCGGCATCCAGACCGCGCGCGCCAAGCTGCTGGTCTTTATCTATGCCGCTGTGCTCGCAGGCCTGTCCGGCTGGCTCTACGCGCATTTCCAGCGCGCGGTGAACCCGACACCGTTCGGGCTGAATGCCGGCATCGAGTATCTTTTCATCGCGGTGGTCGGCGGCGCGGGTTATGTCTGGGGTGCGGTGCTCGGCGCCGGCGTCGTCGTCGTGCTCAAGGAATTCCTGCAGAGCTTCCTGCCCGTGGTGTTTCACGGATCGGCGCAGCTCGAAACCGTGATTTTCGGCATCCTGCTGGTGGCGCTGCTTCAGGTCGCGCCCGGCGGCATGTGGCCGCGCCTCGCTGCCCTCGTGAAATTCAACTCCGCGAAACTGCCCCGGCCGCAAGCGGCGGAAGCCCTGCCGCCGCGCAACAAGGCTGTCGCCACATCGGAAACGTTGCTCGACGTTCAGGACGCCCGCAAACAGTTCGGCGGTGTCATCGCTGTCAACGACGTCTCCTTCAACGTTCAGGCTGGCGAGATCGTCGCCCTGATCGGCCCGAACGGCGCGGGCAAGAGCACCACGTTCAATCTCATCACCGGCGTGCTGCGCTCATCGGGCGGAACGATTTCCATTCTCGGCCACAACGTCGATAACGCGCCGCCGCAGGAGATCGCCAAGCTCGGCGTCGCCCGCACCTTCCAGCACGTCAAGCTCGTCCCCGACATGAGCGTGCTGGAGAACGTCGCCATCGGCACCCATCTGCGCGGCCATGCCGGCGCAATCGCCAGCATGCTGCGGCTGGACCGCAAGGACGAAGCCGCCCTTTTGGCCGAGGCCGCCCGGCGGATCGAGCGTGTCGGTCTCGGCGAGCAGATGCACCTGCCGGCGGGCAGTCTGTCGCTCGGCCAGCAGCGCATCGTGGAAATCGCCCGTGCGCTCTGCGTCGACCCGATCCTGCTGCTGCTTGATGAACCGGCCGCCGGGTTGCGCCACATGGAAAAGCAGAAGCTGGCGTCGCTGCTGCGCCAGCTGCGCGCCGAAGGAATGTCGATCCTGCTGGTCGAACACGATATGGGTTTTGTGATGGACATTGCGGACCGCATCGTCGTGCTGGAATTCGGCACCAAGATCGCGGAAGGCAAACCAGCGGCTGTCCGCGCCAATCCTGACGTGATCAAGGCCTATCTGGGAACCGCGTCATGACGTCGAAGCTGCTGACGGTGGAAAACGCGCACATCGCCTACGGCAAGGTCGAAGCCGTGCGCGGCGCGACCCTCGACGTCAACGCCAACGAGATCGTCACCATCGTCGGCGCCAACGGCGCGGGCAAGACCACGCTGCTCAACGCCATTATGGGAATTCTGCCGCTCAGGGGCAGCGTCGTTTTCTCCGGCCAGCAGATTTCCCGCTTCGAGATCGAGGACCGGGTTGCGGCGGGGCTTTGCATCGTGCCCGAACATCGCGAACTGTTCGGGACCATGACGGTCGAGGAAAACCTGCAGCTCGGCGGCTTCCGCGTGCCGCGCGCGACGGCCGCACGCGAACAGGAGCGCGTCTACACACTGTTCCCGCGACTGAAAGAACGTCGTACCCAGCTCGCCGGCACGCTCTCCGGCGGCGAGCAGCAGATGCTGGCGATGGGCCGCGCCCTGATGAGCCAGCCGCGACTGCTGATGCTGGACGAGCCGTCGCTCGGCCTCGCGCCGCTGATCGTCGCGGATATTTTCCGCACCATCGGCGAGCTGCGGCAGGCTGGCGTGTCCGTGCTGCTGGTCGAGCAGAATGCCCGCGCCGCGCTTGAAATCGCCGATCGTGCCTACGTCATGGAGCTTGGCGAGTTCATTATGACCGGATCGGCCAAGGAGATCAGCGGCGACCAGCGCGTGGTGGCGAGCTATCTCGGCTTTCAGCACGACGAACAGAGCAAGCTCTGAGTTCTCGAAGCGCTGCCTCCATCGCGTCGTGTATGGGTTGTGGATTGGCAGTCTCTAGCCGATACTCGTTCCGGCAAGATCCTTGTGCGGGGGCATTTCGGTTATGGATGCGCGGTCGGAGCGAAAGCTACGCTTTTTCGCGGCTATTCTCGGAACCGGGATGCTTGGCGGGATCGCCTTCGTTGCGATCCACGTCGGATTTTTCCCGCGGCAACTCCTGATCGGCATGATCTATGGCCTTCTGATCAGCGGTGCGATCGGCACATTCGAATTCTTTGCGTCATCAGGACGGCTGCGCGACTGGCTGGGAAGCCTGTCGTTCAGCGCGAGCCTTGCGGTCCGCAGCGCTTTCTATGCGGCCGTGATCATTCCGGTGCAGTATTTCGATCTTGGCGTTCTGATTGCGGGCCTGACGCCAGATCCCAAACAAGATGTCTGGACTCCCATCATCTTTTCGGCGGTGTTTGCGGTTGCGCTGAATCTGATATTTGCAGTTTCCAACATCATTGGTCCGCGCGTTTTCCTTCATCTCGCAACCGGGCGCTATCACACGCCGGTTGAGGAAAACCGGTTCGTGCTGTTCGTCGATATCGCCGGATCGACGACGCTGGCCGAGCGGCTTGGCGGACTTGGCATTCATCGCTTTCTCGACAAAACCTTCCGCACCTTGACCGGACCCGTCATCGATTACCGGGGTGAGGTTCTGAACTACGTCGGGGACGAAATCATCGTCACCTGGACGGAGGCCTCGGGAGCGGTGGACGGCCGGCCGCTGCGATGTTTTCTCGCGATGCGCGCCATCCTGCAGCAGCTTCAGGGACGGTTCGAAAAGGAATTCGGCGTCGCACCGCGAATCCGCGGAAGCCTGCATTTTGGGACCGTGATCGTCGGCGAAATCGGCGACATCAAACGCGCCATCGTGTTCAACGGCGATGTCATGAACACGGCCGCACGCTTGGAAGAGCAAAGCCGCAACGTCGAAGGCGGTTTCCTCGCGTCACGCGCCGCCATTGACCGCTTCAAGTCTGCGCCGCCGGTTCCGATGCAGGATCTTGGAGTGCGGGACATCCGCGGCAAGTCCGACGGCATCGCCGTCATGGGCCTCGCATAACGCAGGCGCGCGCCGCCAAACAAAATGCCCGGCGCAAGGCCGGGCATTTCATTGCGTAGATATTGTCAGCGATCGTTATTTCACGACTTCATACTTGCCGTTCTTCACGGTCAGGATGATGCGCGAGCGATCGTCGGTGCCGAAGCGGTTGGTCTCGGTGAAGTTGTAGACGCCCTGGCTGGCGGCGATTTCCTTCTCCGAGAGAAGCGCCTTGCGGATCGCCTCGCGGAATTCCGGGGTGCCGGGCTTCGCCGTCTTCAACGCCACCGGCACAACGCGCTTCAACACCTCGAAGGCATCGTACATGTGACCCGCGAACTGGCTGCGGGTGTTGGCGCCGTACTTGGCTTCATACGCCGTGTTCAGAGCCATGCCTGGCTTCTTGGTCAGCGCGCTGTCGGGCTGGCCTTCCGGAGCCATCACCGGCCCTGCCGCCATGATGACGCCTTCCGCCGCCGGCCCGCCGATGCGGATGAAGTCCATGCTGGCCGCGCCGTGGGTCTGGTAGATCAGTCCCTTGTAGCCGCGTTCGCGCAGCGCCGACTGCGGCAGCGCCGCACCGGTGCCCGATGCGCCGATCAGGATCGCGTCGGGATTGGCCGCGACCAGCTTCAGCACCTGACCCGCCACCGAGGTATCGGGACGCGCATAGCGCTCTTCGGCGACGACAGTGATGCCGCCCATGGCGCCGGTCTGGGTCTTGAGATCATTCAACCACAGATCACCGTAGGAATCCGAGAAACCAATATAGCCGACGGTCTTGATATTGTTCTTCTTCATGTGCTCGTAGAGCACCTTGCCCATGATCGGAACCGGCTGCGGCATCACGGCGGTCCACTTCTCGCGGGCCGGGGTGATCGGCAGCGGCGCGAGGCTGAACTGCGGTACACCGACTTCGTTGGCGACTGTCGAAATCGCGATCGACGGCGGCGTGGTCGAGGAGCCGATGATTATGTCGGCGTTGGATTCGGTCACGAACCGGCGCGCGTTGGTGGTGGCGGCGGTCGGATCTCCGGCGTCATCCAGCACGATGGTCTTGATCTTGGCGCCGCCGATTTCAGTCGGCACGAATTCGAGCGCGTTCTTCTCAGGGATACCGAGCGCCGCCGCAGGGCCGGTGGTGCTGATGCTGACGCCGATGGTGATGTCTTGCGCAGCGGCCAGGGTCACAGGCAACGTCACGGAAGCCGCCAATACCACAGCTGTCCAGGTTAGCTTCTTCATCAAGTCCTCCCTCAAAATACTCTTTTCAAGTTTCATTCAGTGACCGGGAAACGCAGCAGCACATTCTTTGCGGTGCACCATCGCGTCCGGAATTGCCGTCATTCAGATAGAAGTTGTCGGCCATTTGCAATGCCTGTCGCCTCTGCCATTGGTATGACAGTTAAGGCACGCAGGCGTTGAGCCGGGCTGTTCAGCGAACCGCTGTCGCGGTCGACTTTCGGCCCATGGTCGACAGCCTTTTTCCTATATTGTTATCTGGTATAATCAATTTTCAGCGGCGGGCAAAACCCTATTCGCAAGGCACCGGGAGTGACACAGGTTGCGGACACAGGTTGCAATCATCGGCGGAGGTCCGGCAGGTCTGCTGCTCGGACAATTGCTGCACCGCTACGGCATCGACAACGTCATTTTCGAGCGCAAGGACCGCGACTACATCCTGGGGCGGATCCGGGCGGGCGTGCTTGAACAGGGCACCGTCGGTCTTTTGGACGAGGTCGGTGTTTCCGCGCGGCTGCACCATGACGGCTTGATCCATCACGGCATCGAACTGGCGTTCGGCGGCGCACGTCACCGGATCGACATGACGAAGGCGACCGGCAAAACGGTAACGGTCTACGGGCAGACCGAAGTTACCCGCGACCTGATGGATGCGCGCATCGCGGCCGGATTAACCACCGTCTACGACGCCGACAATGTCAGCCTGCATGACTTTGATGGCGACCAGCCACGCGTGCACTACGTCAAGGACGGCGTCACCCACGAAGTCGCTTGCGATTTCATCGCCGGCTGCGACGGCTTTCACGGCGTCAGCCGGCAAAGCGTCAAACCCGACGCGCTCAAGACATTCGAGCGGGTCTACCCGTTCGGGTGGCTCGGCCTCCTGTCGGACACGCCGCCGGTGTCGCCGGAACTGATCTACAACAATCATGAGCGCGGCTTCGCGCTGTGCTCGATGCGCTCGTCCCACCGTAGCCGCTACTACCTGCAATGCGCGCTCGACGATCACATCGACAATTGGCCCGATGAGAAATTCTGGGACGAGTTGAAGCGGCGGCTGGACCCGGAAGCCGTCGATCATCTCGTCACCGGACCGTCGATCGAAAAGAGCATCGCGCCGTTGCGGAGCTTCGTCGCCGAGCCGATGCGATTCGGCCGGTTGTTTCTGGCGGGCGATGCCGCGCATATCGTCCCGCCGACCGGCGCCAAGGGCCTCAACCTCGCCGCCAGCGACGTGCATTACCTCTCCACGGCACTGCGCGAATTCTACGCGGAGAAATCGCACGCGGGCATCGACGATTATTCGCACCGCGCACTCGGCCGCGTCTGGAAGGCCGAACGCTTCTCCTGGTGGATGACATCGATGCTGCATCGATTTCCCGGCACCGACGAATTCAGCGCGCGGATCCAGCGCGCGGAGCTGAACTACCTGATCGATTCCGACGCCGCAAAAATGTCGCTGTCGGAAAATTATGTCGGCCTGCCATATTAAATATGCGCGCGGCGGCTGTTTCAAACGTCCATCGACATCACGTTTCAAACTCGATTTCGAATGATTGCGCGCGAGGCCCGCTATATGATGCGGTTCATGCGATCCAGCACACATCATTGAAAGACAGCAATGACGACGACCGATTTCGCTGCTGACGTTCCTGCAGGCTTCGCGCGCCACCCGCGGCGCAGTCCGCTCACCGAGCCCTGGGAGCCGATCTATTTCAAGGCGACGCCGGATGCCTACATTCTCGGGCTTCGACTCGCGGAGGCACACACCAATTCGCGCGGGCTGATTCATGGCGGGCTGATCGCGGCGCTTGCAGATAATGCGATGGGATTGAGCTGCAGCCTCAAGGGCGGCCTCTCGGGCATCGTCACAATCAACCTTTCGGTGGATTATCTCGGCTCCGCGAATATCGGACAGTGGCTTGAGATCGACACCAACTTCATGAAAATCGGCGGATCGATCTGCTTCGCGCAATGCCTTGTCACGGCCGACGGCGAGGCCTGCGCACGGGCCAACGCGACGTTCAAGATCCCAAGCCGTAAATCCTGATGCTGCTCGCTACTTCATCCCGAACCGCCAGTTCGCCTGCGCGATCACAAGATCTACAAAGGCTCTGACTTTTGCCGACAACAGCCGCGATGTCGGATACACCAGATGGATCGGCATCGGCGGCGGCTCATAGGTCGCCAGAACAATCCTGAGCCGTCCGGCTTTCAGCGAATCCGCCACCTGATAGGCCAGCACGCTGATCAGCCCGCCGCCCTGTTCGGCATGCAGCACCGCCGCGTCGGTGCTGTTGGTGGCGAAGCGTGAGGTGTGGGGTACGCGAATCTCGCGGCCATTTTCCGTGAAGCGCCACTCGGACAAGGACGTCGCGCCGGAGAATTGAATAATCTCGTGTTTGGCCAGCTCGGACGGCTTCGACGGGACGCCGTGAGCTTTAAGATAACGCGGCGAAGCGACCACGATCCGCCGCATGTCACCCACCGCCCGCGCGACCACGCTGGAATCCGCCAGATGCCCGATGCGCACGGCAAGATCGACGCCCTCGTCGACCAGATTGACCATCCGGTCCGACAGCCGGAGTTCGGCGCTCACGTCCGGATACGTTTTCAGATAGGCCGACATGATCGGGCCAACATGCAGCCGCCCGAACATCATCGGTGCGGAGACCACAAGCCTGCCCGATGGCTGGGAACGTTCGGCCTGCACCGAGCCCTCGGCCTCCTCGAGGTCACCGAGAATCCGCCGCGCCCGTTCGAGATAGCGCGCGCCGACATCGGTGAGCGTCACCGACCGCGTGGTGCGCTGAAGCAGCCGCGCGCCGAGATGATTTTCAAGGCTGGCAATCAGCCGCGTGACGGCAGACGCCGACAAGCCGAGTTTGCGGGCGGCGGGCGCGAATCCCTGAAGATCCGCCACGGAAACAAAAGCGCGCATGGCGTCGATACGGTCCATGGCATTATTTCATATCCTGCAACGATAAACTGTCAATCCTGACGATTATATCGCCCGCACGCCCCCTTAAATCAGGACTATCCTGCCGACCGGACATGGAGGTCCGCCATGACAAGCGCCCACACCTATTCCAGCGACGTCGCTTTCACGCCCGCCGTGAAGGCCATTCAGGCCCGAAAGGGTTCGCGCGGTGGCTACGCCCATATGGAAGACGGCGGCGGTTTTCGCACCGAGATTGATCCGTCCCTCGCCGCCTTCATCGGCGAGCAGACGAGTTTCTTCCTGGCGACGGCGAACGCCGATGGTCAGCCCTACATCCAGCATCGCGGCGGCCCGCCGGGCTTCATCAAGATTCTCGACAAGACCACGCTGGCCTTCGCAGATTACCGCGGCAACCGGCAATACATCACGCAGGGCAATCTCAGCGAGAACCCGAAGGCGTATATTTTCCTGATCGACTATGTCAATCGCCGCCGGATCAAGATCTGGGGCGAGGCGCGCGTGGTCGAGGACGATGCGGCGTTGACGACCTCGCTGATGCCGAATGATTACAAGGCCAAGCCTGAACAGGCGATCCTGTTCAAGATCACAGCATGGGACAGCAACTGCCCGCAGCACATTCCGATGAAGTTCGATGCCGCCGATGTCGCGGCGGCCATCGCCGCCCGGGATGAGCGCATCGCCGAGCTTGAGGCGGAAGTGGCGCAATTGAAGCTGCGGACGACGACCTGAAACTCGTCATTGCGAGCGAAGCGACGCAATCCAGATCTTTAAGCGGCGATGTCAAAGAGAACTGGATTACTTCGTCGCTCCGCTCCTCGCACTGACGGCGAATGCTCCGTCAGGCCGCCACTGCTTCCACGCGCTGCCACGCATGCTCCGGATAATACCGCGCCATCATGCGATCTGCGTAAGCGACGAGATTGGAGAATTCCAGCGCATGCTGACGCAGCGATGAATCGAAAAATGGCGTCAGCAGACCGGCCAATGCGGCGAAAGCCGACGCGTCCACGCCGCTGGGACGCTCGCCCATCAGATAGGGCTTCCAGCCGAGCAGCATCGACAGCGCGGACAGCGAACGGGTGCCGAGTTCGGTGATTTCCTGCGGCGTATGGCGAGCCAACCCCGCGATCCGCATGGTTTCCGCGACCCGGCCTCGGACATCTTCACACAATGCATCGCGGATGTTCTCGGGTGCTCCGTCGAAGAAATGCGCCGGTCCCTTCGCGAAGTTTTCGGGCATCAACCAGCGCGCGTAGCCTGACGCCCAGTTGAAATGATTTTCGATCATGCGCTCGATCGCCCAGGCTTCGGCCCGCTGGCGTTCGTCGAGCGCGGCATCGAAATCGAATCCGTGATTCTTTTCCAGATGCAGGCGGATGAAGGTGGAATCGGCCACCCGCGCGTCGCCGTCGTCGATATAGGGCAACTGCCCCTTCGGCGAGGTGTCCGGCATCGCCTGCTGCTTGACATAGGCGAGGCCCGCCATCTTGAGCTGGACCTCGGTTTTGGTGACGTAAGGGCTGATTTCCGGGAGGCCGAAGCCGGGGCCAAATCCGTACAGGATAATCATGGGGGCATCCTTTGCGCGTTGAAAAGATGCGTGTTTGTAGATACCCCCTGCTGCCACCGTACTGTCAGCAGCAAGCAGCCAGAGACAATAAATGAGGCGCGCCGACCGGCTGTTCCAGATCATCCAGGTGCTCCGCCGCACCCGCAAGCCGCTGACCGCCGAGGCCATCGCCAGAGAACTGGAAACCTCCAAGCGCACGATTTACCGCGATATCGCCACCCTGATCGGCCAGCGCGTCCCGATCCGGGGCGAGGCGGGCACGGGCTACGTGCTGGAAAAGGGCTTCGACATGCCGCCGCTGATGCTGACGCCGGACGAGATCGAGGCGGCGGTTCTGGGGGCGCAATGGGTGGCTGGCCGGGCCGATCCGGTGCTGGCGAAAGCAGCACAGGACCTGATCGCCAAGATCGTCGAAACCGTCCCGGAACGGCTGCAGCCGTTGGCGCTCGAACCCGCCAGCCGGACGCCGCCGAAATGGGACGCGACGCCCGAGAGCATCGATATGACGCAATTGCGGGCGCATATTTACGCCAGCAAGAAAGTCCTGCTGCATTACCGCGACGAACAGGGCCGCGACAGCAAACGCACCGTTTGGCCGATCGCGGTCGGTTATCTCGAAACCGTCCGGATGCTGGCGGCGTGGTGCGAACTGCGAAAGGACTTTCGCAGCTTCCGGATCGACCGCATGACAGAAGCTCTGTTCCTCGACGAAAAGTATCCCGAGCGGCGGGCCGCGTTAAGGGCGAAGTGGATGCAGAGCTTTTCGCTCAACACCATGCGCGAGCGCTGACGTCATGACCGCAACCGACAATCCCTGCCAGAGCTGCGGCGCCTGCTGCTCCTATTCGAGCAACTGGCCGCGCTTCACGGTGGAAGACGACGCCGCGCTCGATCTCATTCCCGAGAAGTTCGTCAACGACCGGCTGTCCGGCATGCGCTGCGACGGCGACCGGTGTTCGGCGCTGACCGGTAAGGTCGGAACCTCGACAGCCTGCGGAATTTATGAGGTGCGCCCCGAAGTCTGCCGCACCTGCATGCCGGGCGATCCGGAATGCGGCATGGCGCGCCGGCGGTTCGGGCTGCCGGAACTTACCGGTTCCATATCCGGCAATCAGTAATCCGGGAACCAATTCGCCGCGTCAGGCGTCAATGCTCGAACAGCCTTTAGCAGGGAGCATGATGCCATGCGGGAAATGGAAATTCATGACTATGCGCGGCAACTGATGGAGGCGCACGGTCCTCGGGCAATTGCGGAGGCCGCGCAACGGGCGACCGAGTGCGAGGCGGAAGGGAAGCTCGAGCTAGCCAAGGACTGGCGGCATGTCGAGGACGCGCTGAAGATCATGCGCGGGCCGCATCAGAGCTGAAGTAAAATCACATCTGGCCCGGCGATCGATCCCGTGGACCGGTCAGTTGAAGGCTGTCGATATCGTCGCCGCGTCGTGACGGCGCGGCTGGCGAACGGTGGCTTATGCCGGCATCGCCGCGAGATCGCTGTCGTCGTCGATATCATCGGCGACCGGGGCGAACGTGCTGAGCGGCTTGGTCGACAGCGTGATGTTGCGGCGGCTGCCGTAAGACGATGCGGCTGGTGTCGCGGAGGGCGCTTCCCGCGACATCGCGAACAAGGTCGATCCGACGATGCCGCCCTGCTCCACCAGATCGCGCTCGGTGCAGGTTGCGGCGATCGCGAGGCTCATGCCGTGCAGATGCGCCCGCTTGTAGCAGAACAGCGCCAGCATGGCTCTGACGTCCGACGACACCGATTCCACAAGCTGAGGAAGGCCATGTTCGCTGGCTCGGTACAGGCTTCCGAGCATTTCGTCGCCCACCGGGCAGACATCGTTCTCAAAGGCTTCGCGGCTGGACAACATTGGAAATCTCCCCAGCACATGATCCGCCAGTATGGGCGGCTTGGCGGAAAAATCATGCGCCACTCTCAGTTCGGAAGATGCAATGCAAATTCCTAACGCAAGGTTAACCACGCCCCCCGGTTCGTCCGCGCGTTCATTGAATGTTAGAGAGATGGAACCGGACAGGATGACGCGCGAATCAACCGGTGATTCGGCGAGGCGCAGAAGGAGGCGACAGTGACGGGCACCTTCACGCGTTAGACGCGCTTGTCCCTGATCCAGCCAGCGATGGCGCGGCCGATCGCAGGGCCGGAATCTTCCTGGATGAAATGGCTGCCGGGAACGGTGACCTCGGTCTGGTTGTTCCAGCCGCGGCAGAACTCACGCACCTCGCCAATCAGGATCGCGCCCGGCTCGGCATTGACGAACAGCTTCGGGACATCGTTCTCCGCCATCCATTTCGCGTAAGCATCAACGATAGCGACAACATCGGCAGGCTCGCCCGCGATGGGAATCTGGCGCGGCCATGTCAGCGTCGGCCAGCGATCCTCGCGGTTGAGGAACGGCTTGCGATACTCCGTCATTTCCGCGTCCGACAGCTTGCGCAGCACCGATCCCGGCAGCACGCGCTCGATGAACAGGTTGCGGTCGAGGATCATCTGCTCGCCCTTGTCGGAGCGGAATCCCTGGAACACCGGCGTCGCCGCTTCGCTCCATTCGTCCCATCCCGCGACAGGCCGCACGATGCCTTCCATATAGGTGATGCCGCGCACGCGATCACGGTGCTGGTTGGCCCAGTCGAAACCGAGCGCCGAGCCCCAGTCGTGAATCACCAGTAGAACTTTTTCTGTCGGTCCGATTACCGCGTCGATGAACGCCCACAGATGATCGCGATGCGTGGTGAACCGATACGTATCCGGCTTCACATCCGGCAGCTTGCCGGAATCGCCCATGCCGATCAGATCCGGCGCGATCAGGCGGCCCTGCCCTTCAAGCTCGGGAATGACGTCGCGCCAGAGATAGGACGAAGTCGGATTGCCGTGCAGGAACAGGATCGGCGCGCCGTCGCCGCGCTCGTGATAGGCTATGCGACGGCCGAGCACCTCGACGAACTTCTTTGCGAGCGGCTGTTCGGTCATGGCCTTCCCTGCGATAACAGTTGATCGATCAGGGCCTGATCCTGATCGTAGACCCAGCACTCATGGAGCCGGTCCTCAAAGATCGTGTACACTAGCAACCGCTGCACGTCCGTGGTCTTGCCGTCATGGCTGAACTGCTCGCGGGCCAAAACCGTGCCGCGCTCCGGACCGGCCATGATGTGATCGACGCTGAGCAGCTTGCGGCGGGTCCGCTTGCGAAACTCTTCCAGCACTGCGAGGCATGCGGCCTTGCCCTTATGCACGCCGGACAACGGATTGTTGCCGGCATAGTAGAGCGTGAATTGCTCGTGATAGCAGTCGCGGATCGCCGGAAAGTCGCCGGCAGCCCATGCCGTCGCATAGCGCGTGACCACGCGGCGGACACGCTCCGTCGCCGCCGCGTCCTCGGTCGCATTCATGTCCGCCATCGCTGTTTCCTTCTGACGAATTTACTCGCCGATGAACGCAACAGCCTCCGGAATGTTCGCGCGGTTGGTGCGGTAGCTGTTGGCGAGATGTGCCGTGTCGGCATAGCCGAACGAAATGCCGCAGACCACGCGGCGGTCCTCACCGACGCCGAGATGCTTGCGCACCACATCGGCATGACCGGCCAATGCCGCCTGCGGAATCGTCGCAAGGCCTGCTGCCTGTGCCGCGAGCATAAAGTTGCCGACATAGCCACCGCAGTCGATTGCGCCGTAAGTGCCGAGCGCGTCGTCGCTGGTAATGATGGCCACGTGCGGCGCGCCGAAGAAGCGGAAGTTTTCCAGCATCTGCTTGTTGTACGCAGCCTTGTCGCCGCGCTGAATACCGAGCGCGTTGTAAAGCTGGTATCCGCTTTCACGGCGGCGATCGAGATACACGCCCTGATATTCGCGCGGAAACGGGAAGTCCGTCACCGGCGGCGCGCGTTCGCTCGCCGCCTTGTACATCGCCTCGCCGAATGCCTTCACCGCATCGCCGGAGAAAATCGTGACCTGCCATGGCTGGCTGTTGCACCACGATGCGGTTTTCTGCGCCGCAGCCAGCACGCGTTCGATAATCTCGCGCGGAACAGCATCCGGCTTGAACGCGCGGCAGGAATACCGCGCGGCAAGCAGCTTCTCCACGACCTCGATGTCGCGGCTGTCGGGTTGTGCAAGCATGGCGCTCAGCGTCCTTTGGTCGGAATCGCGTTGAAGGGGACATCCTTGTCGACGCGGATGTCGCCCGGCAAGCCTAGCACGCGCTCAGCGATGATGTTGCGCAGGATTTCGTCGGTACCACCTGCTATGCGATCCGATGGCGAGCGCAGCAGGATCGACTGGAACTGGCCGGCGACCGACGGGCTGTCGGCATCGGTCAATGCGCCGGATGCGCCCTGAAGATCCATCGCGAACATCGCGATGTCCTGCAGCATCGTGCCGGCCACGAGCTTGCCGATGGAGTTTTCCGGACCCGGCCGCTCGCCGCGCGACAGTGCCGAGATCGAACGGTAGCTGGTGTATTTCAAGCCGCTGGCCTTGACCGCCCAGCCTGCGAGCTTCGAGCGCACGTTCTTGTCGTCGATGGCCGGACCATCTTCCAGCATCAGATCGTTGCAGAATGCGAACAACTCCGGGAAACCGGTCGACTGCCGCGCGCCGATCGACATGCGTTCGTTCATCAGCGTGGTGAGCGATACGTTCCATCCGTCACCGACCTTGCCGAGCCGCTGCGAGTCCGGAATCTTCACGTCGGTGAAATACACCTCGTTGAACTCCGACTGGCCGTTGGCCTGCTTGATCGGCTTGACCACGACGCCCGGCGATTTCATGTCGAGCCAGAACATCGTCAGGCCCTTGTGCTTGGGCTGGGTCGGATCGGTACGCGTGATGACGATGCCGTAGTCGGAGAAATGCGCGCCGGTGGTCCAGACCTTCTGGCCGTTGATGATCCAGTCGTCGCCCTTCTTTTCAGCGCGGGTGCGCAGACCTGCCACGTCGGATCCCGCCGATGGCTCGGAGAACAACTGGCACCAGACGTGTTCGCCGGACGCGAGCGGCGGCAGATACTTCTTTTTGTCGGCATCACTGCCGAACGCCATCAGCGTCGGCCCGCACATGCCCTGCCCGATCAGGAACACGCCCTCGAGCTTGCCGTAAAAACCTTCTTCCTGCTGCCAGATCACGCGCTCGATCGGCGTCGCGCCACGGCCGCCAAATTCCTTCGGCCAGTGCAGACAGGCCCAGCCTGCCGCAGCCTTCTTCTTCTGCCACTTCTTGGATTCCTCCAGGATGTCGCGGTTCTTCAGCTTGATGCGGCCGACGGTCGGCTGCGACAGTTCGGCTTCGAATTCCTTCGGCGCATTGGCCTGAATCCAGGCGCGGGCTTCAGCACGGAACGCGGCTTCCTGCGGGGTGTCATCGAAATTCATGTGAATGATCCTTCTTAAGAAGCGTTGCGGAAGCGCAGGCGGTCGATCAACTGGTTTTCCCAGTAGGTCAGGCTTCCGAGCGACAGCGCGAGCACATTGGCGCGCCGGTAATACAGATGGCAGTCGAACTCCCAGGTGAAGCCCATGCCGCCATGCACCTGGATGTTGTTCTTGGAGCAATGCTGGAACGCCTGCGTCGCACTGATGCGGGCGGTCGCCGCCGCTTCCGGCAACTCCGCCGCATCGGTCGAAAGCGCCCACGCGCCGTAGTAGCAATTGGAACGCGCCAGCGTCGCCGAGACATACATATCGGTGAGAATGTGCTTCACCGCCTGGAACGATCCGATCTGACGGCCGAAGGCGATACGATCCAGCGCATAGTCGCGGCCCATCTCCAACGCGCGGTCGGCGCCGCCGACCTGCTCAAACGCCATCAGCACCGCCGCGCGGTCGAGTACACGCGTCAGGATGCTCCAGCCTTCGCTGGCGGCGCCAAGCGGCTCCGCCTTGGCGCGGTCGAATGTGATCTCGGCCTGGCCGTGCGCCTGATCGAGATTGGCGAGCGCCTTGCGCGTCACGCCGTCACCGGTCAGATCGACGATGAACAAACCGATGTCGGCTTCGCGCCCGGTCGAGCCGGTGCGGGCCGCGACAATGGCGAAATCCGCAATCGCGCCATCAGCCACCGGCATCTTGGTGCCGGAGACCGCGCCCTGCGACGCCGAGACCTTGATCGCCTTGTGCGACGGATTGCCGACGCCCTCGAACAGCGCCAGCGTGCCGATGGCTTCACCCGACGCGATCTTCGGCAGCCACTTCGCCTTCTGGGCATCGCTGCCCGCCAGCATGATTGCTTCCGCGGCGAGATAGATCGTCGACGAGAATGGCACCGGCGCCAGCGCGCGGCCGATTTCCTCGGCGATCACGCAAAGCTCAAGATGTCCCGCGCCTGCTCCGCCGAACTCTTCAGGAATGGCAACGCCGAGAAAGCCCATTTCGGCGAGACCTTTCCACAGCGCTTTGTCATACGGCGCGTTGCCTTCCAGCACAGCGCGCACCGCCTTCGGCGGCGAATGTTCAGCGAGATAGCGCCGCGCCTGATCGCGCAATTGCTTCTGGTCGTCCGAGAATTCAAAGTTCATCTGGTTTTGACTCGTGTTGTGAACGTGAAAGTTATCCGAGAACGATGACGTCCGGTCCCGGCTGGTCTGCGTAAAGCTGCTCGACCAGTGCGGCGCGGCGCTCGAGCCCTGCGCGCTGGTTGATGTAGCCCTTGTCGGTGAGTTCGTTGCCGTCGATCGACGGCGGCTCCGCCATCAGCATCGCGCGGACAATGCGACGGCTGCTCGATCCGTTGCAGGCCTTGTTGTGCGCCAGCAAGCCGTCGCGCAGATGCGTGCGGACCTTGGGATGATTCACCACCGTGTCCATCGATGCGTTCATGTCTTCGATCAGCCGGCGGCAGGAATCGAGATTGGGCCATGCCAGAAGTCCGATGAAGGGACGATCCTGACCCGCGACCAGTGCATCCTGAACAACCGGCGACGCGGTAGCAATTGCATCGGTGCGCAACGAACCAACCAGAACGAACGTCCCCGTGGTGAGCTTGAAGTCCTCCACCACGCGGCCCGAAAAGATCAGGCCCTGCGCCGGGTCCTGCGGATCGACGAACACGCCGGCATCGCCGATGCAGTAGAAGCCTTCCTCGTCGAATGCCTTCTGCGTCAATTCAGGCTGGCCGTAATACCCCGGAGTTACATTGACGCCGCGCAATCGCAACTCGTATTGCGAGCCGCACGGCACCATCTTCAGCTCGACACCTGGAAACGGCAGGCCGATCAGGCCGACGCGCTCGGTGTCCCAATAGGTGCCGGTGGATGTCGGCGCAGTCTCGGTCGAGCCCCAGCCGGTGTAAAACACAAAGCGTTCGCCGGTGGCGCGGACCGCCAGCGTCTGGAAGCGATCGTAAAGATCGTCCGGCAACCGCGCGCCGCCGTAAGCGAGCAGTCCAAGATTCCTGAAGAACGAGCGGCACAGCGCATCGTCCTTTTCCATCACCGCAGCCAGCGCCGCGTAGCCGGCCGGGACGTTGGCGTAATAGGTCGGCGAAACCTCGCGCAGGTTGCGCAGCGTTTCCTCGAACTGGCCGGGCACCGGACGGCCGTCGTCGATATACAGCGTGCCACCTTCGGTCAGCGCCACATTGAACAGCGCGTTGCCGCCCATGGTGTGATTCCATGGCATCCAGTCGAGATAGACGCCGTCCGGGGCGTCATCCGGGCGCGGCCGCACCTGCATCATCATGCGGGCGTTGGCGCACATCATCTTCTGCGTATTGATGACCGCCTTGGGCATTCCCGTGGAGCCCGACGTGAACAGCAGCTTGCCGACAGTGTCCGGCGTGATCTGCGCGATGGATTCCGCAACCGCGGACGTCACCGCCGTCGCCGCGAGATCGGCGTAAGCCACGCTTTTGATGTTTGCAGGCGCGCGATCGACATGGATCACCGTGATGCCGTCAAGGTCGAGCGCGGCCAGCGCCTTCTCGAACATCACGCCGTCCTGCACCATCACCGCCGCAGGCTTCACAAGGCCGAACAGGTATTTCAGCTTGGCGTGATCCTGGCTCATCAGCGAGTAGGCCGGAGACACCGGCGCTGCCGGAATCCGCGCCTGCATCGCGGCCTGTGTCATCAGCGCGTGCTCGATGGAATTGCCGCTCAGGATCGCGACCGGGCGTCCGGCAGGCAGCTTCATGTCGAGCAGTGCCTGCGTCAGCGCGTCGATGGTTCGCTTGGCCTCGCCGTAGGACACCTTGCGCCACTGCCGCTCGGACCCCCTGCGCTGCGCCAGCCAGATATGATCGGGACGCGCGGCCGCCCATTTCGCTACCGACGCCGGAATGTGCGGCTCATACGAATCGAGCGGAATGCGGGACTTCAGAACGATCACACCATCGGCCCGACGGTCGACCGCGATGTCACGCGGCAGCCAGTCGATCTTCCGGAATGCGGGCTTCGTAAGCACTGCTGCCGTCTCCGCGTTCACTTCGCTTCTCCCTTGAACGTGGCCTCTTGTGAGGCCTTCTGTTGTTCGTTCGCAATTTACATATTGCGGTAGATCGGCTTCCTCTTCTCCAGAAAGGCGCGCACGCCTTCCTTGAAATCCTCGGACCGCGAGGTCAGCACCTGATTGCGGTCTTCCATCGCGATCACGGTTTCGATCGATGACGCGTCGACGCTCATGTTCAGGCACTCCTTGGAGAGCCGCAAGCCGAGCGGCGACGCCGCCAGCATGGATTCAATGTAGGGCGCTGCCGCAGCATCGAGTTCGCTGTCGTCCACCACTTCGGACACAAGCCCGACGGCATGCGCGCGCTCGGCATGGATGAAGCGGCCGGTCAGAATCAGTTCCGACGCCACCGACACGCCGACGAGGCGCGGAAGGAAATAGCTGGTGCCGATGTCGCAGCCGCCAAGGCCCAGACGAATAAAGGCGCAGTTCATCCGCGCCGATTTCGCGGCGATGCGGATGTCGGCGGCGAGCGCCAGCGCGAAACCGCCGCCGGAGGCAGCGCCCTGCACCAGCGCGATGATTGGCTGCGGACAACGCCGCATCAGCATGACGATGTCGGCGATCGAGCGCTGGTGATCGAGCGCATCGGCCACGCTGGACGGCGGCGCACCGGGCGGACGCCGGCTCATCGCCTCCTTGAGATCGAGGCCGGCGCAGAATGCCCGGCCCGCCCCTTTCAGCACGACGATCCGGGTACGCTTGTTGCGCGCCAGATCGCCGAAGTACTGACTCAATGCATCGACCATCTGATCGTCGAGCGCGTTGAGGCTGTCCGGGCGATTGAGAGTCACCCAGTCCACACCGTCGGCATGCTCGACAAGCAGAGGCATTGCAGTCATGGCGCTACCGGGGCGCCATGCGGATTGCGCCGTCGAGGCGGATCGTTTCGCCGTTCAGCATCGGGTTCTCGACGATATGCACAGCGAGATTGGCATACTCGCTTGGATCGCCGAGACGCGCCGGATGCGGCACCTGCGCACCGAGGCTCTTCTGCGCTTCTTCCGACAGGCCCATCAGCAGCGGCGTCAGGAACAGGCCGGGCGCGATGGTCATGACGCGGATGTTGAGCGAGGCAAGATCGCGCGCCACCGGCAGCGTGAAGCCGACGATACCGCCCTTCGACGCCGAATAGGCCGCCTGGCCGATCTGACCGTCAAAGGCCGCGACGCTGGCGGTGTTGATGCACACGCCGCGCTCTTCGCCGATCGGTGGTGCAGTCTGCATGCGCTCGGCGACGAGACGGATGCAGTTGAACGAGCCGATCAGGTTGACCTTGATGATGCGCGAGAAGTGATCGAGCGGATAGGCGCCGTTCTTGCCAACGGTCTTCACCGCGCCGCCGATGCCGGCGCAGTTCACCAGCACACGAATGGTGCCGTGCGCGGCTTCAGCCTTTTCAATCGCGGCCTTGACCGGAGCTTCTTCCGAAATGTCGCCGACGAGTGCCAGACCCTTGATCTCGGCGGCGACATTCTCGGCGCCTTCCTTGTTCATGTCGATGACGGCGACCTTCGCGCCCTTTGCGGCCATCGCGCGCGCAGTTGCGGCGCCCAAGCCTGAGCCGCCGCCGGTGATGAGTACTGAAACATCCTTGAGCTGCATAAGTCGTTTTCCCTAGTGTGACAGATTGTTTAAGTCGTGATGACTTCAGGACGCTTTCGCGGTGGCCGGTTGCGACCACTGCGAAAGGATTTCGGCGGCATCGACCGGCGGCACCGCCGGCGATCCCTGAATATTTGATGGCGTGCGCGAGAAACGCGGCGCTGGCGCCGGCTGCACATGACCATCGACATTGACGAAAGTCTGACGCGCGGCGAGATGCGGATGTGACGGCGCATCGAACAGGCCGCGAACGGCTGCGGCGCAGGCATCGGACCCCTCGAGGATTGTAGCCCATTCATCCCGCGTCTTGCTCTTGAACAGCGCGGTCATTTTCTCATGCAGATTTGGCCAGCCCTTGCGGTCCATCTGCGCGTCGTAACAATCTTCACTCAACCCTGCGAGCTTGCGCAGCTCCGCATAGAATTGCGGCTCGAGCGCGCCGATTGCCATGTGGCCGCCGTCCTTGCACTCGTAGGTGCGATAGAACGGCGCGCCGCCATCAAGCAGATTGGTGCGCGGCTGATCGGTCCAGCGCCCGGTCGCCTTCATGCTGTGGAACATGGTCAGCATGCTCGACACACCGTCGCACATCGCAGCATCCACAACCTGCCCCTTGCCCGAGGAACGCGCCTCGATCACGCCCGCCAGTACGCCAACGACGAGGTACATCGCGCCGCCGCCGTAATCGCCGACAAGATTCAGCGGGGAGACGGTTTCACCGTTGGCGGCGCGGAATGAATCGAGCGCGCCGGTGATGGCAATGTAATTGATGTCGTGACCCGCCGCCTGCGCCAGCGGGCCTTCCTGGCCCCAGCCGGTCATGCGGCCATAGACCAGCTTCGGATTGCGCTTGAGCACGACGTCCGGCCCGAGGCCGAGCCGCTCCATCACCTGCGGCCGGAAGCCTTCGATCAGCACATCCGCTGATGCGATGAGATCAAGCGCCTGTGCGATGTGAGCCGGATTCTTCAGATCGAGTTCGATGACACGCCGGCCGCGATTGACGAAATCACGCACATCGCGCTTGCCCTGTCCGGGCCGCGCAATCGACACCACGTCCGCACCCATGTCGGACAGCAGCATCGAAGCGAATGGTCCCGGTCCGATGCCGGCGAATTCGACCACACGCACGCCACGCAGCGGACCTGTGACCGCCGAACGATCCTTCATTGTCTTTCTCTCCCGACTGACGTCTTCTTGTTTTTCTTTTCCAAAACCTGATCCAGCTTCGCTGAGACCGGTCCGGAGCATTATCTTTTATGGAGCATGATGGCCTTATCATGCCTTGGTAACGGGCGGTCCTTCCGAATCCGGCGGCATGCCTGCCTTGTCGGTCAACAATCCGCCGAGGAACAGCGTCGTCATGTGCCTGATGTATTGACGCCTGACCTCGTCGGTGATGCCGCTCGGCCCGAGAAATTGCGCATTCATCTGGCGGCCGTAAAACAGGTTGTCGCAGGCGCCATTGAGACTGATGTAAAACAGCGCCGGATCTACCTTGCGGAATTCACCCGCCTCAACGCCCTGTTCGAGCAGCCCGCGCACGAAACCGAACAGCGGGTTGATGAAGAAGCGATGGACTTCCTTTGAGGTCGCCTCGCTGCCCTGATGCAGCAGCAGATGAATCAGCCGGCTCAGATACGGCACGCGGTAATAGGCATTGATGATGCCGGCGATATGCCGCCGCATCTTTTCCGTCGGCGCAATCGGCTGATCGAGCACAAAGGCCAGGTTGGCCATTTCCGCACCGGCATCGCGCGCGAGCAGCGCGAGCAGCAAACCATCCTTGTTGCCGAAGTGATACTTCACCAGCGCGGCGTTCACGCCGGACTTCTGCGCGATCTCGCTGAGCGATATCTCGGTCGAGTTCCGCTCGATCATCAAATCGCCCGCAGCCACCAGCAATTTCGCAGCGGTCGCGTTCATCGGCGCGGCTTCCTTGTCGGGAACCTGCTTCGATGGCGGCCGGCGCGGTGCTTTGGCGGTCAAGGTTGGTGACATGCGCGGTCTCGGGGACATTATGAGCCGCCAGCTAACCTGATGATCGGCCCGTGCTCAAGAGTTAATTGACCGATTGACTAAATCTCGCGCCGTGCTTTTATCGCGCCCAACCGAAAACAAGCCAACAGGGAGCACCGCCATGGCTGAAGCCTATATCGTCGCCACCGCCCGGACCGCAGGGGGACGCAAGGGAGGCCGCCTCGCCGGCTGGCATCCGGTCGATCTCGCAGCCTCGGTATTGGATTCATTGGTGGATCGCACCGGCGTCGATCCCGCCCAGGTCGAAGACGTTATTATGGGCTGCGTCATGCAGGCCGGCGAACAGTCGAACAACGTCGCCCGCAACGCGGTGATGGCCTCGAAGCTTCCCGAAAGCGTGCCCGGCACCTCGGTCGACCGCCAGTGCGGTTCGTCGCAGCAGGCACTGCACTTCGCCGCGCAGGCGGTGATGGCAGGCTCGATGGACATCGTAATCGCCGCCGGCGTCGAAGGCATGACCCGCGTGCCGATGGGACTTCCCGCTACGCTCGCCGCCAAGAACGGCTTCGGCAACTACTACAGCCCGAACATCCAGGCGAAATATCCGAACATCCAGTTCAGCCAGTTCACCGGCGCTGAAATGATGGCGGAGAAGTACGGCCTTGCGAAGGAAGATCTCGATCAGTATTCCTACCAGAGCCACCAGAAGGCGATTGCCGCAACGCAGGCCGGTGTCTTCAAGGACGAAATCGTTCCGCTCAAGATCACCCGCGCCGATGGCTCGACCGACACGCATAATATCGACGAGGGCATCCGCTTCGATGCGACCATCGACGGTATTCGCGGTGTCAAGACGATTGCCGAGAACGGTAAGCTCACCGCCGCCAGCGCCAGCCAGATCTGCGACGGCGCGTCCGGCGTCATGATCGTCAACGAGAAGGGCCTGAAGGCGCTCGGCATCGCGCCGCTGGCACGTATCCATCACATGACCATGATCGGCGGCGATCCGATCATCATGCTGGAAGCGCCATTGCCCGCGACCCACCGCGCGCTGAAGAAAGCCGGCATGAAGATCGATGACATCGATCTGTTCGAAGTCAACGAAGCCTTCGCCTCGGTGCCGACCGCATGGCTCAAGGACACCGGCGCTGACCCGTCGCGGCTCAACGTCAATGGCGGCGCGATCGCACTTGGCCATCCGCTCGGCGGCTCCGGCACCAAGCTGATGACGACGCTGGTCAACGCACTGAAGCAGCGCAACAAGCGTTACGGTCTGCAGACCATGTGCGAAGGCGGCGGCATGGCCAACGTCACCATCATCGAGCGGCTGTAACAACGGCTTCTGAAAGGGCGGGTTCATCACCCGCCCTTTTTTGTGCCGGCGGTACATCAACCGCCGCGCCGGACTTTCAAAGCTCAATCAACGAGCGGCAAAAGCCGCCGGAGCATCGTCACACCGAGGAAACGCCCAAGGGAGCTCTATGTCTCATCCATCGATTCACGCCCAGTCGACACCCGACAAGATCGCCTACCAGATGGCCGGCAGCGGCGACGCCATCACCTACCGCGATCTCGACCGCCGCTCCAATCAGGGCGCACATCTGTTTCGTTCGCTCGGCCTGAAGCAGGGCGATCACATCGCACTGCTGATGGAAAACACCATCGCCTTCATGGAGATCTGCTGGGCGGCGCAGCGCAGCGGCCTCTATTACACGGCCATCAGCCGTTATCTCACCGCCGACGAGATCGCCTACATCGTCAAGGATTGCGGCGCCAAGGTCGTCATCACTTCGCCGAAGTGCATCGGCTCGATCGTGCCGCTGCTCAGCGATGCGCCGGGCGCGCCGCATTTCTTCATCACCGGTGCTGCTCAGGGCGGCTTCAAATCATGGGACGACGCGCTCGCGGCCCGGCCCGCGACGCCCATCGCCGACGAATCCGCCGGCTACGACATGCTGTATTCGTCGGGCACCACGGGGCGGCCCAAAGGCATCAAGCGCCCGCTGACCGAGCCCTCCATCCTGGTGCCCAATCCGCTGCTCAAGCTGTTATGCTCGACCATGTGCGGCATGAACGAGACCAGCGTGTATCTGTCGCCCGCGCCGCTCTATCACGCGGCCCCGTTACGATTCAACATGATGTGCGGCGCGCTCGGCGGCACCTCGATCATCATGGAATCGTTCGACGCAGAGGAATTCCTAGCGCTGGTGGAAAAGCACAAGGCAACGCAGTCGCAACTCGTGCCGACGATGTTCGTGCGCATGCTCAAGCTGCCGGACGACGTGCGCACCAAATACAACACCTCAACGCTGAAAGGCGCGGTGCATGCTGCCGCCCCCTGTCCCGCCGACGTCAAGGCGAAGATGATCGACTGGTGGGGACCAATCCTGATCGAGTATTACGCCGGCTCGGAAGGCAACGGCGTCACAGTCTCCACCTCGAAGGACTGGCTTGCCCATCGCGGCACCGTTGGCCGCGCCGTCGTCGGCACGCTGAAAATCCTCGACGATGAAGGCAACGAACTGCCGGTGGGCGAAACCGGCACGGTTTACTTCGCCGGCGGACCCGCGTTTGCCTATCACAACGACGCCAACAAGACGCAGAGCGCCTACAACGACCGTGGCTGGTCGACCCTCGGCGACGTCGGCTACCTCGACAACGACGGCTTTCTCTATCTCACCGACCGCAAGGCCTACATGATCATTTCCGGCGGCGTGAACATCTACCCGCAGGAAACCGAGGACATGCTGATCTCGCATCCTGCGGTGGCGGACGTCGCGGTGTTCGGCGTTCCGAACGAGGAAATGGGCGAAGAGGTCAAGGCCGTGGTGCAGCCGCACGACATGTCACGTGCCGGCAAGGAACTCGAGGCAGAGCTGATTTTGTTCTGCCGCAAGCACCTGTCGCCGATCAAATGCCCGAAGAGCGTGGACTTCGAAGCCGAACTGCCACGCACGCCCACCGGCAAGCTGGTGAAGCGCCATCTCCGCGACAAGTATTGGGCCAAGATCAAGAAGACGCCCGCGCAGGCGTAACCCTCTGGCACTCGTCATTGCGAGCGAAGCGAAGCAATCCAGAAAGCCAACCACTGGATTGCTTCGTCGCTTCGCTCCTCGCAATGACAAAATGACGAGCAATGTTTGTCATTGCCGGGCTTGATCCGGCAATCCATCGCTAAAACGAATTCATTCGTGATGGATGCGCGGGTCAAGCCCGCGCATGACGATCGGTTTTGGGGAGCGTCATGACGAGGCTCACTCTTCCTTCAGCCACTGCTCCACGAGCATGACGTCGGGCGGCTGGAGATAGCGCGTCGTCCACATATCGACGACCCACTCGATCCGGCTTTCCTTCTCGACGATCACGGCGGTGTTGTGCGGCAGCTGCATCGCGAGAATGTTGCCGCGATAGCGCGGATTCCCGACGGTGTGATACTTCAGAAGGCCCCACTCCTGCATCACAAGCAGCAGGCTCGACACGTTGCGGGTCGAATCCCAGCAATCGAAATTCTTCGCATCCGCTCCGCTGCGGATATCGGCGCGGGCGACGCGCGTGGTGGTGCCGAGGGTCGGGCCGACCTTGCGGTCGAACCACATCACCGCCTTCTGGATCGCGGCGCGCTCGGCGACCGCGGAGGCCTTGCCGGCCGCAATGATCTGGGCGAGCGCCTTCCGGTCCGCAGCTGTGAAATCAAGCTCGATGCGGCGGCGGCACACGAATCCGTAGCAAACCGTCATCGTCTCCGCCGAGGGCGGACTGGTGGACACCGATGTGTAGAGTTCGCTTTGCTGCGGGGTGAGTTGCATGGCGGACGCGGGCTGCACGACGGACATGAAGCCAAGCGCCGCCGCGATAACGATAGTCGGGGAAATCGGTTTGAACAACGCAGGAACCCTGAAGATGATCTGCGCAGAAGTATGACGGATTTTCCGCGCGATCAACAGCCCGGTCGCGCCGGGTACCAACATTCGCGTAAAGAAATAAGTCTCTGCATGAGCGGGGCTCTGCGGAACCCGCAGCTTTCGGGGCAGGCATTTGCGTCGTAGCATGACGCCATGCCCAGGTCCGACGACATTTCGCCCTTTTCTGCGCCCCACGCGCCTCGCGACAGCGAGATCGCTGCGCGCCTGCTTGCGGCCCCTCCGCTTTCCGCCGAACAGAATGCCCGTATCGACACAATGGCCACGCGTCTGATCGAGGCGGTACGCGGCCATGACGGCGGCTTCGGCGGCGTCGAGGACATGCTGCGGGAGTTCGCGCTCTCGACCAAGGAGGGCCTCGCGCTGATGGTGATGGCCGAAGCGCTGCTGCGGGTGCCGGACGCAGCGACGGCGGATCGCTTCATCGAAGACAAACTCGGCCAGGGCGACTTCGCGCATCACCGCACAAAATCCAGCGCGATGCTGGTCAATGCATCGGCGTGGGCGCTTGGCCTCTCGGCACGCGTGATTCAGCCGGGCGAAACCCCGCAGGGCACCATCGGACTTATTGCCAAGCGGATCGGCCTTCCCGCCGTGCGCGCCGCGACCCGGCAGGCGATGCGCCTGATGGGCAGTCATTTCGTGCTGGGCGAGACCATCGATGCCGCGCTCGCGCGTGCAGCGGATCATGATGGCCCGCATCATCACCATCGCTATTCGTTCGACATGCTCGGCGAAGGCGCGCGCACCGCCGCCGATGCCGCACGCTATTTCGGGTCCTACGCCGCGGCGATCGAGGCCATTGGTGCTGCAGCGGGCGACAAGGCGCTGCCGGACCGCCCGGGAATTTCCGTCAAACTCTCCGCGCTGCATCCGCGCTATGAGGCGTTGAGCCGCTCGCGGGTAATGGCCGAACTCGTACCGCTGACGCTCGATCTGGCGCGCCGCGCCAGAGCGCACGATATGAACTTCACTATTGATGCCGAGGAAGCGGATCGCCTCGAACTGTCGCTCGACGTCATCGATGCGGTGTTCGCCGATCCATCGCTCGACGGCTGGGACGGATTCGGCCTCGCGATTCAGGCCTATCAGAAGCGCGCCGAAGCCGTGATCGACCATGTCCACGCTCTCGCGGAGCACGCCAACCGCCGCATCACCGTGCGCCTCGTGAAAGGCGCCTATTGGGACACCGAAATCAAACGCGCGCAGGAGCGCGGGCTCGACGGCTATCCGGTGTTCACGCGCAAGGCGATGACCGATCTCAACTACATCGCCTGCGCGCAAAAGCTGCTCGCATTACGTCCACGCATTTATCCGCAATTCGCCACCCACAATGCGCTGTCGGTCGCGACTATCGCCGAATTGGCAGGAGGTGATGCTGGTTTCGAATTTCAGCGCCTGCACGGCATGGGCGACGCGCTTTACACGCAGCTTCATGCGGACAGGCCGGGACTCGCCTGCCGCACCTACGCCCCGGTCGGCAGCCATCGCGATCTGCTGGCCTATCTGGTCCGGCGGCTTCTGGAGAACGGCGCTAACTCGTCGTTCGTCGCGCTGGCTGCCGACGACAGCGTTCCCATCGCCACGCTGCTGGAACGGCCGGAGCAAATGATCCGGGCGCCGGATCAGGCCCGCAATTCTCGCCTGCCGCTGCCGCGCGAACTCTATTTGCCACGCATCAATTCGCGCGGCGTCGAATTCGGAGACCGCATGGCGCTGGACAACCTGCTGAAGGCCGTTGGCGGCGAGGCGTTGCCAACGGCCGCCGTGAGCAACGCAACGGAGAAAGACGCCGCGATTGCTGCGGCGCTCGCGCGAACCGGCTTTGCGTTCTGGAGCCGGACGTCGGCCGAGACGCGCGCCACGGCACTGGAGCGCGCGGCCGAGCTGCTGGACCAGCGGATGCCGCGCTTCATCGCGCTGCTGCAAACCGAAGGCGGCAAGACCGTCGACGATGCGGTCTCGGAGGTGCGCGAGGCGGCGGATTTCTGCCGCTACTCTGCGATGGAAGGCCGCAGGCTGTTCAGTGATGGCCTTCCGCTTCCCGGTCCGACCGGTGAGAACAACACGCTGCGATTGCGTGGGCGCGGCGTCATGGTGGCGATTTCGCCATGGAATTTTCCGCTGGCGATTTTCTTAGGGCAAGTCGCCGCGTGCCTGATGGCGGGCAACGCCGTCGTGGCCAAACCCGCCGAGCAGACCCCCCGGATCGCAGCGGAAGCCGTGACGCTGCTGCACGAAGCCGGCATCCCGGACTCGGCGCTTCATCTCGTGCAGGGCGACGGCAGAATTGGCGCGGCGCTGGTCGCGGACGATCATATCGCCGGCGTGGTGTTCACCGGCTCCACCGAGGTCGCCCGCTCGATCAACCGCACGCTCGCCGCGAAGGACGGCCCGATCGTGCCACTGATCGCCGAAACCGGCGGCATCAATGCGATGATCGTCGATGCAACCGCGCTGCCCGAACAGGTCGCCGACGACGTGGTGACGTCCGCCTTCAGATCGGCCGGCCAGCGCTGTTCGGCACTCCGGCTGTTGTTCGTACAGGACGACGTCGCGGATCGGATGATCGAGATCATCGCAGGTGCGGCGCGTGAACTGATCGTGGGTGATCCGCGCGACCCGGCGACGCAGGTCGGGCCGGTGATCGACGCCGAGGCTAAGGAACGCCTCGACGCGCATATCGCCCGCATGAAGAAGACCGCCCGCGTTCACTTCGCAGGAGAAGCACCCGCATCCGGCCATTTCGTCGCGCCGCATATCTTCGAGCTGGAAAGTGCGGATCAACTGACCGAAGAAGTGTTCGGCCCGATCCTGCATGTGGTGCGCTACAAGGCGGCGGATTTCGAGCGCGTGCTGCAATCCATCGCCTCCAGCGGCTACGGCCTGACGCTCGGCGTTCATTCGCGCATCGACGACACTGTGGAAACGGTGGTCGAGCGGCTGGCGGTGGGCAACATCTACGTCAACCGCAACATGATCGGCGCGGTGGTCGGCGTGCAGCCGTTCGGCGGCCATGGACTGTCAGGCACCGGACCGAAGGCAGGTGGCCCGCATTATCTGTCGCGCCTCGCCACCGAGCAGACGGTGACGATCAACACTGCGGCAGCAGGCGGCAATGTCGGGTTGATGACAGAGGAGTAGTGTCGCGGACTAAAGCACCACCGGCTTGTCGGGAAGTTCGTTCTTGTTCGATCCCGATCGCGGAAAATGCTTCGCAAGCAGTCTGGTGACGGCAGCGATGCCCTTCAGCACCCCGCCCTCAAAATTCCCGGCGCGGAATTCCGTTTCCATCACGCGGCAGATGGCCTCCCACTCCGCCTGCTGGACTTTCTCGTTGATGCCGCGATCGGCAACGATCTCCACGTCGCGGTCGGCGAGCAGGAGATAGATCAGAACACCATTGCTGTTCTCGGTGTCCCACACCCGCAAATGTGCGAACACATCGATGGAGCGCGCACGCGCGGACTGGTCCTTGAACAGCGGCACGCCGTCGAGCGCACCTTCCACCGCAAAGCGAACCTGGCCAGTATGCATCGCCTCGCTGGCCTTGATGGCCTTCTCGATGTTGGCCAGTGCCTGGCGCGGGAATGCGCGCCGGACCCGCCAGCGGTTGAGAAGGAGATGCCTGCCGATGCGCTTGATACCCATTGCTGTGCTCTCGGCTACCAACTGCCCGATGCGCCGCCGCCGCCGAAGCTGCCGCCGCCTCCGCTAAAACCGCCGCCCGAACTGCTCGACCCGCCGGAACTGAACCCACCGCCGTAACCGCCGCGGCCACCGCCGCCGGATGATACGATACTGTCACCAATCATCGTGACGACGAAGGCGATCAATCCGCCGATAGCGGCGATAGACAAAGCACTCAGGAAGAACCAGATAAAGAACGCGACCCCGCCGCCGGCGACAAGCGAACCGAGCAACCGCCCGAAGATCGCACGGAAAATTCCGCCGCCGACCAGAACGACGATCAGGAGAAACGGAAAATACTCGCCGATCGCGCTGAGATCGGGCAGTTCGCCCTCGGGCTTTGGCGCGGGCAGCGGCTCGCCGTCGATCACTTTCAGGATGCGATCTGCACCGTCGGAAATGCCGCCCGCGAAATCGCCATTCCTGAATTTCGGCGTGATGATCTCATCGATGATGCGTTTGGAAGTGGCGTCGTTCAGCGCACCCTCAAGGCCGTAGCCGACCTCGACGCGCAGCTTGCGGTCGTTCTTGGCGATCAGCAGCAATGCGCCGTCGTCGACCTTCTTGCGTCCGAGCTTCCATTGCTCGACCACGCGCAGCGCATACTGCTCGATGGTTTCCGGCTGCGTGGTCGGCACGATCAGCACCGCAAGCTGGCTGCCCTTGCGATCCTCGAATGCCTTCAGTTTCTGCTCGAGCGTCGCGATCTGATCAGCCGACAGCGTCGCCGTCAGATCGACGACGCGGCCGGTCAGAGGCGGGACCGCCACATCGGCCAGCGCGACAAGCGTCGCGCCGGCAAACGCCCAGCACAGCATGAATGCGAGAATGACCGCCCTTGCCGCTTTCATCCACTAGTGTCCCGCATCCGACGTTCGCTTCACTTTGCAGCGCATCCTACTCGAACGTCGGATGCGAAAGGACACTAGCAAACTATGATTCCAGTGATCCTTTGGTTCTGACATTCGTAAAGGTGCTGCTGGGATATCATACGAATGTCAGAACCGGATCACTAGCGCTCGTTGCGCGCCCCTACTTCGCGGGCGCGGGCGCTGGTGTAGCTGGAGCGGCCGGGGGCGGCGCGTTGAAATCGACCTTTGGCGCGGTAGAAATCGACTTCTCGTTCTCCACGGTGAAGTTGGCCTTTTCCTTGTAGCCGAACACCATCGCTGTCAGGTTGTTCGGGAAAGTGCGAATGCCGACGTTATAATCCTGCACCGCCTTGATGTAGCGATTGCGCGCCACCGCGATGCGGTTCTCGGTGCCCTCAAGCTGCGCCACCAGATCGCGGAACAGCTGATCGGATTTCAACTGCGGATAGTTTTCGGTCACCACCAGCAGCCGCGACAGCGCGCTGGTCAGTTCGCCTTGTGCGGCCTGGAATTTCTGCAGCGCCGCCGGATCGTTCAGCACTTCAGGGGTCACCTGCACGCTACCGACCTTGGCGCGCGCATTCGTCACGCCGAGCAGCACGTCCTTTTCCTGCTGCGCGAAGCCTTTGACGGAGTTGACGAGGTTCGGCACCAGATCGGCGCGGCGCTGATACTGGTTGACGACTTCGGACCAGCCCGACTTCACCGACTCGTCGTTCTGCTGGATCGCATTGTATCCGCAATTGGTGAGGCTCAGCGACGCGAGCGCTGCGAGGACCGTCAAAATCTTGCGCATGAATGATCTCCGTTGAAAACGCCGGACGCCGGCAGAGTGTGCGAACAAGCGAGCGACCATAGAATGGTCCTGTGACACGAGCATACACACTCACGCGGACCGGGTGAACCTTGCGAAACATGACAGGGTTGCGCAAGGTTTCGCTGGCAACGAACCTTCGTTGCGTTCACAGTTCCGTTTCGAAACCAACTATCGGAACAGCGACCATGACCGCCACCGCAACTGCGAGCCTCGACACCGTCATCGATACCGGCACAGAGGAACTTCTCTGCGAGATACGCGACCGCGTCGCTGTCATTACGCTGAATCGCCCCCACGCACGCAACTCACTCTCTGACAATCTGACCCCGGCTCTGCGCCGCATGATCAAGCTCTGCGGCGAAGATGCAAATGTCGGCGCCATTCTCATCACCGGCGCGGGCGACGCCTTCTGCGCCGGCGGCGACGTCAAGGGCATGGGCGGCAAGAGCGGCAGCAGCAACGCACCCGAGCTGACCTTCGACGAAAAGGTCGCGCGCCTGCAGGAACGTCAGCGCACGCTGACCGGCGCACTCGTCAACGTCCGCAAGCCCACCATCGCGGCGCTGCCCGGCCCCGCAGCAGGCGCGGGACTATCGCTCGCGCTGGCCTGCGACCTGCGCATCGCGGCAGAGTCAGCCTTCGTCACCACGGCCTATGTCAAAATCGGGCTCAGCGGCGACTACGGCATGTCATGGCTGCTGACGCGTCTTGTCGGCACATCGCGCGCGCGCGAGCTGATGTTCTTCGGTGAAAAGATCGATGCCAAGCGTTGCGAGGCGCTCGGCATCGTCAATCGCGTGGTGCCGGACGACAAACTGCGCGAGGAAGCCTTCGCGATGGCGAGGAAACTCGCCGAAGGCCCGTCGACGGCATTGCGTTTTCTCAAGGACAATCTTGACGAAGCGCTGATGAACGATTTTCTCACCTCGCTCGATCACGAAGCCGAGCGCATGGTGCGATCCGCGGGCACCGCGGATCACAAGGAGGCTGTGAAAGCCTTCGTCGAAAAGCGCAAGCCGGTGTTCAAGCGCAGCTAACAAGCGGCGGGTGAATCAAACGCCTTCGAATTGCAAGCGTGCGAGACGTGCGTAGAGGCCGTTCTCCGCCACCAGCGATGCGTGGGTGCCCTGCTCGACAATACGCCCGTTCTCCATCACCAGGATGCGGTCACAGGACAGCACGGTAGCGAGGCGATGCGCGATCACCAGCGTGGTGCGATGCTTCATCAGTTCTTCCAGCGCGGTCTGGACGAGCGTCTCGCTCTCGGCGTCCAGCGATGACGTCGCCTCATCCAACAGCAGCAGCGGTGCATCGCGCAGGATCGCGCGCGCAATCGCAATGCGCTGACGCTGGCCGCCGGACAGCGTGACGCCACGCTCGCCGAGCTGCGTGTCGAAGCCGAGCGGCAACCGCGTGATGAATTCGGTGGCGTGCGCCAGATCAGCGGCACGCGCGACCTCGGCATCGCTGGCGTCGGGACGGCCGAAACGGATGTTCTCGCGGGCGCTGGTGGCGAACACCGCCGAATCCTGTGGCACCAGCGCGATGCGTGACCGCACCGCAGACGGATCAGCCTCGCGAACCGGCACGCCATCGACCGAGATGACACCGCTGGCAGGATCGTAGAACCGCAGCAACAGATGAAACAGCGTGCTCTTGCCAGCACCGGATGGTCCGACCACCGCAACCTTCTCGCCGGCTTTCACCGCGAACGACACGCCATCGACAGCAAGATGATCGGGCCGTGTCGGATAGGAGAACCGCACATTGTCGAATACAACGTCACCGCGTGGCGGGACCGGTAAAGCGCGCGGATTAGCAGGTGCTGCGATGTCCGGCTTGATGCGCAAGATTTCGAACAGCCGCTCCGACGCGCCGGAAGCCTGCGAAATCTCGCCCCAGACCTGACTGAGTTCGCCGAGCGCGCCCGCCGCGAACGCGGCATAGAGAATGAACTGGCCCAGCGTTCCGGCGGTGATCTGACGGGTCAGCACATCGTGCGAGCCGATCCAGAGGATCGCCACCACGCTGGTGAAAATCAGAAAGATCACGGTCGCGGTGAGGAACGCGCGGGCGCGGGTCGAACTGCGCGCCGCGACATAGGCGCGATCGACTTCCTTACCGAACCGCGCCTCGGCCAGCCGCTCGTTGGTGAAGGCCTGCAGCGTACGGATCGCGCCGATCAGTTCGGAGGCATAGGATGATGCATCGGCCAGCGTGTCCTGCGCGCCGCGCGATAGTTTCTGCACGCGGCGGCCGAACGCGACCAGCGGCAGCACGATCAGCGGAATCACCGCCAGCACGAAGCCGGACAGCTTTGGGCTGGTGACGACCATCATGGCCGACGCGCCGATAAACAGCACGAGATTGCGCAGCGCGATCGAAACCGAGGCGCCGACTGCGGACTTGATCTGCGTGGTGTCGGCCGTCAGGCGCGAGACCAGTTCGCCGCTGTGTGCCGTGTCGAAGAACGACGGCGACAGCGATGTCAGATGTTTGAACACGTCACGGCGCAGATCGGCGACGATCCGCTCGCCCAAGGTAATGACGAGGTAGTAGCGCGCGGCACTGGCGCAGGCGAGCACGGCCACGACTGCGATCATCACCGCGAAGTAGCTGTTGATCAGCGCGATGCCTTCGGGGCTGAAACCAAAATCGATCATGCGGCGCACCGCAAGCGGCACCGCCAGCGTGGCCGCCGAGGCGACGATCAGCGCCACCAGCGCGCCGAGTGCCTGTCCGCGATAGCGCGCCACGTAGGGCGCCAGCGCCATCAGAGGCCGCAGCTTCACGCCGCGGGATTTCTTCCGCGACGCCTCCGGCGCGTCAGGCGACGGCCCCGCGGCGGGCGTGGCGACCCCTTTAACCGCTCCCGCCTCCCGCACCAGCGCGGATGGCAGACCCGGATCGTCAACGCGTTCCACTGCACTCATTTTGTATTGGCCGCCGTGTTGCTTTCTGGCCCTCAAATAGGCCCCATAGCAGGCGGTGGCAAATGACGTTCTCAGCTTGTTTCACGGCCTGTCCTGCGATATAGAGCGGCCAAATTCGTCCCGAACATTCCCGATCTGTGGGCGCACGGCGCCAGAGGATTTGCCATGAAAGCCGAAATTCACCCGGATTATCATACAATTAAGGTCGTTATGACCGACGGGACCGAGTACCTGACCCGCTCGACCTATGGCAAGGAAGGCGACACGCTGAACCTGGATATCGACTCCAAGTCGCATCCGGCGTGGACCGGCGGTACCCAGCAGATGCTCGACCGCGGCGGCCGCGTTTCGCGCTTCCAGAAGAAGTTTTCGGGCTTCCTCAAGAAGGATTGATCCTTCTCAGGGTTCGGACAATCCGGCATTCGACACCAAAACGCCCCCGCTTCGCAGGGGCGTTTTTCGTTTTGGGAAGCGATGTAAGCTGGCAGCCGCCTCAACATCTTCAGGGTCGTCCCGGCGCAGGCCGGGACCCATAGCCACCGAAGATCCTGGTGATGCAGGAAGAGCGGCATCGCCATCACCACAAGATCGATGGCTTAGGGAGTACGGGTCCCCGCCTTCGCGGGGACGACGCATCGAGAATGCTTACCGCTCGAACGCGGCCTTCAGCATGTTCATCTGCGGCACCAGCGGATTGCCGATCGAAAGGTGCTCGGACGCCGGCGTATGGATCGTCATATCGAGCCGACGCACCTTGGATTGCAGCGCCATCGAGCGTGACACAAGATCCTGCAATCGCTCCGGCAGCTTGGTGATGATGTCGTCCGGGCCGGGATCGGCCGCCGTCAGCTTGACCTTTGTCTTTTCGCGATTGGCCTGGTGCAACGTCATCTCGCCTTCCTTGACCGCGCGATGCAGCAGCAACCACGACGCCAGTTGCATGAGACGTGTCGTCAGCCGCATGCTTTCGGTCGCGTAGCTCAGACTGACAGAGCGCTCGAGCGCCTTGGCCTCGGCGCGGCCCGGCCCATCGAGATAAGCTGCAGTCTCTTCGACGAGATCCATGCCTTCCCGGAACAAGGTCCCGAAGGCCGGTGAATTGGTGATCCGTTCACTGAGAAGAACGAGATCGGCTGCGCCCTGGTCGGACATGGTTAACGCCTCACGCGGTTACGCTGATTTTTTTATGATGAACAAATGATTGCGCGCCCGCGACCGGGAGTCCAGCCACTTGCGATAACAATGAGGAGATATGGTTTCCAGCGGGATGCCGCATGCGGCAAAACGGCCTGCAAAGATTAACGAAGCAGGCAAAAAAGAGCCGCCGTTTCCGGCGGCTTTTGAAAGTTGATAACAGGGAGGCGTCAAACAGAGTGGACAGGAGCCACTCGGTGTCCAAACAAGGACAATTAAAGTCATAAACCCGAAAGCTTAATACGCCGTAAATGAACGATTCCATTTACGGTTCCTTCGCAATTGCTCGGAACCTGCGTTCACGATTTCCTGCGCTTACGATTTGAAGAACGCATTTGCAGCATCACGGCTGGCGCGCTTCTTCGCGGCGTCGGCTTTCAGCCGTTCGATCTCGGCGGCCAGTGCTGCAATGCGGTCTTCGATATCCTCGAACGACAGCAGCGACAGATCCTGCCCCAGTTCGTGGGTGATTTTCTTCCTCGGCTTGTCGTCGTCATCGCCGGCCATGCTTCCCTCCCGTCGCTCGCCCGATTATAGCTGACTTCTTTCATTTCCCGCCCCACCGCCGCAAGGACACCTCATGGACAAGCTGCCCGCACAAATGACCGCGATCGCGATTTCGAAGCCCGGCGGCCCCGAGGTGCTCGTGCCCGAACAGCGTCCGGTGCCGAAGCCGGGGCCGAATGAAATCCTGATCAAGGTTGCGGCCGCCGGCGTGAACCGTCCCGACGTGCTGCAGCGGCTGGGACTCTATCCGGTGCCTCCCGGCGCGAGCGACCTTCCCGGTCTCGAAATCTCCGGCGAAGTGGTCGCGCTCGGTGACGGCGTCACCAAGCGCAAGATCGGCGACAAGGTGATGTCGCTGGTCGCGGGCGGCGGCTACGCCGAATACTGCATCACCCACGAGACCCACGCGATGTCGGTGCCGAAAGGGCTTTCGATGGTCGACGCCGGCGCGGTCGCCGAAACGCTGATGACCGTCTGGCACAACGTGTTCGAGCGCGGCGGCCTGAAGCCGAATGAGACGCTGCTGATTCACGGCGGTTCGTCCGGCATCGGCACCATGGCCATTCAGATGGCTAAGGCGCATGGCGCCAAGGTGTTCGTCACCGTCGGCGGGCAGGACAAGGTCGATGCGTGTCTGAAGCTCGGCGCCGACGCGGCGATCAACTACAAGACCGAGGACTTCGTCGAAAAGATCAAGGCCCTGACCGATGGCGCAGGCGTCAACGTCATCCTCGATATGGTCGGCGGCGATTACATCGATCGCAACTACGAGGCCGCCGCGGTCGAGGGCCGCATTGTCCAAATCGCGTTCCTCGGCGGCTCAAAGGCGACGCCGAATTTCGCCAAGCTGATGATGAAGCGGCTCCACCATACCGGCTCAACGCTCCGCCCGCGCTCGGTCGCCGACAAGGCCGCCATGGTCAGCGCCATTGAGGCCAAGGCCATGCCCTGGTTCGCCGATGGTCGCGTCAAACCCTTGATGGATAGCTCGTTCCCGCTGAAAGAGGCCTCAAAAGCCCATGCACGGATGGAATCCAGCCAACATATTGGCAAAATTGTGCTGACGCTTTAACGCTGGGGAACCCATCGAAACCCTTTGATTTGCTTCATATTCGTGGCATTTATCGCGTTCCTACCGGCGGGTCTTGTTAACCCCGCCGGGCCCAACGCGGAGAGCTGACTTTGCGCTCGATCAGAGGCTTCGCGCTGCAAGTGTTCCACATCCGAAGTTCGCTTCGTGTCGCAGCGCTTTCATTTCTGCTGAGCTTGACGCTCTTCGCCGCCGCGCAGCCGGCGCATGCGCTCGACGCGATCAGCGTCCGCAGCGACGCGCCTGCGATCGATCTCACCGGCGTGCTCGAGTTCCAGCGCAGCGACACTGACCGCATCCAGGTTTCCACCGCGCCCGGTACCGACGGCATCGTCCGCCGCATCGAAGTGCGCGCCCGCGAAGGCGGACAGAACTGGATCGTGTTCGCGCTGACCAACAACACCGACGACCAGCTCGACCGTCTGATCGTCGTACCGCATTACCGGATCGTGTCGTCGGGCCTGTTGTGGCCCGATCTCGGCCTGTCGCGCATCGCCTCGATCACACCCTCGACCGGCGACCGCCCCGAGCGGCAGGACAACGCCACCGCCGACGTGTTCCGCATCACGCTCGACCCCGGCGCCGTGATCACCTTCGTCGCCGAACTGCGCACCGACAAAATTCCGCAGCTCTATCTCTGGGAGCCGGAAGCCTACAAGGACAAGGTCAACTCGTTCACGCTCTATCAGGGCATCGTCATCGGCATTTCCGGATTGCTGGCGCTGGTGCTGACTATCCTGTTCGTGGTCAAGGGCAGCATCATGTTCCCGGCCGCTGCCGCGCTGGCGTGGGCTGTTCTCGTTTACATCGGCGTCGACTTCGGATTCTGGGGCAAAGTATTCGACATGTCGGCCGGCGCGGAGCGCGTGTGGCGCGCATCCGGCGAGGCCATGCTGGCGGCGACACTGCTGGTGTTCCTGTTCGCCTATCTCAACCTGTCGCGATGGCATGTGCGCTACTCGCACATCACCATGGGCTGGCTGCTGTTCCTCGGCGCGCTGGTCGCGCTCGCCTTGTTCGATCCCGCGGTCGCATCCGGCATCGCGCGTATCTCGCTGGCGCTGATCGCGGTGTTCGGTTTCGCGCTGATCGTTTACCTGTCGACCCACGGCTTCGACCGCGCGGTGCTGCTGATCCCGACCTGGTTCCTCCTGCTCGTCTGGGTCGCGGCTGCCGGCATGACCATCGCGGGTGGCGTCACCAACGACATCGTCGGACCGGCGCTGCTCGGCGGCCTCGTGCTGATCGTGATGCTGATCGGATTCACGGTGATGCAGCACGCCTTCGCGGGCGGCGGCGCCACCAACGGCGTCGTTTCCGACGTCGAGCGCCGCGCGCTGGCGCTGACCGGTTCCGGCGACCTGATCTGGGATTGGGACGTCTCGGCGGACAAGGTGTTCACCAGCCCGGAAACCGAAGTGCTGCTCGGGCTGAAGCGCGGCACCCTCGAGGGGCCCGCCGCGAAGTGGCTCGAGGTGTTGCACCCGCTCGACCAGGACCGCTTCCGTGCTGCGCTGGACAGCGTGCTCGATCAGCGCCGCGGCCGTTTGGTTCAGGACTTCCGGCTGCGCACGCCCGATGGCCATTTCATGTGGTTCGCGCTCAAGGCGCGCCCGGTGGTCGGCTCCGATGGTGAAGTATCCCGCGTGGTCGGCACGCTGACCGACGTCACCGAAGCCAAGAACTCCGAAGAACGCCTGCTGCACGATTCAGTGCACGACAATCTGACCGGTCTGCCGAACCGCCAGCTCTTCATCGATCGCCTCGGCTCCGTTGCGATGTTCGCCAAGACCACGCCGAACCTGCGCCCCACCGTGATGGTGATCGATCTCGACCGCTTCAAGCAGGTCAACGATTCCGTCGGCATCGCGGTCGGCGATTCGATCCTGCTGACACTGGCGCGCCGGCTCGCACGCATCCTCAAGCCGCAGGACACGCTGGCACGGCTGGCCGGCGACCAGTTCGGCCTGATCCTGACCTCGGAATATGAACCCGCCCGGATCACCGCCT
>JAZKDK010000054.1:0-7516 GCA_040387615.1 Pseudomonadota bacterium | reverse complement strand
CCTTGAAGCCCATCGTTCCGGCCGACGACCAGGCAATGGTGTTGCCCTGCGCGTCAGTGATGGTGATGGTGGTGTTGTTGAACGACGAATTCACGTGCGCGATGCCGGATGCGATGTTCTTGCGTTCACGGCGGCGGACGCGGGTAGCTTCTTTAGCCATAGTCATTTCCTTCAAACGCGTCCGTGGTGCCAGACGCTGGGGAATTTCAGGTGATCACCCGGCCATGACGGCCGGATCGGTTTGGTAGAAACGAAAGTTACTTCTTCTTGCCGGCGATGGCCTTGGCAGGACCCTTGCGCGTGCGCGCGTTGGTGTGGGTCCGCTGACCGCGCACCGGAAGGCCGCGGCGATGACGCAGGCCGCGATAGCAGCCGAGGTCCATCAGGCGCTTGATGTTCATGCCGACTTCGCGGCGGAGGTCGCCCTCGACCAGATAGTCGCGGTCGATCATTTCGCGGATCTGCAGGACTTCCGCGTCGGTCAGTTGCGACACGCGGCGATCGAGCGGGATCTTGATCTGCTCCACGATCTCGGCGGCGTTCTTCTGGCCGATACCATGAATGTACTGAAGCGCGATCAGGACGCGCTTGTTGGTCGGAATGTTGACACCTGCAATACGGGCCACGATCTTCGCTCCTGTCGCCGTCCGTCACGGACTGGCTTGTCTTGTTGGTCTCTGTGTCGGGCGGGTGTCCACAAACGCGAACACGACGCCCTCCCCATTTTCTTATCGGGGCCCGGCATCGTCTGAAACTATCCGACTGGATGCGGGCTTATTAATGTATTCAGCGGCGTTTCGTCAACCGTTTGACCGCTTTAGTGCGCTTTTTAGTGGCCTTTTTGGCCACCTTCCGGGTCTTTGCGGCTTTGGTTCCCGAGGTCCGGCTTTTGGCCGTCGCAGCGGTCTTTTTACCGCCCTTGGCGGCCTTCCCGGCCGGTTTCGTGGCCTTTTTGGCCTTCCGGGCGGCTGCCTTGGCAGCCTTCTTGACGGTCTTCTTGGCCTTGGCTGCCTTTTTGGCGCCCTTGGCCGGGGTCTTGCCAGCAGCCTTGCCCGGCTTGGCGGTCTTCCGGGCGGATTTCTTCGCCGACTTGGCGGCCGAATCGGCCGCTTCCAGCGCGGACAGAACCCGGTTGATGGCCACCGTCACCTGCTCAATGGTCATCATGCCGTCGATGGTGATGAGCTTGCGCTTCTCCGAATAGTAGTGAACCAGCGGCTCGGTCTGGGCACGGTAGTTGGCCAGACGCTTCGACAACACTTCCGGCGTATCGTCGATGCGAACGTCTTCGCCCCGCTCACGCATCTGCGCAACACGGGTTTCAACGCGCTCCAGCAATGCACTCTCGTTCACGCGCAGCTCGACAACGGCGTCGAGCTTGAGGTGCTTCTTCTTGAGCAGATCGTCCAGCGCCTGCGCCTGCGGAACGGTGCGCGGAAAGCCGTCGAGAATGAAGCCCTTCTTCGCGTCCGGTTCTTCGATGCGATCGGCGATAATTCCGACCACGACCTCATCCGGCACCAGCGCGCCGCTGGCCATGATGTCCTTCGCCTTGAGGCCGATGGGCGTTCCGGCTGCAACCGCGGCACGCAACATCTCTCCGGTGGAGAGCTGAACGATACCGTGCTTGTGAATCAGTCGTTGCGCCTGCGTTCCCTTGCCCGCCCCCGGCGGCCCGAGAAGAATCAACCTCATTTACGACGGCCCCTCAATTTCGATTTACGGATCAGCCCTTCATACTGGTGCGCCAGCAAGTAGCCCTGCACCTGGGCGACCGTATCCATCGTCACGCTGACGACGATCAGCAGAGACGTGCCTCCGAGATAGAATGGCACCGACGCGTAAGAGATCAGGATTTCAGGCACGAGACAGACAATCGCGAGATAGATCGCACCGACAACGGTGATACGCGACAGCACGTAGTCGATGTACTCGGCGGTACGCTCGCCCGGACGGATGCCTGGAATAAATCCGCCATGCTTCTTGAGATTGTCGGCGGTCTCGGTCGGGTTGAACACGATCGCGGTGTAGAAGAACGCGAAGAACACGATCATCCCGAGATACAGGAAAAGAAACAGCGGACGGCCGTGACTGAGCTGCGTCGTCAGCCACTGGAACCACTCCGGTCCCTTGCCGGCATTGAACTGCGCGATGGTCGTCGGCAGCAGCAGCAGCGACGATGCGAAGATCGGCGGAATGACGCCCGCGGTGTTCAGCTTGAGCGGCAGATGCGAGGACTGGCCCTCGAACATCTTGTTGCCGACCTGACGCTTCGGATACTGGATCAGCAGCCGGCGCTGCGCGCGCTCGACGAACACGATCAGTGCGATAACTGCAACGGCCATGATGATGATCGCGAGAATCAGGACGGTCGACAGCGCGCCCTGACGTCCGAGTTCGAGCGTGCCGGCGATGGCGGACGGCAGCTCGGCGACGATGCCGGCCATGATGATCAGCGAAATACCGTTGCCGATACCGCGCGACGTGATCTGCTCACCGAGCCACATCAGGAACATGGTGCCGCCGACCAGCGTGATCGTGGTCGACAGGCGGAAGAACAAGCCGGGTTCGGCGACGACGTTGCCGGCGCCTTCAAGGCCGACGGCAATGCCATAAGCCTGGAACATCGCAAGCACGACGGTCAGATAACGCGTGTACTGATTGATGACCTTGCGGCCCGACTCGCCCTCTTTCTTGAGGGCTTCGAGCTGCGGCGACACGGTGGTCAGCAACTGAAGAATGATCGATGCCGAGATGTACGGCATGATGTTCAGCGCGAAGATCGCCATGCGGTTGATACCGCCGCCGGCGAACATATTGAACATGCCGAGAATACCGCCGGCCTGCGACTTGAAGATCTGGCTCCAGATGTTCGGATCGATGCCCGGCAGCGGCACGTAGGTGCCCAGCCGATAAACAAGCAGCGCACCCAGTGTGAACCAGATGCGCTTCTTGAGCTCGTCAGCCTTCGCGAATGCCGAGAAGTTGAGGTTTGCTGCCAGTTGTTCCGCTGCAGACGCCATCCGTGGCTCCGATCCTTCTATTCGCCATGACCGGGCTTCGCCCGGCCGTCCGCGGTTTCAAGACTTCGTATAGCAATATAAGAAGTCGCGCCGCGGATGCCCGTCACAAGGGCGGGATCGATCGAACGTTACGAGGCCTTCCTGTTCGGCTTCTTGGCAGCAGCCTTCTGCGCGGCTGCGTCCTTCGCCGGTGCCAGGATCTTCACCGTTCCGCCGGCTTTCTCGACTGCTTCGATCGCTGACTTGGTCGCGCCGTGCACTTCGATGTTCAGCTTGGCCTTGAGTTCGCCACGGCCGAGCAGACGCACGCCGTCCTTCGAGCGGCGCAGCAGTCCGGACTTCACCAGCGTCTCCGCGTTGACGGTCGCCTTCGCGTCCAGCTTCTTGGCATCGATGGCTTCCTGCAGGCGGTCGAGATTGACCTCCGTCAGGTCGAGCCGGAAGATGTTGTTGAAGCCGCGCTTCGGCAGACGGCGATGCAGCGGCATCTGGCCGCCCTCAAAGCCCTTGATGCGGACGCCCGAACGCGCGGTCTGGCCCTTGCCGCCGCGACCTGCCTGCTTGCCCTTGCCGGAGCCAATGCCACGGCCAACGCGCATGCGCTTCTTGCGCGAGCCGCTGTTGTCGGCGATCTCATTGAGCTTCATCGCTTGCTTCCTTACTTCTCGTCGACGACGCGGACGAGGTGCTTGACCTTATCGATCATGCCACGAATGGCAGGCGAATCCTGCAATTCAGAGATACGGCCGATCTTGTTGAGACGCAGACCGATCAGCGTCGCGCGCTGCGCGGCCTGACGGCGGATCGGGCTACCCGTCTGCTCGACCTTGATGGTTTTCGTTGCGGCCTTGGCCATAGTCTTAACTCCAAAACGGCGCGTGAATTATTCCGCGACAGCTTCCGCGTCGCCGCCGACGCGGCGGGACTGCAACGTGGACACCTTGATGTTGCGGCGAGCCGCAACCGAACGCGGCGAATCCTGATGCTTCAGCGCGTCGAAGGTTGCGCGAACCATGTTGTAGGGATTCGACGAGCCGATCGACTTCGCCACCACGTCCTGGATGCCGAGCGTTTCGAACACAGCGCGCATCGGGCCACCCGCGATGATGCCGGTACCGGCAGGCGCGGCGCGCAGATAAACGCGGCCAGCACCGTGACGGCCAGCAATGTCGTGATGCAGCGTGCGGCCTTCGCGCAGAGCAACGCGCGTCAGGTTACGCTTGGCCGACTCGGTCGCCTTGCGGATCGCTTCAGGAACTTCGCGCGCCTTGCCGTGGCCGAACCCGACCCGGCCCTTCTGATCGCCGATGACGACCAGAGCTGCGAAACCGAAGCGCTTGCCGCCCTTGACGACCTTCGCCACGCGGTTGATGTGGACGAGCTTGTCGACGAACTCGCTGTCGCGCTCTTCCCGACCGCCGCGATGTCCGCCCCGTTCGCGTTCACCTGCCATGGTGTTTTCCAATCCTTGCGGGGCTCGCCTTGCGACTCGCGCCCCTGTCCTTGTGTCCGTTCAAACCAAATTCCAAAAGCTGAGCCTTAGAAGCTCAAGCCGCTCTCACGCGCGGCTTCGCCGAGCGCCTTGACGCGGCCGTGGTAAAGATAGCCACCACGGTCGAAAACCACTTCCTTGACGCCGTTCTTCACAGCGCGTTCCGCCAGCAGCTTGCCGACAGCCTTCGCCGCATCGATGTCCGCACCGGTCTTGCCGGCGTCGCGCATCGTCTTTTCCAGCGACGAGGCCGAAGCCAGTGTCGTGCCCTTCAGGTCATCGATGACCTGTGCGTAGATGTGCTTCGACGAACGGAAAACCGACAGGCGCGGACGCCCGTTCGCGACCCGGCGCAGCGAGAGACGCACGCGCTGCTTGCGCCGGGCATTCGTGACCTTGAGTTTCGACATGACCGGCTCCGTTACTTCTTCTTGCCTTCCTTGCGGAAGATAAATTCGTTGGCGTACTTCACGCCCTTGCCCTTGTAAGGCTCCGGCGGACGATAGCTGCGGATCTCGGCGGCAACCTGGCCGACGCGCTGGCTGTCGTTGCCGACGATGGTGATTTCGGTCGGCTTCGGCACGGTGATCGTGATCCCTTCCGGGATCGGATAGACCACGTCGTGGCTGTAACCGAGCGCGAGCTGCAGGTTCTTGCCCTGCAGCGCGGCGCGGTAACCGACGCCGGTGATTTCAAGCTTCTTCTCGAAGCCCTTGGTGACGCCTTCGACCAGATTCGCGATCTGGGCGCGAGCGGTTCCGTAAAGCGAGCGAGCGCGCTTGGTCTCGAAGCGCGGCGCAACGGTGATCGCGCCGTCCTTCATCTCAACCGACACGTCGTCGTGCACGACAAACTGAAGTGCGCCTTTCGGCCCCTTCATCTTGACAGTCTGCCCTTCGAGATTCGCGGTGACGCCCGAGACAATCGGAACGGGTCGTTTGCCTACGCGTGACATAATCGTTCCTTCCTTAGAACACCGTGAAGAGAACTTCGCCGCCCACATTCGCGTCACGCGCGTCGTGGTCAGCCATAATTCCCTTTGGCGTCGACAGCACAGAAATGCCGAGACCGTTCTTCACACGCGGCAGGTTCTTCACCGAGGCGTACACGCGACGCCCTGGCTTCGAGACCCGCTCGATTTCGCGGATAACTGGCTCGCCATCGAAATATTTCAGCTCGATCTCAAGCTCATTGTGGCCGCCGGCATGCTCGACCGCTGCATAGCCGCGGATATAACCCTCGGTCTTCAGCACTTCGAGAACGTTGGCGCGCATCTTCGAGCCCGGGGTCGAAACCTTGGACTTGGAGCGCATCTGCGCGTTGCGGATGCGGGTGATCAGATCGCTGATGGGATCGTGCGTTGACATATTCGACCCTCCTTACCAGCTGGACTTCACGAGGCCCGGGATCAGGCCCTTCGAGCCATAATCACGGAGCGCGATGCGGCTCATCTTGTTCTTGCGATAGACCGCGCGCGCACGGCCGCTGATTTCACAGCGGTTGCGGACGCGGGTCGCAGACGAATTGCGCGGCATCTCGGCGAGCTTGATCGTCGCCGCGAAACGCTCTTCCATCGGCTTCTTCTTGTCGGCGATGATCGCCTTCAAGCGGGAGCGCTTGGCCGCAGCGTTCTTCGTCATCTTCTGACGCCGGTTATTCTTCTCGACCGAACTTTTCTTCGCCATACGAGTAGTCTCCATACCTTTCCGCGTTTGAGACGCTGACTAGTTCAGTGTCTCACTGCCGGAACGGAAAATTGAATGCGGTCAGCAACGCACGCGCCTCGTCATCGGTGGCAGCGGTGGTGCAGATCGTAATGTCCATGCCCCAGGTCTCGCCCGACTTGTCGTAGTCGATTTCGGGGAACACCAGATGCTCCTTGAGGCCGAGGGAGTAATTGCCCCTGCCGTCAAAGCTCTTCGGATTGAGGCCACGGAAGTCGCGAACGCGAGGCAGCGCGATATTCACAAGACGATCGACGAAGTCGTACATCTTGGACTTGCGCAGCGTCACCTTGGCGCCGATGGCCTGGCCTTCACGCAGCTTGAAGGTCGCGATCGCCATGCGCGAATGCGTGACGATCGGCTTCTGGCCGGCGATCAGCGCGAGATCGGCAGCAGCCAGTTCGACCTTCTTGCGGTCGTTGACGGCTTCGCCGATGCCCATGTTGAGCACGACCTTGTCGAGCACGGGAACCTGCAGAGCGTTCGTGTAACCGAACTGCTCAACCAGCTTGCCACGGATCTCTTGATCAAACTGCGCGCGCAGGCGCGGAACGTATGCGGTCTCAGACATCGATCTCTGCTCCCGAGCGCTTCGCAATGCGCACCTTGGTGCCATCCTTCTGAATCTTGAAGCCGACGCGGGTCGGCTTGCCATCCTTGCCGACGATCGCGATGTTCGACAGGTGGATCGGCGACTCCTTCGTAATGATGCCGCCCTCCTGAGCCTGGGTCTGCTTCTGGTGACGCTTCACCAGGTTGACGCCACGCACCAGCGCCTTGCTCTCGGTGGGACGCACCTCGAACACTTCGCCAGTCCGGCCCTTGTCGCGGCCATTCAGCACGATAACCTTGTCACCCTTGCGGATTTTGGCAGCCACTACAGCACCTCCGGCGCAAGCGAGATGATCTTCATGTGGTTCTTGGCGCGAAGCTCGCGCGGCACCGGCCCGAAGATACGGGTACCGACCGGCTCGGACTGGTTGTTGATCAACACAGCCGCATTGCGGTCGAAGCGAATGACGGAACCATCGGCGCGGCGAATATCCTTCGCAACGCGAACGACGACGGCTTTCATCACGTCGCCTTTCTTCACCTTCCCGCGAGGGATGGCTTCCTTGATGGAAACGACAATGATGTCACCCACAGTCGCGTACCGGCGCTTGGAACCTCCAAGAACCTTGATGCACATGACACGGCGCGCGCCGGAATTATCGGCCACGTCGAGGTTGGTCTGCATCTGAATCATTGATGCACCTCGTCCTCTTTCTGATGCGCTT
>JAZKDK010000053.1:0-31894 GCA_040387615.1 Pseudomonadota bacterium | reverse complement strand
CCTGCCGGGCCCACCAACAAAGTCAGAGATATTCAAGCGAGCCAGCTTACGTTGTGAAGTGTAATGAGCGATGCTTTTTGATGCGACGTTCGACCATCGCATCATGGAGACGAACTGCTGCAGCCTTGCTCCACGGGTAGTTCCTGGGCATTGGGATCACCCGGCGCTGTCGACCAGGCCAGTTCGACGAGCGTCACGATTCGCCGACCAGCACCATCAAGCTGGCAAACGATGAGACCCTGCTCCTCGATGTAGGTCAGCAGACGCCGTGCACGGCGCAACGAGTGTGAGCCATAGGCGCGGGCAATCGCTGCGTCGTTCGGGCAGGGCCAACCTTCCTTCGCCGCGCGGGCGATCATCATGAAGACACCCTGCATATCCTCAGGCAGAATCGAGGCGCGGACGGAGACATCCTGCCACGCGTCATCCTCCGCCATATCGGAGCCGAGCCCGGCGCGGGCGCGCGTTAGCATGCGACGAAAGTCACTCAGGTCCGGCACGGCCGAACCGAGGCCCGCTATTCGGCAGCGGACCACGAACTCCTGATAGAGGACGCCGACGACACGGAAGCCCGCGTCCGGTTCCGCCATGACGGCGCGCAGAATGCTGTCCACTCGCTCATGCCGCTCCGCCAGTTCTTCAGCGCTGAGTGGTTGCTCCACTGCTTCGGGACGAATCTCCAGTGCTGCGGACTTCGCTGCCATGAGCTGGTCGAGGAGGTCTGGCGACGACCGACGCTGGGGGCGGATAGTCTCAGGCGGCGGGGCCGCCAGGATAATGGCGCGCGCGTCCTCCAGTGTCGCTTCCGGCAGCGGCATGAGACGTGGGGTCGCGTTGCGCGGCTGGGTATCCGTTGGACCGATGCGCAGTCCCAAGGGACGGCGGGAGAGGGCCGGGCCCAGCGCCATGAATTGCCCGCGCTCCAGATCCCGGAATGCGTCTGCCTGTCGCCGCTCCATGCCCAGGAGGTCGGCAGCGCGTGCCATGTCGATATCCAGGAAGGTTCGGCCCATGAGGAAATTGGAAGCCTCGGCAGCGACGTTCTTGGCGAGCTTTGCTAGTCGCTGGGTTGCGATCACTCCCGCAAGTCCGCGTTTGCGGCCACGACACATCAGGTTCGTCATGGCGCCGAGAGAGAGTTTTCGCGCCTCGTCCGAAACCTCCCCGGCGACTGCGGGGGCGAAAAGCTGTGCTTCATCCACCACCACGAGCATCGGATACCAGTGATCGCGAGCAACCTCGAAAAGCCCGCCGAGGAAGGCAGCGGCGCGCCGCATCTGATTCTCTGCGTCGAGCCCCTCGAGATTGAGCACCGTGGAGACGCGATGGATGCGCGCTCGCTCGCCGGCGGCCTGCAGGCCTCGCTCGGTATGGTCCTCGGCATCGATCACGAGGTGGCCGAAACGGTCGGTCAGCGTCACGAAGTCCCCTTCGGGGTCGATGATGGTCTGCTGCACCCAAGGGGCCGTCTGTTCAAGCAGCCGGCGCAGCAGATGGGATTTGCCGGAGCCCGAATTGCCCTGCACAAGCAGGCGGGTTGCCAGCAGTTCCTCAAGGTCCAGAGCCGCGGAGGCGCCTGCCGTTGTGTGTCCCATCTCGATCGCAACGGTCATGTTTCGACTCAAAGCCTCCCTACGGAGAGGGGCTTATCAACCTGATCGCAGCCCGTCGAGCGCCGAGCGCGCGCACGCGTCGGCGAATTTGATCTTTTGCAACTTCTGGATCAGCGACGTCTATGTGCATTGTTGATTCGTCGGGAGCGAGCACAGGTCAGCGGTTTCACCTATAACTTTCACCTCTCTCGACCGACGGCGCGTCTCAGGCGTCTCTCAGTCTTCTGCTTCCCGGAGCCCGCCATAGGTGCGCCACGACGTTCCCGCGAGCCAGCCGCAATCAACCGGGAGATTTATGCCGGTGATAGCCCGACGCTGCGTCGGCATCGAGCGCATACCGGCTACCGATGCAATGTTGATGATGTTGCTCCGCCGCCGTTCGATCATACGACGTGCAAATGCCGTGCAGGCGGTCCACGCTGGTCCACGCGTACGACGTCATCCCATGCAGACATCTGCATGTCATGCGGTCGCAGCGGCACCTGGCATCCCGGAATGTTTTTTTTCGATCCGAGTGATCAGTTTTTATAATTTGTCAGGTTCGGTTTGGTTGGTACGCTCGCCCTTAATGAGCTAATCGAAGGCTTGAGCCTGGCATTTCCGTGAGCAGCCACGGCCTCCCGAAGTCATTACCCCGCAATCCTAAGGCGCGCGAATGAACAAGAGCGTTGGTATCGTCGGCATCGGCATCATGGGAACCGCCATGGCGCGCAATCTCTGTCAGGCTGGCTTTAACGTCGTAGGATATGATCCGGTGTCGGCGGCCTGTGCACGTTTGGAGGATTCGGGTGGCCAGGTTCTGGCCTCTCCGCGTGCGGTGGCTGAAGCCGCACCAATCATCATCATGTCGTTGCCAAAGGCAGAAGCTTTGACGGATGTGATCGGTGGGGCCGAAGGAATCGCTCAGGCTGCAGGAACCGGCCAGATCGTCATTGAATGTTCGACGCTGCCGATGGACATCAAGCGCGCTGCCCATGATGAGATGGAGAAGTACAGCAAGATCCTTCTCGACTGCCCGATCAGCGGCACTGGCGCGCAGGCCGTAAACAAGGACCTCGTTATCCTGGGTAGCGGTGACAAAGATGCTTTCGATCGCTGCGCGGCGGTCTTCGCCGGCATGTCGCGCGTGCAGCACTATTTAGGAGAATTCGGGCGGGGCAGTGTAATGAAGTACATCGCCAATCATCTCGTTACAATTCATAACGTGGCGGCGGCGGAAGCGATGGTCCTTGGAATCAAGGCCGGAATTGATCCGTCGCTGGTTTACGAGACCCTTGCGGACAGCGCCGGCACCTCGCGCATGTTCCAGATGCGTGGTCCCCTGATGCGCGATGAGAATTATGACGCGCCGACAGCCACCATCCGTATGCAGCTGAAGGACATCGCGATTATCGATGGATTTGCGGATAGTCTTGATTGCGCCCTGCCGGTCTATGCGGCTGCATCGCAAATCTATCATGCGGGCGCTGCGCTCGGCCGCAGAGAACAGGATACTGCGGCCGTTTGCGCTGTCCTTGAAACAATGCACGGAATTGACCGGAAAAAACCGACGTCGTAGATCAGTTTCGCGCTGGTTCTCACACAACATCTCGAAGGGTAAGGGCTGGTATGGCCGATCTGACAATTATGGTCGCGCCGAATGGTGCGCGCAAAGGCCACGTCGAACATCCCAATCTGCCCCTCACGGCCGACGCGCTCGCAACCGATGCACATGCATGTCAGGCCGCCGGTGCGCAAGCCATTCACATGCACGTCCGCGACGAGAATGGCCGGCATACGCTCGATGCGTCACGCTACCTAGCCGCGACCGAGGCTGTGCGGCGAACAACGGGGCCTGAATTCGTAATCCAGATCACGACTGAAGCTGTCGGTATGTTCAAGCCGCACGAGCAGATCGCTGTGGTCCGGGCGGTGCAGCCCGAAGCGGTCAGCATTGCAACGAAGGAATTGATCCCGGAAGCAGGGGCGGAGGCGGACGCGGCAGAGTTGTATCGCTGGGCTTATGAGGAGCGGATTGCGGTTCAGCATATTGTCTATGCCGCAACTGAATTCGATCATCTGCTCGACCTTATCGGGCGCGGGATCATTCCTGGTAAACGGCATTCGGTAATTTTCCCGCTCGGCCGCTATGCCGCGGATCAGGAGAGCGATCCTGCAGAACTTGCTCCGTTTGTTGCAAAGTTTCGAGACAGCGGAGGGGCGGCGCGTTTCGATTGGTGGGTTTGCGCCTTCGGCGCGTCCGAGACGGCTTCGCTGGTAGCTGCCGCCGCCATGGGCGGACATTGTCGGATCGGATTCGAAAACAGCTTTCTCAATTCGGACGGCACCCGCGCGGGAAGCAACGCTGAACGTGTTTCGGATCTGCGCGCGGCATTGAGCGGTATTCATCGGCCGCGCTCATCGCGGGCGGAAGTCGTGAGAGCGTTGGGCAGGCCCGATTAACGCTCCCGGCAGCACCGCTAACAGACTGCCCCATCTTGGAAGGTATCTGCCGCTCGGCGCGAATGGCATGACGTCGCGTTTTGTGCAGCGCATCCGCGGTCAATCCGCTTGCATTTTCGCGGTCGTCGCGTTATTTATCGGGTGATAAATCAAAAAGACGACGTCCAACCGCGGGAGTGCAAGCATGAAGGTTCTTGGTTTTAATCATCTTTCCATCGGTGCAAGGGATCTGGAAGAATCGGCTCGCTTCTATCAAACCGTCCTTGGCATGGAGCTCATCCCGACTTACAATTTCGGTTTCAAAACCAAATACTTGCGTTGCGGCGACCTTCAGCTTCATCTGTTCGAACTTGAAGATAGCATTCCCGTTTATCAGCACTTCGCGCTCGACGTGGACGATTTTCACGCAGCGTATGAGAAGGCTAAGGCGATCGGCGCGCTGGATTCCAAGGCCTTCCGCAATCCTGTCAACGAGTTGCCGGATGGCTGCGTGCAGATGTATCTGCGCGACCCGGCTGGTAATTTGGTCGAAATCGACTGGCCGGATGTGAACACTCTGGATCGTTCGCGAATTCCGGAAATGAAGTTGCTGTCCGAATTCGCGACACAGGACGACGAAGGGTTGAAAGCGTCACTTTACCTCGATCGGCCGCACATCAAGCCGAACGCGCCCCGAAAAGCAACGGCACGATAGAGTCAGGGAGGCAGTCATGTCAGGCACCGTTCACAAGCTGGACCGGCGTTCGAGCGGCCAGGACGACGCGTATTCCGAGATGTTGCAGCGTGCCCATGCGCTCGTTCCGAAACTGCGAGAACGCGCTGCAACGACTGAAGAGATGCGGCGTCTTCCTCCTGAGACCGAGAAGGACCTTCACGAGGCCGGTCTGTTCAGAATTCTGCAGCCGAAGCGCGTCGGAGGTGCTGAGCTGGACTATGTCGCGCTGGTCGATTTCGCCGATGTTGTTGCGCTGGCCGATGCTTCGGTCGCATGGAATCTCGCAAACCTCGCGAGCCATCACTGGATGCTCGGCATGTTCGACGAACGAGCGCAGGATTTGATCTGGAAGGATAATCCCGACGCTCTTATCGCGTCGTCGTTCGTGTTTCCGGCCGGTCGTGCCACCAAGGTGGCGGGGGGCTATAAACTGTCTGGCCGCTGGCCATTCTCGTCGGGTGTCGATTCAAGCACTTGGAATATGCTTGCGGGCATTGTGTCGTCCGATGACGACGCGGATGGCGTCGAGTATCGGGTCTTCTTGCTCAAGCAGGACGACTACAGGATCCTCGACACGTGGAATTCGACCGGCCTGAAGGGGACGGGATCGAACGACGTCGAGGCGAAGGATGTGTTCGTTCCCGAACATATGACGCTTGCGGTCAAGGCTGTCGCCGGCGGCCCAACGCCGGGCAGCACCGTAAATCCCGGCCCGCTCTATGCACTGCCTGTGTTCGCGTTGTTTCCGTTCGTTTTGTCAGGTGCAGCACTCGGCAATGCGCAGGCTTGTCTGGACGACTATGTCGAGATCGCACGGCATCGTGCCTCGACCTACAACCGCGCCAAGCTGGGTGACTTGCAGACGACACAGATTAAGATTGCCGAAGCCTCGGCCAAGATTGATGCGGCGCGTCTCATCATGCGGCGGACCTGCATCGACGCGATGGCCGATGCCCGGCGCGGTGACGTTCCCATGCTCGCGGAGAAGACGAGATACCGGAGGGACGGAGCCTATTCGGTCAATCTGTGTACAGAAGCCGTTTCGTTGCTGTTTTCGGCAAGCGGCGCGCGCGGTCTTTACACCACCGGTGCGCTTCAACGGCAGTTCCGGGACGCTCATGCGATCAACGCGCATATTGCGTTCAGCTTCGATGCTGCCGGGACGAATTACGGCCGCGTCGCGCTCGACCTGCCGTCTGAAAATCTGACCCTTTAAGAGGGCGGGCCATGGTCGTCGTTTCGCAAAATCCCACTGAATTCGGAAATGAGCTGTCGAGTGACAGTTCTTCGATTGATCCGCGTGATTTCCGCAATGCGCTGGGCTCGTATGCCACCGGCGTCACGGTGATTACAGCCGCAACGCCAGATGGCAAGCAGGCGGGGCTGACCTGCAATTCGTTTGCATCGGTTTCGCTCAACCCGCCGTTGGTGCTCTGGAGCCTGGTGATTTACTCGCCGAGCATGAGTATTTTCCAGAACGCGAGCCATTTTGCGGTTAATGTGCTTGGTGCTTCGCAGCAAGCGCTGGCAACGCAGTTTGCCACACGCGCAGACGACAAGTTTGCCGGGGTGTCGTGGGAGCCGGGTTTGGGCAATGCACCCGTCCTTGCTGATGCGGTAGCCACATTCCAGTGCCGCAGCGCCGACCGCTATTACGGCGGCGACCATGTAATTTTCCTTGGTGCGGTGGAGGCTTATGCGTACAACCGTGCCGAGCCGTTGCTCTTTGCGCGCGGCAACTTTGGTCACTTCGTTCCCGGGGCATGATCCCGAAGGTTTTCATGGCAAAGAAGTCGTCCCCATCGGTTACCCGCGTCAAGCAGAAGCGCCTGTCTCCTGAAGATCGGCGTCAGGAATTCGTCCGCAAGGCAACGGAATTTTTTTCCGAAGAGGGATTCAACGGCGGCACCCGCGAACTGGCGCGCCGATTGGGCGTAACCCAGCCGCTGCTGTATCGTTATTTCCCGAGCAAGGAAGAATTGGTCAAGGAGGTCTACCGCAAGGTTTACCTCGAGCCGCTCGATACCGGCTGGGAGAAGCTTCTTACCAACAGGTCGCGTCCGATCCGCGAGCGGATGGTGCAGTTCTATGAGGCCTACACCAACGTGATCTTCACGCGAAAGTGGCTGAGGATCTATCTGTTTTCAGGTCTTAAAGGCCTCGACATCAACCGCTGGTACGTGGGCGTTGTGCGCGACAAGATTCTGACGCGCATTATCAAGGAATGCAGATTTGAAGCGGGCCTGCCGGCGCAAGCCAAGCCGACGGCGGCCGAGATCGAGATGGCGTGGGTTTTTCACGGCGGTATTTTCTATTACGGCGTTCGACGATACATCTACGAGATGCCTGCTCTCCAGGAGAAGGAAGAGATGATCGCCAACGCGATCGACGGCTACCTCGCTGGGTTTGTGCGGATGTCGGGTCAAGATGCCAAGCGACCTGCCGTGAAGTCAAACCGGCTCAATGCCGCCGCTCTTCGCTGAGCGCTGAATCGCCTCGAAGGTCCGGACGTTCGTGAGCATCTCGTCATGGGTCACGGGATAGGAAGGGCCGCCGAGTGCTGCTCGCCCGAACGCTTCCAGGTTGTCTCGCACTGCCGGATGAGGCTGATAATAGGCTGCTTCCGGCGACTGATCGCGGACAACGCGGGTAACGTCCCAGCCGGTCGGGTTTTCGGGGTGGGTCCGGTCGCGGATTTCCATCCAGCCTTTCGATCCAAGCAGCGCCAGGCGACCCATGAAGGGCGTGGCAAGAACTGCGTTCAGCGTCGCCGTTGTACCGCTTTCGAAGCCGATAGTGATCGAGAGCGTATCACCGTTTGCGAAATGGCTTCCGAGAGTTGCCAGACGGGCCCAAACATGAGTGGGCTTCCCGAGTATCGCGATCGACAGATCCACCAGATGAATGCCGGTTGCCGACAAGGGGCCAACAGGGTTGAGCGTGTTTGACAGACGCCAGTTGTCAGCCGGCAGGTTGAGGAATTTATCCTGACTGAAATTTCCCTCGAGCACGAGTGCATTGCCGAATTCGCCGTCGGCGAACCGCTTGCGCATTTCGATCACGGCGGGCTCGAAGCGCCGTTCATGGCCGATGCCGAGTTGCACTTTTGCTGTTTTGACCGCAGCAATGGCCTGCTCGGCGTCGGCCGCTGTCGTGCAGAGTGGCTTTTCGCAGAACACGTGACGTCCCGATCGGGCGGCAGCCTCGATCTGGGCGGCGTGATGGTCCTGCGGGGTGCAGAGGATAACCGCGTCGATATCGGATCGCGCCAATGCGTCTTCAAAGCGCGCCGATGTTTCAAGCCCTAAGGCAGCGCCCTTCGCTCGCATTGGCTCAAGCGGATCGATGCCCAGTACAGGTTTGACGATATCGCTGGTCGCGAGATTGCTGGCGATGGTCTGTCCCCACCATCCCAGCCCGACAACGGCGGCCCGGATCATATTTTGCGCTCCAATCGGGATTAGCTCTTGGTCATCTGGCCGCGATACCAGTCACCGATCTCGCTGGCAGTCATTAGCGCCACGCCATCGTGGCCGATAACGTAATCGAGCAGTTGTTCCAGATACTTGATCCGGTGCGGAACGCCGGTGATGTAAGGGTGGATCGAGATCGCCATCACGCGAGCGTTCTCCTCGCCCTCAAGATAGAGCCGGTCGAACTGATCGATGCTCCGGCGCAGGAACTGATCCGACGCCATGTGATGGAGCGCATGAACAACGATGTCGTTGGTCTCGACCGTGTAGGGGATCGTCGTGATGGTCCCGTGAGGCGTTTCGATGTCCTGCGGAAGGTCGTCGATCACCCAGTCGGCGACATATTCGATCCCGTTCAGGCGGAGGAGATCGAGGGTCTCGTTGGTTTCGGTGAGGCCGGGGCTTTCCCATGACCGTGGGGCTTTGCCCGTGAACTTGGCAATCGTATCGACCGCGCGTTTGATCGCGTCGCCCTGATTGTCGACCTTGTGCATCGGGCCCTGCAGGAAGCCGTGCCCCATGAATTCGAATCCGGCCTCGCGCGCGGCCGATGCCACGCGCGGATATGACGTGCAAACATTCCCGTTGATGGCCAATGTCGTTGGAATGTTTCTGTCGGTCAGGGCCTTGAACTGACGCCAGAAGCCAGCACGCATGCCGTATTCATGCCAAGCCCAGTTCGGCACATCGGGAAGCAGCGGTTGCCCCATCGGTGGGCTGAGAACCGTGCGCGGCATCGCGTTCTCGATGCGCCATTCCTCGACATTGAGGATGATCCAGACGGCGAGCTTCTTGCCTCCGGGAAGCATCAGTTTGGGACGGTCGATGAGGGCCTGATAAGGAACGCGATCGGAGAGAGCCAATTGGGATGCCTGCTTTTGTTTATTCCGCGGCTTTCGCCAGCTTTGGCGAACCAGTGTTCACCAGAGGCAGCACTTTCTCCGCCGTCAAGATCATGGATTTACGCCCAAGCTCGCGATCTTTCCAATCCTTGCCAGCGTAGAGCAGCGTCCCGAATGTGCCGACTTCGTTCTGGAATGCAAGGATCTGGTCGGCGACGCTGTCCGGAGTACCGTAGATGATCAACTTGTCGCAGATCATGTCCAGCGTTACCTCATCGTCAGGCTGATCGCGGTGAGTCTTGAACAACTCGATACGGCCGTTCTTCTTCAGCTTGGTGAACAGCGACCGGTAGTAGTTCACATAGGGACTATCGGGATCGGTCGCGTAGGCTTTCGCTTTCGCCGCGTCGTCGGCAACGAAGACGCTTTTCGCGACGCGCCAGTTGGCGGGGTCCGCGGCGCGGCCACCACGTTCGCAGCCCTCCACATACTTCGGCCAATGGCTCTTCACCCACGCCGGCATCAGGAAGTTGGCCGAGATCGGATCCCATCCCCGGACCGCCGCTTCCGTCACGCCCTTTGAAAACGGCGCGACTGCGGTGACGACGATCGGCGGATGCGGCCGCTGCAGCGGGCGGGGGATGTAGCCCTGGCCGATTTCCTTGATCTGCGTTCGTTGCGTGGACACAGTCCAGTACTTGCCCTGAAGGTTGTAGGGCGGTTCACCGGACCAGATGCCGAGCACCTGATTGATCGCTTCGAGGAACATCTCGTTACGGTTGAAGTCGAGATTGCCGAACAGTTCTGCGTCCGACAGAAGCCCTCCGGGACTGATGCCGAAAATAAACCGGCCGTCGAGCATGTGATCCAGCATCGCAATGGAGGCCGCGACTGTTGCGGGGTGTGTGTTGGGCATGTTCACAGTGCCGGTACCGAGCTTGATCTGCCTCGTTGCGGCGGCGATCCAGGCCAGAAACGTGACGCAGGAGGTAATGTTCTCGGCCTTGTCGGTGACGTGCTCACCGACATAGGCCTCCGTGAATCCCAGTTCGTCGGCCAGAAGGAAAGCCTCGCGATCCTCGGACAGCGACTGTCGCCAGTCCTTGTCCAGCGGGTGGATCGGCATGGTGAAGAACCCGAGGTTCATGGCGTACTTCCTGATTGCTTGTGACTTGTCCGTGAGAGTAACGATTGTGGTCTATTAGAAAAATGATTATTCGTACTCTCTAACATTAGGAAAATTGATGGATGATTTCCCTTCGGCAGATCAGATCCTTCGTCGCGGTGTATGAAGAAGGCTCATTCACATCGGCTGCGAAGCGGGAAGGCGCCACCCAGTCCGGCATTTCGCAGCACCTCAAGCAACTCGAATCCGAGCTTGGCGCAGCACTGCTTGTACGCAGCGGCCGGGAGGTCGAGCCGACTCTGGCGGGAAAGCTCTACTATCGTGAATGTGTCGAGGTTCTGAAGAAGCTGGAGGCCGCGCAACAAAGCGTTGCCGTCAGTCATGTCCGCGGCGCGATCCGTGTCGGCCTGATGCCGACCTTTACCAGATCCGTGCTCGCTCCTGCGTTGGAAAAATTCCTTGCATCCGCCCCCGGCTCTGAAATCAGCGTCACCGAGGCCTATTCGGGCGTGCTGACTGACATGATCCTGAAAGGTGAGCTGGATTTTGCTGTTGTCCCGGCCTTCGAAGGAGCAACCGGCATCGCGCATCGGCTTCTCGCACGGGATCGGGAGATGCTGGTGAGCGCGAAGCGAGGCAAAGACAATCTCAAGCCGGTCAAGCTGTCTGAGCTTGGTCCTTTGAAAGTGGTGTTGCCTGGTCTTCAGAATACACGCCGCCGAAATATCGAGACTTACTTCAGTGCCAATGGTGTCGCGGTCGCGCAGCGGCTGGAGTTGGACGCTATGATGGGTACGCTGCAATTTGTCGCAGCGAGCGACTGGGTCGCCATTCTGCCGTTCGTCATGATGGCGTCGGATCTCGACGGAGGGCGCTTCGATGTGAGGCCACTCGAAGATCCGCCTTTCTATTCCGAGTTCGTTTTGATCGAGCCTGCACGCAAGGTGATGTCTCCTGCCGCCGCGCTATTTGCCGAGATTCTCAAAATGGAGGCCGATAAATCGCGGTTGGTATTTCAGGAACGCGTTGGCGGGCAGCGGGTAACGCGCCAGCGCGTCGTGCGCCGACGGTAGAATTTGTGCAACGCGACAATTTCGTGTGGCGAACTTTGCAAGCCATAATTCCTTAACCGTCACTTTGCTTTGTCGCAGTTTTGTCGTGCCTGCCTCGTCGTACGAGATGAGCCGATGGCCTTTATTTTCTGTGATCGATACGACATCACGCCCGCAGTCACGAAATAATCGTTCGATAAACAACGCTTGACGTTTGATGTCCGGCACCGTCTAATCATTTTCGAAGCCCATCAAAAAATGAGGCGAGGGAGGTTGCCGGAATGAAAGCTTCGGCTTTCAGCTATACGCGTGCTTCGAGCGTCGTTGACGCATTGGAGCTGCTTGCCCGGCACGGTGATCAGGCAAAGGTTCTTTCTGGCGGTCAAAGCTTGATGCCAGCGTTGAATCTAAGACTGTCGGCCCCCGAATTGCTGATCGATATTGGCGCCATCGCCGAGTTGCACGGAATCACTGTTGCGAACGGCCTGCTCAAGATTGGCGCGCTCACGCGTCACGTCGATGTACTGAGATCTGCTGAAATCGCGAAGCACGCGCCGCTTTTGACGGAAGCCATCGCACATGTCGCGCATCCGGCGATTCGCAACAAAGGCACATTCGGTGGCAGCCTCGCGCATGCCGATCCCGCATCGGAGCTTCCGGCCTGTGTTCTCGCGCTCGATGCCGTTATCGTCGTGCGCAGCAAGAGTGGCGAACGTCGCATTCGAGCCGAAGAGTTCTTCACCGGCATCTATGAGACGTTATTGTCGCCTGAAGAGTTGCTGGTCGCCGTCGAGATTCCTGTCGCAAGGCCGAACGCGGTTCATTTCTTTCACGAATATGCGCGCCGGAAAGGCGATTATGCCATCGTTGGACTGGCGGCATCTGGGATTCTGGATGGTGACGTGCTCACAAGCCTTCGGCTCGGTTACTTTGCGGTGGGCGACAAGCCGATGCTTGCAGCAGCCTCGGAGCAACTGACAGGGCGGCCGGTCACACCATCGATGCTGGCTGACGCTCAAGCCGCGCTCGACGAAGAACTTGATCCGCAGGAAGATCAGCAGGCTTCCGCCGGAATGCGCCGCTATCTCGCGCGACAGCTGATGGCGCGATGTGTCTCGACCCTGCTCGGGCGTCAGGATCTTGAGACGAGGGCGCTGGCGTGACGGATACCGTGTCAATTTCTCTCACTGTCAACGACGAGCGCGTTTCCGCACAAGTGCTGCCACGATTGAATCTGGCTGATTTTCTTCGGGACCAGCTGGGTCTCACAGGAACGCATGTCGGCTGTGAACACGGCGTGTGCGGGGCGTGCACGGTTCGCGTCAATGGCGATATCGTGCGCGCGTGTCTTTTGCTTGCGGTGCAGGCTGAAAATGCGTCGGTGCAGACGATCGAGGGGCTGTCGGATAGCGGGGAAGTTTCTGACCTGCAGGGGGCGTTCCGTGATCGCAATGCTCTTCAGTGCGGATATTGTACGCCGGGCATGTTGATGGCCGCGCAGGATATCCTGATCCATGAGCCACAGGCGGATCGCGAGCAAATTCGCGAGCATCTGTCCGGCAATTACTGCCGCTGCACGGGTTATCATGCGATCGTTGATGCCGTGGAAGCGACGGCGCGTGCGCGTTCGGAGCAGGCACGATGAACGGCGGCTCCGAGAAGCAATCCGGTCTTTCGGTTCTGGACCGTCCGAATTCGTATATCGGAAAGACGGTGCCGCGCCCCAACCTCGACCGGCTTATGCAGGGGCGTGGGCAGTATGTCAGCGACATGGTGCTACCGCGCATGGCGCATGTCGTATTCCTGCGCTCGCCGTATGCTCATGCGAAGATCCTGAACATCGATGCGGCTGCAGCAAAGACCATGCCGGGGGTGATAGCGGTCGTCACAGGTGCGGAACTGGCGAAAGTCATCACGCCCTGGGTCGGCGTGCTGTCTCATCTCAAGGGTCTCAAGTCGGCTCCGCAGCATGCGATCGCGATAGATCGCGCCTGCTGGCAGGGCGAAGCAGTGGCGGCGATCATCGCAACCAGCCGGGCGCTCGCCGAGGACGCTGCCGAGGCCGTCTCGGTGGATTACGAAGAGCTTGTTCCGGTTACGGACATGCGCACGGCGCTCGATCCTGATACGCCGGTGATCCATCCAGATCTAGGAGACAATCTGGCGTTTGAGCGTAATCTCGATGCCGGAGCAGTGGATCAGGCCTTAAAGGATTCCGACGAAGTTGTTGAAGCCGAGTTTGTCTTTGGCCGCCACACCGGTGTGACGCTGGAGCCGCGTGCAGTTTTGGCGGACTGGAATTCCGGAGAGGAGCGCCTCACCGTCTATCTGGGCACCCAGGCGCCGCACATGGTGCAGAATATCGCGGCACTTCATCTGGGTCTCGATGAGGCGCAGGTTCGCGTGGTGTGCAAGGATGTTGGCGGTTCGTTCGGCATCAAGGTCCACATCTACGCTGACGAGATGGCAACTCTTGCCCTGTCGAAGTTGCTGCGCCGCCCGATCAAATTCGTTGCCGACCGGGTCGAGAGCTTCAACACCGATATTCATGCACGCGATCACGTCTGCAAGGCGCGCATCGGCGTCAGCAAAGACGGAACCATCAACGCGTTCGAGATCGACGACGTTACCGGCATCGGCCCGTACTCGATGTATCCGCGCACCAGCGCGATCGAGGCGAACCAGGTCGTCAATCTGGTAGGCGGTCCTTACACGACGCAGAATTATCGGGCACGAACCCGCGTTGTCTTCCAGAACAAGAACGTTACCTGTCAGTATCGTGGCGTGGGGCATCCGATCGCCTGCTCGATCACCGAAGGGCTCGTCGATCTTGCCGCGCAGCGGATCGGAATGGATCCGATTGACATTCGCCGCCGCAATCTTATTCGCGATGACGCCTATCCTTGCGGTTCGCCGTCAGGACTGAAATTCGAGGCGCTGTCGCATCATGCGTCGCTCGATAAGCTCGTCGCAATGATGAATTACGATGGGTTGCGAGCCGAGCAGGCCGAATTGCGCAAGCGGGGGATTTATCGCGGCATCGGCATCGCGAGCTTCATCGAGGTTACAAATCCGAGTGCTGCGTTCTACGGTGTGGGCGGGGCAAGGATTTCGTCGCAGGATGGTGTCGCCGTGCGTTTGGACGCCACCGGGCGGGTGATTTGCCAAACCAGCATTACCGAACAGGGGCAGGGGTCTGAATCGCTGACCGCGCAGATCGTCGGCAGTGTGCTCGGCGTATCGATGGAACGCGTGCGCGTGATTTTGGGCGATACAGACAACACGCCTTACGGCGGCGGCACTTGGGCATCGCGCGGCGCCGGCATCGGTGGCGAGGCCGCGTTGCAGGCGGCGAAGGTGCTTCGTAAAAACATTCTGGATGTCGCGGCGGCTATTCTTCAAGCCAAGCCGGGTGATCTCGATATCGTCGATAACGCCGTAGTTGATGCCGACGGTGGGCAGCAACGCATCGAACTGCCAGAGCTGGCGCGCATCGTCTACTTCCGGCCGGATACCTTGCCACCGGGATTCCAACCCGAATTGATGGCGACCCGGCATTTCGTGCCGCGTGAGTACCCCTTCGCGTTTACCAACGGTGTTCAGGCCTCGTGGCTCGAGGTGGATCCTCAATCAGGATTCATCAAACTCCTCAAGCACTGGGTCGTTGAGGATTGCGGCACTATTATCAATCCCCAGCTGGTGGACGAGCAAATCCGCGGCGGGGTGGTTCAAGGGCTGGGTGCGGCGCTTTACGAACACTGCATCTACGACGAGCGCGGACAGCTCACCAATGCCAATATGGCGGACTATCTCGTACCGATGGCGGGTGAGATGCCGGATATCGACGTCGGGCACATCGTCTCTCCGACGCTCGAGAGCGAGCTTGGCGCCAAGGGAGCCGGAGAAGCGGGGACAGCAGCAGCAGCGGCCGTCGTCAGCAATGCCGTGAACGACGCGCTTGCACCGTTCAACGTCACCGTTACTGAAATTCCATTGACACCAAAAATTATTCTCACCGCCCTCGGGCGCATCTAAACGACAAAAGAACATCAACCTCGGAGGAATACATGGCTAAGAAAACGACAGGTTCCATCTCTCGCCGCCGCTTGCTGACAACCGCCAGCGCCGGTGCCGTTCTGGCGGCCTCGCCGTTTCGCATCAATCTGCTTCAGGCGCAGGAAGCGACCATCAAGGTCGGATTTCCCGTTCCGCTGACCGGTCCTTATGGCACTGAAGCACAGGATCAGGTGCGCGCCGCGGAAGTTGCCATCGCAGAGTTCAATGAAGCTGGCGGTCTTAACGGCCGAAAGGCCGAACTGCTTGTGCGCGACGACAAGCTCAATCCGGGCGAAGCGGCGACCCGTACGCTGGAACTGATCGAGAAGGAAAAGGTCAACTTCATCGTCGGCAGTCTGTCTGCGTCGGTTCAGCTTGCGGTGAACAACGTCACCAAGGAGCGGAAGATCATCTACAACTCGATCAGCCAGTCCGATGAAATCAACGAGGTCAAGGATTTCAGCAAGTACACGTTCCACGAAGCGCTCACGCCGCACCTGACTGCGGGCGCTGTCGGTCGCTATGCGTTCCCGAAGTTTGGCAAGAAGGTCGCGTTCCTGACCGCGGATTATGCCTATGGTCATGAAATGGTGCGCGGCTTCCAGGAAGCCGGCAAGGCATTTGGGGTCGAGAGCCTCGTCGATATTCGGCATCCGCTCGGCACCACGGACTTCTCGGCGCTGCTGCCGCGTATCCAGGCGCTGAAGCCGGACATCCTCGTCATCAGCAACTTCGGCCGCGATCAGCAGATCGCGCTCAAGCAGGTGACCGACTTCGGCATGAAGAAGAGCATGAAGATCGTTGCGCCAATCCTGCTCTACACCGGCCGGATTGCTGCCGGCGCGCAGGCATTCGAGGGCGTGATCGGCGGAACCTCGTATTACTGGGGCATCGAGGACAAGGTGGCATCCGCGAAGGCGTTCAACGACCGCTTCCGCAAGATGCACGGTGGAAAGGTGCCGTCGGATTACGGCGCACTCGGCTATGCCGGCGTCAAGACCTTGCTGATGGGCGCCAAGGCTGCCGGCACCACTGATACCGACAAGGTCATCGAAGCCGTCGAAGCGCTCAAGTATGACTACTACAAGGGCCCTGAGTACTATCGCAAGTGCGACCACCAGGCCGTGCAGTCGGTTCTTATCATCGAGTCGAAATCGAACCCTGAGAAGGGCGATGCCGACGTCTTCAAGGTTCTTGCCACCGAGGAGCCGAGCGAAAAGAACCTCCGCACCTGCGAAGCGCTCGGTCACAAGTCCTGAACCATTTGAGCTAACGGACGCGCGTCCATTTTGGGCGCGCGTCTCCTCTGGAGATATCCATGGCCGGTTTGAGTTTCGATCTGATCGCGTTGCAATTGTTCACCGGTCTGGCGCTTGGCGCGATTTACGTGCTGTTCGCCATAGGGCTGTCGCTGATCTTCGGCATGTTGACCGTTGTGAACTTCGCGCACGGTGCCTTTTATATGGTCGGCGCATATGTCGGGCTGTTCCTTCTCTCGATGGGAGGAAATTTCTGGCTTTGCCTCATCGCGGTTCCATTGATCGTCGGTACGGTTGGGCTCGTTGTGGAGCGGTTCTTGATCCGGCCGCTGTATGGCCGCGGCATCGACTATCCGCTTCTTCTGACGTTCGGCCTCAGCTATGTGATGGTTGAACTCGTCCGTATTGCTTTCGGCAAGAGCGGCTATCCGTTCGATACACCTGAGATCCTGCAAGGTGCCGTGAACATCGGCGTCGGATATTTCCCGCTCTATCGTCTGTTCGTCATCGGTATCGCGGCGGCAGTTCTTCTGGGTCTCTGGCTCTTCCTCGAGCGCACGAGCTTCGGCTTGATCATCCGCGCAGGTGCGCGCGATCCCCAGATTGTCCGCGTGCTCGGCGTCAACGTCTCGCGCGTCTGGCTGTTTGTTTTCGGCATCGGCTCCGGGATTGCGGCATTAGCCGGGCTTCTCGCGGCGCCGCTGCAAGGTGTTATCCCTGAAATGGGGGCGACGATTCTTGCCGAAGCGTTTGTCGTGACAGTCGTCGGCGGCATGGGCTCGATCGGGGGTGCAGTGATCGCCGGCCTTCTCGTTGGCGTGGTCGTCAGTATGACGTCGCTGTTCGCGCCCGAAATGGCCAAGGTTTCGATTTTTGCCTTGATGGCAGTAGTTCTTCTCGTCCGTCCGCAGGGCTTCTTCGGCCGTGCTGGGCTCATGAGCTGAGGCGAGCAAAACAATGAATGAACTTTCACAGACCTTGACCCAGCCGGGCGTAGCATCGGCAAGCTGGTTCGATTTTGCCAAGCGTCATCGGGCCATTCTTGCCAGCGTTTTCGTGCTGGTGTTTCCCTTGGTGATGCCGTTCACGGCATTGGCCGTAAACATTCTGATCTACGGGCTCTACGCGCTCGGTTTCAATTTGCTGTTCGGATATCTCGGACTGCTGTCGTTCGGGCACGCAGCGCTGTTCGGAACCGGGTCCTATCTCTGCGGCATCGCGATCGTCCACTTCGGGTGGCCCTGGTATGCCGCCATTGTGATGGGCATTCTGGGCGGCGCCGTCATGGCGGCCGCGATCGGCGCACTGGCAATCCGCACCCGCGGCATCTATTTCGCCATGGTGACAATGGCGTTGTCTCAATGCGTTTTCTATCTTTTCTATCAGGCGGTCGATTGGACCGGCGGCGAGAACGGCCTGCGCGGAATCAATGTCCGGACCATCGATATTCTTGGGTTAAAGTTCGACTTCATCAATCCGTTGACGCGCTACTATGTCGTCGCCGCGTTCGTGATCATGGCACTGTTCGTGCTGTCGCGGATTCTGGCATCGCCGTTTGGCGCCGTCATCGAAGCCATCCGTGAGAACGAGGCGCGGGCGCGGGCGTCCGGATATGACGTGACGCGAACCCGATTGATTACTTTCATTCTGTCCGGTGCATTCTGCGGGTTGGCCGGCGCGCTGATGGCGCTGCATCTGTCGATCGTTCCGATCGAGATTCTGCACATCGAGACGTCCGGCATGGTAGTGATGATGTCGCTGCTGGGAGGAATGGGCACATTCTTCGGCCCATTCGTCGGCGCGGCTGTTTTCCTGTTGCTGGAGAACTTGGTCTCAATCTGGACCGTCCATTGGCAATTGATCGTCGGTGCGGTGTTCGTGGTTTGCGTGCTGTTCTTCCCGGCCGGAATCTGGGGAACGATCTTGAAGCGGATTAACAAATGACGACTTCGGCAGATACTTCATCAAAGGTCATTCTGCGCACTACCGGCGTGAGCAAGAAGTTCGGTAAGTTCGTTGCGCTGAACAACATCTCCGCTGAATTCTCGCGGGACGCGATCACCTCGATCATCGGACCGAATGGTGCCGGGAAAAGCACCTATTTCAACCTGCTGTCCGGTGCGTTTCCGCCATCCAGCGGCAAGGTCGAATTCGAAGGACGCGACGTCACCAATATTGCGCAACACGAGTTTGCGCATATGGGCATCGCCAAGTCTTTCCAGATTACCAACGTTTTCCCGCTGCTGACGACGCGCGAGAATGTCCGCGTCGGGCTTCAAGCGTTTGTGTCGCGCTACAACATTTGGCGGCCCCGCGCCAAGCTTCCGGGGCTTGTGGAAAAAGCTGACGCATTGCTGGCGCAGGTTGGGTTGTGGGACCGCCGAGAGCGGCTCGCGAAGGAACTTGCGCATGGCGAGCAACGTGCGCTTGAAATCGGAATGGCGCTGGCCGCCAATCCGCGCCTGTTGCTGCTGGACGAGCCGACCGCAGGCATGAGCCCTGAAGAGACCCGCGTGATGATGGACCTCATCGTCAAGCTGGCTAAGGAGCGCACCGTCATCCTGGTCGAGCACAAGATGAAGTTGGTGATGGGTATCAGCGATCGGGTGCTTGTTCTTCATCATGGCGAACTGCTTGCGCAGGGAACGCCGACGGACGTCCGCCAGAACGAACAGGTCAAGCGGGTCTATCTTGGCCAGCGGGAGCACTGAAACGATGTTGCGTGTCGAAAATCTCAACTCCTGGTATGGCGCGAGCCACGTGCTGCAGGACATCGGCCTTGAAGTGAATAAGGGCGAGATCGTGTGTCTGATCGGGCGTAACGGGGCTGGCAAGACCACGACCTTGAAGTCGATCATTGGCCTTCTGGACAAAACCCGGGGCTCGGTGACGTTCAAGGGCAAGGAAGTGCTTGGTCAGCCGGCGCATGTGCGTTTCGGCCTGGGACTGGCCTATGTCCCGGAAGAGCGCCGGATCGTGCAGGGATTGACCGTGCGGGAAAACCTGCGGCTCGGCCTCGTCGCGTCACCTGACAAGAAGGAAGAGGTTCGGCGCATCGCTCAGATCGCCGAGATTTTTCCACGTTTGGCGGAGCGGCTGGATCAGGAAGCCGTCACGATGTCCGGCGGCGAGCAGCAGATGCTTGCCATTGCACGGGCCATGATCGCGCGACCGGATCTCATCATGCTTGATGAGCCCTCGGAAGGGATCATGCCGGTGCTGGTCGATGAAATGTTCGAACTGTTCCGCAAGATGAAGTCGGAAGGAACGACCATTCTGCTCGTCGAGCAGAATGTAGAACTGGCGCTCGATATCGCCGATCGCGCTTATGTACTGGATCAGGGGTCCGTTGTGCATCATGCGACTGCGGCCGCGTTGCTGGCCGACGACGAAATCAAAGAGCGTTACTGCTCGGTCTAACCCAAGGGGTTAGCCGGAGCATTCGCTTGTCCATTAAATTATCGATCGATAAATAAAATAGGAAAGACCATCATGAAAGTCGACAGAGCCGCTATCTATGAAGCCGCAAAGAAACTCTCGAACTGGGGTCGTTGGGGCGCCGACGATCAAATCGGGACGCTCAACAACGTCACGCCTGAAGACGTCATCAACGCGGGCAAGCTGATCAAGAAGGGGAAGGTCTTCGCACTCGGCCTGTCGCTGAAAGAGCCGATTCAGTCCGGATTGTTCGGTGGCCGCTGGAACCCGATTCACACCATGCTGGCGACGGGCACCGACGCCGCGGCAGGCAATCAGGATGTTCCGTCACCCTATCTGCGCTATGCCGATGATGCGATCAACATGCCCTGCCAGGCTTCGACGCAGTGGGACGCTCTCTGCCACATCTTCCTCGATGACAAGATGTACAACGGCTATGATGCAAAGCTGGTCGATGCACGCGGCGCGAAGAAGCTCGGTATCGAGCATACGCGCGACAAGATGGCAGGCCGCGGGGTGTTGCTCGACGTTGCAAGATTTAAGGGCGTGGACTCGCTCGACGACGGCTATGCGATCACCAATGCGGACCTTGATGCCTGCGCCAAGAAGCAGGGCGTCGAAATCCGCAAAGGTGATTTTGTGATTGTCCGCACCGGCCATCAGGAGCGCTGCCTGAAGAAAAAGGACTGGTCCGGATACGCGGGCGGCGATGCTCCGGGCATGGCGTTTGAAACCTGCTACTGGATTCGCGAGAAGGACATCGCTGCGATCTGCACCGATACCTGGGGATGCGAAGTCCGCCCGAATGAAACCAACGAGGCCAATCAGCCCTGGCATTGGGTGGTAATCCCGGCGATCGGGATTTCCATGGGCGAAATCTTCTATCTGAAGGAGCTGGCAGAAGATTGCGCGCAGGATAAGGTCTATGAATTCTTCTTCGCCGCGCCGCCGATGCATTTGCCGGGTGCAGCCGGGTCGCCGATCAATCCTCAGGCAATCAAGTAATCGCGGAGAAATCTGATGGCAAAGTATCTCAAGCGCAGCCGTGATGCTGCCCAGCGGGCTGAAGACGACACAAAGGTCCGCACCGCAGTCGAAGGAATTCTTGCGGACATCGAGAAGCGCGGCGATGACGCGGTTCGCGAACTGTCGGTGAAGTTCGACCAGTGGGACCGCAAGGACTATCGGCTGACCGATGCCGAGATCAAGGATTGTGTCGGGCAGTTGTCCAAGCGGAACATCGATGACATCAAGTTCGCGCAGGAACAGGTGCGCAATTTCGCCCAGCACCAGCGCGATTCGATGAAGGACGTCGAGGTCGAGACGCTGCCGGGTGTCGTTCTTGGTCACAAGAATATTCCGGTCAATTCCGTCGGTTGCTACGTGCCCGGCGGCAAGTATCCGCTGCTGGCTTCTGCGCATATGTCCGTGATCACTGCAAAGGTTGCCGGCGTTTCACGCATTATCACCTGTGCACCGCCGTTCCAGGGCAAACCGGCTCCGGCCATTGTCGCCGCGCAGCATCTTGCAGGTGCGGACGTCATCTATTGCCTCGGCGGCATTCAGGCTGTCGGCGCAATGGCGATCGGGACGGCATCGATCGCACCGGTCGACATGCTGGTCGGTCCGGGCAATGCGTTCGTGGCGGAAGCAAAGCGTCAGCTTTACGGGCGCGTGGGCATCGATTTGTTCGCGGGCCCGACCGAAACGCTGGTGATCGCCGATGACACCGTGGACGGCGAGATCTGCGCGACCGATTTGCTCGGGCAGGCTGAGCACGGAGCAAACTCCCCCGCGATCCTGCTCACCAACTCCGAGAAGCTCGCACGCGAGACCATGGCGGAGATTGAGCGCCTCCTGAAGATCCTGCCAACCGGGGCCGTCGCCGCCAAGGCTTGGGAAGACTACGGCGAAGTGATCGTCTGCGATTCCGAAGAGGAAATGGTGAAGGAGGCGGATCGCATCGCCTCCGAGCACGTGCAGGTGATGACCCGGGATCCGGACTACTTCCTGAAAAACATGACCAACTACGGCGCTTTGTTCCTTGGGCCACGAACCAACGTGGCCTACGGCGACAAGGTGATCGGCACCAACCACACGCTCCCGACCAACAAAGCAGCGCGTTACACCGGCGGCCTGTGGGTCGGGAAGTTCCTCAAGACCGTCACTTACCAGCGTGTCTTGACCGATGAGGCATCTGCCATGATTGGCGAATATTGTTCGCGTCTCTGCATGCTTGAAGGCTTCGCTGGTCATGCCGAGCAGGCTAATGTTCGCGTCCGGCGTTATGGCGGGCGCAATGTGCCGTATGCGAGCGCCGCCGAATGAGCGGCCTGTCGCTGCCGACGACGCCGACCTTCCGGCTGGATGGTCGGCGTGCCCTGGTCACCGGGGCGGGCCGCGGCATCGGCCTGGCCGCCGCTGCGGCACTGGCGGAAGCGGGCGCGCATGTCACTCTTTGCGCGCGTACCGCAAGCGAGATCGACGACGCGGCAGCGGCATTACATAAGAGGGGCTTCTCTGCGGATACCCTCGCCCTTGATGTGACGGATGTGGCGGCGTTCCGCGTGGCGATTGATGCGCGGGAGCCGTATCATGCCTTTGTCAATAATGCGGGGACCAACCGGCCAAATCCCTTCACCGACGTGCCGGTCGAAGATTTCGACACGGTGATGAACCTGAACGTGCGCGCGGCTTACTTTGCGGCACAATCCGTCGCCAGGCGAATGGTCGCGGCCGGCGTTCGTGGCTCGATCATCAATATGTCGTCGCAGATGGGGCATGTCGGCGGCGCCAACCGGTCGCTTTACTGCGCGTCGAAGTGGGCAATGGAAGGCTTCTCCAAGGCGATGGCCCTTGACCTTGCTGTCAGCAAGATACGCGTCAATACGCTCTGTCCGACGTTCATCGAAACGCCAATGACGAAGCCTTTCTTCGAGATTGCAGCGTTCAAGGAGAGCGTGCTCTCCAAAATCAAGCTCGGACGTCTGGGTACGGTCGAAGATTTGATGGGTGCGATCGTCTTCCTCGCCGGCGATGCGTCCGCGCTGATGACGGGTTCCTCACTCTTGATCGACGGCGGATGGACGGCAGATTAGCGATTTCTCGCTCGGATGGCCTGATCGACCAGCCAATCTCGATGTCTTTCAGGAACTCCTTTCGACGCTGTGGATCTTTCTGAATGTCGATGGCGACAGGCCGAATTTGCGTTCAAAAGCTGCATTGAGGCGGCCTATGGAGTTCATCCCGCTCTTCGCCGCGATGGTCTTGATTGGAAGGTCTGTCACGAGCAGCGTGCGCGCGGTCTCCAGTCGTGCATTCTCGATGAATTGGGCGGGCGTCTGGCCCGTAGCGGCGACAAATTTCCGATAGAACGTTCGCTCTGATAAACCGCATCGGACCGCGAGCGCCGCGACATTGATTTGTTCGGTCACGTGGCTTTGAAGCCAGGTAATCAACTCGGAAAATCGAGAACCCGCCGTGATCTGCACATTCAGCACTTCACTGAACTGGGACTGATAGCCCGGCCGGCGCGCATACAGAACCAGAAATTTCGCGACCTTGTCAGCGACGGATCGGCCGAGATCCTGTTCGACCATGGCGAGGGCCATATCGATTCCTGTCGACACCCCCGCGGACGTCCAGGCATTTCCGCTCACAACAAACAGCGAGTTCCTGTCGACCGACAGATCGGGAAACTGCTTCGCCAGATCGTCGCAGTTTGCCCAATGCGTTGCGACGCGCAATCCGCTCAACTCGCCCAGTTCGGCAAGAATATAGACGCCGGAGCAAATCGATCCAAAGCGTGGGGCGGATTGCACGCAGCGTTTGAGCCAGTTGCGTGTCGCCGGCGCTTCAATGCTCCCCCGCATGGCAGCAAGCCCACCTCCCGCAACCAGGACCGTGTCGATAGTTCTGGAGAGAGTGGCTTTCGGCGTCAGGGTTGCAAGCGATACACCGCAGGAGGTGCCGATGAGGCCGCCATGTGGAGAAATGACCTTCACCTCATAGAACACACGGCTGGCAATGGAGTTGGCAACGCCAAAGACCGAAGACGGCCCAGCCACGTCCAATAGCTGGCATTGATCGAAGGCGAAGAGGGCGATGGTGTGCGTTTTTGTCATTGGCAGAAATCAGCATATATTTGTCATTTCTGCCATAGCGAACTTCAGCTACGTCTGGCCCAACGATCAAGTTCGAGGGCCCTGCGATGAAGCTGTCTGTTTGTGAATTTCCTGACGAAACCACCCACAAGATGAAGGCTTGGGATGCGCTTGTCGCGCATGTCGCGACAGCGAAACCGGACATCGTGGTGTTACCCGAGATGCCATTCTGCGACTGGATTTTCGTCGGTAGTGCGGTCGACTTCGATCTGTGGCGCAATGCTCTGCGCCAGCATGATGAGATGATTGGCAGGTTCAGCGAACTCAACTGCCGTTGGGTGATGACCTCGAGGCCGATCGAACGAAACGGTCTTCGGTTGAATGAAGCATTCGTGTGGTCGGCTGAGTCCGGGTATCAGGCGGTACGATCCAAGTGGTATCTGCCCAATCTGCCGGTGGCTACCGAGAGCATCTGGTTCGATCAGGGCGACCGGAATTTCTCACCGGCTGCATGCGGTCCGCTCCGCGCCGGTTTCAAGCTTTGCAGCGAGATCATGTTCCCGGAGCATTCGCGGGAAATCGGTTTCGCCAATGCGCACCTCATCGCGCACCCACGTGCCACCGGCAACGGCAAGCGATGGCGAGCCGCTACCGAGATGTCGGCGGTGACTTCCGGTTGTTATGTCGCTTCCGCGAACAGGCGATCGTATGACCGCGAGTTGTTTACTGGAGGAAGCTGGTTGCTCACGCCGGAAGCAGCCCTTCTTGCCGAAACGACGGTTCAGCAGCCGTTCGTCACGGTCGAGATCGACATTTCGATCGCCGAGAAGGCCAAAACGACATATCCGCGCGACTTGCAGAAAATGTACTGCTGAAAATTGGCGAGCAGATCCTCCATGCCCATCGAGACAATTCTTACAAAAAAGCTTCGCCTTCGCCATCCCATCGTCGCAGCGCCGCTTGGCCGTGGGTCGTCGCCGGAGTTTCTTGGCGCGCTGGCGCGCGAAGGCTCATTTGGCTTTGTTGCGCTCGGGCACATTCCCGAAACTGAAGTCCGCCAGACTCTGTCTGGCTATATCTCCTCCGCTGGTGGAGGGGATCGTTTCGGCGTCAATCTTGTGCTGATCGCGGATCAAATACGGCGGCTCGAGGCTGCCCTCGATGCAGGCTGCCGCGTCGTGTCTCTGTTGAGAGGAGATCCTGCTCCCTATGTACGGCGCGCCAAGGATGCGGGCGCAACGGTGTTCTGGACGGTCTCCGGTCCGGACGAGGCGAGGCGGGCTGCGGACGAAGGCGTGGATTTCATTCTCGCCCAAGGGCGAGAGGCTGGCGGACACCTGACAGGCGAAGCACCTCTCATGACGATCTTGCCGGCGGTGATCGACGCGGCACCGGGAGTTCCGGTCGTTGCAGCGGGTGGAATTGCCGATGGACGCGGATTGGCTGCCGCGCTCGCGCTCGGCGCGTGTGGGGCATGGATGGGGACGCGATTCATCGCCACGACAGAGAGCGGCTGCCATCCCGGTCACAAGCAACTGGTGATTGAATCCGGGTTCTCCGATCTGGTCGAGACCACTCTGTTTGACGGAGGCTGGCCCAATTCCCCTCATCGGGTCATTGCCAATTCGACTTATGAAAAATGGAAGGCGGCGGGATCCCCGCCGACCGGATCACGGCCGGGCGAAGGCGAAAGGATCGGTACCTTTCCCGAAGGTAAGCCGATGTTGCGCTACAATGTAACGACGCCGTGGGACACGATGGACGGCGAGTGGGAAGCCGGTCCGCTTTACGCTGGCACGTCTGCGGCGCTGATCACCGAGGTCGAGCCGGTCGGAGAACTGCTAGCGCGCACCGTCACCGAGGCAGAGGCGGCGTTAAAGCGGAGCTCCGGCTACGTTCGCTAACTACGGCATCTGTAACTGCGTCGCATCGTAGATCTGGATCGTCGATGGTGCGGACAGCATGCTCCGAAGCGCCTTCACAAATTCGCAGGAAGCCGGCACCTGAAAATGGGCCAACAAGGCTTGCCTGTCGGCCCATTGCTCGACGAATACGAAGCGAAGCGGATTTTCACAATCGATGTGTACGGCGTGTGAAATGCAGCCCGGCTCGGCGCGGGAGCGATGAACATGCTCCAGGCTGAGCCTGCGAACTTCATCGAATGTTTCTGGTTTGGCGCACGCATCACCGGTCACGACAATCATCTGAATCCCCCCTAAGGCGCTTCCATCGAGGCGGCTTTGCCGACTGATGGATCGCGCGGGCAGACTAACCCATTGAGACGTGCAAGGAAGAGCGGCGGTGTTGTTTTCACCGCGCCGTCAAACTCAACTCCAGATGCTTGCCGTAAATTTTAGGCCTTAGCCACCTCGTGGTTGGCCATGGTCTCCAGTGCTTTCACCATCGCGGAATGGTCCCAGGCCTTGCCGCCCTGGGCCACACAGGAATTGAAGAGTTGCTGGGCCATTGATGTATTCGGTAGCGACAGGCCGAGCGCCCGCGCGCCGTCGAGTGCGAGGTTGAGATCCTTCTGGTGCAGTTCGATGCGAAAGCCCGGATTGAACGTGCGTTTGATCATGCGCTCGCCGTGCAGTTCGAGAATGCGCGACGTTGCCAGCCCGCCCATCAGCGCCTGCCGCACCAGTGTCGGATCAGCGCCAGCCTTTGAAGCGAACAGCAGGCCTTCGGCGACAGCCTCGATGGTCAGCGCAACGATGATCTGATTGGCAACCTTGGTAGTCTGGCCGTCGCCATTGCCGCCGATCAGGGTGACGTTCTTTCCCATCTTGTCGAACAGCGGCTTGACGGTATCGAAGGCGCTTTGTGGGCCGCCCACCATAATGGTCAGTGATGCAGCTTTTGCACCGACTTCGCCGCCGGAGACCGGCGCATCCAGATAGTCCGCGCCCTTTGCATTGACCTTCTTTGCGAACTCCTTCGTTGCGATCGGCGAGATCGAGCTCATGTCGACGACGACTTTGCCCTTCGAAAGTCCTTCTGCAACGCCGCCTGCATTAAAGAGCACAGACTCAACATCCGGTGTGTCCGGCACCATGATAATGACGACGCTGGCCTTCTCAGCGATTTCCTTGCCGGACTTGCAGGCAACGGCACCAGCTGCAACCAAATCTTTAGAAGCAGCGGATTTCTCCAGCACAAACAGGCGATGTCCCGCGGCCTGAAGGTGACCCGCCATCGGCCGTCCCATGATGCCGAGGCCGATGAAACCGATATCGGTCATTTTCTGATCTCCCTGGTTCTTCTTAATTACGCATCGACCGTATGCGGTTCGTACCACCCAAGACCTTCCAGGGTGGTGGTCTTCGGCTTGTATTCGCAGCCGATCCAGCCACGATATCCGATCTCGTCGAGATAGCGAAAGAGGAAGGGATAGTTGATTTCGCCGGTGCCCGGTTCGTTCCGGCCGGGATTGTCGGCCAGCTGGATATGCGCGATGCGGTCCAGATGCTTTTTCATGGTCGGGGCGAGATCCCCCTCCATGATCTGCATGTGATAGATGTCATACTGAACAAAGAGATTTTCCGAGCCGACCTCTGAAATGATCTGGATTGCCTGCTCCGTTCCGTTGAGGAAGAACCCCGGAATATCGCGGGTATTGATCGGTTCGATCAGCAGCTTGATTTTCTGCTTTGCAAGCGCCGAAGCGGCGTAACGCAGATTCTCCACGAACGTGGCATGAAGCTCCGCCGGATCGGCGTCCGCTGGCGCTATGCCAGCGAGGCAATTCACCTGCCGGCACCCCAGCGCCTTGGCGTATTCGATGGCGCGTTTGACGCCGTCGCGGAATTCGGCGGTGCGATCGGGAAAGATCGCGATGCCGCGTTCACCGGAACTCCAGCTTCCCGCAGGCAAATTGTGCAGCACCTGTGTGAGTCCATGTTGCTGTAACTGTTCGCCCAACACAGCCTTCTCGAAGTCGTAGGGGAACAGGTACTCCACGCCCGAGAACCCGGCCGCCTTGGCCGCTGCGAAGCGGTCGAGGAATGGCAGTTCGTTGAAGAGCATCGTGAGATTGGCTGCAAAATTTGGCACGGGAGACGTCCTTTTCTTGCTTGTCTTGTGGTGGCTGCCGTCAGACTGGCAGCAGCTTGCCGCGGGTCTTCTCCGGGCTCGTCGGCGTGTCGTCGAGCGGCAGATCGAGCACCTCTTCGAATTCGACGATATTGTCGATCTCTGTGCCCATCGCGATGTTGGTGACCCTTTCGAGGATGAATTCGACCACCACCGGGACGCGATACTCGGCCATCATTTCACGCGCCGTTGCGAAAGCAGCTTGCGCGTCGTTCGGATCACGGACGCGGATCGCCTTGCAGCCGAGACCTTCGGCCACGGCGACGTGATCGACGCCATAGACACCGAGCTCGGGCGCGTTGATGTTCTCAAACGAAAGCTGGACATGATAATCCATCTCGAAGCCGCGCTGTGCCTGCCGGATCAAGCCGAGATAGGAGTTGTTCACGACGACGTGGATGTAGGGCAGTTTGAACTGCGCGCCGACCGCCAGTTCCTCGATCAGGAACTGGAAATCGTAATCGCCGGACAGTGCAACGATCTCACGCGTGGGATCGGCGGCGCGGACGCCGAGCGCAGCGGGCAGGGTCCAGCCAAGCGGACCGGCTTGTCCGGCATTGATCCAGTTGCGGGGTTTATAGACGCCAAGGAATTGAGCGCCAGCAATCTGCGACAGCCCGATCACGCTGACATAGCAGGTGTCACGACCGAAAGCCTTGCTCATCTCCTCGTAAACGCGCTGCGGCTTGATTGGGACGTTGTCGAAATGGCTCTTGCGCAGCATGGTGCGTTTGCGGTCCTGAACCGCTGCAGGCCACGCCTGGCGCTCTTTCAGTTTGCCAGCTTTGCGCCATTCCATCGCGACTGCGACGAACAATTCAAGCGCGACTTTGGCATCCGAGACGATACCGAAATCCGGATTGAATACACGACCGATCTGGGTCGGCTCGATATCGACATGCACGAAAGTACGGCCCTTGGTGTAGGTTTCGACCGATCCGGTGTGACGGTTGGCCCAGCGGTTACCGATGCCGAGTACGAAATCCGACTCCAGCATGGTCGCATTGCCGTAGCGGTGGCTGGTCTGAAGGCCGACCATTCCGGCCATCAGGACATGATCGTCGGGGATTGCGCCCCAGCCCATCAGCGTCGGCACCACGGGAACATTGACGATCTCGGCGAACGCCACGAGAAGGTCAGACGCATCGGCATTGATGACACCGCCACCCGCCACGATCAGCGGGCGCTCAGCAGCGTTGAGCATTTCAAGTGCCTTCTCGACCTGCCTGCGTGTCGCTGCAGGCTTGTAGACCGGCAAGGGCTCGTAGGTCTCGTCGTCGAATTCGATTTCGGCTAACTGCACATCGAGCGGCAGATCGATCAGGACCGGACCGGGACGGCCGGAGCGCATGATGTGAAATGCCTGGCTGAAGACACGTGGCACCAGCGCGGGTTCGCGCACGGTGACGGCCCACTTCGTGACGGGCTTTGCGATCGACTCGATGTCGACGGCCTGAAAGTCTTCTTTATACATGCGTGCCCGCGGGGCCTGCCCGGTGATGCACAGGATCGGGATTGAATCGGCGATCGCCGAATAGAGCCCGGTGATCATGTCGGTTCCAGCCGGGCCGGAGGTGCCGATGCAGACGCCGATATTGCCCGCCTTGGCGCGGGTGTATCCCTCGGCCATGTGCGATGCGCCTTCGACGTGGCGCGCCAGGATGTGATTGATCGATCCGCGCTTCTTGAGCGCGGAGTACAATGGATTGATCGCGGCGCCGGGAACGCCGAACGCACAGACGACGCCTTCCTTCTCAAGGATACGCACCGCTGCATCGATTGCTCGCATCTTCGCCATGTCACACCTCGAATGGTTAGGTTCGATGTGATCATCACGAGGACGGCGGGTCGTCTCAATGGTCTTGAATTTGTTTCCCGCGATGCGACGCGTGTGTGAAATTCTCTCGCGCGATCAAATGACTAGAGAGAAGTAAAAGTGAAACTTCATACGCGATAAACTTGCAGGGTGCTCAGCTCTTGCCTTGAACCACAGGCATCACGCCTCCGAGCGCAATGGTTAGTTCGGCTGCAACGTCCCGCACGATGTTCCCGATGACGGGTACACGCTCGTCGGTGACGCGAGATGTCATCCCGGAGACCGAAATCGCGGCAAGCGGCTCGCTGCAATCATTGTAAACCACCGCAGCGATGCACCGAAGGCCCATACGAGCTTCCTCGTCATCGACCGCGTAGCCGCGCTGCCGGACGATCTGCAGTGCCTTGAACAATTCGCCGGGCCGCACGATCGATTTCTCTGTCAACCGCGGCATACCCTGACGGTGTATGATCGCGTTCACGTCTTCATCGGAATACGTCGCCAGCACCGCCTTGCCGACGCCGGACGGCACCATGGCGACGCGTCCGCCCACCTTGGTGAGCGAGCGCATGATCTCGCGACTTTCCATGCGGGTCAGAACAATGATGGTTTCGTCGTCGACAACAGCAAGATTTGCCGTCTCACGCGTTAGATCGCGCAGCTTGCGCAGATAGGGCATGGCGTGGGCGACGAAGTTCCTGCGTCGCGCGAAGGTGGACCCGACGGCGAAGCTGCGCGCGCCAATGTGCCACTTCGCTTCGCTGCGGTCGAACTGCACGAAGCGGCGCTTTTCTAGCGTGGTCAGCAGGCGATGGACAGTCGAGGTGGACAGGCCGGTACGCACCGCCAGATCGGTGAGCCGGTAGCCTTCGTCGTCCTCGGCGAGAGTTTCGATCAGCGTCAGAGCGCGGTTGACGGACTGAACGCCGCCATCCTTGCCTTCGGCTTCCGCCTCAACGCCGCTTCGCGGTTCGACGGGCTTTCGCCGGATCACACTTTTCTTCATTGCTACCTACGGTCGTCGATAGAAGTGAAGGTCGTGCTGAGAAAGGAGGGGAGTGCCGCCCCTTTTGAGGCGGCACCCCGATCTGGATTACAGCAGGCCAGCGCCGCGTGCCCACTTGTACTTCGCGCCGAGGACCTCGACAGGGAGTTCAGTGGAGTACGCATAGGCCGGGATGCCGTTCTGGTAGAGATACTCAGCGGCTTCCTCGACTTCGACGTCGCCGGCAAGCGAAGCTACCATCGGCTTGCTGATGCCTTTCGCTTCCATCTCTTTCTTCACCTCGACCATGTTTCTGGCGAAGACCATCGGCGGAGTGACGATGGTGTGCCAGTAGCCGAGGATCAGCGAGTGGATGCGATCGTCGTTAAGGCCAAGCTTGACAGTATTGACATAAGTGATCGGCGGTTCGCCGCCGGTGATGTCCACCGGATTGCCAGCCGCACCGAACGGCGGGATGAATTTGCGGAACGCGGCGTCGAGATCCGGCGGCATCGCCATTAGCGACATACCGTTGTCGACCACGGCGTCCGACAGCAGCACGCCTGAACCACCCGCACCCGTAATAATGAGAACGTTCTCACCCTTCGGGGTCGGCAGGACCGGGATGCCGCGTGCGAATTCCAGAAGTTGTCGCAGCGAACGGGCACGAATAACGCCCGACTGCTTCAGCACGTCCTCATAGATCTTGTCGTTGCCGGCGAGTGCGCCGGTATGGGACGACGCTGCTTTGGCACCGGCCGAGGTGCGGCCAGCCTTGAGGACCACAACCGGTTTCTTCTTGGAGACGCGCTTGGCGGCTTCCGCGAAGGCGCGGCCGTCCTTCAGATCTTCGCAATGCTGCGCGATGATCGTCGTGTTCGG
>JAZKDK010000052.1:44280-75502 GCA_040387615.1 Pseudomonadota bacterium | reverse complement strand
AACTGCCTGAAGAACGACAACATCGTCTACATCGGCGACCTCGTGCAGAAGTCGGAAGCGGAAATGCTTCGCACCCCGAACTTCGGCCGCAAGTCGCTGAACGAAATCAAGGAAGTGCTCGCCCAGATGGGTCTGCACCTCGGCATGGAAGTGCCCGGTTGGCCGCCGGAGAATATTGACGAGCTGGCCAAGCGCTTCGAGGATCACTACTAAGCAAAAACAGCGTTATGGCCGGATCATTTCCGGCCATGACGTTCGGGCGAACGCAGGCAGCCCACCTGAGCAGCATGTCCGACGAACCGTCGCGGCAAGTCATCATTGAGGAATAGATTATGCGTCACGGCAAGGTTCATCGGAAACTCAACCGCACTGCGGAACACCGCAAGGCGATGTTCGCCAATATGTGCGCCGCGCTGATCAAGCACGAGCAGATCGTTACCACCTTGCCGAAGGCGAAAGAGCTTCGCCCGATCGTCGAGAAGCTGGTCACGCTCGGCAAGAAGGGCGGCCTCGCGCTGCGCCGTCAGGCGATCGCAGAAATGCGCGACCGCGATCAGGTCAAGAAGCTGTTCGACGTTCTGGCGCCCCGTTACAAGGATCGTCAGGGCGGCTACACCCGCATCATTAAGGCCGGCTTCCGCTACGGCGACAACGCGCCGATGGCTGTGATCGAGTTCGTTGACCGCGACGTCGATGCCAAGGGCCAGGATTCGGGCCCGGTGCAGGAAACGGCGTCGGAAGCAGCTTGATCCTTCAGCTAGCTGCAAGAATTTCACGGGCGGCGCATTGCGCCGCCCGTTTTGCTTTGGCCGGCTGCATCGTTGCAGTCATGACCGGAGGGAGCATCGCTGTGTCCGTCGCCGATACCAATCCGGACATTCTGACGGCCTCGGCACGCGGAGACGCGGCGCGGGTGGCGGCCTTGTTGTCATCGGGGGGTGAGCGTCGAGGCGCGGGACCGCGACGGCCGCACGCCGTTGCTGCTTGCCACCCATGGCAATCATGTCGAGGTGGCGCGGCTCCTGATCGCCGCGGGCGCCGACGTCAACGCCAGAGATTCGATTTCCGATACGCCGTTTCTCTATGCCGGCGCGGAAGGCCGCAACGAAATCCTGAAGATGACGCTTCAGGCGGGAGCAGATCTCGCCAGCACCAATCGCTATGGCGGCACGGCGCTGATTCCAGCCGCGCATCACGGACATCCGGAGACGGTGAAGATCCTCCTTGGCAGCGGGATCAAGATCGATCATGTCAACCGGCTCGGCTGGACTGCGCTGATCGAGGCCGTGATCCTCAGCGATGGCGGCAAGATTCACACAGAGATCGTGCGGCTGCTGGTGGACGCAGGCGCGAACGCCAACATCGCGGATCGCGACGGCGTCACGCCACTCGTTCATGCGCGCCGCCGCGGCTACTCCGAAATGGCGACAATCCTGGAGCGGGCAGGCGGCAGGTAGCGCCGCGATGCGGTGATTGGGATTCCCGATACGACTAAAAGGCGGCACGAGGTGCGCCGCCTTCTTACTTTGGCGTCAGTCAGGCGCAGCGCAGGCCGATCAGGCGTGCACAGTGAGCATCGGATTCATCACCAGCCCGAAGCTGCGCAACTGGCCCAACAATTCGCGATGGCCGAACGCCTGACAGCCTGACGCGAAGCCGACCTTGCGGGGTGGGGTTTGCAGCAGCGAGTAGGCCGCGTAGGCCTGCAGCATGCCGGTCTGCTTGTAGTTGCAGTTGCCGTGAATGACGCAATGGGCGCGCCCCAGCGGGCCTGATGCATATACCGAGTCGATCGATGTGTTGATGCGGGGATTCTCGCGCGGCGGCATCGCGGCCTGCACGGTGGCTGCGATTTCAGCCAGCGCGATTTCCTGCTGTTCGGGCGGCAGCGGCTTGATCTTCTCTTTCAGCGTGGTCTGAACCACGCCTTCCATCACCGGGCGCGCGAGAACGCCGCCGAGCACGCGGCAGCTTTGCACGCGCGGATCGTTCTTGAACCAGACCGGATGCGCGGTGCCGCCCCATGGCACGGCAATCGCCGTCTCATGCTGGCCTGGAACGACAACGTCAGCGCGGGCCGTGACGTCCCATTCGACGAACTTGTTCTGCTCGAGATAGTACCAGTTGGCCTTGAGGATGGTGAAGATCGTCTGCGTCGAGGCGTAGGTTGGAAAGCCTTTCCAGAAGACCAGAATGTCGAGCGTATCGAGGCCCGGCGTTTCAAGACAGATATTCGCCGCGATCTCTCCGGTCGTGTACATCTGCGCGATGTTGGGCGCGAGCAGCAGGTTCTTCTTGGCAAAGGCATCGCCCCAGGTCTTCTGCGCATGCAGGACCCAGTCCTGTTCGCCGGTCGTGTCGCTGTAGTGGCAGCCTGCGGCGAGGCACGCTTCCACGACTTCGCTGCCGTACTTGATGAACGGCCCGACCATGTTGCTGACAAAGCGCGCGCCCTTGAAGAGCTTGGTCAGCGCCTCGACGGTGTGCTCGACGCCGACGACTTCGTAGTCGGCGGTCTCGATGCCCGGAATCTTGTCGACGACAGCCTGAACCTTGGCCTTGTCGCGGCCGGCCGCGATGAACGGGACGTTGTACTCACGCAGGTATTCGCAGACGAGGCGTCCGGTGTAACCGGATACGCCGTAGACGACGACGGGTCGCTTGTCGCTCATGATGATGATCCTCCCTGTTGTGTGATTGTTGCGCGACGATGAAGCTTTCACCGTCGCGTTATTGTGCGTGGATCAGTGCCGGCGCCTGTGCCTCAGGTACCCATGCCGCCATCGACGGGCAGGCCGACGCCCGTGATGAACCGCGCCTGATCGGTGCAGAGGAACACTGCGGCGTCCGCGATGTCGGTGATCTCCGCGAGACGGCCGAGAGGCGTCTGATCGATGACCGAGGCGACCGCGGCGTTGACGTCGGCGGCAAGACCGAGCGCGGCGATATCGGTCGCGAGTTTCATGCCCATTTCGGTCGGCGCGAGGCCCGGATAGAGGCAGTTCACGCGCACGCCGTAGCCGAGCTTTCCCGCCTCCATCGCACCCACGCGTGTCATCCGGTCGACGGCGGACTTGGTTGCCGAGTAGCCGGCGATCGCAGGGTAGGCGATCGTGGCCGCGACCGACGAAATATTGACGATGGCGCCACCGGCGCCCGCCGCACCGCCCGGACGCATGGCGCGAAAGGCGTGCTTGATGCCGAGGCCAGTGCCAACGATGTTCACGTCGCACATCCGGCGCATATCCTCGGCCTTCACATCGACAAGCAGCGATGTGATCTCAATTCCCGCATTGTTGATCAGGATGTCGTAGCCGCCGAGTTGTGCGACCGTTGCCGCGACCGCTTTTTCCCATTGCCCGTCGTCGGTGACGTCGAGCGCATGAAAGCCGGTCTTCGCTCCTGTTTTGGCGATCTTCGCCGCCGCTTCCTTTCCGAGGTCCGTCAGCACGTCGGTAATCATCACCGATGCGCCGGCATTCGCGAGCGCTGTCGCGATTGCTTCCCCGATGCCGCGCGCTCCTCCGGTCACAAGCGCCTTGCGGCCAGCCAAACTCTTTCCGCTCATTGACTTCTTCCTCCCTCGTTAACGGCCGATCGTTCGCGATATCAGCGCCGCTGCGGGGGATAGGCCAACCTGGGACGGTGAGGTCCCGGAGGGCTCTTCCGCGGTCGAAGTCGATATCTTGACGAATGGCCAATTTTATTTTGACAATCGTCAAATATATTCTTGACGCTTGTCAAGTATTCGTTTTGGGTGGTCTGGAGATTTTCCCGTTGGCCGATGCATAATCGGAGACCGGTGACTCGCAGAGGTGAAGACGTTTCGAATGGCGATGCGATTGGCTGAGATCGGAGCGCGGACGGAAGCCGCGGCGCGACGCGGTGGGCGCGTTCCCGCGGACAAGTTCAATGCTCGGCGTATCGAGCTCGCGGAAGCCGCGCTCGCGACCCTCGCCGAATTCGGCTACGCGCGCACCAGCCTGCGGGAAATCGCGCAGAAATCCGATTTCACGCACGGCGTGCTGCACTACTACTTCAGCGACAAGTTCGATCTGATCTGCTGCAGCGTGCGCCACTACAAGGCCAAGTGCGTCACCCGCTACGATCAGATTACCGCCACGGCCAAGAGCAGGGGCGAACTGCTGGATGGGTTCCTCGACAAGCTCGGTGAGACCATTCGGACCGAGGCGCACATGCATCGGCTCTGGTACGACCTCCGCGCCCAGGCCTTGTTCGAAGATGCTTTTCGCGACGATGTGACAGCGATCGACAAGAGCCTCGAAGACATGATGTGGCGGGTGGTGTCGCGTTTTGCCGAACTCGGCGACAAGGCTCCAGCTATTTCGCCCGAAGCGCTTTATGCGCTGTTCGATGGGCTGTTCCAGAAGTGTCTGCTGCGCCATCTGTCAGGCGACGCGCAGGCGATACCTGAACTCCAGGCCGAGATACGCCGGCTGTTGCCGGCTATCGGTTAGTCGCTCCGGCGCAAGCCGTCCTGAATCCGATCTTCGCAAATGGCTTTGATGCTCATGAGATGCGCCGCGTAAGCAGGTCAAGTTGCCGTGTGTGCGGTTGTTTCCCGAACTCACGCCCCGATATCGAGGGAGCCGGATAAGGAGAGCATTGCATGAAGATCGATCTTTCAGGAACGACCGCCGTTGTCACAGGCTCGACCGGAGGCATTGGGCTGGCCATCGCTCGAGGTCTTGCCGGAGCAGGGGCAAGCGTCGTGGTCAACGGCCGCACGCAAGCGAAGGCCGATGCCGCGGCAGCAGCCATCCTCAAGGCGGTGCCGGGAGCCAAGGCGCGCGGCGTCGGCGCGGACGTTTCAACCGCCGACGGATGCGCCGCGCTGGTCGCTGCCGTGCCGAACGCCGACATTCTGATCAACAACGCGGGCATCTTCGAGCCGAAGGATTTTTTCGAGATTTCCGATGCCGATTGGACCCGCTTTTTCGAGGTCAACGTGATGTCCGGCGTGCGTCTGTCGCGCGCCTATATGCCCGGGATGCTGAAGCGCAACTGGGGTCGGATCGTTTTCATCTCATCGGAATCCGGGCTCAGTATTCCAAAAGAAATGATCCACTACGGCGTCACCAAAACGGCGCAGCTCGGCGTTTCGCGCGGTCTTGCGGAACTGACCAAGGGCACCAACGTGACCGTCAATTCGGTGCTGCCGGGGCCGACAATGTCCGAAGGCGTCGAGACCTTCGTGAAGGATCTGGCGAAGCAGAATGGCCAGTCGGTGGACCAAGCGGCCTCCCAGTTCGTCAAGCAGCATCGCGGAACTTCGCTGATCCAGCGATTCGCCACCGTCGACGAGATCGCCAACATGGTGGTCTATGTCAGTTCGCGCGAGGCTTCGGTCACCAACGGCGCAGCGCTGCGGGCTGAAGGCGGCATCATCCAGACGATAGCGTAAGTAGAAAGTCAGTCCGGTTCTGGACGTTTGCCCGAAAGAATTTTCTCCGGGCGAACGCCGAGACGTCGTGTCGCATGCTCAAAACCGGCGAACCTGCTGCTTGTCACACAACTGTAATGCCCCTGTCGCACTTGTACCGCCATGCTCATGGCTGCAATGCGCCATTCCTCGCCGTCTTGTCCGCGACGACTTCTGTTTTAAATCAAGTGGATATGACGCCGTCTCCAGTTATTGGCTGAATTCATCGTGTGGACTGCCGTTTTGAACGATAAACCCGCCGACCTCTCGCCGCGTTTTGAGCCGAGCGGCTGGATGCAGTGGCCCGACAACGAGGATTACAGCCTTCAGTTCATGCGCGTGCTGGGTTCGGCGCAGGAGGGCGGCAGCACGATCTCGGAATGCTTCCTGACGGCGAGCCGTATCGTGGTCGGCGACGATGAGAGCTGGTATAGCGCGTGGAAGACCATCGCCGACAGCAACAAGGCGCGCGGCGATCTTGCGCTTGAAGCGGGCAATGTTCATTCGGCGCTCAGCAACTGGTTGCGGGCCTCCAACTATTACCGGACCTCGGAAGTCTTTCTAAAGCTTGACGATCATCGCCGCGTCGACGCGCTCGAGCGGATGCGGGCCTGTTCGTATCTTGTCGTCGCGCATCAGCCGTCCGGCGGTGAACTGGTTCGCATTCCCTGCTTCGAAGGCGGATTCGTCGAAGCCTATTTCCTGCGTGCGCCCGGTGCGGATTCGCGGGCGCCCGTCGTTGTCTGCGTCGGCGGATCGGATCATTTCAAGGACGAGCATCTGCACACGCTGTTGCGACAGGCGCATTCGCGCGGTCTGTCGCTGCTGCTGGCCGATCTGCCGGGGCAGGGCAGCGCTCCCAGGATCAAGGGGATGGTGCGATACGAGGTCGAGACGGCGATCAGTTGCTGCGTGGACTACCTGATTGCGCGCGGCGATATCGACGAGCGGCGGATCGCCATTTTCGGCGGCGGGCTCGGTGCGGCCTACGCCTCACGCGCGGCTGGTCTCGATGACCGGTTCGCCGCTGCGGTGTGTGACGCGGGCATCTGGGACATGCATCAGCGCGTGACCGCGACGCTGTGGATGCCCGGTGAGGGCGGCGAAGACACCATTGGCGACGAGATTCGCAGGCTGAAGCGTCATGGTGGCGTCACCAGCATCAAGTGTCCGATCCTGATGACCTTCGGCGAGCATGACTGGCTCGACATTCGTCATGCCGAGGTTCTGTGCGCAGCACTGAAAGACGAGGGCGCGGATGCAACGCTGAAAGTGTTCTCCGCCGCCGAGACGGCCGCGGCGCATGGCCAGTCCGACAATCCGACCATCGGCAACGAGTTTGTCTTCGACTGGATAGCGGCACGCCTGGCAATGGCACATGCGCCGGCGGAAGCGTGATCGTCAGGTTTCCGCGGCGATCATCTGCGCAGCCTTCGCCAATCGGCTCTTGAGCGTCGAAAGCTTGTCGGTCAGGTCCCGGAACGTCTGCGTGGAAAAATCAGAGAACACGAGATTGTCGGCGACCACCTGCTGCGAATAGAGATTCGCGATCTGCTTGTGAGCCTTGTCGGTCAGCGACATCAGCACGACGCGCGCGTCTTCCTTGGATGCGACCCGGCGCATGAAGCCGTGCTTCTCCAGGCTCTTCGTCTGGGTCGTTACGAAGGAGGGGTCGACGTGAAGTTTCGTCGAGACTTCCCGGACCGAGATTCCCTTGCCCTGATCGAGATCGTTGACCGCCATCAGGATCAGCCATTGCGGACAGGTGATGTCCAGCATTCGCGCCCAGTTGGAACGGATTTCCTCGAGATGCGTGTTGATCGAAATAACATCCCAGATGAATTGCCGGACCAGAGCATCATCGGGTCCCATGGGATGGGCGTCGCGCGCCGTGCTGCGTGAGCCTGCAATATGACGTTGAGATGAAATTTTCTTGGCGGGGAGTCTGCCAGCCATTTATTTTCTACCTTGGCGATGGAATGCAGGAAAATATGCCAGCCTTCTGCTCATTGCAATCGCCGGATCTGTCATCCCGCTGACATGATGTTGCGAGGAAGGCACACGAAGGCGGCGAAATAAAAGCATGAGTAAATCAATTATTGTAATCAACTGACGCTTGCAGGCATTGTTCCCTCGTCAGCCGGAGACGTCGGGTGACTCGCTGGTGGTCTCGCCCGGAAGGCAGGCAATCAGCGGTGAGCGGGGATCAAGGGGCTGTGGGGTGGCTTGCGCCACGGGAAGCGGACCTTTCCTCAATTGAACAATTTTGGAGGTTTTATGAGCAAGATTAAGAGCCTTATCCTGGGTTCGGCGGCCGCGTTGGCCGCGATCACAGGTGCACAGGCGGCTGATCTTCCCGTCAAGGCGAAAGCGGTCCAGTACGTGAAGATCTGCTCCCTGTATGGAGCTGGTTTTTACTACATTCCTGGCACCGACACCTGCATCAAGCTGGGCGGCTACGTTCAGCTGGACGTTACGGTCAACGGCAGCGCACACGGCCAGCCAGCCTGGAACAACAGCGCCAACACCGGTCTGCAGAACCGGGCGTCGGACTACTTCGTCACCCGCGCGCGTACCCAGTTGAACATCGACACCCGCACCGCAAGTGAATACGGCGTTGTCCGCACCTACTGGGCGAGCAACTTCCAGCACACCTCCGGCGACGGCCCGTCTTCCGGCGTCCTCACCATGGACCTCGGCTTCGTCCAGTTCGCCGGCTTCACCTTCGGTAAGGCGATTTCTGCATTCCAGACGCCTTGGGGCGGATCGCCGGTTGGCATCAACACCTCGAACCTGCTCGGCGGCTACGACAACGCGACTGGCATCACCCAGATCGCTTACACGTGGCAGTTCGGCAACGGCGTGTCGGCCCAGATCGGCGTCGAAGACAACCGCGTCATCAACCGTGCTCCGATCTTCAACGGCGCTGTTGCATCGACCGCGACCAACTTCTTCACCGGCGCTTACACCAACGCTTCCGGCGGTCAGGTTTCACCTGATTTCGTCGGTAACGTCCGCATCGACCAGGCCGCCTTCACCGCTCAGTTGTCGGGTGGTCTGCACAACATCCACGCCAACTACTACGGCACGACCGAGCCAACCGGACATCCGAGCGATGAATGGGGCTTCGCAATCCAGGGTGGCCTGCAGCTGAAGAGCCTGCCGACCGGTCCTGGCGACAAGCTGTCGATCAGCGCGATCTACACCGACGGCGCTCCGAAGTATGCAATCGGCGGCACCACCGGCAACAGCTTCGACGCGTTCAACAACTCGGGAACGTCGAGCCCGGCCTTCTACCAGTCGTTCGCGGCGCTTGCGTTGTTCGATGGCGTCTACACGACCAACGGCTCGATCGAGAAGACCAAGGTGTGGGCTGTTCAGGGCGGCTTCGAGCACAACTGGAGCCCAACCTGGCAAACCAGCGTGTTCGGCAGCTACACGCATGTCGACTACAACAGCAACGCCACGGGGATCTTCTGCGCCAACACGGCGGCGTTCTACAGCGTCGGCAGCACTTGCAACCCAGACTTCAACATCTGGCAGATCGGCTCGCGTACGGCCTGGACTCCGGTCCGTAACCTGACGTTCTCCGGCGAAGTGATGTACACGACGCTCGACCAGAGCAACTCGGGCGGTACCACTGCTGTGGCAGCTGGTGCAGCTGGCCTCTTCAAGCCGGCTGGCGCATACGAGTTCAAGGATCAGGGCATCGTGTCCGGCAGCTTCCGCGTTCGCCGCACCTGGTAATCGCTTAACGGCGACGATCGCATGAACAAAGGACCCCGGCAGGAAACTGCCGGGGTTTTTCTTCGCCTCATCTGGAAAGTCCATACTGAACAGAAGTGGGCGAGGCGTAATCAGCGATATCGAACAAACAGATCCCGCATCGCACACGCAATCGTGAGGGGATACATGCGCGCATGTTATTTGACTAAATAAGGTAATTAAGGCATGGTCCGGATATAGCGTGGCGGCGCTGACCGCCGTTCCCGATTGCGGACACCACACCAGTTTTCTCAAAAATCTCCCAACCTCCGGCAATGCCCTGCCGGAGGTTTTTATTTGGGCCAGGCAACGCCGATCGCGCTACCAGCCTTCAAGCACCAGCTTCCCGGTGGAGCGTCCACCTTCCAGCAATGCGTGGGCCTGCTTGAGGTTCGTTGCGTTGATCTTGCCGAGCACCTTGTCGAGCGTGGTGCGCAGCACGCCGTTGTCGATCAGGCTGGCGACGTCATCGAGCAGGTTGTGTTGCGCGATCATGTCGTCGGTCTGGAACGACGAGCGTGTGAACATCGATTCCCAATGCAGCGATGCAGCCTTGCCTTTCAGCAGATTGACGTTGAGCGAGGCAGGATCGTCGATCAATCCGAGCTTCCCCTGCGGCGCAATGATGTCCGCGAGCGCTGGGAAGTGTTGCTCGGTGTTGGTGAGGGCGGCGATTAGCGCGACAGGGGGCACCCTCAGCGCGTCGATCTGATCTTTCATCGGTCTGGAATGATCGATCACATGATGCGCACCGAGATCGAGGCACCATTTGCTGGATTCGGGACGCGACGCCGTAGCAACCACGGTGAGCCCGGTGAGCCGTCGCGCAAGCTGGATCAGGATGGAACCGACGCCGCCGGCACCGCCAACAATCAGCAGCGTGCGCGGATCGACGCTTTTGCCGGGCGCAACGCCGAGGCGATCGAATAGTAACTCCCACGCGGTGATCGACGTCAGGGGCAGGGCGGCCGATTGCGCAAAGGACAGTGTCTTCGGCTTGTGACCGACGATCCGCTCGTCCACCAGATGAAATTCCGAGTTGGTGCCCTGACGCTGGATCGAACCGGCGTACCAGACTTCATCGCCCGGCTTGAACAGCGTCACGTCCGGTCCGACCGCGTCCACAACGCCCGCGGCATCGAAACCGAGAATCTTGGTGTCGCCCGCCTTGGGCTCAGCGCGTTTGCGGACCTTGTAGTCGACGGGATTGGCGGAAATCGCCTTGACCGCGACACGGATGTCGCGCCCGCGCGGCTCCGGCTTGTCGGTTTCGAAATCGATCAGCGCGTCCGGCGCATCGATTGGCAGCGATTTCCTGTAGCCCACGGCTTTCATTGATCTTGCTCCATCTGGACCATTGCGGTCTCCGGGATCTACCTGTCGCGCCCCAGCCATATTTGCAAGTACTGTCATTTTGGGGATATAGTCACCGTTCGGATACTAATGGAAAATTCCCTATGAAACGACAGGATTTCGGCTGCGCGCCGGGCTGTTCGGTGGAGGTTACGCTCGATCTCATCGACGGAAAGTGGAAGGGGGTTATCCTCTACCACCTGCAGGAGGGGCGGCTCCGCTTCGGCGAACTGCGCAAGCGCCTCCCGAACGTCACCCAGCGGATGCTGACAAAGCAGCTTCGCGCCCTTGAGGAGGATGACCTGATCATCCGCAAGGTGTATGCCGAGGTTCCGCCGCGGGTGGATTATGAACTGTCCGAGACGGGACAACGGCTGCGGCCGGTGATCGATGCGCTCAAGCAGTGGGGTGATGAGAATCGCGCCCGGATTGATGCCGCATCGGCAGGCAAGAAAAGCAACGCGCAATCAGGCGCCGCGCCACGTCCGTCGAGGCAGCCGCAGCCCGCGTAATCGTGACTTCTTTCGCCATATCGGCGTGATTTTATCTTTGGCATCAGGTTCAGGATTGTTTTCATGATCGTCGTCCGCGCGTTCATTGCGCTCTTCGTTTCCTCGCTTCTCGCCGCACCTGCCGTCGCGCAGGATCGACTTGTTCCGCAATCTCCGACGCAGCTTCGCCTGTCGTATGCGCCGATCGTGCAGCGCGTGCAGCCGGCGGTTGTGAACGTCTATGCCGCCAAGGCGGCGCCACGCAATCCGATGCTGGACGATCCGATGTTCCGCCGCTTCTTCGGCGCGCCGGGCAATCAGCCGGAGCAGATGCTGCGTTCGCTCGGTTCCGGTGTGATGGTCGATGCATCGGGTCTCGTGGTCACCAATAACCACGTCATTGAGGGTGCAGATCAGGTGAAGGTCTCGCTGTCCGACAAGCGCGAGTTCGAGGCGGAGATCGTGCTGAAGGACAGCCGCACCGATCTGGCGATTTTGCGCCTGAAGGACGTGAAGGAAAAATTCCCGGTACTCGAGTTCTCGAATTCGGACGATGCGCTGGTGGGTGACGTTGTGATCGCCATCGGCAATCCGTTCGGCGTCGGACAGACCGTGACTCACGGCATCATCTCGGCGCTGGCGCGCACGCAGGTCGGTATCACCGATTATCAGTTCTTCATCCAGACCGACGCGGCGATCAATCCCGGCAACTCCGGCGGCGCACTTGTGGACATGAACGGCAAGCTCGTCGGCGTGAACACCGCGATCTTCTCGCGTTCCGGCGGTTCGCAGGGCATCGGCTTTGCGATTCCGGCCAACATGGTGCGCGTGGTCGTCGCTTCGGCCAAGGGCGGCGGCAGCGCCGTGAAGCGACCATGGCTCGGCGCGCGCCTGCAGGCGGTGACGCCAGAGATCGCGGAAACTCTCGGATTGAAACGACCGACCGGCGCGCTGGTGGCCAATGTCACCGCGGGAAGTCCGTCGGCAAAGGCGGGGCTGAAGCTGTCTGACCTGATCGTGTCGATCGACGGCCAGGTTGTCGACGATCCGAACGCGTTCGATTACCGCTTCGCGACGCGTCCGCTCGGCGGCACCGCACAGGTCGAGGTGTTGCGCGGCGGCAAGCCGGTCAAGCTTTCAGTTGCCTTGGAGACCGCGCCTGACACCGGTCGCGACGAGATCGTCATCAAGGCGCGCTCGCCGTTCCAGGGTGCGAAGGTCGCCAACATCTCGCCGGCGCTGGCCGACGAATTGAAGCTCGATTCAAGCATCGAGGGCATCGTCGTGACCGACCTGCCGGACAATGCGCTGGCGGCGAACGTCGGGTTCAAGAAAGGCGACGTCATCGTCGCCGTGAACGGTCAGAAGATCGAACGGACCAAGGATCTCGACAAGCTCGCAACCGAAGGCTCGCGCCTCTGGCGCATCACGGTGATCCGTGGCGGCCAGCAATTGTCGGTCGTGCTGGGGGGATGAGCCCGAAGCGACCACAGCCCTCCGCGAATCTCTTCGCCGCAGCCGGCATGGAGCAGGACGCGCCGCGTCCGCTACCTGACAAGCTGCGGCCGCGGACGCTTGCCGATGTGGTCGGGCAGGATCACATCCTGGGTCCGGACGGCGCGCTGACGCGCATGCTTGAGACGCGCACGCTGGGTTCGATGGTGTTCTGGGGACCGCCCGGCACCGGTAAGACCACGGTGGCGCGGCTGCTGGCGGATGCGACCGAGCTTGAGTTCGAGCAGATTTCCGCGGTGTTCTCCGGCGTCGCCGACCTGAAGAAGGTATTCGATGCCGCGCGCGCCCGCCGCGAAATGGGCAAGGGCACGCTGCTATTTGTGGACGAAGTGCATCGCTTCAACCGTGCGCAGCAGGATTCGTTTCTGCCGGTGATGGAAGACGGCACGGTAGTGCTGGTCGGCGCGACCACAGAAAATCCGTCGTTCGAACTCAACGCGGCGCTTCTTTCGCGGGCGCGGGTGCTGGTGTTTCAGTCCCTCGATACGGAAGCGGTCGAGAAGCTGTATGCGCGCGCAGAAGAAGTCGAAGGCAGAAAGCTGCCGCTCGATGCCGAAGCCCGCGCCGTACTGGTGCGAATGGCGGACGGCGATGGACGCGCCGCACTGACGCTAGCGGAAGAAATCTGGCGTGCCGGGCGCGCCGACGAGGTGTTCAATGCTGCGCAGTTGCAGGAGATCCTGCAACGCCGCGCGCCTATCTACGACAAGTCCGCCGATGGCCATTACAATCTGATCTCGGCGCTGCATAAATCCGTGCGCGGCTCCGATCCGGATGCGGCGCTCTATTATCTCGCGCGCATGCTTGACGCAGGCGAAGACCCGCTGTTCCTGGCGCGGCGCGTGGTGCGGATGGCGGTGGAGGACATTGGGCTCGCCGATCCGCAGGCGCTGGTGATCTGCAACGCCGCCAAGAATGCCTATGATTTTCTCGGGAGCCCCGAGGGCGAACTCGCCATCGCGCAGGCGGTGATCTATCTCGCCACCGCGCCGAAATCCAACGCCGGCTATGTGGCGTACAAGGCCGCGATGCGCACGGCAAAGGAGGGCGGTTCGCTGCTGCCGCCGAAGCACATTCTCAATTCGCCGACCAAGCTGATGAAATCCGAAGGCTATGGCGGCGGCTACGAATACGATCACGACACCCCCGAAGCCTTTTCCGGGCAGGACTACTTTCCGGAAGCGCTTGGACGCCAGACATTCTACGATCCGCCGGACCGCGGCTTCGAGCGCGAGATTCGCAAGCGGCTCGACTACTGGGCGAAGCTGAGAAGGGAACGTAACGCTTGACCGATTTTAAGGTCGATCTCGACGCCTATTTTGCGCGCATCGGTTTCGATGGACCGCGCACGCCCACGCTCGACGTTTTGACGCACATGATCTTGCTGCATCAGCGGGCGATCACGTTTGAAAACCTGAATTCGTTCGCCGGGCTTCCGGTGGTGATCGATCCCGCGACCATCGAGAACAAGATCATTCACGACGGACGTGGTGGGTATTGCCACGAACAGAACCAGTATCTGCGCCTTGTGCTCAAGGCGCTGGGATTCGATGCGCGGCTGAGGATGGCGCGGGTCCGCTGGATGCAGCCGCCGGAGGCGGTGCCGCAGCGTGGCCACATGACGCTGAACGTGGCCGTCGCCGGCCACTGGTATCTGAGCGATGTCGCGTTCGGGGCGATGACGCCGACAGCGCCGCTGCGGCTCGATACGCCAGAGGAGCAGGCGACGCCGCACCAGACCTACCGCGTGGTCCCGATCGGCGACTCGCTTCATCTCGAAGTGAAACTCGGCGAGCATTGGCGGCCGGTCTACAGCTTCGACAGCGTCGACTATTATCCGGTCGATTTCGAAGCCGCGAACTGGCAGGTCTCGACCTATCCCGCCTCGGAGTTTGTCAGAAATCTGGTGGTTGCGCGTCCGACCGCCGACCGCCGCCAGATTCTCAACAACACCCAGCTTTCGATCCGTCATCCTGATGGTGCCGTCGAGAAGCAGACGTTGTCCAATGTCGCTGAACTGCGTTCGACGCTGACAACGATGTTCGGCATCAAGCTGCCTGCTGCTACAAAAATCGATCATGCCCTTGAAGGGCTGTTTCAAACCGAGGGCCGATCATGAGCCGCCGCGTCAGAAAACCCCTCGCCAAGAAATCCGAGCGCGGCGACAAGCGCGGAGCAAAGCGCTCCACCGACAAACGTTCGTCCGACAAGCGCAGTTCGGGCAAACCGTCATTCGGCGACCGCGGACCGGACAAGCGTCCTGCTACTGGATTTTCGCCGCGCCGTCCGGCTGCGCCGATGCGCGAGCCGCGTCCTGAGCCCGTGAGAGAAGAGAAGCCCGCGCCGCCGCCATTGCCGACGAAGGTGCAGACCGTCGTCGTCACAGCCGACGAGAACAACATGCGCGTGGATCGTTTCCTCGAGCATCGCTTTCCAGGCCTGTCGTTCTCCCATATCCAGCGCATCGTCCGCAAAGGCGAGCTGCGCATCAACGGCAAGCGCGCCGACAGCAAGGATCGGCTGGAAGAGGGGCAGAGCGTCCGCATTCCGCCACTGAAGCTCGACGCACCGAAGGCCGGCGGCGAGCTGTCCGAGGCCGCGACCAAGACGCTCGACGAACTGCGCAAGATGATCCTGTTCGAGGACGCCGACGTGATGGTGCTGAACAAGCCCGCGGGTCTCGCGGTGCAGGGCGGCTCCGGCATGACCAAGCATGTCGACTTGATGCTGGAGGCGATGCGCGACGCCAAGGGGCAGAAGCCGCGCCTTGTGCATCGTCTCGACCGTGAAACATCCGGCTGCCTCCTGATCGCCAAGACCCGGTTTGCCGCCACCGCGCTCACGGGTTCGTTCCGTCATCGCTCCGCGCGTAAAATTTACTGGGCGCTGGTGGCGGGTGTGCCGAAGCCGAAGCAGGGGCGTATCTCGACCTATCTCGCGAAAGACGAAAGCGAGGAAGATTCGATCATGCGCGTCGCGGCGCATGGCGACGAGGGTGCGGCGCATGCCGTCACTTATTATGCCGTGGTGGAAGCCTCCGCGCAGAAGTTGTGCTGGGTATCGCTGAAGCCTGTGACCGGGCGCACCCATCAGTTGCGCGCGCACATGGCGCATATCGATCACGCCATCGTGGGCGATCCGAAATACTTCAACAAGGAAAACTGGGAACTGCCCGGCGGCATGCAGAAGCGGCTGCACCTGCTGGCGCGCCGCATCGTAATCCCGCATCCGCGCGGCGGATTCATCGATGTCACCGCGCCGCTGCCGCCGCACATGCTGCAGTCGTGGAACCTGCTCGGCCTCGAGGCCGATCGCTTCGATCCGATCGAGAACGCGCCGGAGGAGTGATCACTCAAGGGTGATCCTCTTGCCGCCGCTGCCCGGGGTAACGATATGATCGTGATGAAAAGAACCGCATTCGCAATCATCGTCGCGCTGTCCGCGCTCGTTCCCGGTTTGGCGCAGGCGCAGCTCTTTCCACCGGGTGGCGTCAACAATCAGCCCGTGATTCCATTTCCGGTCGCGCCGCCCGCACCGCCGCCGCCGCCCATTGTGGTGCCGACGGTGCCGCAGATGAATTCTCCGCCGCCGTTCGCGTTGCAGAACACGACACCGGGATACGTGACCCAGGACACGCCGCCGAAACAGGTACTCAAGCGCGAGCGCCGTCCGTCGTTCAGCGACCGTGTCGCACGCTGTCTTGACGATGGCGCGGCGTGGGGCATGAATCCAAACCAGCGAGCGGCGTATTCGCGCCAGTGTGCTAACCAGTAGGGCCTATTTATGCGCGAACTGTTCGATGAAGTTGCCGGCAAGTCGCCGCTCGATCCGCGTGAGGCCTCGCGCAAATCGTCGCGCACGCCGCTGCGCAAGCGCTTCTACACCAGCGCGGGGGTTGCTGAAGGCCCGGACGGTTTCGCGGTAACGCTCGACGGCAAACCTGTCCGCACGCCGGGCAGGAATCCGCTTGCTGCGCCGACGCGGGATCTCGCCGAGGCGATGGCAGCGGAGTGGGACGCCCAGAAGGACGATATCGATCCGATGGCGATGCCGCTGACGCGCTTGGCCAACAGCGTGATCGACGGCGTTGCAAAGGATGTTCAGGCGGTGGCCGACGATGCCGCGAAATATTTCGAGACCGATCTGCTGTTCTATCGCGCCGGTTTTCCCGAAGCTCTGATCGCGCGGCATGCCGAACACTGGGACCCGGTGCTGCGCTGGGCGGCTGAAGCGCTCGGCGCGCATTTTATCCTCACCGAAGGCGTGATCCATGTGCGCCAGCCGGAGACGGCGGTGGCCGCTGCGCGCGGCGCTTTGCCGAAGGACGCGTGGCCGGTAGGCGCTTTTCACGTGGTCACCACCATCACCGGCTCGGCGATGCTGGCGTTGGCGCTGAAGCACGGCGTGCTGGATGGCGCGCAGGTCTGGGCGGCGGCGCATGTGGACGAGGACTGGAATCGTGAGAAATGGGGCGCGGACGACGAGGTCGAGGCCCGCCGCGCCACGCGGCTGAAGGATTTCGAGGCCGCGGCGAGGGTGCTGAAAGCGTTCTCATAACCCGATCCTTCGCCGGGACGACATCGTAAACGCATAGGCTTCTCCGTAGCGGGTTCGGTTAACAAGACGTTTACGACGCTGGGCTAGCGTGGCGGCCGAACAAGGCCTCCATCATGTCGATCGCCATCAATCCCGTCTTTCCGGTTGTCGCCGCCCAGGGCGTGGCGGCTGGCGTTGCCTTGCAGCCGGGCACCGTGATCGACGCGACCGTGCTCAAGCAGCTCGACACCAATCTGGTGCGCATCGCGATTGCGAACCTGACCATTGAAGTGCTGTCCGAAGTGCCGTTGCAGCCCGGCCAGACGCTGCAGCTGGCGGTGTCGCAGACGCCGCAGGGCGTACGGCTTCAGATCGTGCCGGGTGAGGGCGATGCGCCGTCGTCCGCTCCTGCTGCATCAGCCGGTGCCGCGAAGGCCGATACCGTCAGCGTGCCGAAGGCTGATGTGCCGGTGCAAACCGCTGCCGCAGGCCGAGTGCTGACAAATCTCGAAGCGCTCGCCGTATCCGCCGCAGTGCAGACAGCCGCTGCGCGTCAGGGCAGCCTGTCGCCGCTGTTCGCCAATCTCGGCGTGGCGGCGTCATCGCCGGTGCTGCCACAGACGCTTCAGCAGGCTGCCGCGCAATTGCTGGCGCAGCGTACGCCGCTCAGCGAAAACCTGACGGGCGACGCGCTGAAAACGGCGTTCCGGAATTCCGGCCTGTTCCTTGAGCAAGGCCTCGCGTCATCGCAGGCCTCCAACGGTCCCGATCTCAAGGCCGCGCTGATCGTGTTTCGGCAAACCGTCGCATCGTGGCTCGGCAACGCTCCTGCAGAAAGTGCAGCTTCGCCGCAGACGGCGAACGTGCCGCCAACAGCCGCGCCACCGCTGGCGCCGGAAGGCGGGGACATTCTCTTGCCGCAGACGCCGGCCCGCGTCGCGGACGATGCCGCCGAACTCGACGGCAAAGTTCGCATTTTCGCGCCGAACGAACCATTGCCGACGGCGGCAAACCGCGCTGCAGCGGCAAGCGCCGGACTGACGGCGCTGCAGGAGGTGTTGCAGGGATTTCCGAAGGGCGTGCTGGATGCGGTTTCAAATCTGCTCGATGCGGAAGCTCGCGCAGGCGCCGCTCACACCGTAACTGAGGGCGATGAAGCGGTCGCACGCACCAACGTGCCGCCGCCGCCGTTTCGCGGCTCGGAAACGACTGCGCAGTCGATCGCCTTGCCATCGCTCGCGCCGGACGATGCGCCGGCAACGGTTGCGCATCGCCTGATCGAGGACACCGACGCGGCATTGGCGCGGCAGACGCTTTTGCAGGCGGCCTCATTGCCGGTGGATATTCCCGGCGCGCGAAACGACCCCAATGTGCCGCGATGGAATTTCGAAATTCCGTTTGCCACGCCACAAGGCACCGCCGTGGCGCAATTCGAGATTTCGCGCGATGGCGCGGGCAATGAAGCTGCGGCCGCCAGCCGTGTGTGGCGTGCGCGGTTCTCGCTGAACGTCGAGCCGAGCGGGCCGGTGCATGCGCTGGTGTCGCTGAGCAATGGGCGAACATCGGTGCGAATGTGGGCCGAACGATCCGCGACGGCGGCGCAGTTGCGGATCAATGCGCCGCAACTGTCGCATGCGTTGCGCGAAGCCGCCCTTGAACCCGGCGACATCGTGATCGGCGAGGGCGCGCCGCCGAAGGCACCGCCGCCACCGGCCGGGCATTTTCTGGATCGCGCGCTGTGAGCATCGATATCAAAAACCGTCTCGCGGTCGCGCTGCACTATGACAAGAAGGGTGCGCCGCGCGTTGTCGCCAAGGGCAAGGGTACCATCGGCGAGAAGATCATCGAGATCGCCAAAGAGAATGACATTCCCATTCAGGAGAACGAAGTGCTGGCGGGCGCGCTGTCCAACGTCGAGCTTGGTGAGGAAATTCCCGCCGAGCTTTACAAGGGCGTCGCCGAAGTTCTGATTTTCGTCATGCGCCTGACAGGACGGCTGCGCTAGCGGGCACGTCCACAAGGCGATGGTATCGCGTTCATCCTCAGCGACGACACATTGCCTGCCGGTATAGGAGCCATCCGACATCGATGGCCGGTTTCACGCCTGTCTGAAACACGCTAGGCTTGGATCAAGAACATAAAATCAGGGAGCCCAGGCATGTCGTCATCAGCAGCCGCGAAAATCGCACCAACCTCGTCGTGGAAAGAACTCGCCACGCGTTACAACGCCGCATGGAATTCGCACGACGTTGCGGCAATCATGGCCTTTCATGTCGACGACACCAGCTATCAGCGTCACGGCAGCTCGAAAGTCTACAAGGGTAAGGACGCCGTTGCCGAGCAGTTCGGCAAGGACATTTCCGGACTGCCCGGTATTAAATTCGAGCCGGTCGCGCTCTACGGCAGCGACGATCATTTCGTTTCGGAATCGATCCTGACTGCGACCGCGCCGGACGGCAAGCCGGTGACCATGGAATTGGTCGACGTCATCACTCTGCGCGACGGCAAGGTGGTGCATAAGTCGAGCTACTTCGTCGCCAGCCGTCCGCCGAAGGCGTAACGCTAAAACAGACGGCGAGGGCGCTCAGTCCTTCGCCGTTTTTGTGCCGACCTGCGCGGCCAGCACGGCCTTGGTCGCGGCGAGATCGACCAGCGGATAGGTCTCGAACTGGGCGGGGATGATGTCCGCCCATTCGTTCAAGATCCGGTGCAGCACCTCGTTGCTCTCCACATCGAGGATAGCGACCGCGCCGCGCCCGACGCGCGGATAGATGTGCTTGCAGATCCCCTGCGCCTGATAGGCAGACATCCAGGGCCAGAAGCCCTGCCGCGCCTTGGCGACTTCCGAGGGCCGCTCCGGCCGCGGGTTCGAGATCACGAGAAACAGCATGCAATCCTCCGAAAACGCCGGTTTATCACACGAACCGCCGCTCCACAGCGGGTGAAATCCCGGTCTGCGGGGCATTTTCCCCCGCCCGGACAGCGTGCTAGAAAGCTGCCCACACCCTAGTGGAGCGGATTTGACATTCGCCCGATTTTGCCGCGAGCAGCGTCAGCGAACGTCAAATCCAAAGCTCCACTAGAAACCTAAAAATGCTAGTGGTCCTTTGATTCTAACATTTGCAAAAGTGCCCGCCCAAACGGGATGCAAATGTTAGAATCGGACCACTAGGCGGCGCGCGCCGCCCAACACAAGATTCTGGGGCAGACATCCATGAAGACCATCCTCGAAGCACTCGATGAACGTCGCGCAGGCGCAAAAAAGGGCGGCGGCGACAAGCGCATCGAGGCGCAGCATGCGCGCGGCAAGCTGACTGCCCGCGAGCGCATCGAACTGCTGCTGGACAAGGGCTCGTTCGAGGAATTCGACATGTTCGTCGAGCATCGCTCGGTCGAATTCGGCATGGAGAAGAACAAGATCCCCGGCGACGGCGTCGTCACCGGCTGGGGCACGGTCAACGGCCGCACCACCTTCGTGTTCGCCAAGGACTTCACGGTGTTCGGCGGCTCGCTGTCCGAGACCCACGCGCTGAAGATCACCAAGCTGCAGGACATGGCGCTGAAGGCGCGGGCGCCGATCATCGGGCTGTACGACGCGGGCGGCGCGCGCATTCAGGAAGGCGTCGCGGCGCTGGCCGGTTATTCCTATGTGTTCCGCCGCAACGTGATCGCCTCGGGCGTGATTCCGCAGATCAGCGTCATCATGGGCCCGTGCGCGGGCGGCGACGTCTATTCACCGGCGATGACCGACTTCATCTTCATGGTGAAGAACACCAGCTACATGTTTGTCACCGGCCCGGACGTGGTGAAGACCGTGACCAACGAGGTCGTCACGGCAGAAGAACTCGGCGGCGCGTCGGTGCACGCCACGAAATCCTCCATCGCCGACGGCGCGTTCAAGGACGACGTTGAAACGCTGCTGCAGATGCGCCGGCTGATAGATTTCCTGCCGAGCAACAATACCGATGGCGTTCCCGAGTGGCCAAGCTTCGACGACATCGAACGCGTCGATGAATCGCTCGATACGCTGGTCCCGGCCAATCCGAACCAGCCTTACGACATCAAGGAACTGATCCTGAAGGTGGTGGACGAGGGGGACTTCTTCGAACTCGCCGATACGTTCGCAAAGAACATCGTCACCGGTTTCGGCCGCATCGCGGGCAAGACGGTGGGCTTCGTCGCCAACCAGCCGATGGTGCTGGCAGGCGTGCTCGACAGTGATGCCTCACGCAAGGCCGCGCGCTTCGTGCGTTTTTGTGATGCCTTCAACATTCCGATCGTGACGTTCGTGGACGTGCCGGGCTTCCTGCCGGGCACCGCGCAGGAATATGGCGGGCTGATCAAGCACGGCGCGAAGTTACTATTCGCCTACAGCCAATGCACGGTGCCACTGGTGACCGTGATCACGCGCAAGGCTTACGGCGGCGCGTTCGACGTGATGGCCTCGAAGGAAATCGGCGCGGACATGAACTACGCCTGGCCGACGGCGCAGATCGCGGTGATGGGCGCGAAGGGCGCGGTGGAGATCATCTTCCGTCAGGACATCGGCGATGCGGAAAAGATCGCCGCGCGCACCAAAGAATACGAGGACCGCTTCCTGTCGCCGTTCGTCGCCGCCGAGCGCGGCTATATCGACGACGTCATCATGCCGCACTCGACCCGCAAGCGCATCGCCCGCGCGCTGGCGATGCTGAAGGACAAGCACGTCGACGTGCCGATGAAGAAGCACGACAATATTCCGTTGTGAGGCGGTTAAAGTACTCTCGGAGTTGAAATGGCGCGTCGTAGTACAACGGAAAGGCCACAGCGTCCCGTGCTGTCGGTGGATCAAAAACGGCGTTCAATTGAAAAATTGCTTCGAAGAATTCAGGAGCTTGAGGTATTCGACCCTCAAAAGGTTCAGAAGCGATGGCCTCCAGAGGTGACGGCAATCGAGACTTCTATTGATGAGGCCTTGTCTGCGGTGTTCGGTCACGGAACGGTAGAATATAACAGATATAGCAGAGCGACTACGCTCGATCATGGGCCGGTTGTGATGGGGTCGCCGTTTGGCGATGTACGAGATGATACATTTGAAGCGCGCCAGTATCTTGCTGAAGGTAAGCAAGAATCGATCTTGATGCTGAAACAAGCGATCAAAGTTCTTGAGGAAGAGATAGCTGATCAAGAGTATGAGAGCTCCTCAACTCCACCGGTTCAACCATCGAAAAACCTATCAAGAAAGGTCTTTGTGGTTCATGGGCACGACCACGGAGCTCGTGATGCGGTCGCTCGCTTTCTTGAGAAAATAGAACTCAATGCGATCATTTTGCAGGAGCAGCCAGATCAAGGGCTGACGATAATCGAGAAGTTCGAAAACTATGCGGCTCAGGTTGGCTTCGCTGTTGTTCTCTTGACGCCAGATGACCTAGGTGGAGTTGTTTCTGGATCAGCCCAGGCAACTCGGGCGCGACAGAATGTAATATTCGAACTTGGGTTTTTCGTCGGAAAATTGGGAAGGGGGCGAGCCTGCCTTTTACGTAAGGGAGACATAGAGATTCCTTCCGACCTTTACGGCGTCATCTATACCGATTTGGACGCGGCAGAAGGGTGGAAGCTCAAACTAGTTAAGGAACTTAAAGCGGCTGGGTTGAGCTTCGATGCAAATAAAGTGTGGGCCTAACCTGCCATGCCCCACATCCTCGTCGTCCGCGCCACCGTCCCCAATGAATCCAAACGCGCTGCGTTCGACGCGTGGTATTCGCGCGAGCATCTGCCCGACGCGGTGAAGTCGTTCGGCTCCAAGCGCGCATTGCGCTACTGGCTCGCCAACGATCCCGCCGTGCATCTGGCGATGTATGAATTTCCCGACCGCGCGTCGCTGGATGCCGCCGCAGGCGGTGAGGAGATGAAGCGGCTGATCCGCGACTTCGACCGCGACTGGCCCGAGGTGAAGCGCACCCGCGACATTCTGGTGCAGGCGGAGGAATACAGCGGCTGAGGCAGAGCGCGTAGCCCGGATGCAGCGAAGCGCAGTCCGGGAAATTCTCGTGCGATGCTGCCCGCATTTCGCTGCGGCCACGGCTCGCTGCTCCACACTCAGCCGTCATCACCGGCTTGACCCGGTGATCCACGCCTTACATGCAATGTGAAGAGAAAACGTGGATGGCCGGGTCAAGCCCGGCCATGACGGTTGCGGCTGTTGAAATGCGCTGTGTTTCTCGCGCAATCCGGAAAGCCCCCGCGCTGCGGCGGCAGGAGAACTGTGCTAGGGCTTGCCCATGCAGCCCGCCGAATCGGTTCTTTTCTTCTTCGGATTGTTCGCCATGGTCGCCGAGGCCATGACGGCGGCGCTCGCGGCCGGACGGCGCAAGATGGACTGGTTCGGCGTCGCGATGCTTGGAGCAGTCACCGCGCTTGGCGGCGGCTCGCTGCGCGACATGCTGCTCGGGCATTATCCGCTGCTCTGGGTGAAACATCCCACGCTGCTGCTGCTGACGGGCGGCGCTGCGCTGCTCACCATCGCGCTGGCGCGCGTGGTGCATCGCCTGCATTATCTTTTCCTCGTGCTCGATGCCATCGGCCTTGTGGTCTTCACCATCATCGGCTGTAACGTGGCCATGAGCATGGGCCATCCGCTGACCATCGTGGTGGTGGCGGGCATGATCACCGGCTGCGCCGGCGGCGTGTTGCGCGATATCCTTTGCACCGAGGTGCCGCTGCTGTTCCGCAGCGAACTCTACGCCAGCGTCTCATTGGTGACAGGCGCGATCTATGTCGCGGGCAATCATTTCGGGGTCGAGCACGTCGCGGTGGTGATCGGCTCGGTGGCGTTCGGCCTGACGTTCCGCCTGCTGGCGATCCGCTACAAGTGGGAAATGCCGAAGTTCATCTACGAGCGCGAAGGCCCGCACTGAGCGTCCGGCCCTGGGCTCGCATAGCAGCGTGCAATGCAGGCGGGTTACGCCGCCTTGCTGCGCTTCCTGAGTTCTTCTTCCGCGCGTTTCTTCAGCTCGGCTGCGCTGACGTCCTCGATATGCGTGCCGACAAACCAGCTGTTGCCCGCGGGATCTTTCACGCCGCCGGAGCGGTCGCCGTAAAATTGATCCATGGGCTCCATGATCGAGGTGGCACCGGCCTTGATGGCCTTCTGGTAGGCGGCGTCGGCGTCCGGCACATACAGATAGAGCATCACCGGCGAGGCTTTCGCGTATTCCGATGAGTCCGCGATCATGATCATCGAATTTCCGATTTTCAGCGCGGCATGCATCACCTTGTCGTCGGGCCGCTTGGTCATCTCGTTGAACAGTTCGGCGTCGAAGGCCTTTTGAAGAAAGCCAATGACCTTCTCCGCGCCGTCGACAATAAGATAGGGCGTGACGGTGTAATATCCGTCGGGAATGGGTTTGACCTTGGAAGCCATGAGCAAACTCCTCGTTTCGATTAAGAGTGACGAGAACAATCCGCGCCCGGATAAGTCGATCCGGTCATGATCTGCCGCCGCGCCTGACCATCGCGGGTTGCCCGGCCGGAGCTTCCTCCGGAATTGCGACGGGACCGTGAACGAGCCGCACCATGCGCGCTTCCGTCACGCGCAACGGACCGCGGCCTTGCGCCGCCATCTCCACGGCGTCGGCGATCTCCTGCGTAATGGCCGACTGTTCGGACGGGGGAAGGGCGCTGATATAGTCCAGCGCATCTTTCAGTGTAGAGATCGGGCGGCCCTTCGCGGGAACGATCGGTTTGATGAAGCGGCTATTCCACGGCACGGCGTAACTCCGGTGCGTCACAATGGCCTGATTAAGTGTGCCGCGCGCGTTTCGTTCCGAGAACCAATCGGTGTGTTGTGCGTTGTTCCGTATGCCGAAGAAAACAGCGCTGCCCAGAAAGCTGCATAGGCCGATGTCCACATCGGCTAAAAGCCTGCACAGGAACTCGCCCGTGAAAGTGCCGATGGCAACGCAGCCGCCGGACTGTGGCCACGGTGTGCCTCAACCGATGACATCGCGAATGAATCTGGTCGGGCCGAAGGAACCTGCGCATGCCGATAAGGCGCAGTGCGCGAAGGCGCGCGCCAGCGCGCTCGAAAAGCAGCGCGATGCATTGCGAAGAGGACGCGCGGCCCCGGCGCGTGAGGACGCATGAAAAGATTTCTGGAATGGCTCCGGATGATCTGGAAGGGCGAAGAACCGGTAAGGCCGCGCGATCTCTAGTTAGGCCGATGCGGAACTTCAGGTGTGCCTAATGCGCGCGGTGGCCCCCGCAACGATCTGCATGGTCACGCCGAGCAGCCAGCCGCATGCCAGCGCTACTGTCATCGCGGCCGTCATGTCGGAATCGGTCACGATGGAATAGACCGAAACGAAGGCCGCCGTGGCGGCGAGGAATGTTCCCGCCGCGCTCAGCAGTTCGACAGGATCCATCGGCTGCAGATCCTCGCCGGTCAGGCGACCCTGCGACGGCCGGCCCGTACGGTGAGGCGGGACGTCAATGCCGAGATAGAAGCCGATGGCGCCGAGCACCATCAGGGCGAGGCTCACACTCACGGAACCCAGGGCCTCGACGCGCGCGCTCGAAACATGAGCTGCGACGAACAGGCCGCATGACGCGCCCGCCATCGACAGGCCGAAGCGTTCGATGACGTGTGCGCATCTGGAGGTGCGGGAACGGACGGAGCGATGGGCGATGATGCTGTCTGCCATCTTCTACCAATCACGGAACAGCAAATGGTTCCAACATCGTCGGAAAATCGGCGAAGTTTGTTTAAGCGCGGGCAGGGAGGTTCGGAAGATACCCATTCGATACCTTCGGCTTAACATTAGATAGTATATAGGATTATATTCGTTGCATCCTGCCTCACCGTTGAGGGGCGGCTCGCGATCGTCACGATACCAACAGCGCGTTCACGCGCGTCTACGATGCGCTACGCTGCGCGTTGGAGTGCGGGACTGGCAACCGTCTCGCGTGACAACGTGATCCCGCGCCGGCCAAGTTGTGTGGTTCTGCGAAATCCGGTCTGCTCTTTGGCTTTTAACCGAAGCGGATGCGTTGAGCATCCGGCGTTCCGCGCGCCCTCATAACAACAGGGGCAATGGCGCACATCTGCAATGTTGCCGTGCACAGCACGACGCGACGACCGCAGAACTCATCATAAGAAAAACCCCGCCGAAGCGGGGTTCGATTGTGAAGCGACGCGCTCACCACCACGTGCGGCAGACGCGGCCCGGCCCCCAGTAACGGCACGTGCGCACCACCCGGGGGCGTACCACCCGCGGGCGAACCACAACCACGCCACCACGGTTGACGCGGCAGCGGCCAAACGAGTCGCGATGGAAGCCGCGGCCGCAACCGCCTGCGATCTGGATAACGTCGGCGCTGGCGCCGGAAGCGGGAGCAACGGGCATTGCGCTCGCGGCGCCGAAACCGGCCGCGGAGATTGCGAGAAGGGCTGCTGCGAACAACGTTTTCATGGGAATCCTTCCAGGGTCATCGTGTTGCATGTTGCATGTTGCGATGTATTCCAGCCCGGCCGGGGCTGACCAGGAAACCGGAATCATGTCATCCGGCCTCCCGGCCGGTAGAGGGAAATTATTCGCTCGAATATTGACACAAGATGAACCGATTGTGGTCGCAGACGCAGGTCAGGGCCTCGCTAGCCGCAGAGGAAAACAGCTTGGCCGCGATGCGAATCTGGAATCCGCTCGGTTCAGTTTCCATTCATGCGCGCTGCGGAATTCTTCCGATCAACAGAACATCGGAGGACGCATCATGGATCGCCGCGTTTTTCTCAAGTTCGCGTTTGGCGTGGCCGCTGCGGGCGCGGCTGCTGCAACAGCCGCACGCGCCGCGCCGCTTGTGCCGCAGCCACTGACTGACAAGCCGCTTGAGCCGGACCAGCTCCCGCAAAACGCCGTTGCCAACGACGACGATCTGAACGAAGCGCAGATCGAGCAGGTGCGGTGGGGACGCCGCCGCGGCTGGGGCCGTCGCCGCGGTTGGGGCCGTCGCAGGCACTGGGGCTTCCGCCGCCGCAGGTACTGGCGTCGCCGCAGGTACTGGGGATGGCGTCGCCGCCGCGTCTATCGTCGCCGTTACTGGCGTCGCCGCTACTGGTGATGAGTTACCGCGTCGGTTGTTGAGCGGATGATCGCGTAATCATTCGCCGCAAAAAGATGATGCAGAGAGGCAACGGGTCGCATGCTTGAGACGGAACAATCTGGCTTCACACCGCGTTCGTTCTTATTGCGGGACAGTCGTGCCGTGAAACGTTCGCTTCACAAGGAGAAGAATTGATGGAACGTCGTGATTTTCTGAAGTTTGCGTTCGGCATCGCTGCCGGCGCAGGTGCAGTTGTCGCCGCGGCATCGGCGGCGAGTGCTGCGCCGATGTTGTCCCCGCATCATGATTTGATGAACGGGCCGAAGCCCGAGCCTGACGTGACGGCCAAGCCCGCGGTTGCGGATCAGGACGATCTCGCGCGTGCCGAACCTGAGAATGTCCAATGGCGCCGTCGTCACTACCGCCGGCACTACCGTCGTCATTACCGCCGCCGCTACCGTCGGCACTATCGCCGCTGGTAAGTAGCGGTCGAATTGACGAGCCCCGGCTGATTCAGCCGGGGTTTTCGTTTTACTCGCGTCGGCATTTGCCAGCGAGGTTGCGGCGGTATCCGACCTGACATTTGCGGGCGAACATCCGCATCAGTCTCGGTCCTTCCGGCTGCGGACGGCAGACCCCGCTGGAGAGACGATGAAATCCGACGCCGCATCCGTCCTTCACCGCCACCACATCGCTGCGCACGGCGGCGGCTGGAGCGAGCGGCATCGCTTGGACCGCTCCCGCGCCAAACATCGCAGCTGCAAGGGCGACTGTCGCGAAAAGCATCTTCATCGTCGATCCCCTGTTCCGGCTTTTCGCAGTTCTATTTCGCGAGGAAGCCTAGCATCAAATCGTTGAACTTCATCTCGGCTTCGAGAAAGACCAGATGCCCGACATTCGGGATCACCTCGGCTTTCGCATTCGGCATCTTTGCCGCCAAAGCTTTGGCAAGATCGGCGTTGTGTCCCATCTTCGGCCGCAACGCTTCGGGCGCGTTCGGCTTGCCGGGCGCATTGTGATCGTCTTCGCCCATCACAAACAGCGTCGGCCGGTCGATCAGCGGAATTTCATGTGCCACTGGTTCGCGATAGATAAGCTGCGCGGAATTGACGAAGGCGCGCAGCCAGCGTGGATATTCGGACGAGCCCTTGATGTTGAAGCGTGCGTCGATGAAGGGCGTGATCGCCTCAGGCGGCAGCTTCAGCGAATAAGCGGTTATCAACTGCTGGCGGTAACCGTCGGCGGTCAGTTTGTCCTCGCGCTCGATGATGCTTTCAGTCGGCGTTGGCGGCACATAGAGCCGGTAGTCTTCAAGTCCGATCGGGGCGGCCAGCAACAGACGCGAGACGCGGGCAGAGTAGGAGCGCGTGATACGCACGCCGAGCATACCGCCCAGCGAATGCGCCACGATGTCCACCTGCTGCAATTTCAGATGGTCGAGCAACGCAATGGTGTTGCGCGCCAGCGTATCGAAATGCAGATCGAAGACCGGCTTGGAGGATTTTCCGAAGCCGATCTGGTCGGGCACCACCACGCGGTAGCCTGCGCCGGTCAGCGTTTTGATCACCGGCGCCCAATAGCTCGACGGGAAGTTGCGGCCGTGCAGCAGAAGAACGGTGCGGCCGTTCGGCGTCGCGGGTGCAACGTCCATATAGGCCATGCGAACCTGCTCGCCTTCGTTGGTGAGCGGCAGCATGTTGACCGGATAGGGATAGGCGAAACCTTCGAGACCGATGCCGTATGGCTCTTTCGCGGCAGGTTCGGCGGCCTGCGCGGCGTTGAATGACAGAAGGGCGAACGGCAGCAGGTAAAGAGATTTCATCAAGCTCTCCCGGGTTTTCGCGGCACCGTTAGCGCCGTCATGCATGCGGGTAAAGCGTGACGGGTCCTGTCGTCATGACAATGCCGTGAGGCCGGAAAGGTTCTCGCCGAAGAGCGCTGATCAGAGTTTCGGTGCGTTACCGAGCGGGGTCTTGTTGAGGGCTTCGTTCTTCTCAGCCGCGAAAGCGTCCGCGTCGATCTTCGCCGCGCTAATGACCTGCTTGAAGTCGATCAGCGTGAAATCCGCCTTGCTGACGCGATCCGCGGTGATACCCGGAGAAATTTCAACGGACACGAGAGCGTCGCAATTCGCAGCCTTTGCCTCGGTGACCAGCTTGTCGAGTGTCTTTTCCAGCGCCTGTGTACGCTTCAGTTCCGCGACGCAGCTGCCGCGCCCGTTGGCATCGTTGAGAGCGACGGCGACTTTCGGATTGAGCGGTGCGTTGAGCGCTTCGAGCGCGGTGGCAGGAGTATATTTCTGCTTCACCGACATTAGCTTGCCGCCCTTGTAGAAATAATACATGCGGCCATCGCCGATCGCCGTTGGCGCGCCGTACTTCGTGGTCACGCGCTCGATCATCTCGGCCTTCGATGGTTGCTTGTCGGTAGAAAAGCCAAGCAGGCGCGAGATGTAATAGGCGCGGTTGCCGCTCGCCGGCGAGGAGAAAACCGCCAGCATCGATTCTCCCGGATGGGTGCTGGTGGGGGCGAGGGTAAACTTCATCGCGGTGACATAGGTCACGTTGGTGCCGCCGAATTTCTGCTGCGCAGTTTCCGGCTTCACGCCGGGCAGATCTTTCAGGTAGGCCTCGAAGATCGGCGCGGCCTTGCTGCCTTCCGTGGCGCTGGACAGGCCGACAATGTCAGGCTGGAGTTTCGCGGAAAACGCAGTTTCAGGAGGCTTCGGCTTGATTTCGTACGCCCAGCCGGCCGCCGGAACGGTAACGGAAGACAGCGCGACAAATGCGATTAACCCACTGCGAAACATGGAACATCCTGTCAGAAATTCGGGACATCAAAAGCGCGAAAAGCGCAGCGAATTACGCCAATTTTTGCTCGGCGCTGTCAACTGCGGATTGTTGCATTAATCGCCCGGCGCGCCGAACAATGCGTTAAAGCGGGCGGCGCCTTTCGGCGAAAACGTCACGACGCGGTTGCCTTTTTCGCGCTTCGCCCAGTTCAACTCGTAGAATCGGGACAGGATCGCCGCGCCGAGCGAGCCTGCGAGATGACTGCGCCGGACGCTCCAGTCGAGGCAGGTCTTGCACAGGGGACGGCGCGATCCGCCGAGGGCCGGCAAATCGATGCCGAGGTCGGCGACAAACCGCTCACCCTGGGGTGTGAGCGCGACGCTGTCCTTCTGCGTGCGCAGCAGCTTCTTCTCCGTCATGGAGTCGAGCATCCGGACGCCCAGATCGCCGGCGAGATGATCGTAGCAGACACGGGCGCGGCGCAGCCCGGGGTCGGCAGGTCCGGTCCGGACCCGCAAATGACCGGCGCGGGCGGCGAGCCCCATCAATCCCTCAAGCACCGTGGCGACGTCGGGGCCGGACAGCCGGAAATAGCGGTGCCGGCCCTGTTTTTCGGGGATGACGAGATGCCCCGCTTCGAGTTTGGCAAGATGCGAACTGGCGGTCTGTGGCGTGATGCCCGCTTCCTGCGCGAGCTCAGTCGCGGTGAGGGCGCGTCCGCTCATCAGCGCGGTCAGCATATTGGAGCGCGCGGGATCGCCGACAAGCGAGGCGATCATGGCCATGTCCGGTCCTGCTTTCATACTTCGATCCTAGTCGAAGCATTCATGACAGGCAACGGTTAGCTTCCGATCCGAACAAGGAGCGCGCCATGACCGTAACCGTCTTCATTCGCTACCAGCTCGATCCTTTCAAGCGGCATATGTTTGAAGCCTATGCACAGCGGTGGCTCACCATTATTCCGAAATGCGGAGGCGATTTGCTCGGCTACTGGATGCCGCACGAAGGCACCGACAACATCGCGTTCGGTCTGATCTCGTTTCCGAGTCTGGCTGAGTACGAATCCTATCGCGCGCGGCTGAAAGCCGATACGGAAGGTGCTGCAAACTTCAGTTTCGCGCAGGAGCACAAGTTCATCCTCTCGGAGGAGCGAACCTTTCTCCGGCTGATGCAAGGCTGACGCCACACGAGTCCGATTGATTTTACAGGGCATCAGCGGCATCGTCCGCCGCAGCGCCAAAGACATTGAT
>JAZKDK010000052.1:0-44180 GCA_040387615.1 Pseudomonadota bacterium | reverse complement strand
TGGGAGAATAACGAATGCCGGTTTCGACAGCGCAGAAGCGCGCGGATTTCAGGAAACTTCACGAGAGCGGATGCTTCGTGCTGCCCAACCCATGGGACGTCGGCAGCGCCCAACTGTTGCAGGGGATGGGATTCAAGGCGCTCGCCTCGACGAGTTCAGGCTTTGCCTGGTCGATCGGGCATCCCGACAACAAGGTGACGTGCGACGACGTTCTGGCGCATCTGAAAGCGCTGTGTGACGCAACCGATCTGCCGATGAATGCCGATTTCGAGGCGGGTTTTGCGCACGATCCGGCAGGTGTTGCAGCGAACGTGGCGCGTGGCGTCGCAACAGGTGTGGCCGGATTGTCGATTGAGGACTCGACTGGCGATGCATCGGCCCCGCTCTACGAGATGACGCTTGCGGTCGAGCGCATGCGCGCGGCTCGTTCCGCGATCGATGCGACGGGCGGCGATGTCGTGCTGGTGGGGCGGTGTGAGAGCTTTCTGATCGGTCAGCCCGATCTCAAGGCGACCATCGCGCGTTTGATTGCCTACGCCGAGGCGGGGGCGGATTGCCTGTATGCGCCTGGCATCAGGACTAAGGAGCAGATCGCGGCAGTGGTGAAAGAACTGGCACCGAAGCCGATCAATGTGCTGTGGGCTGGCCCCGGCATGACGCAGACTGAACTAGCCGATCTCGGCGTGCGGCGTATCAGCGTCGGTGGCGCGCTCGCACGCGCTGCATGGGGCGCGTTCCTGAAGGCCGCGCGTGAAATTGCGGACAGCGGATCGTTTGCCGGAATGGCGCAGGCTGTGCCACATGGTGAGATCAATGGCTTCTTTGCAAAAGCCATCAAGGAGCGAAAATAGCAGACCGAAAAAGAGCGGGCACCCGTGAGGATGCCCGCTCTGATTTCAAGCCGTCAAGGTTAGTTGCTTGACGGTGCGCCAGCCGGAGCCGCGTTGTTCTGCGGGGCTGCTGGTGCCGGATTGTTCATCGCCGGCGGAGTAGCGGGTTGCGCCGGGCGCATTGCCGAGCCCGTGGTCTGGCCAGCCGGAGCACGAGGCGCCTGCGCCGTGCCGCCCGACGGCGAAGCCGGCGTTGTTTGCGCGGTCGGCGTCGCATCCGGAGATGTGCTGGAGGTGTTCAGCCCGTAGAACACCACGCCGAGAATTGCCACGAGCGCGATCGCGAACATCGCGATACGCCCTCCGCTGGCGGGACCTTCAGCCAGTTCTGGATCCGCCTGAAGTTCGTTATCAAATTGTTCCGCGCGGCGGCGAAGCAATTCATCGTTGGTCGGAGCTGCGCTGTAAGGATCGTTGGGGTTGCGCTCAATTGCCATGAATCAGTCCTCCAGTCGTTGCATCTTTAGAGACAATCGCCGGATAACGGAGACGTTCCCCGGTATCCGGCACTCATTCGGTCACTGATGTCCGGAACTTTGCGGATATCGATGACGTCATCGGACGCTCGGGCCCGTCGTTTGGCCCGTTGTCACTGCGGGGTTGGTGGAAACTTCATGCGGGACAGGGCTCATGCGCGCGAGGACAAGAGCGAGAACCACAAGCAGCGCCACACCGATAAGGGCTTTGATGGGCTTGCCCTGCTGGTCGAATTCTTCGCTTGTCTGGATCGGCTCGTCGTAGCCGCCCTTCTTGCTGTCAGACGACCAATCGTTTGCTGATAGGGTCATGATTCAAATCCTCCGCTTGTCTGTGCAACCCGTTGAGACCGGGTTTGCGTTGGCGGAGGTCAACGGCTCACCCGCCGGTACCGTTCCGGCCGAGCCTTGCACCGGAGGCGGGGCAGCGTTGCGACAGGTAATCGCACCGCAGCGAAAGAGTATGGCCCCAAGACGCACCAAACGGCCCGCAATCTCCTTTCGACGTCAGGCATAAAAGCGACACAACAGGTCGGGTTGGACTGAAAAGCGAACCGAAAATTGCTTTTCAAAACAAAGGTCTGATGATTGCGATTTATGATGTGCTGGAAGCAAAAAGCGACATAGACTGGTTCTAAGTAGACTCGTGACGTTGCAAACAAGAGCCCGGCGAAGAGGCAGTCAAGTTATGGGAATCAATCAAGGGCCGATCAGTCTTGATCAGAAGTATACGCAGGCTTCGGGACACGTTTTTCTGACCGGCATTCAGGCTTTGGTCAGGCTGCCGATGGCGCAGGTCAGGCGCGATCGGGCTGCGGGCCTGAATACCGCAGGGTTCGTCACCGGCTATCGCGGATCACCCCTTGGCGGCTACGATCAGCAACTTCACGCAGCCCGCAAGCATCTCGCCCAGTACGACGTGAAATTCCAGCCGGGTGTCAATGAAGATCTTGCGGCCACAGCGATCTGGGGTTCGCAGCAACTCAATCTTTCGCCGGGTGCGAAATTCGACGGTATTACCGGCATCTGGTACGGCAAGGGTCCCGGCGTTGATCGCTGCGGCGACGTGTTCCGTCATGGCAACGCGGCAGGTTCGGCCAAGAATGGCGGCGTCCTCTGTCTCGCCGGCGACGATCACGGTGCCAAATCTTCCACCGTGCCGCATCAGTCGGACCACGCCTTCATCTCCGCGTTGATGCCGTATCTCTATCCATCGAGCATCCACGAAATGATCGAGATGGGTCTGCTCGGCATTGCGATGTCGCGCTACTCCGGCTGCTGGGTTGGCATGAAGGTGATCACCGAAACGGTGGAGACCACCGCGGAGATCGACCTTACCGATGAGATGACGCCCTTCATCATTCCGACCGATTTCGAGATGCCGCCGGACGGCCTCAACCTGCGCTGGCCGGACGACCGTTACGCGCAAGACAAGCGCCTGCAGGATTATAAAGGATTTGCCGCAGTCGCCTTTGCGCGCGCCAACAAGATCAACCGCGTGACGATGGATTCGCCGAACGCGCGGTTCGGCATCATGGCGTCCGGCAAAAGCTATGAAGATATCCGGCAGGCGTTGCGCGAACTCGGCATCACGCCGGAGGTTGCCGCAAAAATTGGTATTCGGCTTTACAAGATCGGCATGCCGTGGCCGCTGGAGCCGCAAGGGGTGCGCGAATTCGCCGTCGGCCTTGAGGAAATCCTCATCGTTGAAGAGCGCCGCGAGATCGTCGAAAACCAGGTCAAGCAGGAACTGTTCAACTGGCGTGACGATGTGCGTCCGCGCATCATCGGCAAGATGGACCATCACGACAAGCGCTTCCTGCCGTTTGCCGAAGAACTCAGCGTCGCGTCGCTGGCAAGCTCGCTGACCGAGCGGCTGCTGCAACTCGACCTCAATCCTGAAATCGTGGCGATGCTGCGCGCCAAGGCCGACTGGTTCAACGGCCGGCAGGCGACGCAGGTTCAGGCGATCGCGCCAGTCACGCGTACTCCGTATTTCTGCTCGGGCTGTCCGCACAATTCATCGACCAAGGTGCCGGACGGCAGCCGTGCGATGGCCGGCATCGGCTGTCACTTCATGGCGCTGTGGATGGACCGCAACACTGAGACGTTTACGCATATGGGCGGCGAGGGCGTGCCGTGGGTCGGTATCGCGCCGTTCACCAACGAGAAGCATGTCTTCGTCAATCTTGGCGACGGCACATACTTCCATTCAGGCAGCCTCGCGATCCGGCAAGCGGTCGCGTCCAAGGCGAACATCACCTATAAAATTCTCTACAACGACGCGACGGCCATGACCGGCGGTCAGCATGTCGACGGCGAGCTCTCGCCGCAGCAGGTCACGTTCCAGCTTCACAGCGAGGGCATCCGAGATATCTATCTCGTATCGGAAACCCCCGAAGCCTATCCGGCGTCCGACATTGCACCGGGCACCAAGGTTGCGCACCGCGACCAGCTCGATCAAGTCCAGCGCACGCTGCGCGAAGTGCCGGGCTGTTCGGCCATTGTCTTCGTGCAGACCTGCGCCGCCGAGAAACGCCGCCGCCGCAAGCGCGGTTTGATGGAAGATCCGTCAAAGCGCGTCTTCATTAATTCGGCCGTCTGCGAAGGCTGTGGCGACTGCTCGGTGCAGTCGAACTGCATTTCGGTGGAGCCACTGGAGACTGAACTGGGGCGCAAGCGCACCATCAACCAGTCGAGCTGCAACAAGGACTATTCCTGCGTGAAGGGCTTCTGCCCGTCCTTCGTCACCGTTGAGGGCGGTACGCTGCGCAAGCGCGCGCCGGTCGATCTCGGCGACTTTGGCGAATTGCCGCCTCCGTCCTCGGTGCCATCGCTGGACCGGCCTTACAATATCGCGGTTGGCGGCGTGGGCGGCACCGGCGTGCTGACCATCGGCGCGCTGCTCGGCATGGCCGCTCACATCGAGGGCAAGGCCAGCATGATCCTCGATATGTCGGGGCTCGCGCAAAAGGGCGGCGCAGTGCTGAGCCACGTGCGGTTATCGAAGAACACCGCGGACGTGACTTGCTCGCGCATCGTCACCGGCACCGCCGACTTGCTGATTGCGGCCGATGAAGTGGTCGCGGTTGCCAAGGAGACGATTACGCTGGCCGAATCGTCTCGTACCTACGGTGTCATCAATACGCATCTCATTCCGATTGCAGATTTCATCCAGAACCGCGACTTCGATTTCCAGCGCGGCAAGGTCAACCGGGTGCTGGAAAATGCGTTGCGCAAGGACTCCGCATTTCTCGATTTCACCAAGCCGGCCGAAGCGCTGCTGGGCGACTCGATCGCGACCAACATGATGATGATGGGGTACGCCTATCAGAAAGGCCTGTTGCCGGTCGGCGCGGAAGCCATCGAACAGGCGATCGAGCTCAATGCGGTTTCGATCAAGATGAATACCCAGGCGTTCCGTCTTGGCCGCCTCGCGGCGCACGATCCTGCACGGCTTGCGGCAATGATGAAGGGCGACGAGCCCGAGGCGCCGAAGACGCTGGATCAGATGTCGCTGGACGAAGTCATCGCGCATCGCACGCAGCTGCTGACCGATTATCAGAACGCTGCCTACGCAGCGCGGTATCGGAATCTTGTCGATCAAGTGCGGAAGGTTGCATTCGACGGTGGATACGGCGAGGCATTGCCGCGCGCCGTTGCCATCAATTATGCCAAGCTGCTCGCCTACAAGGATGAGTATGAAGTCGCGCGTCTCTATACCGACGGAAAGTTCGCGGAAAATCTCGGCAAGCAGTTCGACGGTAATTTCAAGATCAGCTTCAACCTTGCGCCGCCGATCCTGCACAGCGGAGTCGACGCATTGGGCCGTCCGCGCAAGCGCGAGTTCGGCGCATGGATGCTGCCGGTATTCCGGACCATGGCGAAGTTCCGCTTCCTGCGCGGCACGTTGTTCGACCCGTTTAGCTACAGCGAGGATCGCAAGCTCGAACGTAATCTGATCAAGGGATATGAGCAGGACGTGGTGACGGCGGTGAAGCTGCTCTCGCCGAAGACCGTCGACATCGCGATCGAATTGCTGTCGCTGCCGGATCAGATTCGCGGCTATGGGCCTGTGAAAGAGGCGTCCATCGCAAAAGCTAAGGCGAGATACGAACAGCTTGCCAAGGACCTTGTCAATCCACCGCCGATGATCGTGCCGCAGATCGCCGCGGAATAGAACGCTCGTTCGCACGGCGAAACTCAAGATGCTTGCCAAGCGCCGCTTGGCGGGTCAGAAAATCCGCTGAGAAGAAGCAGCGGAGATGACTTTGAGCATCAAGGGAAGAGCCTACATCGCCGGGATCTATGAGCATCCCACCCGGCATGCGCCGGACAAGTCGACGGCGCAGTTGCACGCGGAATGCGCCAAGGGAGCGCTGGAAGACGCAGGCCTGACCAAGGCCGATGTCGACGGCTATTTCTGCGCCGGAGACGCGCCGGGCGGTGTCATGCCGATGGCTGACTATCTCGGCCTGAAGCTGCGGCATCTGGATTCGACCGAGACCGGCGGATGCTCCTACATCATCGCCCTTGGGCACGCCGCCGAGGCGATCGCCGCCGGAAAATGTTCCGTGGCGCTGATCACGCTGGCCGGGAAGCCGCGCACCGGCCCGATGCCGCCGCGCGCCTTCGGCCCCGAGGTCGATTTCGAAGCCGCCTACGGCGCAACCACCCACAATGCATATGGCATGTGCGCCATGCGCCATATGCATGAGTTCGGCACCACCAGCGAGCAGCTTGCCTGGGTCAAGGTCGCGGCCTCGCATCACGCGCAATACAACCCGCACGCAATGCTGCGCGATGTCGTCACGGTTGAGGACGTTATCAACTCGCCGATGATTTCCGATCCGTTGCATCGTCTTGATTGCTGCGTCGTCTCGGACGGCGGTGGTGCGCTCGTGGTGACTACACCGGAGATCGCGAAGTCGCTGAATCGTCCGCTGGTACGGATGACCGGCCACGGTGAATCCCTGAAGGGTCCGAACGGCGGCCGCAAGCTCGACCTGACCTATTCGGCGGGCGTGTGGAGCGGTCCGCCGGCATTCGCGGAAGCAGGTGTCACGCCGAAGGACATCAAGTACGCATCGATCTACGACAGCTTCACCATCACCGTGGTGATTCAGCTCGAGGATCTTGGTTTCTGTGCGAAGGGCGATGGCGGTAAGTTCGTCGCCGACGGCAACCTGATTTCCGGTGTCGGCAAATTGCCTTGGAACACCGACGGCGGCGGGCTGTGCAACAACCACCCGATCAACCGCGGTGGCATCACCAAGATTATCGAGGCGGTGCGGCAGTTACGCGGTGAGGCGCATCCCAAGGTTCAGGTTCCGAACTGCGATCTCGCGCTGGTGCACGGCACCGGCGGATTGCTCGGTGTGCGGCATGCGGCTTCGACCGCTATTCTGGAGCGCGTGTAATGACGGACAAACCGAAGTATCCAGCGCCGGTCGGCAATCCCGAAACCGCGCATTTCTGGGACGCCGCCAAGCAGGGCAAATTCCTCATCAAGCGCTGCACCGCGTGCGGTGAGCCGCATTACTTTCCGCGCTCGATCTGCCCGGTGTGCTTCTCCGACCAGACCGTGTGGGAGGAAAGCAAGGGGGAGGGCGTCATCTACAGCTACAGCCTGATGCGGAAGTCGCCGACCGGGCCTTATGCGATCGGATATGTCACGCTCGATGAAGGTCCGTCGCTGCTGACGAATTTCGTGGACTGCGATCTGGCAGCGCTGAAAATTGGTCAGCGCGTGAAGGTCGTGTTCAAGCCGACGGACGGAGCGCCGCTGCCGTTCTTCACGCCGGTCTAACAACAATAACAACAGCGAGGAAACATGCCGATCAAGTACGATGAGGTGATGGCGCTCAAGAATGTCGGCCAGAAGTATTCATGGACCGACCGTGAAGTGATGCTCTACGCCTATGGCATCGGCATGGGTGCCGATCCAATGGACCAGAAGGAACTGTCGTTCGTCAATGAGGGCTACTTCACGCCGCGCGAACTGAAGGTGGTTCCGACTTACGCGTCCGTTGCTGCCTGGGGTGCAAGTGCCGGGCCTATCGACGTCAACCGCGTGATGGTGGTGGACGGCGAGCGCGACATCACCTTTAACAAGCCGTTGCCGGTCACGGCAAATATCACGGCGGACTCCAGCATTCTCGGCGTGTTCGACAAGGGCAAGGACAAGGGCGCGGTGATCCTGCGCAAGACCGTGCTCAAGGATGACAAAGGCGAAGATCTCGCGACGCTGATCGCATCGCAGTTCGCACGCGGAGACGGTGGATTTGGCGGCCCATCCGACGGCCAGCCAGAACCGCACGCCATTCCGAAGCGTGCGCCGGACATGACGGTCGATATCTCGACGCGACCGGATCAGGCGCTGATCTACCGGTTGTGCGGCGACCGCAATCCGCTGCACAGCGATCCTGAATTCGCCAAACGCGCGGGCTTCGACCGGCCGATCCTGCACGGCATGTGCACCTATGGCTTGAGCTGCCGAGCGGTGCTCCAGACTTATGCGGACTTTGACCCCGCCGCGTTCAAACAGCATGTCACACGGTTTTCCTCACCGGTGTTCCCCGGAGAGACGGTCTCGTTCGATTTGTGGAAGGACGGCAACGTGATCTCGATGGAAGGTCGCGTGAAGAGCCGGAACGTCACCGTCATCAAGAACGGCAAGACTGTTCTCGTCTAAAAACAAGAAGAAACGGGAGGACTCGATGGGTTTGCTCGACGGCAAGGTTGCGATCATCACCGGGGCAGGCGGCGGGCTCGGCGAGGCCTACGCCAGGCTGTTCGCGCGCGAGGGCGCGTCGGTCGTTGTCAATGACCTCGGCGGGCCGCGCGACGGCACCGGCGCCGACAAGTCGATGGCGCAGAGCGTTGTCGATGCCATCAAGGCGGAAGGCGGGAAGGCCGTCGCCAATGGGTCGGATATTTCGACCATGGCTGGCGGTCAGTCGGTGTTCGAGGATGCGATCAAGCATTTCGGCCGCGCCGACATTCTGGTCAACAATGCCGGCATCCTGCTCGACGGCACTTTCGCAAAAATGAGCGAGGAGAGCTGGGACAGGGTCATGAAGGTGCACCTGAAAGGAACCTTCTGCGTCACGATGCCGGTGTTCAAATGGATGAAGGACAATGGCGGCGGCGTCATCGTCAACACCTCGTCCACCTCGGGCCTGATCGGTAATTTCGGCCAGAGTAACTACGGTGCGGCCAAGGGCGGCATCTGGGGTCTGAGCAACGTGCTCGCCATCGAGGGCCGCAAGTACAACATCCGGCTCTGGACACTGGCGCCCGGCGCGCTGACCCGCATGACCGCTGACCTGCCGCGCTATATCGAGAATCCCAAGGCGGCGATGGGGCCGGACGAGATCGCGCCGGCGGTTCTCTACATGGTCAGTTCGCTGTCCGGCGAGCAGACCGGCAAGGTGCTCGGCGTTTCCGGGCCGCGCGGCGTGCGCGAGATGAAAATGCTGGAAATGGAGGGCTGGAAGCCCGGCGGTCCCTGGAAGGCGCAAGATATCGTGAGCCATGCCAAGGAGATTTTCTTCGACGAGCAGGATAGACTGGCGGCTCGCAGATTCTAATCCCAGAAAGTAACGGCATATGAAGCTGACCCATGAGGCGAGCGGGACGTTCGCGATTGCACCGACCCCGTTCTTTGATGACGGCCGTATCGACTATGACTCGATCGACCGGCTGACGGATTTCTATGCCGAGGTCGGCTGCAACGGCGTAACTGTGCTGGGCATCCTCGGCGAAGCGCCCAAGATGGAAGCCGATGAATCGCTTCAGGTTGCGACCCGCTTCATCAAGCGCGCAAAGGACAAGCAGATCATCGTTGGTGTGTCCGCGCCTGGTTTCGCTCAGATGCGCACGCTGGCGCACGCGTCGATGGATGCCGGCGCTGCCGCGGTCATGATCGCGCCGCCGCCGCATTTGCGGACCGACGAGCAGATTCTTGGATATTTCCGGCAGGCGAGTGAAGCCATCGGCAGCGACGTGCCATGGGTGTTGCAGGATTATCCGCTGACGCTGACGGTCGTCATGACGCCGTCGGTGATCCGCAAGATCGTGATGGACAGCCCATCGTGCGTGATGCTCAAGCACGAGGATTGGCCAGGGCTGGAGAAGATTTCGACACTGCGCGGCTTCCAGAAAGACGGCTCGTTGCGGCCACTGTCGATTCTGGTGGGCAACGGCGGACTGTTCCTCGATTTTGAGATGGAGCGGGGCGTCGATGGCGCCATGACCGGCTACGCGTTTCCGGACCTGCTGGTGGATGTCGTCAATCTCTCGAAGGCAGGCAAGCGCGATGCCGCGCACGATCTGTTCGACGCGCACCTGCCGCTGATCCGTTACGAGCAACAGCCGGGCGTCGGCCTTGCAGTCCGCAAGTACGTTCTGAAGAAGCGCGGCAAGATCGCTTCGGACGCGCAGCGCAAGCCAGGATCGAGCATGAGTGCGCTGGCGCGCAGCGAAGTCGACTATCTGCTGTCGCGCGTCGGGCGCGTCGATAAACGGGCAAATATTGCATGAGCAGCGACAACAAGAGCGTGCCGGACAAGTCGAAGGCGTTGCGGACGGCTTCGACGGTATTGTTGCTGCGTGAAGCTGCCGGCGGCATGGAAATCTTCATGGTGCAGCGTAACCGTGAAATCGAATTCAGTTCCGGCGCGCTGGTGTTCCCCGGCGGCAGCATGGATCCGAATGATCGGGAGATCGCATCCGATCCAGCGCTTGTCGCTGATCGCTTTGGTCTTGATCTCGATACCGCGGCTATCCGCATCGGGGGCATTCGCGAGACATTCGAGGAAAGCGGAATTCTACTGGCGCGTCCGCGCGGATCGTCATCGCTGGTTTCTGCGGAAAAGGCCGCGGCGCTCGGTTCGCAGCGTGAAGCGCTCGATGAAGGCAAGGTCAGCTTCGCGGACATCTTGCGCCAGCACGATTTGACCCCAGCGATCGATCTGCTGGCGCTCTTTGCGCACTGGATCACCCCGGTGAATCTGCCGAAGCGGTTCGATACGCACTTCCTGCTGGCACTGGCCCCGGCAGACCAGATCGGCAAGCACGACGGCAGAGAATCCGTGGATTCTATCTGGCTGTCGCCGAAGGCTGCGCTCGATGCAGCGGCATCGGGACGTTACAATTTGCCGTTTCCAACCATCCGCAACCTGATCAAGCTCGACAAACTCGGAACCGCTGAGGCCGCAATGGATTTCGCGCGGGCGACGCCTGTGGTGACCGTGGTGCCCGAGATGAGCAGGAACGAGAATGGAACCACGCGCCTCCGCATCCCCATCGAGGCAGGCTACGACGGCGACATCTTCGACGTCTCCCGACCCTGATCGACCAAATCTGCGCCATTGAATCCATCAGCCGCCGTCACCATTCTCATGAGACGCGAAAAGCGCTTATGACGGTGTCCGATGAGATTTTGGAAGATGGTTCTGACGGCTTTTCTGGTTCTTTTATTCGCCCCAATTGGCGTTTCCGCGGCATCCTATTTGATGAGCGATCGGGCATCGGCGAACTGGTACGCCGCTGACCGTTCCAGCGCGGGCGTTCTTCCGCAGGCTGTGGGACATCCCGACGCGCTTGTTCGCATTTATGCGGCGCGCACGGTGCGCTGGCGTGGCATCGTCGCCGTTCATTCCTGGATCGTGTTCAAGGACAAGGGCGCGTCGCGTTACAGCCGTTACGACTACACGGCATGGGGTGAGCCGATCCGTGTCAACGGCTTCATCGCGGACGGGCGCTGGTTCGGGCAGGTTCCTGATGAAGTATTTCGCGCCGACGGTGAGCGGGCAGCGCAGCTTATCCCGAAAATCCGGGCCGCCATCGACGGCTACAAGTATCGCAACCTCGGCGACTATCGCGCCTGGCCCGGTCCGAATTCCAATACATTCGTTGCGGCGATCATCCATGCTGTGCCGGAGATGCATGCGGTGCTGCCGCCAACCGCGATCGGCAAGGACTATCCCTATGATGGCGAATGGTTCGGCTGGACACCTTCGGGCACGGGGCTGCGTGCTACGTTGGGCGGCTATCTCGGTCTCACGGTCGGCTGGCTGGAAGGCGTCGAGTTGAATGTGCTGGGCGCGGTTCTCGGTGTCGACATTCGCCGCCCTGCGATCAAGATTCCAGGCGTCGGGCGCATTGGCATGAGTGCCGTGCCAGCGTAGTTAGTCGGAGCGTTGCCATGCACTGACTAATTGAGATTCGTTGATGACTTTCCCTCCACGACGCATCGTGTGTCTCACCGAAGAGACGGTTGAGACGTTCTACCTGCTCGGTGAGCAGGATCGTATTGTCGGCGTGTCGGGATACGCGGTGCGGCCGCCGCAGGTGCGGCGCGAGAAACCCCGCGTCTCGGCGTTCATTTCGGCCGACGTCCCGAAGATTCTCGCGCTCGATCCCGATCTCGTGTTGGCGTTCTCGGATTTGCAGGCCGATATCGTCGCGGAGTTGGTGCGGGCAGGGGCTGCGGTCCATGTCTTCAATCAGCGCGATATTGCCGGAATTCTGGCGATGATCCGCACGCTCGGCGGATTGATTGGTGAGGCTACGAAAGCGGATGCGCTCGCATCGCAATTCGAGCAGAGGCTTGCTGACGTTGCTGCGATCTCGCGCGCGAGACCTGTGCGTCCCAAGGTCTATTTCGAGGAATGGGACGATCCGTTGATCAGCGGTATCGGCTGGGTCTCGGAGCTTGTTTCTATCGCGGGCGGCGACGATGTGTTTCCGCAGCTAGCAAAGGCAAAGGCTGCGAAGGATCGCATCGTTGCGCCCGAGGCTGTGGTCGCCGCCAATCCGGATGTGATCCTTGCCTCATGGTGCGGCAAGAAAGTCGTCCCGGATAAAATCCGCCAGCGGGCTGGCTGGGACGGGATCACCGCCGTGCGAAACGATCGCATTGTCGAGATCAAATCGCCGCTGATCCTGCAGCCGGGACTTGCGGCTCTGACCGACGGTCTCGACGCCATCGTGGCGGCGTTGAAGTCAAACCCATGAGAGGCGGCCAGCCGAGGGGCTTTTCAATCAGGCCATGCCGTATTAATAACGGTTTTGGATAAGAAGAACTGATCGATGGTATCTCTTAAACAGCTTAAGTACTTCGATGCCGTGGCCAGATCCGGCCATTTCGGCAAGGCTGCGGAGCACTGCGCGGTGACCCAGCCTGCGCTCTCGATGCAGGTGCAGGAACTGGAGAAATCCCTCGGGATTCAACTCCTGGAGCGCGGCCGCAATGGCGTGATGCTGACCGAAGGCGGCAAGGAGATCGCGCAGCGTGCGGCGCGCGTTCTTGCCGATGTGCGGGACATCGTCGATGTCGCACGGCGGCAAGGCAACGTCCTGTCCGGTCCGCTGCGCCTGGGCGTTATCCCTTCGGTGGCGCCGTACATCCTGCCGCAACTGCTGCCGATGATCCGGGACGCGTTTCCCGATCTCGACCTCCATATTCGCGAAACTCAGACCCAAACCCTTGTCGGCGAACTTGCCGACGGTCAGCTTGATCTGCTGTTGCTCGCGTTGCCGGTCGAGCACCCCGACATCGAGACGGTCCGGTTGTTTGATGATCGCTTTCTGCTGGCGATGGCGACCTCGCATCGCATGTCGAACCGGGTCAAGGCGACGCCCGATCTTTTGGAAGACGACCGGCTGCTGCTTCTGGAAGAGGGGCACTGCATGCGGGATCAGGCGCTGGCCTTTTGCAACCTGCGGCGGATCGAGAACATCAACACCTTCGGGGCATCGAGCCTGTCCACGCTGGTCCAGATGGTGGCGCACGGTCTCGGCATGACGCTGCTGCCGGAACTGGCTGTGCCGCTCGAAAGCCGGCGGGGGGACATTCACCTGATGCGATTTGCCGATCCCGAGCCGCAGCGCGTGATCGGGCTTGCCTGGCGCCGAAGCTCGCCGCGGAAAGGCCATTTCGTTGAACTTGGACAGATGATTTCAGCCGCGGCGGCTAGGCCGTCGTAGCGACGACGCGACGAGTAGCGGGCTGCGCCGCGCTCTAGAAAACGTTTATGCAAACGCCTTGTCGGCGGGGTGCTGCGTCCAGTCGATCAGCGGAGCGCCAAAGGCCCTGCTCCACACGGTCAGGAAACGGGGAAACCAGGAGTGCGCGATTGCGCCCCGGTACGCCCATGTGCGGTATTGAAGGCCGTTTTCGGACAATAGTTCCTGGTATCCGCCATGCGTTTCCGTGGCGTGATGGATATGACGCAGGATCTCGCGGGCGTAAGGCCGATATTTCTCGACCCCGGAGAATTCATCGTATTCGAGCATGCGGTCGGCGAATTCGACATTGAATGTCGGCCATGCAGATCGGCCCTGATAGGACGGCGTAGCGATCCGGTGGATGAGTTTCTTGCGCGGATTATCCGCCGATACGAAAAAGTGGAACGTATCTGGAATCCGGAATCGCGGTTCAGCGAGGATAAGGTCGGTGGTCGCGCTGAAGAGTGCGCGCTCGGCCTCGTTTCTGAAGTCCCAAAAGCCGTGCTGCACGTTGACGAAGTCGAGCGCGATAGAGAGGGCAGGCGATTCTGCCTTGCAGTCCAGGCTATGCTTGACGTAGCCATCGCGGCCGAACAACAGCAGCAGTTCCGTTTTATACTGCGAAAGACTGCGTCCGAGGATTGTCTCTAGTTCGTTCTGGTCCACAATCCCGAGCCGGATGCTCTGCTGGAAAGTCGCGAAGACGCTGGCATTGGTGACGAAGCGTAGTCGCTCTGCGCGGGTATCCGTCGCCGCCGAACGGGGCGCGCGGACATCGCAAAGCAAGGTGCGGATTCCGTGACCGTCATAGGGTTCGAGACTTCTTGCAAGATCGAGTACCGATTTCTTCAGATCCGGGCGATATTCGGCGAGCAACGCGCGGCCGGTATGGGTAGCTTTCGCCATGCCAGCATAGGGCGAGGGTCGCAGATCGGCGCGGACGATCTGCTCCAGACCACCCTGTATGCCGAGAAGTGTATCTGACGGCAGCGCGAAGTAGTTGGCGCCGATATAGCGGTTGCGCTTCACTGGAATGAGCGTCGTCGTTATAATGCCGGAGCGCACTGCGCCCAGCATCAGGCGCACGCTTTTTTCCAGCAGACGAATCCGGCGCGTCGCGTCCTCTGAATCGATGATGGTCTGTGGATCGAGAACGTCGGGATAGAACCACGCGAAGTCTCGCGGATAATAGGCCGAAGCATGCGGTGCGCCTGTGACCAGAAACGCTTCCCGCGCGGAAAAGGCGCTGTTCATCGAGTTGCGGTAGAGCTCGTCGATCTTGGCCGGCGCATAATAGGCGCGCCGCAGGAAGCGATCGGAGAGGAAATTGGCGGCCTGAAGACAATTGGCGACGCAGGTCGCAGCCAGGCCCTGATAAAACCTGTGCTCAGAGTTTGAAGGCAAAAGTCCTTCGATGCTCACCTTGTCCTCCGTCGCAATTGGAAGTGCGCCTTGAATAGCCTGGCGGCGCGATTCGATTGAAGCGCCATATGCGCGCAGGCACCGCCGCCGTGCAAAGCGCGGCAAGCCATGCCGAAAGATGCACCTATTTGCAATTCAAAACGACGGGTTTTGATTGTCATAATCGGCATCAGGTGTGCCAAGAAGACTCCAGCGTGGCTTGGGCCAATCAAATCCGCGTCAGGAAGCCAAGGATATGACTCGCGGCCTGACAGGGAGCAGGAACCCCTCAGTCCGAGGATGCCGTCGTTATGACCGAAAATGGCGCGCTCCGAGAGATTCGAACTCCCGACCCTCGGAATCGAAATCCGATGCTCTATCCAGCTGAGCTAGGAGCGCTGACGGCCGCACCATAGCCAATGACGGCTTGAAATCCAGCCCGAAAATCGTTCGAGAGTTCCTATTTAGCTACACGAAGTTGCTCCGCGCTAACTGCCAAACGCCACGGAAAATATTGGAACGGGTTCGTCGAATCCTTTCAGGGTTCGCGGATCAGTTCGGGCGGGTTGGCAGCATCGTCTGGCGCAACTGCGCTTCACGCAATCAAACGGCCCCGCGTTCATCAATGAGACACCTGGCGCGTGCGCCGCCGGGCCCCTTATTGCTGGGACAGAATCCACTTCACCAGGGCTTCGGCCTCCTCTGGCGAAACGCTCGGCTGAGGGGGCATCGGTAGCTGACCCCAACTGCCGCCGCCGCCCTTCACGATCTTTTCGCTCAAGACCTTGATCGCGGCTTCATCCTTGCCATAGCGCTCGGCCATAGCCTTATAGGGCGGACCGATCATCTTCCGTTCAACAGAATGGCAGGCTACGCAGTTCTTGCTCTTGGCCAATTCGGCGCTTGCGAAAGCGGCCGACGATGTCAGAAGTGCGGCGAAAGAGGCTGCAGCGAGTTGGCGAAAGTCAACCATGGAGCAGGATTCCCATCACGTGTGATCCGCGTCGGATGGTATCGCAGAACAGTGGTCGAAACAAAGCGAACAGCAATCACGCACGATCATCATCGGCTCTCCGGTGGCCAAGCACGCGATGATCTGCGGGACGTGCGCCGAATCTCAAGCGCTGCATAGGCCGACGCTTCCCTGTTGCAAGGCGACCATCGCAGAACGCCATTCGGCCGTATCGTCTCGCTATGGCCGATTTCGGAAGCAACTGCGAATGCTGATGGCAATGTTTGCGGACGCGGTCAGGCCGCGCCCGCAGACGAATGTCAGCCGCATCGCCGCAGCGGCAGGCGCGGCGCTGATCGAGCTCAAATGGGTTTGAGCTGGTAGATGTCGCCTTGGTCGGTGGCCACATACATGCTGCCGTCCGGCGCCTGCACGACGGAGCGGAAACGTCCCGCCGGCATCGGCAGAGATACCGTGGTGCGAGTCGCTGACGAACCGTCGGACGCGATGTTCAGCACGTCGAGGCGGTTACCGACCGGCGTTCCGTGGATGCCGATACCCATAAAGGTCACGACCATCCGGCCGTTCCAGTCCTTCCACTGCGGGCCGGTAAGGAACGTGCACGAAGACATGCCTTGCGAAAGCTGCTCGTTGTTCCAGGCCGGCTTCATGGCGTTGGGATAGGTCTTGGTGTCGGTCATCGGCATGAATGCAGACCGCTCCTTCGGATCCACCGCGCCCATCTGGTTCGGCGAGTATCCGCAATACCCGTCGGGGCAGTCGCTTCGCCCGCCGATATTCGGGCGCGGATCCCACCCGCCGTTGCCGCCGGCCGTGATCGCCGTCACCTCGTCGCTATGCCAGGGGCCATTCTCCGCCGTGTAGGGCTGGTTCGTGCCGGGTCGGAAACAGATGCCTTGCGGGTTGCGATGTCCGTAGGTGTAGACGCGCGCATCGAAGCCCTGTGGCGGGTTGTTGCCGGCCGCGGCCTTGCCGTCCCGGTCGATGCGCAGCACCTTGCCGCCCATGCGGGTCGGGCTTTGCGGCACCTCGCCGTTATGGGTGTCGCCCGTCGTCACGTACAGGAAGCCGTCCGCGGGGCCGAAGCGGAGGCGCCCGCCGTTATGCGCGCCAGGATCGCCGAAGGGATGGTTGCTGGGCGCTGGCTTGTAGGCGATGTCGGTGACGATATCCTGCCGGTTCGAGACCTTGGTCAGATCGGGACTGACCGCCAGCCGCAGCACCCGATTGGTTCCTGGCGCGGTCATGCTCGACGCCGAGAACACGTAGATGTAGCGGTTGGTGGCGAAGTCGGGGTCGATTGCCACACCGCTCATACCGGCCTGACCGCTGCAGAAGAGATCGGATGCGGTGTCAGGATAGCCCTTGGAATCCTTCATGCCGAGCAGGGCGTTGACAGTACCGGACGGTGACCGGACCGATAGTCCACGGCACTTCTCGGTGAAGAACATCGTGCCGTCGGGCAGGAAGGCCATGTCCCACGTCAGGTCACGTCCTGACATCACAGCGGTGCTGGTGAGTCCGGGAGTTCCGCTTGGGCTTTGGGCCGCCGCCGAGCCGGACAGGACGAATGAGTACAGTAACGCATAGGGCAACACGAAGCAGATACGTCGAGTCATCGATGTCTCCTCCGATTTGGTGGTTTTTCACTCCCTGAAAAGGCGGATCCGCCGGACCTGAGCCGAAAGCATTGTTCGGCGGATCGATTGTTATGCGATGCCCAAGCTTGTGTAACATCGCGTCCCGCCGAATGGCAGGCACCGACAGCGTGAGCAGGAGGCCTGCGCCTCTGGGGCAACGGTAATCGAGTCAATATTGGCGATGACGAGAGGCTTGGCAAGAGAATAGCAACCGGTTGCAGCGCGAGATGCCGTTGTCCGAGAGCGCAACCAAAAAGCATGCCGAGATACCCTTTGCTTTCGCTGCTTTCACCTCTTTACGCGCAGCCATGATATCAGCGAGGAATTCCGCATTGCTATGAAACTTAGCCATCGTGGAGCGCCCATAATACGCGTGGGCTCCGCGCTTCGTAGCATCGTGCTGCGACTGCTCCACGATCCGATGCATGGCAATGGCCGATGGCATCGATCATTTTTCTCCGGCAGTTACGGTGATAGACTGTCGCGGGGCTTTCATCCCGGTCGTGCCCGGGAACGTGGCCGGAGTGGCGCCTGTGGTCACTTGGCGCAGCATCGTTGTCTTGATATCCGCCGGACTATTGTTCGGGGCCGGCCGTGTATCCGCGCAACATCGGCACCCGCCGCAGGACGAGCCGATCCACGAGAAGTTTTATTCAACATGGATGAGGCCGGATAACCCCAATCTATCATGCTGCAGTCAACACGACTGCTACCCGACCGAAGCCCGCAACGAAGGTGGCGTCTGGTTTGCCAAACGCCGTGAAGACGGGAAGTGGCTTCGTGTCCCGCCTGAGAAAGTTGAGCGGAACCGAGACAATCCCGACGGGCGCAGCCATCTCTGCGCGCCCAGACCTGATCGTGCATATAGCGCGGACATTTTCTGCTTCACCGCCGGCAGCGGAATCTAGTTCGGCCATCGGGCCGTCCTGAACCTCAGCGATGCTCATTTCGCTGTGGTGCGCTCTTGGGCGCAACGAAACCGACACGCGGCATCAGGTCGCTTGGCCTAAGTGGTGCCATCCGGAACCAGCTACACGGCGTTTGGAATTACAACGGCAAATACAGGAACGGGCTGATCGAACCCTTTCAACGTTCGCGCATCCAGTTCAACGAGAGTCACGCTCGACGCGACGGCGGAAGCTGCAATCCGATCGATCAGGACTTCAGAGTCTTTCGCGCTCGAACACAGGCGCGACGCAAGGTTCACCACGTTGCCAATCGCGCTGTAGTGGAGGCGGCCCTCGGAACCGATCTGCCCAACTGTAGCTGGTCCCATTGCGAGGCCAACGCCGAAGCCAAGCCGGTGATCCAGCGTGCGCCAACCGGCCAGAAGCTTCTGGACGCTTGTTTGCATATCGATCGCCGTATTGACCGCGCGCAATGCCGGGTCCGAACAGGCAACGGGCGCGTTGACCAGCACCATCGCTCCATCGCCGGAGAAGTTTATCAACGTTGCCTCATGGACGCTGACGACCCTTTCGAGAACGTCGTAGTACTCGCGCAGCACACCCAGGATGGTTTCGGGCTCCACGCGAGCCGAGAAGGCGGTGAAGCCACGCATGTCACAGAATATCACGACCACTTCGACGCGCCGCCCGTCGAGAACGCTGTCGTCACCGGTCCGGTCGATCAGTTCGGCGACTTGCGGAGCGAGAAAACGCTTGAGCCGGCTTATGCGTTCGGAGCGTTCCTGTGAAACGGCCAACTCACCTGCCATTTCGTTGAACCGGGTTGCAAGCCGCTCGAATTCGTCACGTGTTGCAAGGCTGATCCGGTGTTGAAAGTTCCCCGCACCGATTTGAGCGACCCCGTCCTCCAGCAGGCGTATGGGTCCAATCATACGCTGGGTCAGCCAGTAGGCGAGGATGGCCGCGAGGGCCGCGCCGGCAATGAGCAATGCCACCGTGCGCCAAAGCGCAGCGTAAATCGGCCCGAATGCCTCGGCGACGGGCTGCTTGACGATGACACTCCAGTCGACTCCGGGGATCTGCGCCATCGCCGCCAATACCGTCTTCCCCATAGTGTCTTGTCCGGCAGTTGCCTGGCTGGGCCAAGCGAGAACGGCCGCCCGGAGATCTCTGAGGGGGCGCTGCGCGGTCTCGTCGGCCCGCAGCACAAGGCTGATGTCCGGATGAGCGACGAGGCGGCCCGGCTTATCAAGCACGAAGGCGTCGCCCGTACGTCCTACGCGAATCCCCGAGATGACCTCCCAAATGAACTTGAGATTGACGTCGGCCACAGCCACCCCGTCAGCCGAGCGGTTGCCTGCAACCGCGATAGTCATGAATGGTTCTGAGCCGCGATAGAACGTGACGGGGCCAAACCAGATCCGATCTGAGCGGGCTCCTATCACGGCCGGTTTCGTGGAATGATCTTCACCGCTCTCGATCCTGTTCAGGCCGATCCGCGACACGAACAGGCGTTCCTTTCCGGCGGCGTCGACCAGACTGAGGCTTTCGACAGCAGGGACCTGGCGTAGCAGGCGCAAGGCGTCGAGCCTGCGCCGGTCGCCGGAATCATCCGACCACGGCAATTGCACGACCCAGCCGAGTTGATCGCGTATGCCTTCGATGAAGTCCTGAATATTGACGGCCGCAAACCGGGCTTCCGAGTTCAATAGGTCATTGAGCCTGGCGCGCTGGTCGTGATAGCCGAACCACGCTTCGCTTCCGCCCGCGATCAGAAGCGGCACAACGGTCGCCGCGAACAGGGCGCGAAAGTACTTCTTGAACAGAGACGTGCGCGGAGCGACGAGCGGATCGGACATCGTCCTATCCCGCGCAGCGGTCGTACGGCCATGTCATTCGATCACCTCGTCGGCGCTACTCAAGAGTGAGGGTGGGAAGGATATGCCAAGGGCGTTGGCGGCTTTCAGATTTATGAACAACTCGACTTTGGTGACACGCTGCACCGGCAAATCGGACGGCTTCTCACCCTTTAGGATACGGCCGGCATACATTCCGGTGTGACGGTGTGATTGACTGAAATCACCGCCGTAGCTCATCAGGCCGCCAGCGAGCGGGAAGTCGCGGGATTGGGTCATTGTAGGCACAGCGTGGCGGATCGCGAGCGCGGCAAGCTGCTGACTGCGATAAGCGAAATAGGGATCGGAGCTAAAGACAAGTCCGCCCGCCCGCCGCTCATTCACAGCGGTGAACATGCTGTCAAACTCTTCTTCCATACTGGTCTTCAGGACCATTAGTTCCAGTCCGAGGCTGCTCGCCGCATCATGGAGATTCTTCAATTGCGAGTTTGAGGTTGGGCTTGTCGGATTGACGGCAACGGCGAATATCTTGGCGTCCGGGCGCACCTCACGAATGAACTCCAGGCGTTTACGCGAGACCTCCACGCTCAAGCTCGATACGCCGGTGAGATTGCCTCCTGGCCGGGACATGCTGTCCACGACGCCAAGTGCAATGGGGTCGCCACCCATCTCGAAGACAATCGGGATCGTAGCAGTCGCCGATTTTGCCGCGAGTGCGACTTCAGCTCCGCCCGCGGCCACGATCACGGTCACCTTGCGTTTTGCCAGGTCTGTTGCGAGCGCGGGTAAACGGCTGTACTGGCCTTCCGCCCAGCGAAACTCGATCGCGACATTGCGCCCCTCAGCGTAACCGGTTTCCGCCAAGCCGCTGCGGAAGGCAGTGAGGCGACTGCCGTAGCGCTCCGGGGTTTCGGAGCCAAGATACCCGATAACCGGCATGGCCTGCGCACGGGCCGAGACCATCCATGCAATTGCACTACCAACAAGGGCAATGAAACTGCGCCGCCCCATTCGATCTGGGGTTTCGGCAAAGGCTTGAGGCATGAAACGCATGGTTCACTTTCCAACCAACGTCGCCCAATCGTCGACCACAGCATAGCCGTGCGGCCTGGGTTACGGAACCGGATATCCGGCTGCCGAACTGCGCACTAATGACGCGCGAGGCGAGGGAGGGGACCGGCATGCCCCCTTTTTTGGCCAACTCGGCGCGACAGGCGAAGTGCAGACTTTGCCTCAAGGCTCGTAAGAGCGACGTGCGTGCGCTGCAAGATGCGATGCGTCTTCGTTGCAATGCGCAACATGGTTTCGTTGACGGCCTTTTTATTGCGTCTAACATTCGCGCAGGCCCGTGAGAGGCCGTGGGAGGAATGCATGATCCGTCTTGCCAGCCCGTCTGCTCGCCGACAACTTTCAATAAACGCCGTAACCCAGCACTCACCGCTGGGTTTTTTCATGATTGCGGCCGCTATTGCGGCGCTCGCCAGCTTCTCCGCAGCCTCTGCACAATCGCCGGCGAAGGGATCGCCCGAACACATCAAGGCAGTCACATCCGCGATTGATCAAAACTCCATCAAGGCCAACACCGCCACGTCGAACGACTGGCCAACAGTTGGCCTCGATTACGGAGAGACCCGATTCAGCAAGCTGAATCAGATCAACACTGACAACGTCAAAGACCTTGGTCTGGTCTGGTCCTACAATCTCGAATCGTCACGCGGCGTCGAAGCGACGCCCATCGTCGTCGATGGCATTATGTATGTCACTGCATCGTGGAGCGTCGTGCATGCGATCGACGTTCGCACCGGTAAGAAGATATGGACCTTCGATCCCGAGGTGCCGCGCAGCATCGGTTATAAGGGTTGCTGCGACGTCGTGAATCGCGGCGTTGCGCTTCACAAGGGCAAGATTTTCGTCGGCGCGTATGACGGGCGGCTGATTGCCCTCGATGCTGTGACCGGCAAGAAGGTCTGGGAGAAGGACACGCTCATCGACAAGGAGCATCTGTATACGATCACCGGTGCGCCTCGCGTCGTGAATGGCAAGGTGGTGATCGGCAACGGTGGCGCTGAATACGGCGCGCGTGGCTACGTCACCGCCTATGACGCTGAAACCGGCAATCAGGCCTGGCGATGGTTTGTCGTTCCGGGCGATCCGTCGAAGCCGTACGAAGATGAATCGATGGAAGCGGCCGCCAAGACCTGGGACCCTGCCGGCAAATATTGGATCAACGGCGGCGGCGGAACCGCGTGGGACACCATCACCTTCGATCCAGAATTGAACCTCGTCTACATCGGGACCGGTAACGGCTCACCTTGGAATCGTCATCTCCGTAGTCCTGCAGGCGGCGACAACCTGTACCTTGCGTCGATTGTCGCGCTGAATGCCGACACCGGAAAATATGTTTGGCACTATCAGCAAACGCCGGGCGATCATTGGGATTACACTTCGACCCAGCCGATGATCCTGGCCGACATCAATATCGATGGTGCGCCGAGGAAAGTGATCCTTCACGCTCCGAAGAACGGCTTCTTCTTCGTCATCGATCGCACCAACGGCAAGTTTATCTCGGCGAAGAACTTCGTCGATGTGAACTGGGCCACCGGGTATGACGCAAACGGGCGGCCAATCGAGGTTGCAGCGGCGCGCGATCCGGAAAAGGGAATGGACAGCATCCCGGGTCCGTACGGCGCCCATAACTGGCACCCGATGTCGTTCAATCCGATGACCGGTCTGGTCTATCTGCCAGCGCAAGGTGTGCCGCTGAATCTGACCCCACAAAAAGACTGGAAACATAACGCCAACAAGCCGGGCGAGTTCGGTGGCAATGTCGGCTGGAATACCGGCTTCGTGTTGAACGCGACGCCGCCCAAGAACCTGCCGTTCGGCCGGCTCATTGCATGGGATCCGGTGAAACAAAAGGAAGCGTGGAAGCAAGAATACGTTGCTCCGTGGAACGGCGGTACTCTGACCACTGCCGGCAACCTTGTGTTCCAGGGGACGGCTGACGGCCGCTTCATCGCCTACAACGCAACGACAGGCGATAAGCTATGGGAATCGCCGACAGGCACCGGCATCGTAGCGGCAGCCTCAACTTACATGCTTGACGGTAAGCAGTATGTCTCCATCGCGGTCGGATGGGGCGGCGTATTCGGAATTGCCGTGCGTGCGACCGAGAACAACAACCCCGGCAGAGTTTATACCTTCGCCGCCGGCGGCAAGGCTCCGTTGCCGGAAATGACCAAATACCAGATGGAGAACCTCGTCGAAGGCGTGAAATACGATCCGGCAGATGTCGGGCCGGGGACGGCGCTCTACGTCAGCAGTTGCGTCACATGCCATGGCGTGCCGGGCGTCGATAAGGGCGGCAATGTCCGAAACCTCGGATATGTCGGCCCCGAGACGATCGCGAACCTGAAGAACTTTGTCTTCAAAGGTCCGCATGTCGACAAGGGTATGCCGGACTTCACCGGTAAACTGAGCGAAGACGATGTCGTCAAGATCATCGCCTTCATTCAGGGCACTGCGGACGCGGTTCGTCCTCCGAAGAAGTGAGTCGGGCGTGTGGCGCGAGTCGTTTCGACTTTCGCTGCGCTCACCCAGGCAGCGCTTGTTGTTGCACCGTCATTCCGGGTCTGCGCCAGGACGCAGCCCGGAATGACGAGGCGGCAGGATGACTGAAAAATCGGCAATAAATCCAAAAACTTAAAGGTAATTGCGTCTGGCGCAGATTACGTAGGTGGGTTGCGCGATGACCCGGTCTAACCTATTGAAGCCGTCATGCGCTCTTAGCTCGGCTGGATAGAGCATCGGATTTCCCGAGGGTAGGGAGTTCGAATCTCTTGGCGCGCGCCAGCGATCCTGATGAAACCGATGTCAAAGAGCCCTTCTCCGGAACGAAACAGGCCGCCCCCTCCCGCGCTCGCAAAGGCGATGCTGGCGTTGCACATGCAGCAATTCGAGGAAGCGGAGCAACTCGCGTCGCAAGTCCTGAAATCCGATCGCGGCAACACGCTTGCCGCAGAAACCCTTGGGCGCGCTCTTCTGGCGCAAAATCGCCTCGACGAGGCCATCGTGCACCTGGCGAAATTCGCGCGCAGGACCGATGAGCCATCGATCGAAACTTTGCTTGCGGGCATGCTCGCCGCTGTCGGCCGCCGAGACGAAGCGCTGGATCATTTGCGACGCGCCGCCGCCCGACGGCCGCACTACATTCCGGCGTTTGTCGAACTCGCGCTCCAGTTGCGCAAGAGCGGACAAATTGACGAGGCGATGACCGTCACCGAGAGCGGGCTGACGCTTGAGCCACAATCGGCGGATCTGCAACTTGCCTTGGGATATGTTCTGGCGGAACGCAATGAGCGTCTCCGGGCGAAGGCGGTGTTTGCCAAAGTCCACGCGGCGGAGCCGACACATCACGACGCTTTGCTGGCTCTTGCGGCGGCGTTGATATGGGACGGCGACTACGGACGGGCCGCGGACCTCTACCGCCGCGCGCTAGCCATGAAGCCCCTGGATGATACGCGGATCCGTCTCGGGAAATGCTTGCTTGAACTCCGGCAGGGGGAGGAAGCGGAAGCACTCTTTCGCACAGCCGCCCACGGGTTGAGCAAATTTGCCGCCCCTGCAGTTATAGCGATGGTATCTGCATCGCACGGGCGAATATTCCTGCAGCCAAGTGCGACGCTGGATTTCTTACGCGCCCGAAACAATTGAACATTATCAGGTCCGAAACTGACGCCGGTAAACGCCGGTTTCGCGAGACATCAGACCTAAGAGATCGTGCGTACGCTGCGTGTCCTCTTCCGTAAAAACCGCGGTTCGCAAGTTCCATTTTTCCCGCTTTACCGGGAAGCATTGAGCGACCGGCGTTCCTTTCGGCAATACGCCGCTGAAATTCGTGTCGCGCCACCGCGACGGAAAGTGAATCCAGCCGTCGCGATAGTTGTCGCAGTCGACCCATCCCGTCAGCGTTGTAAACGGCAAGTCGAACCTGTTGACGGGATGCGTGAACAGCAGGGAGTAACCCTCCGGTGCTTCGATGGTCCAGAGATTGTGAAACTTGATCACGAAGCGGTCGGATTCGAAGAACGGCGTGCCCGTCAATTGAGTGCCGTCGTGCAGCCCCAGCGGAGAACGCGGGAAATTCACCGTACTGCATGGCGGCAGATCATTGTCCCAGGAAAACTCACCGTTCTCGAACTTGATATCGCAGATCAGCGGGATCAGAAAACCCGACGTCATCGCATCCACGAACGGCGGGCAACGCTTCACGGTGTCGTTCTGGCCCCCCATAATCTCGCTGGACACCTCTTGCGGCATGGTTTTCAACCAGTCCGGCAAGCCCTGCGCCGCGGGGATCGGCGGCGGCAACAGACCTTCGAGTTCTTTCGGGCAGCGAAATGTCAGCAATTGGGAGGTGTCAGGCGGGGGCATATAGCGCAGTCTCAAAACCATAAGGTAGAATGTAAATCCGGCTTGATGTTCGACGTTATCATCTACGTTGCTCGCTCGCTACTCTTATGCCGACGCAATGCAGACCAGCAATGACGCCTGAATTTGCACTGCGTTCGAACGAAATCCGAAAGGCGGGCTATCCTCGCGCGAGCCATCACCCTTAACGAAATTCCAACACAACAAAGCCAAAGTTGGGCTTCATCTGTTTCGTCCCGTTAGACGCCAGGTCATTTCCGACATGCGATTTTGGGTTCCAGCTACGATTTTGATCGCGTTGAGCGGCCCCGCGCATGCGGACCTGCGCATCACCCGCGACCATGGCGGCTATGTGGAAGAGTACAAGGCAAAGTACTCGCGCATTCGTGCGCGCGGCGAGCGCGTCATCATCGACGGCATTTGCAATTCGGCTTGCACCATGGTGTTCGGCATCGTTCCGATGAACAAGATCTGCGTGACGCCGCGCGCCAGCCTCGGCTTTCACCTGGCCTATTACGACAAGGCCTACACGTTCGGCCTCAAGGTCAATAGCAGCGCGGGCACGACGGATTTGATGTCGTATTACCCTCCGACGGTGAAGTCGTGGATCAGCCGCAACGGCGGCCTCACCAATGAGATGAAGAAGATCAAGAATGGCACGGATCTCTGGCGCATCGTCGATCCGTGCCCGGAAGAGTTTTTCTAAGACCCAGCTGTTTCAATAGGGCGTGCCATCCTTGTGGGTGAAAATCCACCGTCCCGGCGCGGCCATCTTCGCTTCGATATCGTCCGCGGGATAAGAGCCTTCGTCGCCGACCGAGCGGTCGCCGATCTCGATGTAGATCACATCCTGTTCCGTACGGTTGATGAGGTGATGAGCGCGGCTGGCTGCCGGAAAGCCTGCGCACATGCCCGGCGAAAGCTCGATCTCGCCTTCGTCGGTGACCAACGTCGGTCTGCCTTCGAGAATGTAGACGAATTCGTCCTGCTTGCTATGCCGGTGCAACAGCGCGGATTCGCCGCCTGGGAACAACTTCGTCAGGTTCACCCCAAAATTCTTCAATCCGAACTGGTCGCCAAGCTGGCGCTTTTCGCGCTTGAGCATCCGCGAAAAGAATGGCTCCGGATAGTTCGAAGGCTTGATGCGCGGGGCGACGGAGGCGGCCACGAGCGCAAGCGGCAAAGGCTTTGTTTGTTCAGTCATGTTGCATCTTTTAGAACGTCACGACGCCGCGGATCGATTGGCCCGACTTCATCAGATCAAACCCCTTGTTGATGTCGTTCAGCGGCATCACATGCGTGATCATCGGGTCGATCTGGATCTTTCCCTGCATGTACCAGTCGACGATCTTCGGCACGTCGGTACGGCCGCGCGCGCCGCCGAAGGCTGTGCCCTTCCAGACGCGTCCGGTCACGAGCTGGAAGGGGCGGGTGGCGATTTCCGCACCTGACGGCGCGACACCGATCACGATCGATTGCCCCCAGCCACGATGGCACGCTTCCAGCGCCTGACGCATCACGGTGACGTTGCCCGTGCAGTCGAACGTGTAGTCCGCGCCGCCGATCTGGTCTTCCTTGGTCTTCGTCATGTTGACCAGATGCGCGACAAGATCCTTGCCGACCTCCGTCGGGTTGACGAAATGCGTCATGCCGAAGCGTTCGCCCCAGGCCTTCCGGTCGTTGTTGATGTCGACGCCGATGATCATGTCGGCGCCGGCGAGCCGCAGGCCTTGCAGCACATTCAGTCCGATGCCGCCGAGGCCGAATACGATAGCCTTGGCGCCTTGCTCCACCTTCGCGGTGTTGATGACCGCGCCGATGCCGGTGGTGACACCGCAGCCGATGTAGCAAACTTTGTCGAACGGAGCGTCCTCGCGGATTTTTGCGACCGCGATCTCCGGCAGCACGGTGTAATTCGCGAAGGTCGAGGTGCCCATGTAGTGGTGGATCGGCTTGCCGCCGAGGGAGAAGCGGGAGGTGCCGTCCGGCATCAGGCCCTGTCCCTGCGTGGCGCGGATCGCGGTGCAGAGATTGGTCTTGCGCGACAGGCAGGACGGGCACTGGCGGCATTCCGGCGTATACAGCGGAATGACGTGATCGCCTTTCTTGACGCTGGTGACGCCGCGGCCCACGTCAACCACAACACCCGCACCTTCGTGACCGAGGATCGCGGGGAAAAGACCTTCCGGATCGGCGCCCGACAGGGTGAATTCATCGGTGTGACATATGCCGGTCGCCTTGATCTCGACCAGCACCTCGCCCTCGCGGGGGCCTTCGAGCTGAACGGTGGTGATCTCGAGCGGTTTACCGGCTGCGATGGCGACGGCGGCGCGAACATCCATGAACTGAACCTTTGTGCTTGCTTGGCGTGGGTCTGCGTTTTTTGAACGCATGGCCCAGCGTATTTGCTCATTGCCCGACACCATAGGATCGGGCAAGCAGTTGCGCAAATGAGCCCGTCGCCGCCCGAGTCAACGTTCGAATCGATTGCCGCGCGGGCTGCGCCGGCGGTCTTCGTCGTGCTGTGGAGCACCGGATTCGTCGGCACAAAGTATGTGCTGGCCGGAGCCGAGCCGCTGACCTATCTCGCGGTGCGCATGGCCCTTGCGGCGCTGCTGATGGGCGTGATCGCCGCCATTTACCGGCCGAAATGGCCGAAGGGCGCTGATGTGATTCACAGCGCGATCGCCGGAATTCTCGTCCACGGTTTTTATCTCGGCGGAACGTCGGTCGCGATCTACCATTCGGTGCCGGCCGGATTGTCTGCGCTGATCCCGGGCCTGCAGCCGATCCTGACATCCACGCTGGCGAACCGCTGGCTCGGCGAACGCGTGACGCCGCTGCAATGGACGGGACTGTTGATGGGCCTCGCAGGAACGCTGATCGTTCTGCACGGCCGTTCGCTGTCGGGGGACGCGGGCTGGGGCTGGCTCGCCACCTGCGTCGCGTTGATCAGCATCACGCTGGGGACGCTCTATCAGAAGCGCTACTGCGGCCACATCGACTGGCGCACCGGAAATTTCATTCAGTTCGTGTCAGCGGGTTTGTTGTGTGCTCTCGGCGCCTGGCTGTTCGAGACGCGCGTGATCGTCTGGAATCATGAGTTCGTGTTCTGCCTCGCGTGGCTGGTCGTCGTGCTGTCGATCGGATCGATTGGATTGCTGTACTGGCTGATCCGCCATTCGGCCGCGACGCAGTTCGCGAGCCTGTTCTATCTCGTGCCCGGCGTCACCGCGATCATGGCCTATGTGTTGTTCGACGAGCGGCTGGACATGCTCTCGATCGCAGGCATGGTCATCTGTGCGGCGGCGGTGCTGCTCGTGAACAAGAACACGACTGCCGCACGCAAGGCTTAAGGCGAGCAGGCTTAAGGCGTGCGCGTTTTGGCGTAAGCCGCGAGTGCGCGTGCGCGTGCAGCCTTGTGGTCGACAATCGGTTCCGGATAGGTCTTTCCGAGCGTAACTCCGGCGGCGGCGAGCTCCATCGGTGTGGCTTCCCACGGCTGATGAATCAGCTTGGCCGGAAGAGGTGCAAGCTCTGGCACCCACTTCGAAACATATGCGCCGTCCGGATCAAACTTCTCGCTTTGCAGGATTGGATTGAAGACGCGGAAATAAGGAGCCGCATCGGCGCCAGAGCCTGCAACCCACTGCCAGCTTGCGGGGTTGCTGCCGGGATCGGCGTCCACCAGCGTGTCCCAAAACCATTTTTCGCCATGACGCCAATCGATCAGCAGGTGTTTGACGAGAAATGACGCCACCACCATGCGCACGCGGTTGTGCATGATCCCGGTGTGCCAAAGCTCGCGCATACCGGCGTCCACGATGGGATAGCCGGTTTGGCCGCGCTGCCATGCGCGTAGCGCTTTTTCATCGGTGCGCCATGGAAACGCATCGAATGACGTTTGAAGATTTGTCTCCGCCAGTTGCGGAAGATCGAACAGCAGATGCCGCGAGAACTCACGCCAGCCAAGCTCGCTCAGGAATTTGCCGGCACTGGAGGCGATGGCGGGTTTTCTCGCCGCGGCGAAATTAGCGGCATGCCAGACCTGACGCGGACTGATTTCGCCGAACCGCAGATGTGGCGACAATCGCGAGGTGCCGTCGCGATCGGGACGATCGCGGAGCGTTGCATAGCCTGAGATATCTTCGTCGAGAAAGTCCTTGAGCCGCTCCTGCGCTGCGGCTTCCCCCGGCGTCCACGTGTCGCGAAGCCCTGCAGCCCAATCGGGGCGCGTAGGCTCAAGTTTCCACGACGCGAGATCGTCGCTGGCAACCTTTGGTCCGGCCTTCAGGGTTTTGGGCGCGGGCAGAGGTTGCGGTGGATCACCCAGGCCCAGAACCCGTTTCCAGAAAGGCGTGAACACGCGCAAGCCCCGGCCTTCCTTGTTGCGAAGGCTGGTTGGCTTCACTAGCAGGTCGCTGGGAAAGGTGCGTGCTGCGACGCCTATTTCTTCGAGCGCCGTGCTGACGTCGCGCTCGATGGCAGCCTGATTTGCGATATCGCTTTCGATCCAATGGACGGCTGATGCCTGAAGCTCCTGCGCGAGGTCTGCGATGACCTTCGCGGCAGGACCCCGGCGGAGCACCAATGCCTGGCCGCGCGCGGTGAGGTTCGCTTGTAAGCTCCGTAGTGACTGCGCGAGCCACCAGCGTGACGCACTGCCAATCGGACGTCCGCGAGGCGGGCGCAGGGAGCCGCTCTCTTCGTCCAGCACGTAAAGGCAGAGCAGCGGTGCGCTGGTCGATGCGGCTGCGTGCAGGGCTGGATGGTCGGACAGCCGCAAATCGTCACGAAACCAGACGATCAGAGGGGAAACCGAAGAACCTGTCATTGCGCTGGCGATCCCGATTTTTTCGGCTGTGCCTGACCGCCGAGCGAACGTTAATGGAAGGGTAAATGTATACTGTCAAAGTTTACCGATTTTGATCGGATAGCATTTTTGGAGACGGCACGATGGCACTCGGGTTGGGGAAGAATTCCTTCAGTTTCCTGAAATTCAAGCTTGGAACCAAGGCGACGATCTGCGCTGCGGTGTTGATCGCTGCAACCACCTCGATGGTGGTGGGGGCGGCTTATTGGTCGCTGAGTTCGGAGTTCGAGGCCAGAGGAAAATCCGACATCGAAACCAGCCTTCGGACATTGGCTCTGGCGTTCGCTGAGACCTATGGCGACGCCAGAATCACAGTCAAGGATGGGAGCGTAAGCCGGGCTGAGATTCCGGCGATGCCCGAATTCAAGGATCACAAGACGGTCGATCGAGCGACGGCCTATGTCGGCGGAAACGCGACCGTTTTCGTTTACGACGAGGCAACCAAGCAGTTCATCCGCAGGACCACCAACGTCAAGAAGGAGAACGGCGACCGCGCCGTCGGGACCCAATTGGCGACGGATCACCCGGCGCAGTCGGTCATCCGAAACGGTCAGGCCTACAAGGGCCCCGCGGTGCTGTTCGGCAACAGTTTCATGACCGCTTATCAGCCCGTGTTCGATGCCGCCGGGAAGATCATCGGAATTCTCTACGTCGGAATTCCCACGGCACCGCTCGATGTCATGCTCCGGCATGCCATGACGATGATGATCATTGCCGCGGTGGTCGGGGCACTGCTGGTGCTTGCCCTGACGATGTTGATCGTGCGTAGCGTCACGCGGCCACTCCGCTCGGTCACGGACACCTTGACGTCGCTCGCGGAAGGCAAGCCCGACGTTACGATCAATCATGTCGATCGTTATGATGAGATCGGCTCCATTGCCCGAACCATCGATGTGTTCAAGGCGAACTCGCTTGAGCGCCGCCGTCTTGAAGCGGAGCGAAAGACCGCCGAAGCGGAGGCCGTGCAGCGCCGAAAGGCTGAACTGCAAAGCTTTGTGGACGAATTCCAGTCCACCGTCGGTGGCATCATCGACAAGGTGCTGCATTCGTCGGGCCAATTCGAAAGTGCCGCGCGGAATTTGACAGAAACCGCGCGCAGCACGGCGCACCTTTCCAAGGCATCCGCCGATGCGTCGACGCAGGCATCAGAACATGTGCGCAACGCGGCCGCGGCATCGGAGGAACTCACCAGTTCTATCGCCGAGATCAGCCGCCGGGTTCAGGAATCGAACGGGATTGCCGCCAATGCTGTGAAGCAAGCGGTTGCGACCGACGAGCGGATGGCCGAACTGTCGCGAGCAGGCGATCGCATCGGCGATGTCGTGAAACTCATCACGTCAATCGCCGAACAGACCAATCTCCTTGCGCTCAATGCGACCATCGAAGCCGCGCGAGCAGGCGAGGCCGGGCGAGGTTTCGCGGTGGTGGCCCAGGAAGTCAAAATTCTGGCCGGACAGACGGCGAAAGCCACAGACGAGATCAGCAGCCATATCGTCAACATGCAGTCCGCGACACAGGAGTCGGTCTCCGCGATCAAGGCTATCGGGCAAACCATCGAGCACATCAACAAGATCGCCACATCGATTGCGGCTGCGGTGGATCAGCAGGGCGCAGCGACGCAGGAGATTGCCAAAAGCGTTCAGGCTGCCGCGAGCGTGACAACCGAGGTCGCCGCCAATGTCGGGGAAGTGGCTCATGGCGCGAACCGGACCGGGGAGACATCGGACGATATCCTCAAATCGGCACAGGTTCTGAGCGGCGAAAGCCTGCACCTCCAGGCCGAGGTCGGGCGTTTCCTCGATGGTGTGAGGGCGGCCTGAGGTTGTTCGCCTAAATTGCGTCACACGTGCAACCGGATCGGCAGTCGTCCGTAGTTCCTGCTACAAGCCATTGCCGTCCGGGAGGCTCACTTGAAGCGGAATGCCGTTCTCTACCTCGCCACGCTGATGGTGATGGTCCCCATTGATTTCCTGTTTCTGGGAGTCGTCGCCAAAGGGTTTTTTACATCCCAGGTCGGCGACATGCTGGGCACGGTCCGGCTGGCGCCGGCGATCCTGTTCTATCTGCTGTATGCCGTCGGGATTCTGATCTTCGTCAGCGCCGCGCCTGAGGCGAACTGGCGGTCCACGCTTCTCTATGGCGCGCTGTTCGGCTTTTTTTGTTACGCGACGTTCGAACTGACGTCGCTGTCGCTGCTCAAACACTGGACGTGGCCGGTGGTGCTGGTGGATGTCGCGTGGGGATCGTTTGTGACGGCGTTGTCGTCCACGCTGGGACTGTTGATTGCAAACTGGCTGACGCCGCGCGTTTGACCGCGAACTGCAATTAAAAAAGGGACGCGATGCGCGTCCCTTTTCCCCGCGTTGTTGTCGCCGTTATTTCGGCTGCGGAACGATCCGGATATAGGGCTTCGGCGATTTCCAGCCGCCCGGATAGATCGTCTTGGCCTCGTCGTCGGTGACCGAACCAGCGATGATGACATCTTCGCCCTGTTTCCAGTCGGCGGGGGTGGCAACGCGATGCTTGGCGGTCAGTTGCAACGAGTCGATCACGCGAAGGATCTCGTCGAAGTTGCGCCCGGTGGTCATCGGATAGACCAGCACCAGTTTCACCTTCTTGTCGGGTCCGATGACGAACACCGTGCGCACCGTGGCATTGTCGGCAGCGGTGCGGCTGTTGGCGTCGCCCGACGTGCTCGCCGGCAGCATGTTGTAGAGCTTTGCAACCGCGAGATCGGTGTCGCCGATCATCGGATAGTTCGGTGCAAATCCCTGCGTCTCCTTGATGTCTGCGCCCCACCTGGTGTGGTTATCGACCGGATCGACGCTCAGGCCCATCAGTTTGACACCGCGCTTGTCGAATTCCGGCTTCAGCCGCGCAAGCGTCCCAAGTTCGGTGGTGCAAACGGGGGTGAAGTCCTTGGGGTGCGAGAACAGCAGGGCCCAGCTGTCGCCGATCCAGTCATGAAACTTGATGCGTCCCTCGGTGGTGTCAGCCGCGAAGTCGGGCGCCACCGCGCCAATCTGAATTGTCATGTTTTTGGCCTCACGTACTTGGAGTTGCGAGGAAAATCTCGCGGTCGAGATATAGCGACGGAGATCCCAGAACGAAACCGTGTGACGAAAAGGACAATATCCTTCTCGCCGAAAGCGGCTTTACGGAAATCCCTGCTGCTTTGGAGCGGATTAATGGACGTTCATAATCGTCCGCCGCGCGCTCACGTTTCCGCGATGCCTCGAATTTGACTTTGATGCGCCGCAACGCCGCCGGTTCCCGTTGTCATTGGTGAACCCTGTGGGCGGTCAGTGCGACCAATCCGCAACCATACGAGAAAGAAGCGTGCTCCGAATCGCTTTATTAACGCTTCGTTTACACCCGCATGAAAAAGCTGCGGGATACAAAAAGAGAAAAGTAACATGACGTCCGCCTCGCTCATCTCGAACGCACCGCTTTCCGAACTGATCCGGAAAATCGAAACCGGCTCCATTGCCGACCGCGACGTATCCGCTTACGCGCTCGCTTTCGTGCGCGATGGCGTGATCACGGGCGAGGGGCCCACAACCGCCGGACGGGTACATTTCTCCAGGGCGCTGGACGCAGATGACGCCGCCTGGTGCGCGCGCATTCTGACCGCTGCGGCGAACACCAATCAGCCTGTCAGCCGCGCTGAAGCCGAAACACTTTTCGAGATCAACAAGGCCGCGACCGAGCGTAGCGATGACGGCCGGTTCGACGATCTTTTCGCCAAGGCGATCGTGCATCACGCAGCGGCGGCATCCGGCCTGCCGGTTCCGCCACGCTCCGTTGCGTTGTCACCCGACACCTCGATCGAGAGCTGGGCGCCCACCACGGCCGTCGGTGTGAACACTGAGGTGCTGGAGTGGATCGCGAAGCAGATGCGCGGCACGCGCCGTAACAACCGCGCGCTTGCGGCTCTGGTCGCCACCCTGATCGGCGCGGCGACCATGCCGCTTGCCCACACGCTGCCGAACTTCTTCGACCTTGGAGTGTAAGGCACGCACTCTTGCGTAAATGCAGCAGGCGTTACCTTGCGCCTGCTGTCTTGACTGTCTCCGGAAGGCCGACCGTCCGCCCCGGAAATCCCGCCGCATCGAAATAGCGCTGATCCAGCACGCGCTGGAATTGCAGCACCGTGCGCAAGCCATTCGGGGCGGGCTTACCTGTGATCGTTCCGGTAAAGCCCTTGGGGGTGACGCCGTTGGGCATGGCCTCTGTCAGCACCCGGCCGACCAGCGCGCCTTTCGGCTTGCGGTCGAGGCCAAGAAGCTTCGCGGCGGTGACCCCGACGTCGGCGTTGCTGACGGGAAGGGTATTGATATAGCCGGTTTTGAAATCCGGCCCGATGGCCGCCATGAAGTTCATGGTATCGCCGCGGCTGAAACTTCCGTGCATGCCCTGGCCCTGCCGCAGCACCGTGTCGGCGACCGAGACCGTACACAATGTCGGCTCGTCGCAGCCGGAGGTGTAGGAACGGAAACTGACGACAATCGATGGATGCGGCGTCACGGCCTTGCCGCGCAGGTTGAATACTGACAGCGGCAACGTTCCGGGAAATCGCCCCAGATCGTTTTCCACGAAAATGCCGCTGACGTAGTCCTGTGCGAGAAGCGCCCTGACGATCCGCCCGGCGAGCTTGCGATTTTTCTTCGGGAGATAGATCAAATCCGAACCGCCGTTTGTTCCGACCACGACGTCGGGCTTTTCAGGATTTGCGCCAAGCAGGCCGCTGCCAAATCTCGGATGCGCGTTGTCGGGAACGCGCGCGTTCTTGTCGTTCGGATCGAACAGCGGAAGCTTGAGCGCCTTTGCAAGATCGATGGCCAGAAATCCCAAAGGCAGAAAACCCTTCGGCGTATCGTTATAGGTGATCTTCGTTGACGGGCTGGTCTTGCTTTCCTTCGAGATGGTCGAGAAGCCGTGATCGGAGGCGACGATGATGTTCGTCGTGTCCGACAGGCTGAGTTCGTCGAGCGCCTTGCGGATCTGCGCGAGATTGTTGTCGGCGTTCCTGATCCCTGCAAGCGAGGTGGGACCGTTGATGCCGGGCGTGATCGTGTTCAGGCTGTCGCCGTTGTTGTGCTGCGCGCCGTCCGGATCACGTGACCAGAACACCAGCACGAACGGTTTGTTGCGCGCCTTGAACATCGGCAGGATGATCTTCGTGGCGACGTCGGCGAAGTATGCTTGTTGCGCGATGTTAGCGACAAGCGTACCCGGCGTCTTGAAGTCTCCGGCCCTTCGGCTTTCACCGCGCGACGGCGTCACCAGCGGGAGGTCGGCTTTCGTCAGCGCGTCCTTCATCTCCTGCGAGAGCGGTACGCCGTTTTTGTCGCCGGTGGAATCGTCGATCACAATTGAATGCAGCCCCGGCCGGTCGGCACGGTCGGTGTGATCGAATATCAGGGTGGGGCCGACTTTGCCCAAGGCGGCGGTGCTGTATCCCTTCTCGCGGGCAAGCTTGAGGATCGTCTCTTCGTTGAGAAAGTCACCTCCGAAATGCTCGTCGAGTTCGCCCAGCACCGCATTGTTCTGGAGGAACGGCACGACCGTGCCGTTGGCATGCGCCACCGGATAGCCTGTGTAAATCGTGTTGCTGAAATCTCCGGTGTCGCCGAGATAGTGCCCGGTGGCCATGGCCGATGCATTGGCGGTGGTAAAGGTCGGGAAAAGCGAGTGCGGATTGGCGAAATTGACCCCCTTGTCGCGCAATGCAGCCATGGCCGGCGCGATTTCCGGTTTCACCATCAACGCGCGCATGCCATCCGGCACGAAGAGAATGAGGTTGCGAGGGCGGTCATTTTGGGCGAAAGCCGCTATGCTCGACAAGGCGAGGGCGCAGGTAGCTGCCATCAGGATTGTGCAGCGCATGGGTTTCCCCTGTCAGGGCCAGTTTTCTATTGAGGCGACAAGCCGAAGGCCAGTAGAGATGTAGTTTCCCTGTGCAACGGAATTGTTACAATCCCCGGCACATGCCAAATAGGTGCCCTGGCCGGGGTCGATCCTGCCCTCAAGACAAGAAGATCAAGTCAAACCCCATGTTCAAAAAGATACTGATCGCCAATCGCGGCGAAATCGCTTGCCGGGTCATCAAAACCGCGCGCCGGATGGGCATCAAGACTGTCGCTGTGTATTCGGACGCCGACCGCGACGCGCTCCATGTCGAGATGGCGGACGAAGCCGTCTTTATCGGGCCGCCGCAGGCCGCCGAGAGCTATCTCGTCATGGAGAAGATCATCGAGGCCTGTCGCCAGACCGGGGCAGAGGCGGTGCATCCGGGGTATGGGTTCCTCTCCGAGCGTGAAGCGTTCCCGCGCGCACTCGAAGCGGCGGGTATCGTGTTCATCGGTCCCAATCCCGGCGCGATCGCCGCGATGGGCGACAAGATCGAGTCGAAGAAGGCTGCGGCCAAGGCCAAGGTTTCGACTGTGCCGGGCCATCTCGGTGTGATCGAGGACGAGGTGCATGCCGTCAAGATTGCCGATGAGATCGGTTATCCCGTCATGATCAAGGCGTCGGCGGGCGGCGGCGGCAAGGGTATGCGCATCGCGCATTCGAAATCCGAAGTCGCGGAAGGCTTCAACCTCGCCAAGGCCGAAGCGAAGGCATCGTTCGGCGACGACCGCGTCTTCATCGAGAAGTTCATCGTCGATCCGCGCCACATCGAAATTCAGCTTCTCGGCGACAAGCACGGCAACGTGATTTATCTCGGCGAGCGTGAGTGCTCGATCCAGCGCCGCAACCAGAAGGTGATCGAGGAAGCCCCGTCGCCGCTGCTCGACGAAGCCACCCGCCGCAAGATGGGCGAACAGGCCGTCGCGCTGGCCAAGGCCGTGAACTACGATTCCGCCGGCACGGTGGAATTCGTCGCGGGTCAGGACAAGAGTTTCTACTTCCTGGAAATGAACACGCGGTTGCAGGTCGAGCATCCGGTGACCGAACTCATCACCGGCATCGATCTCGTCGAGCAGATGATCCGCGTTGCCGCCGGCGAGAAACTCGCGCTGGCGCAGAAGGATGTCACGCTGACCGGCTGGGCCGTCGAGTCCCGTGTTTACGCGGAAGATCCGTTCCGGAATTTCCTGCCGTCGATCGGGCGTCTCGTGAAGTATCGTCCGCCTGCGGAGAGCAAGGTGGGCGACATCACCGTTCGCAACGACACCGGCGTGCAGGAAGGCGGCGAGATCTCGATCTACTACGATCCGATGATCGCCAAGCTCGTGACCCACGCGTCATCGCGCGCCGCCGCCATCGAGGCGCAGTCGCAGGCGCTGGATTCGTTTTATATCGACGGCATTCGCCACAACATTCCGTTCCTGTCCGCGCTGATGAATCATCCGCGCTGGCGCGAGGGCAATCTTTCGACGGGATTCATCGCCGAAGAATTCCCCAAAGGCTTCGGTCCGCGCACGCCGGAAGGCGAGACAGCGCATCGTATCGCCGCGGTCGGTGCGGCTGTCGATCACATTCTGGGCGAGCGCAAGCGGCAGATTTCCGGCCAGTTGAATGGCCGGGCCGTGTCTCGCGAACGCCGCCGTTCGGTCTGGCTCGACCGCAACGAGGTTCAGCTTGATGTCGCACGCGACGGCGATGGGATCGTCGTTCGCCTGGTCGCCGCCGATGGAAACCTCGGTCAGCCGGTGACGCTGCTCTCGAACTGGAAGCCCGGCGATCCGGTCTGGCAGGGCACTATTGCGGATCATCCTGTCGCCGTGCAGGTAAGGCCGATGCCGAATGGCTTCCGGCTCGCCTATCAGGGGTATGAACTTCCGGTGCAGGTGTTCACGGAAACCGAAGCCACCGCCGCGCGCCTGATGCCGGTGACGTCAACCGCCGACACCGGCAAGAAGGTGCTGTGTCCGATGCCCGGCCTCGTGATCTCGATCGCGGTGACCGAAGGTCAGGACGTCAAGGCCGGCGAGACCCTTGCGGTCATCGAGGCGATGAAGATGCAGAACGTGTTGCGCGCTGAGCGCGATGGCGTCGTGAAGAAAATCGCCGCCACGCCGGGTGCGACATTGGCTGTCGATGCGCTGATCCTCGAATTTGCGTGAGGGTGAAATGGTCCCGCAGGAAAAGCGCGAAGCATTCCGTGCCATCCTGTCGGGCCGTGACGTCATACGCCCCGGTTCGGTTTACGATCCGATCTCGGCGCGTATCGCTGAAGACGTAGGGTTCGAGCTCGGATTGCTCGGTGGCTCTGCCGCGTCGCTGACCGTTCTGGGCGATCCAGACCTGCTACTGATCACGCTGTCGGAACTCGCGGAGCAGGTGAGGCGCATTTGCCGCGCCGGAAAAATCCCGGTGCTGGTCGATGCCGATCACGGCTACGGCAACGCGCTCAATGTTCGGCGCACGGTGCAAGAGCTTGAGGCTGCAGGTGCGGCCGGTTTGACCATCGAGGATACATTGCTGCCGCAAGCCTACGGGCAGGCCAAGCCGCAGGTGATCTCCATCGATGAAGGCATCGGCAAGATGAAGGCGGCAATCGATGGCCGTTCAGACCTGTCGCTGGTGATTGTCGGGCGCACGGGCGCCGCGTCGATCACCAACATCGACGATACCGTAGCGCGCGCGCGGGCTTATGAAGCCACTGGCGTCGATGCGCTGTTCTTCACCGGGTTGAAAACCCGTGTCGAACTTCAGGCGATCGCCGCTGCAACGAAACTGCCCATCATTATGGGGAGCGCCGACGGCGAACTCGCCGACATGGCGTTTCTTGCCAGCCAGCGCGTGCGTGTCGCCAATCAGGGTCATCAGCCGATCGCGGCGGCAACGCAGGCTGTTTATGAAACGCAAAAAGCGTTGCGCGATGGCGTCGCACCGAAAGATTTGAAAGGACTGCCGTCGGCGGAGTTGACCAACCGCGTGATGCGTGGTGCCGACGTGAAGATACGGAACGAGAATTTCCTGGGACTGAAGAAGTAAAACCACAAGGCTGGTTCGATGAGCGATGTCATTCGCCACATCATCGTTCGAGGGAAAGTGCAGGGCGTTGGATACCGAGCCTGGATCGAAGGTGAGGCCGTGGCGCGGGGGCTCGCCGGATGGGCGCGTAACCGCAAGGACGGCACAGTAGAGGCGGTGCTCTCCGGTTCTGAGGCCGACGTGGCTGCGCTGATCGAAAAATGCCGGCATGGCCCCGGCATGGCGCGCGTGAGCGCCATCGACAATGAACCCGCCGGCGAGGACATGCTGAACATGCGTGCTCCGGGTGAGCGATTTTCGGTGCTGCCGACGGTCTGATCGCCGGCGCAGTTATCTCGCGCCGGCTTCCTTGCGAAATGTCGCGGCCAGAATACGCAGCGCGGCTCGCTTCGATGCGTCGCTGACGTGGGAATAGAGCATTACTTTCGATGTGCTCAGCCGTGGCAATCCGAATGCCGGTCCGACATCGACCATGCCGGCAGGTGCGATCCGTTTCGCGAGCGGCGCGACAGCCAGTCCAGCAGCCGCCGCGGCAACCACGGCGCTCACTCCGCCGCCGATGAAAGCCTCGGTCCATTTGACATTCCCCTTGTCGAGGGCCCGGGTTGCGGTGGCGCGAACGCCGCACGGAGAGGCCAATGTGGCGACGCGCAGTGTCTCGCCTTTAGCCCAGTGGAAACCGGGCGAGGCGAACCAGCCGAACTCGTCGGTGCAAAGCGTTTCCCCGCCGCGCCGGCTGCCTTCCTGACGCACCACGACCGCATCAAGTTCGCCAGCGTCGAACGCATCCAGCAGCGTCCGCGAAAAATCGATGGTGACCGACAGCGTCAACGACGTCGATGCGCTACGCAGTTTCTCAAGAATGGGCACGAGTTCAGGTCCCGCGGCGTGGTCGCTGATGCCGAGCGTCAATTGCTGGCTGACCGGAACGGATCCCGAAAGCGCGCGGTCGTGAGCTGCGATCAGCGCCCGCGCATTGTCCTGAAAGGCTGCGCCGTCGGCGGTCAGTCTGACGGCGCGGGGAGAGCGCTCAACCAGCCGCTTTCCAAGCGTGGCTTCGAGTCGCTGAAGCTTCATGCTGACGGCCGCCTGCGTCGTGCCGAGGGCTTCGGCGGCGCGGGTGAAGCTTTGCAACTCGGCCACCAGCAGGAAGGCCTGAACTGTCGGGATATCCAGCGCGTTCATTTCATCATCACATGTCGTTATGATTGATATATTAATTCATAAGATATCAATATGATGCGTCAAGGTCTAGCTTCTCTCCATGCGCTGTCGCGCAAATTTCAGGAGAAAGTTCATGCCCCTCATTACCGTCCAGTACACCTCACACCGTAACGCTCCGTCATTGAAGGCCGATATCGCAGCCGCCGTCACCAGGCTCTCGGCTGACATCCTGCACAAGGACCCCAAGGTGACCGCGGTAATCGTGCAATCCGTCGATGCCGCCGACTGGTTCGCCGGCGGGCAGACGCTGGCCGAGCAGAAGCTGGCCAGCGTCTGGGTCGATATTCACATCTCAGACGGGACCAACAGCAAGGACGATAAGGCTGATTTCATCGCCGCGACGTTCAAGCGGATGGATGATTTGCTCGGACCGTTGCACAACGAGAGCTACATCTATGTCCATGATGCGCGTGCGGATGCTTACGGCTTCGGCGGCCTGACGCAGGAACGCCGCTATATCGCAGGCAAGCTCGCGGCCGCACCGCGCAGCGTCGCAGCCTGAGGCGGGCTCGCGTGTTTCAGGGCACCTTCGAGGATTGCAAGGATATTCTCGAAGGCCCTGCTTCAGAGGCTTCGATCGACGCCGATGTGCGGAGCGGTCTTTAGAATGCTGTTCCGCTGAGCAAGAGCCAGATCATAATCAGGCTTGAGCGCGAGGGCTGAATCGAAGCTTGTGAGCGCGTCCTCATGCCGTCCGAGTTGCTGGAGGGCGAGACCCCGGTTGTAGTGGAGCATGGCAACGTTCGGCTGCAGACCGATCGCGAGCCGGAGTTGCTGCTCCGCAGCTTCGTATTTGTGTTGCTGGAGTAAAGCGATGCCGAGGAGATACATCGCATCGGCGTGTTTCGGCTCCGCTTCCAGGATGGCCCGGTACGCTTTTTCCGCTTCCGCGATCTGCCCGCGCTGATGGTGGCTCTTGGCCACGGTGATATCGGGCGGTACCTCCCGATGCCGCTCGGCGTCGAGTTTCTTCAGCAGCTGCGACGCATCGGCATGATTTGGGTCGATGTCCAGAATCTGGCGGCAGGCTTGCGCGGCGGCGTCAAGACTGCCTTCCTTTCTCATTCGCAATGCGCGATCGAGAACCACGGGCAGGCTCAGAGGCTCAAGCACGCTGCGAAGGTTGCGCTGGTCACGGGTGCTCACGCGCAGACATTCGACCCGGCGATCGATGCCGCCGAAATCATACTTGTAGGGGAAATCCCCGGTCTGGAGGTCGTAGACCTTGAAGCCATTCTCAATGCCCCAGCGGACGCATTGCAGATGAAGCACGAAGCCGGGAGGAGGGCGTTTGATGTTGAGATCTCGTCCGTTCAACAGGCTGATCAGCGAGCGGTTCTTCCAGTCGATGAGGCTGGCCTGAATGCCGATCCGGGTTTCTCCTTGCCAGAGGATCGGTAAATACAGCGCGTTGTCCGCGAAGCAGCAGCGCAGCATGTTTCGGAAATTGTTCATCATGCCGTAGGGCAGCCGTGGATTGTATCGCGCGGCGAGTTTGGCAGCCCACTGCGATTCCCAGAATTTCAGCAGCGAGTCGATGTCGTCTTCAATTGTCTCCGTTGTGGGCGTGGTGATTTTGTATTCGCCGTCTTCAGCTTGTCTCAACGCGGCACGTGCGTTTCTGCGCGCCTTCGCGTCGAGCCTTTCGTAGAGGAAGGCGTCCCAGTCGCTCGGCAAATTCACATACACGTAGATGTCGTGATCGATGCCGTCGCCATCATCCGGGCGCTGGATCTTTTCAGTGACGAAATCCGATGCTGGGAACTGATCTAGAAAGAGCTTGAGGCGTTCCGGGGATGCGAAAATGTTCTCCAGATGGAGTCTGGCCCAGTTCAGCCGCTTGGTATGGTCCGCGAAGGCGAGGATAGTCTCTTGTGCGAGCTGCGGATCGCAAATGAAGCCGGTATAGCCTGCGAAATATCCGCCGCCGGTGCGCAGCTCATTGTGGAATTTGCCGTCGCGGCTCAGTTCAGTCCGCAATTGCAGCGGGAAGAACCCGACATAGTCCGGTGAGCTGGCGTCCGCTTTCGCAGCCAGCACGATCCACTGACAGCCGAGCTTTTCGAACCAGCCCGCGATCCATGTCCAGGACATGTAGAACTGCGCTTCGGGGTCCGCTTGATACACAGCCTCCCAATTGCTCCGGACGCGGAGCAACATGTCCCGGGTCTTGATCACATCCACATGCATGGCGTTGACCTTTGCTCCAGGGAGCGTCGGCGCGCGAATGAGCGGTGTTTGCAGACGAAGGCTGTTCTGGCTGCGATTCCTTGTAGAAAGTCGAAACCGGGCTAATTACGCCATGGAAGAGCCGGCGTTGGCAAGGCTGTCCGGGCTGGCCTCAGGCGCCAAAGACGTCCTCGAAGGCCTGCTTCAGCGCCACGTCCACATCGGCCATCGTGACCGGCAGACCGAGATCGACGAGGCTGGTGACGCCGTAGCGGGGGTCTTCGACTCCGCAGGGCACAATCCCTGAGAAATGCGACAGATCCGGCTCCACGTTGATCGAGATGCCATGCAGCGAGACCCAGCGCTTCAGGCGCACGCCGATTGCGCCGATCTTGTCCTCGTGACCGGGCCCTCGCTCGGGCCGCGCCACCCAGACGCCGACGCGATCCTCGCGCCGCTCACCGCGGACATTGAAGGCGGCGAGGGCGCGAATCGTGAACTGCTCAAGGCTGGCCACATAGGCGCGGACGTCGGGACGCCGACGCTTGAGGTCGAGCATCAGATAAACCACCCGCTGACCGGGGCCATGATAGGTGAACTGTCCGCCGCGCCCGGTTGAAAACACCGGAAAGCGGGCATCGATCAGGTCATCGGGCTTGGCGCTGGTTCCGGACGTGTAGAGCGGGGGGTGTTCCAGCAGCCAGACAAGCTCCGGCGCGTGGCCGGTGGCGATGTCCGCAGCCCGCTTTTCCATGACGTCGAGCGCCTCCGGATAGGCCACCGGCGAATCCGTCACCAGCCATTCGGCGGGGGGGCCGGATCGGGCGAAAAACGACGTTAAAGCAGGGTCTTCGCGATGCGCCTGGAGCACGTTAACCATTGGGTAACCATAACCGTGGTGATCTGCAGCTATCGTTCATTTGTGGATGCGGATGTCAAAGTGCCAACCCTCGATAACGTCTCTGTCGATCTGATGGTGGTTCTCGGAACCACCTCGATGCCGGTCCATCAGGTGATGCGGCTGAGCCGTGGCGCCATCATCGAACTGGATGCGACCGAGCAGGACGAGGTCAAGGTGCTCGCCAACAACCTGCCTGTTGCCAGCGGTGTGGTGGTCGTCAACCGCAACCGGATCGCGGTCGAAGTCAAGCAAATGCTGCCCCGGACGCCTGATCACAGATAGTCTTGGAAGCCTTTGACTAAGCTGCTCCAAGGCCTTGTCCCCCCATCTTCGATTTGTTACATGGGCGCCGGTTGATCCTGCGCCGGGTGCGAATCCGGGGCTGATCTTTTAGCGCTCGTGGCGGAATTGGTAGACGCGCTGCCTTGAGGTGGCAGTCCGTAACAGGGTGGGGGTTCGAGTCCCTCCGAGCGCACCA
>JAZKDK010000051.1:0-5215 GCA_040387615.1 Pseudomonadota bacterium | reverse complement strand
TGGCTCCCCGGGCTGGATTCGAACCAGCGACCATTCGATTAACAGTCGAATGCTCTACCGCTGAGCTACCGAGGAATACTGCTGAAGCAGCAATGGGCCGCCTATAGCAAAGGCCCCGAGTCTTGCAAAGCGTAAATCGCCCAAAAAGGAGAGAGATACGGGAATGGCTAAGAGAATATTGGAGGCCACGACCGGAATTGAACCGGTGTACACGGTTTTGCAGACCGTTGCGTAACCACTCCGCCACGTGGCCCCACTTGCGCGACTAGTTACAAGGGCACAGGCACTTATGCAATCGTCCCGTAACCGTGCAGGCGTTTTGCCGCAAACGGCTTACGAGGCGGTATTGGCGATCACCGCCATCTGTTCCGGCTAGCTGCTGCCCTTGGCGTTGCTTGCAGCGATGACTTTCATCAGGGCTTCGACCGGAAAACCACTGCGATGCATCGTGCAGAGGACGTCGATCATCTGGTCGCTCGGCTCATTCGCGGACATCAACGCTGCGCGCACTTCGGGCGGCAGGTCGTCGAACTCTCCCATCTGCCGCCGGACCGACGACAAGCCGCTTGCGGACAACGCGCCGCTTTCCGACGCCGTCGCCGCTGACCTATCTCTGTCTGACGGCACGGTGCCGCCGCGAGGTTTGCGCTGACCTTTTCTCATTTGAATGTGTTGGCTGCGACGTCATAGGTCCAGATGAGGCGGCCGTCCGTGAAGATCACGGATCGGAATCCAAGATCACGCGCCCTGTCGAATATCTTGCCGGATCGCGCAAGATTGAGAACTGTCGGCCGATCCATCTTGAAATACTTGATGCTCAATACCGTCTCGTGTTCCTCGGACGTGCCGATATCCATTGAAAGCCCGCGCCGCGACATCTGCTTGCGGGTATCGCTCGCAAATTGTTTGCGGCCTTCGACGTTGCCCTCCAGCGAATCGAGTTTGGCATTGATGTTGTTCGTGCCGAGTTTGCGGACGTATTCGCGCTCGTTCTTCTGCATCGCCGTGAGCAGTTTCTTCGCGCGCGGAGCTTCCGGGGCCGACGGATCGATCGACTTGAGATCGGCCTTGGCGGCGTAATAGTCGGCCAGTGCCGGGAGTTTCTGCCCGCGCTTTGCGGAAGCGTCTCCGAGTGCCTTCATGACGGCGGCAGCACGCTCGACCATCTTCTTTCGCTTCGGAGCCTGTTGGTCCGTGCGGTCCGCAGGCGCCGCAACCGCCGTCTGCGCAGGCGCAGGAGTGATACCCGCGCCGATCATCAGTGCGGCCAGCAGCAGGCCAGAAATGTGAAAGCGGAACGGAAGTGTTGTCATATGACGTGCCATCATTTCCCACCATGCTCCGGCATGCTGCCATCGGCCGTAAGCCCATACCATAGACAGGCTTGCAACGTATTCTGCCTTGCCGCAAATATGCCTGCGCCGGATACGTCGATCCGGCTGTCCCAATCAATTCCGTCTTGAGGTTATCCCATGTCAGTTTTCACGGCCCAGCGGCAGAATATGGTCGACTGTCAGGTGCGGCCGAGCGATGTGACGGACTTGCGCATCATTGATGCGATGCTCGCGGTGCCCCGAGAGACGTTTGTTCCGGAAGGCAAGCGTCCGATCGCCTATCTGGATCTGGATATCGACGTTGCGGCAGCCGGCCAGCCGAAGCGCCACCTGATCAAGCCGGTGGTTCTGGCCAGGATGATTCAGGCCGCCGCGATTTCCCCGACCGACCGCGTCCTGGTGGTCGGTTGCGCGACCGGCTATTCGGCGGCTGTCGTGGCTCACCTCGCGGGCCAGGTATTTGCCACGGAACCCGATTCGGCGCTGGCCGCAGTGGCTGCGAGAAATCTGGCTGATCTGGGCCTCGCCAATGTGACCGTCAGCGCGGGCGAGCCGGCCAATGGCGAAAAGGCCCACGCGCCGTACGACGTTATCGTCATGGACGGCGCCACGGAAATCGAACCTCAGGGACTGTATGAGCAACTGAAAATGGGCGGGCGGCTGGTCGGCGTCTTTGCCACCAGAACCCCCCCGCGGGCCTGTCTGGTCGCCCGTTCGCCGGCGGATTTCGGCGACCGGGTGCTCTTTGATGCCTCTGCGCCAGTTTTGACCGGTCTGGAGCGTCGTCCGGTGTTCACTTTCTAGGATCTTTTTCCTTGGAAACGGACAGGTGTGGCTACAATGTCCCAGCCTCACTGTTTCGGCGGCGAGTGGTTGCGTCGGGGTTTCACCAAGATGAACCGATGCATAGACTAACGCGGGAAGGGCTCAGCCCGACTCAGTTGCCCGGTTTCTACGCGCGCCTCAGATGGCGAGCGAAGCCGGTTTGGGGACGATCAGAATGCAAGCTAAAAATCGGACGAAACTCAGTGCGGGTGTCGCTCTTGCGGCTCTCTTGATGGGCTCGGTCATGGCAACTCCTGTCATGGCTGACACCATCGAAGCCGCGCTGGTGCGGGCCTACCAGAACAACCCGCAGCTGAATGCTCAGCGCGCATCGGTCCGTGCGACGGATGAAAGCGTGCCACAGGCACTGTCCGGTTATCGTCCGCGCGTCGCAGTCACCGCCAGCGCGGGAACCCAGTACACAGAGTCCCAGACCAACACCCAGGTCGGCGGTCGACTCAGCGAAATCGGCCTTCGCGGCGTCAACGCGCCGCGCTCAGTCGGCGCGACGATCAGCCAGACGCTGTACAACGGCGGTCAGACCGGCAACCGCACGCGTGCGGCGGAAAGTCAGGTTTCGGCCTCGCGCGAAGGTTTGCGCGTGCTCGAACAGACGGTGCTGTTCTCGGCTGCCACCGTTTACATGGATTACCTGCGCGACTCGGCGATCGTCGAGGTGCAGAAGAGCAACGTCCGCGTGCTCGAGCAGACCCTCAAGCAGACCCGCGATCGTTTCAATGTCGGCGAAGTGACACGCACCGACGTCGCGCAGTCCGAAGCCCAGCTTGCCGCAGGCAAGACGCAGCTTCTGACAGCGGAATCCAACCTGACGACGACGCGCGCGAATTTCCGCCGCATCATCGGCAACGATCCGGCCAACCTTGCGCCTGGCTCGCCGGTCGATCGTTTTCTTCCGACCACGCTGACCGCAGCAGTTGATCGCAGCCTGCTGGAAAACCCGAACGTCACGGCGGCCATGTACGGCATCGACGTGAGCTTCCTTCAGGTGAAGGTCAACGAAGGTGCGTTGTTCCCGACAGTAACCCTTCAGGGCAGCGTGCAGCAGTCCTACGAAAGCACGATGTCGACATTTAAGGCGTTCGGCGCATCCGCCGTCGCCCAGTTGACGGTGCCTGTGTATCAGGGCGGCGCCGAATACTCGCTGATCCGTCAGTCGAAAGAAACGCTCGCGCAGCAGCGCCTCAATCTCGAACAGGTTCGCGATCAGACCCGCGCCACCGTTGCGCAGGCATGGGGCCAGCTCGTCGCCGGCAAGGCGCAGGTTCAGTCGGCGCAGTCGCAGGTGACCGCTTCTGAAATCGCGCTCAATGGCGTTCGCGAAGAAGCGCGGGTCGGGCAGCGCACAACGCTGGACGTCCTCAACGCACAGCAGGCGCTGGTGAATGCGCGCGTCGCGCTGGTGACGGCGCAGCATGATCGCGTCGTTGCATCCTACAGCGTGTTGAACTCCATCGGACGTCTGTCGCCGAGTGTCCTGAAACTCGCAACGAACGTCTATGATCCGAGCGTCCACTATCACCAGGTTCGCGATAGCTGGTTCGGCGTACGGACTCCCGACGGCCGCTAACTCGAATTGGCATTCGCGTTGCGAACCCTCGTTATGGGTCGGGCGCGAATGTCTTCACCGGACGCCGGTTAACCTTCTCTCGTCAGCGCTGTGATCAACCGGCCGAGTTCGTAGGCCGTTGCTTGCAATAAATTGTTGCCATGACATACCGTTCTAAAGGGTCGCCAAAGCGATTCGTACGGTGGTGTGCGGCTTTTGCAGATCCCATGGATAGATCGAAGCCGATGATGTGGAGTCGGAGATGACGCAACCGGCAAAGGCGCAGGAGCCCTCGATGGAGGAGATTCTGGCGTCGATCAGGCGCATCATTTCCGATGACGAGGCGAAGCCCGCCGCAGCGGCTGCTGCTCCTGTTGCCGCTGCGCCAGTTGCCGCTCCCGCCGCATCGCCAAAGACGGAAGTTCCCAAGGCGGAAATGTCCCGTCCGGCCCCGGCTCGTCCGGTGATGGCGGGCATTCCACCGTCCAAGATCGCACCGGCTAAACCGGCTGTTGCTGCGGCTCCTGCACCCAAGCCTGCACCTGCACCTGCGGCAAAGAACAGCCAGGACGAAATCGACGCGATGATGGCGAGCTTCGATGCGCCCGCCGCCGCGCCGCCGAGGGCCGAAGAGCCGGAAGAAGATAACGACGTGTTCGAACTGACCGAACAGATGGCGGTGCCTGAAGTGGTCCCGCCGTCGTTCAACAAGATCGAGCCCGAGGACGATCTGGAGTTCACCGAGTCGCCGATGGTTCAAGCCTCACATCACCGCTCACCAGCGATGGAATCGCCCAGTTTCACGGAACGGGCACCGCCGCGCGAGATGCCGGCGCAGCAGATTATGTCAGGTCCGACGGTGTCGGCGGTCGAGTCCGCTTTCAACGCGCTGCAGAATACTGTCCTGAGCAACAACGCCCGGACCCTTGAGGATCTCGTAAAGGAGATGCTTCGTCCGATGCTGAAGTCCTGGCTGGACGACAATCTGCCCAATCTGGTCGAGCGGATCGTCAAGGCCGAGATCGAACGGGTCTCCCGCGGTCGGTGATTCTGGCTTTCCGGGCCTGAATTCCCCATATTCCGAATGGTTGACTTGAGCCGCGCTGGGGGCTTTCTAGCGGAGTGGATTTGACATTCGCTCCCGCCAAGCCGCGAGTCCGCAAAGCGAATGTCAAATCCAAAACTCCACTAGAAACTTATATTTGCTAGTGGTTCTTCGATTCAAACATTCGCGATGACGCCTGCCGAAACGGACGGCGAATGTTTGAATCGGACCACTAGCGCGGACAAACCCTATTGATTGCAGTGTGATGATCGAGAAAAACTACCAGCCCGCCGAGATCGAAACCCGTATTGCCAGCGCCTGGGAAGACGCCGGCGCGTTCAAGGCCGGACGGCCCGAGCGGCGCGACGCCGAACCCTTCACCATCGTGATCCCGCCGCCGAACGTCACCGGCTCGCTGCACATGGGCCACGCGCTGAACAACAC
>JAZKDK010000050.1:0-17505 GCA_040387615.1 Pseudomonadota bacterium | reverse complement strand
TCGGCGCGGCATAAACCGGTGCCTTGGTGTAGGTGCGGGCCGGCAGGTCAGCGGCGAACGACGCCGTGGAAGCCAGAACAGCAGCCGAGAAAGCCAGCAGTGCAGAACGATAACCCATCTCTTTAATCTCCCCATGTTGAGTTGGGCGGACCCTATCGGCCCCCCAGTTAACGAGAAATGGACGACGGGCCGGATGGTTTCCTTCCAGAGGGCTCGCGCGATGCATTCTCCCCCAGCGTGACAAAAAAGAGACTCCGGAGGCCGATTCCGAAAGGAACCGTTAAGCATACCGTGGAGCGCACCCGCGTTCACGATGGCCAAAACCGGCAATTTCCGCGATTGCCGGCCATGTTGCGCATGGTTTAAGCGCGCGCGATAAACCAACGGATATTACCGATGACAGCACGCACCGCATCCGGGAGAGCATCACATGACGCTCAGTTCGATGGCACGCGAGGCTTCAACGCAAGTCGATTTTCCACAATTCGAAGCAGGCGCTCCTTGGTGGGGCGGCTATCTTCAGACCATTGCCGGTGCCCTACCCTCAACGAGCACGCGTGATCTTGATCAATACCCAGGCGAGCGATTATTCGCTCCTGTTCCGGACGGCACGGGAGACACCCTGGCTGCAACGCTCCATCGTCCGATCCACTCGGACATCAACCGTTGCGTCGTCCTGCTGATCCATGGCGTGAGTGGCAGCGAAGACAGCAGCTACATTCTGCGGTCAGCGGCTTACTTCCTGAATCTCGGTTACCCCGTGCTGCGCGCCAACCTGCGGGGCGCCGGTCCCTCGCGGCCGCTCTGCAAGCTTCAATACAATGCGGGCACGACCGACGATCTGGTTCACCTGCTGTCCATGGTGCCCGCCGATTTACGGCCCAATGGAATTGTAGCGATGGGCTACTCGCTGGGCGCAAATGTGCTGATGAAGTTTCTGGGTGAGCGCGGCGCTTCGACGCCCATAAGGGCTGCTGTTGCCGTATCGTCTCCGCTTGATCTATCTGCAGTATCTCGCCGGCTGACGCGGTGGGACAACGCGTTGTTTCAATTCGCGATCCTTTCCCAACTGAGGAAGGAAAGCATCAAGCCCGCCGCGGAGCTTTCAGAATCAGAACGGGACGCGGTTCTCAGAACTCGCACTGTCTGGGACTTCGACCAGATTTTTACCGCACCCCGCAACGGCTTTAGCAGTGCGGAGGACTATTATACGCGCTCGTCCTGCGGTCCGTTTCTTGAGCACATCGCTGTACCTACTCTGATGATCTATGCATCAGACGATCCGATCGTCCCGAACGATGCTTATCTTCAATACAGGTGGGACAGAAATCCGAAACTCATTCGGTTGCTTTCGCAATCCGGCGGTCACTGCGGATTTCGGGGAGCCGATCGCCGTGCCTACTGGCACGATGCGTGTGCCGCTCGATTTCTGAAGACCATCGAACAAGTTTAAAGGGGAAGCTTCACGGTAGGATCGTTGGCGGAGAGAGGGATTAGATTCGAACTATCTCCGCGCAAGCTATGGCAGAAGAGTGCACAAGAACGAGCATCAGAGGTGGCATGCCCGAATCAAAGTGTCCGGCACTCTCGATTCGCGGCCACGCAAACCAGATAGCATCTATATATTTGCGAAATTTGCTTCCAAACTGCTTTTGTAAGCATCGCGGGACGTAACCCGTTCGAGATAGGGAGCGGCGCTGTCGCAAATCCCTACGCCATAATCGACCGCCCACGTCAGACACGTTGTCAGCAGAATGTCTGCAGTCGTAAAATGGTCTCCCATCAAATAGTCGCGGCCGTCCGACAAAGCGACATCGACATGCCGAAGCTGTTCGCGGAAGTACTCACCAGCTTTCGCCACGACATGCGGTGCATCGCCATAGATATGCGCCAATCCCTGATTGGTACCGTGCCGCCTCATAACATAGAGACTTGTTGAATCCAGCTCGGTCACGATGAAGAAGCACCATTCCAGCCACTTCGCGTAAAGCTTCGGGCAGTCCGGAACGAGACCGCCATTGCTTGCCCGGTTCTTGTTGGCGAGATATGCGACAATGGCTGCGCTTTCCCCAATGGTCAGGTCGCCATCCTGCAAAAGCGGAATTTTCTGGCGTGGATTCAGCGCAGTGTACTCCACCGTCTTGGTCTCGCCCGATCGCGGAAGAATGGGCCGCGACGTGTACGGAAGACCAAGTTCGTGAAGCGCCCAGTGCGCGCGAATCGTGCGCGTTGTACCTACGCCCCAAAGAATGAGTTCGTCTGCCATTTTACCAGTTCTCCGCTGATGGGCGCAGATCGAGTTCATGAGTCCAGCCGTCTTTTGATTGCTGATGAGCAAACCAGTACGCTTCGGCGATGGACGCGGTTTTGGTCAGGCTATCGGGCGGAATCTCGCTGGCGCTGATTCCAGTTGCCGCCTTCATACGTTCATGAATGGCTTCGCTGTCGACGCCCGCATCGATCAGAAGATGGACGACATGAATGTTCTTCGGTCCAAGCTCACGGGCCATCGCCTGGGCGACGGCGCGCAAGCCGAACTTCGCCGCCGAAAATGCCGCAAAGCCCTTCCCGCCCCGAACACTGGCGGTCGCGCCGGTGAAAAGCATCGTCCCGCGTCCACGCGTCGACATATGTTTCGCCGCCTCACGGCCCACAAGAAAGCCTGCGTAACAAGCAAGTTCCCACGCTTTGAAGAACAGTTTCTCGGTCGTCTCAAGCAGTGGCTTGTTGACGTTTGATCCGGCGTTGAAGAGACAAACTTCGATCGGGCCGACATCCTTCTCGACATCCGCGAAGAGTTTCTGAACTTCCTCTTCCTTGCGTGCATCAACGCTGTAAGCACGGACGTTGTATCCCTCCGCCTTCATCGAATCGACAAGTCCCTGCGACTTGGCGGCATCGCGCCGCGCGACGCAGACAGCGTAACCGCCTTTTGCAAATCTCCGCGCAACGGCGGCGCCGATGGCATCCCCCGCGCCAACAAGAAGTGCGACCTTCGTTTTATCCGTCACCGTTCATTCTCCAAAATTGAAAACCGTTCGTCTTGTTTACCCTGCTGCCCGCACGGCCTTATCGGCGATCATCTTGTCGATGGCGGTGTCGGCATAGCCAAGGTCGCGCAGGATCGCGCGGGAATGTTCGCCGACGCGGGGCGCCGGGCCGCCAATGGACGCCTTGTTGACCTCGAAGATCGCTGCAGGTTTCGGCTGCCGTACCCGGCCGACCGTCGGCTGGTCGAATTCCTCGATCAGGCCGCGCGCCACCACCTGGTCATTGTCGATGATCTCATTGCGCCGAAGGATCGGCGCACACGGCACATCCGCCGCATCGAGCCGCTCCAGCCATTCGGCGGTGGTGCGTTGTGAAATGTATTCCTGCATCTTGTTGATGCGCGCGGTGGCGTTGACGAAACGCGCGCTGGGCGTCGCGAAGCGCTCGTCCTTCGCAAGCTCGGGATCGCCCGACGCCTTGCAGAAGCCCTGCCATTCGGAGTCCGAGATGGTGCCGGCGGTGATGTAGCCGTCCAGCGTCTGGAACACGAGGTCGGGACGATCGTTCGGGTCCGCGGCTGCCGCCTCGGTGCCGACCACGGTGTACTGCATCATGCCTTCCGGCCACAGATACGAGATCATGGTGTCGAGCATCGCCACCTGGATGTGGTCGCCCTTGCCGGTCTTCTCGCGCGCATACAGCGCCGAGGACACCGCCTGCGCCGTGAACACCGACGTCGTCTTGTCGCAGACGATGGTGCGGATCATCTGCGGACGGTTCGTGACTGGCTGCGCCTGAATATCGGCAAAGCCGGACAGTGCCTGGACGATCGGATCGTAGACGCGCTTCTTGACGTAAGGCCCGCTATCGCCCACCCCGCTGATCGACACATAGATCAGGCGTGGATACTTCTCGCGCAGTTCCTTCACACCAAGGCCGAGGCGTTCCATCGTGCCGGGGCGGAAGTTCTGCACCAGCACGTCCGCCTGCGCCGCAAGCTTGGCCAACACCTCACGTCCCATCTCGCTCTTGATGTCGATCGAAAGCGATCGCTTGCCGCGATTGCACGACACGAACAGCGCCGAGAACTCACCGGCTGCATCGATCAGCGTCCGGCTTCGCCGCGTGCCATCGCCGCTGATCGGCTCGATCTTCAGCACGTCCGCTCCCTGATCCGCCAGGAACATCGTCGCATACGGCCCGGACACCACCGCCGTCAGATCTAGAACGCGCACACCACTCAGAGGACCGGACATCTTTTTACTTCCTGTATTGAAAACTTCATTTCTTGCGCGTCACACGCTCAGATAAGTCCGCCTGACATCGTCATTTGCGATCAGCGATTGCGTGTCGCCGGCGAATTGAACCCGCCCCTGACTGAGCACGTAGACATGGTCAGCCAGTTGGGTGGCAAGGTGATAGTTCTGCTCGACCAGCAGAATGGGCGTCCCCGATGCCTTGACGTCCTTGAGCACGGCTTCGAGCTTCTCGATAATCACCGGCGCCAGACCTTCGCTGGGTTCATCGAGAATCATCAGGTCAGGACCGGCTACCAGCGCCCGCCCGATCGCTAGCATCTGCTGCTCACCGCCGGACAGTTGCCCGCCAAGACTCCTGCGCCGATCGGCGAGCCGGGGAAATATCTCGAACACATATTCCAAGGGCTTACGCCGGGGCCGGTGTTTCGACGCGCCATAGGCAATGGCAAGATGTTCCTCGACGGTCACCGTCGGGAAGATGCCGCGATCCTCCGGCACAAAAGCAATGCCGGATTTCACGATCTTATATGTCGGGAGGCGTGTGATATCGACGCCATTGAACTCCACGCGGCCGCGCCGCGCGGGCGTCAATCCCAATATCGAACGTAGCGTCGTCGTCTTGCCCGCACCGTTCCGGCCGAGCACCGCCACACACTGCGCTGTCGTCACGGAGAGATCGACCCCCTGCAGGATATGGCTTTCACCGTAATAGGTGTGAAGATGCTCGACCTTAAGCATGGTGCTGCCCCAGATACGCTTCGATCACCTGAGGATTGGACTGGATCTCGTCCTTCGTTCCCGTTGCGAGCACCTTGCCGTAACTCAGCACTGTGATCACGTCGCAGATCGCAAACACAACATCCATGTCGTGCTCGACGAGAAGAATGGTCAACTCGGACGACAGGCCATTGATCAGCTTGATCAGGCTGGCGCGCTCATCGGGCGACGTTCCAGCCGCCGGTTCGTCCATCAGCAGAATCTTCGGCTCCGCACATAGCGCGATCGCCACTTCAAGCTGACGCTTCTGTCCGTAAGACAGTTCGTTCACATTCCGATGCAGCACGGCGTCCAGATGCATCTGCTCGGCGGCGAGGTGCGCCTTGCGAATGACGTCTGAGAACGACCGGCACGACCGGAACACGGAATGCCGTGACGCATCGAACGCCTGACAGGCAACACGGAGGTTCTCAAGGACCGTGACACTCTCAAGCAGCATGTTCTTCTGGAACGAGCGTGACAGCCCGCCCCGTGTAACGAGATCTGGCCGCCCCTGCTGGACCGGAACCCCATGAATGAGAATTTCGCCGCTGGTCGGCGGTTGCCATCCCGTGATGATGTTGAACAGCGTGGTTTTACCAGCGCCATTTGGCCCGATCACTGCGTGGCGCTGGCCCGATGGCACCTTCAGATCGAGGTCACTGATGACCTGAAGTCCGCCGAAGGCTTTCCGTAAGTTCCTGATTTCGAGCGCGCTCATTGCCGTTTTCCGATCAACGTGCTGATGGCGCCGAGAACGCCGCCGCGGAAAAATGCAACCACAAGCATGAAGAAGATACCGAAGAACAGGTTGTACTCTTCGGTAATCATGCTCAGCGCTTGCTTGACGACGACAAAGACTGCCGCGCCCACAAAAGGCCCGAGAATGACATTGGCGCCACCGATGATGACCATCAGCACACCCTCGCCGCTCATCTGCCAGCTCATCGCGTCAGGATTGATGAAATAGGTGTACTGCGACTGCAGAATGCCAGCGACCGCGCAAATCACCGCAGCCAGCGCGAACGATCCGATCTTGTAGTTCGCCACCGCATATCCCATCGACATCATGCGGCGTTCGTTTTCACGAATGCCGACGAGGACGCTGCCGAAAGGCGACGTTACGATCCGCCACAGCATCAGCAGCGCCAAGACGGCAACTGCAAGAACGTAGTAGTAAAAGATGGTCGGGTTGTCCGCGCTCACGCCCAGCCATGACAGATCAGGGCGCGGAATTCCCGTCATGCCGTCAGAGCCGTTAGTCCAGCGCAACTTGATCATCGCACCGTAAAACATCTGGGAGAATGCCAGCGTAATCAAAAGAAACTCGACGCCGCGCGTCCGGGTGCAGATTGCACCAATGGCAGCAGCAATTACGGCAACTACTACCAGCGTGACCGGAGCAGAGATCCACAGCGGCCATCCCAGCAAAGCCGTTCCGATGGCGATGCCGTATCCGCCGAACCCGAGAAACATCGCCTGCCCGAGCGATACGAGCCCGGTGTACCCGGTCAGAAGATTGATGCCGGACGCGAATACGCCCGCGATCATGACTTCGACCGCCAATGTCATAACATAGCCAGATACGAACGATGGCAGCGCGCACAGGCCCGCAGCAAACGTGGCAAACAAGGCCGCGTACGCACGGCGGGAGCCTAGAAGCGGCAGACGCCTCAACCCGCCGACGCCCTTGTCTCTTGTCAGGATGACATCTGCGCTCATGCCACCCTCCCCACTGCGCCAAAGAGGCCCTGTGGACGGAAGATCATCACCGCGATTAGCAGCGCATAGATCGCAAAGAGTTCGGCTTCCGGCAGGAAGGCCTGAGCAAAGGTGTCGGTCATGCCAACAATAAGCGACGCGTAGAACGATCCCTTGAGGTTGCCGAGGCCGCCAACCACCACGACCACAAAGGTTGTGACGACGATTCCGATGCCCATGTTGGAATAGATGCTCATGACCGGTGCGGAGATGACTCCCGCGAAGCCCGCGAGAGCGGAGCCGAACCCGAACACCAGTGCGAACAGAACATTGATATTGATGCCGAGCGCCGTGACCATCTCACGGTTGTCGACACCAGCCCGCAGCGTGGCGCCAACCAATGTACGGTCGATCACCAGGACAAGCGCGATGGCGACGGCAATGCCAACCGCAATAATAAACAAGCGATAGAGTGGATACTCTATCCCCAGCAAAGCAACACGGCCCTTCAGGAAATCAGGCGTGGCGATGCTGTGAAATGCCGAGCCATAGATGTACTCCACTGCACCCGCCGTCGCAAACAGCAATCCGAACGTCAGCAGGGCGAGATCGAGATGCGTCGAGCGGCCACGCTGAGCCAACGGTTGCAGGACGAAGAATTGCAGCAGAAAGCCCGCCACGAACGGCAACACCGGGCCTATCAGTAGCGCAAGCCAGAATGAACCTGTCTTGTTGGCGACCACCAACCCGAAATAGGCACCCATCGTAAAGAAGGCGCCATGAGCCAGATTGAGAATGTTCATCAACCCGAAGATCAGCGTGAGGCCGACCGCAAGCAGGAACACCAGCATGCTCAGTTGCACGCCATTAAGAAGTTGAATCAGAAAGAGCTGCATGTTTCACACAAATTCGAGAGAACGCGAGCTTCGCTGGAGGCGAAGCTCGCCTCGGATCAGAACGATTTCGTGCAGCCCGGCAGATCGCCAGCACCCGGAAACTCGTCCAGGGATTTACGCTGCATCTTGCCGTCGGGACCCTTGACGATCTCGATCACATAGACCTTCTCAAGCAACGCGCTGTTCTGCGCATTGAACTTGATCTTTCCGCGCGGGGCATCGAACGTCAGGTCCCGCATCGTCGAGATGAACTTGGCGCGATCTTCCGGCATCTGACCGCCGAGTTTCTCAAGGGTCAGCATGATCGCCTTGCCGTTGTCATAGCCAAGCTCCGCGCTGACGTCGGGGTCCTGCTTGTACTTCGCGTTGTATGCCTTCACGAACTTCTGGTTCGCTTCGGTCTGGATGCCGGGGTAATGCGTGGCAACATGCTGGGCATTGAGGGCCAGGTCGCCGAGCGCGGGCCACAATGCTTCGTCGTAGACCCAGTGGTCGCCGATCAGCGGGATCTTGGTTCGTAATCCGAAATCGGCGTGTTGCTTGACGATCTGGATTGCTTCCGCGCCTGCGTAGAAGGTGTAGATAATCTGCGCCCCGGAATTTGCAGCCTGCGCCAGCGCCGCGCTGTAATCCTTGGTCTTCTGGAATGGCGTCCAGATTTCCTCGATCACCTTGCCGCCGTTGTCCTCAAAGCCGCGCCTAAATCCACCGATGAATGCGCGTCCAGCCGAGTAATCGGGGCCCATCGTCACGGCAGTCTTAATGCCCTTGCTGGCCCAGTATTTTCCGGACGCGTATTCGAAGCCGTTGGCGCTGAATGACGTGCGCGCGATATAGGGACTACAGAACTTGCCGGTTATTTCGTCCGCGAAAGCATTGGCGAACACCATCGGCATCTTGTTTTTATCCGCAAGCTCCGAAATGGCGATACCGACATTCGAGCCGACGACCCCGGCAACAAGATCGACCTTGTCGGATTGCACGAACTTGTTGAATTTCTGAACGCCCACGCTCGGCGTAAGTTCGTCGTCAGCGCGGATAATCTCGATAGCACGACCATTGGTCTTGTTACCGAACTCCTCCAACGCCACTTGAAAGCCGCGATCAATGCTTTCCGCTGGGAGTGCATAGACCCCTTTGTAGGGCAGCATCAATCCGATCTTGATCGGCGTCTTCTCTTGCGCGTACGTCGGCCCGCTGGCCGATGCCGCGAGGCCTATCGCCGCGGCAAAACCAATGCGTGTGTATCCCTTGAAAGAAATTGCCATCCCGCTCTCCCTAATGCCGGGCGGTCTTTTCCGCCTCGAAACTCCCGCTTGAGCGACGGCCAAGCGGCCGCAGTCTGCGTGGATTTTTATGGGATAGTGTTAGATCGGAAGGCTGATCCTGACTTGCAGGATAGCGCCAAGGCTTCCGGAAAAGCGCCACTTAGTCCGGGACAGGCCGGCGGCGTATTTCAGAGAGGACTGTTGCTTATGACAGGCAGCGCTGACGGAACACGGATGGAGTGACGCCGGTCGCTTTCTTGAAACTCGTCGAGAAATGCTGGGCGTGACTGAAACCGGTCGCAAGGGCCACATCGACGATGCTGTCTTCCGTTTCCGACAGCCGCCGCTTCGCTTCATCGATCCGACGGGAAAGAACGTAGTTGTATGGCGTCGCGCCGACGCTTTCCTGAAACGCGCGCAGGAAATGCCGCTTGCTCAGCCCCGCGATCTCCGAAAGTTCCGCGAGACAGATCGGCTGGGTCAGGTTCTCACGCACATATTCCTCAAGGCGACGGAGACTCCGGCCCGGCAAACCGCCGCGCAATTCGTTGGGTGGTTGCTGACTTCTTTCGCTGACCCGGGAAATGTGAGCCAGCGCCTGAATCGACCATCCCTCCGCCATAAGGTTGAAAACGTTGTCCGGCGAGGCTGCCTCACGGCAGAGTTCGGCTAGGCCGCGGGTCAATCCCTCGTGCTCAAACGCAATTGTCGAATTGGTGATCGCATTCTTGAGACGTTCGCCCACGAACGATGGATTCAGAAACACCACCGTGTAGTCGAGGGTCGGTCCAACGTTCCATTCCCCTTCGATCTCGATGGCAGCGGGGAAGATCGCAAGCTTCGACTTTCCCGGAAACCGGCGCTCAACCGAACGCCCGTCAATCGTCGCTCTCAGACGTTCAGCCCCCTTGCCAAACCAGAACAACGACAACTCCGGCTGGCGAAAATGCCAATGCATTCGACCAACCGTTTCCCTGCGAAGAACTTCGATCCGCATGCTCGGTGTATCGGTAATGATGGACGATACAAGATCGCCACCGACCAACCGAACATAGTTCTCGCCGACGTTTCCCATCCCAAAACCCCGTTCAAACGCGAGTTCCAAGATAGAATGCACCAAATACCGAAAAGAAGCGAGGCGCTTTGTTTGTGCATCGCAGCATACTCAGCCGAGATTTAGTTTTGGCCGCGCGCTTCCTCAGAAAGTCCGCAAATGTCCGCTTTACGCCAGCAGCGTACATTGCATGAATTACCTGGTGGCATCCATGCGACTAGAACGACAACTCAAATTCTTTCTTCAAAACGACTTCGCCAACGCGTTTAACAACATACGTTGCCTTGTAGGTCCCTTGATCCCAACCCTTCTCAGGACGCTTCCTGCCCGCGAACAGCATAACCTGCGCTTTGTTATTATTGAGGGGAACGGCGCGATTTTCCGCGATGACATTTCCAGCCGGATTCGTCACTGCGAGCCATTGCTCGTCGCCTGCCTTGAGACCTAGTGTCCGGATAAATGCAACTATTGCAGGCGAGCCGACCGAAGGTAGGCTCTTTTCTGCGTTGCCGTTCTCGATCATATCCATCGTGACGGGATTACTTGTAAAACCGGCATTGAGGATCGCTCGCTCTCGATACGCCAGCTGCTCGCGAAGTGAGGGGTCCCATAGAAACTCTCCGCCATCACAAGTGCCCGGTGGCGCGCCGTATGCAAACGGATCAACAATCCTGCCCTGATGCCTGACGGTGAAATGGAGATGCGGGTATTCGGTGAGCCCCGAAAGGCCGATCTGGCCAAGTGGCTGTCCGGCTTTCACGAGATCACCGGGCTTTACCTGCAGGGTGCCGTTGGCCATGTGGCAGTATTGCGTTTCCCAATGGTCAGAATGTTCTATGACGACGCCATTGCCGCATTCGATGTCGCGAACCGCTTCACGCGCCGATTTTCGAAATGAGCCATCCAGGACACCGTCGCGGGTACGGACAACGCGGCCGCTTGCAGAGGCCAGGACATTCACACCAACCCGCTGAGCATCCAGTGAGCTTAGACGAAAATCCGTGCCGTTGTGGCCGTCATACGTCAGTGTCCCGCACTTGTAGTCCTTTGCCGCCGATGAAGAATCGATATCGACGTAGTTTTGGATATTGCAGTTGCGGCCCGGATCGCAGGCCACGGGCATTTTCAACCGGACGTTCTCGGCAGCACCGCTGGAGATAAACGCAAGCATCGAGCCGGCGATGATGCAGACTTCGCGGAAGATCGGCCGCGGCGTAAAATTTCCTGCCTGTATAGACCGCTTGCTCAATCAGTTTGATCCCATGCGCGGTATCGCCCCCACTGCCGGTGCCCATATCCTCGATGCTATCGTGCTTTAATGAGTCCTCTCGCCCAGTCGGGAAACCGATGTGCCTTTACCCACGGCCTTTTCGCGCCTGCCCGCGCCGAATGGCGACAGCGTGAGATGATAAAGCAAGAAAAACTCGGACTGCCGGTTGATTCCCAACTTGAGCATGATCCGCTTGGTATAAGTTCTAACCGTTGCTTCGGTCAGTCCCAGGTCGGCACCGATATGACGCGGGCACTGCCCCTGGAGTATGCGCGCGATAATTCTCTCCTCGGCCCAGTTCAAGCTGAACGCCGACGCTATCCTTTTAGCCCCCGACACTTCGTCGAATTGCGGGACGATCACCAGAACTTTCCCCGCGTCGTAATGCGCAGGCACCGCGCCCATTCTGGCAAAAGCGAACTGCTGACGATCGGTGGAGAGTGGAACTGTCGTGTTCAGCCATCCCTGGCCGCCGTGAGACGTTAGCGTCTCACGCAGCGCCTCCTTCAAATCTTCGGTTACCGAAACGCTCAACCCGGCAAGCATGCCGCGCTCCACCGTGAGAAGCCTGCCCTGAGCAAGGAGATTCCGTCCACTACTGTTGACTTCGTGAACGCGCAAATCCTCGTCCACAACGATGGCGGGGTAAATTAGCTCTTCCAACCATGTTTGAAGGTCGGTGTGCCGGCGCGGCGGCGCAAGGGTATTGGCGGCGTCCCACATGGTGCGGACGGCACGCGCAAGGCAAGGGATCTCCGCTGGAAGTAGTGTTGCCGGTCGCCATCCGGCCACAAACACCACCGTCACCCCGTCACCGGCAGCAAACCTTCCTATGACAGAATGACTTCTGGCCCTCGGTTCTGATCCGATCAACTTTCGCACGAAAGCAGTACGTGCATTGACAGCCGCGAGAAAGGTGCTGTCAGTATCTGCTGCGTTACGTGCAATTCGCGCAACCGTCGTCGCGCAGGACGGATCGATTGTCGCGTGCCCGACTCTGGCCTCTTCCATGGCCGCTCCAGCACGGGACATGGCGGCTACGTAGCAGCTCGGGCAATCCAACAACTCCGTGACGGCGCGCCCGAATTGCTCCATCACAGCGCGACGCTCCGCTTTCCCCCGGCTCGGCCATGGCGGCAGATGTATCGATAGACGTTCCACATTGTGGAGAGACTGCGCGCGTTCGGCGCGGTCAAAATGGCTCCCTCGGGAGGGCAGTGCTTTGCTGTTCTCGTACACCTGCGTCTCCCTCGGCAATGATCGCGGCCAGCTTCATGCTGGCCGTTAACTCTCCCTGAACGCGCGATGTATCCGCAGTTTCATCGGCTGCAGTAAATACTCCGCAAAGGTTCTTTCTCCCGTCTCGACGAATATCTCGACGGGCATGCCCGGCAACAACGATGACAGATAGGGAGCGGTCTCTGCTTTGTGTTCCAGTTCAACTTCCGTCATGTATGATGCGACACCGCTCTTTGGATCGACCAAAGCATCAGCCGCCACTGTCACGATCTTTCCATCGAGCAATGGCCTGCGCCGGGTATTGAGCGCGTGAACGCGCACCCGCGCGGATTGTCCGGGATAGACCTCTTCACGGTCTGTCGGCTTCAATGTCGCTTCTATGACAAGCTTGTCTTCCATGGGAACGATTTCCAGAAGAGTTTCCCGGGGTGCAAGCACTGCACTCAGATCCCTGCTATTGAGGCCAACGATCTTTCCGCTTTCGGGCGCACGCAGTTCAGACCGCGCAAGCTGGCTACGCAACGCGGCAATTCGATGTCTGAGGTCGCCGATTTCTTCGCTCAGCGCGTGGCGCTGTTTTGCGATGTCCTGATTTTGATTAAAACTCAACTGACGTCGCCTGTCCTCGAACTCTGCCATCTTTCCGCGGCTTTCAGCAATCGAAGATGCGTTGCGCGTAATCTGCGCGCTGGCCTCCGCCTCCGCCCGTTTCAACGCCAGCACACGCGGCTTCCGGGCAAGGCCCTTCTCCAGTAGGAAACTCGTATCCGCAATCTCCTCGTTCAGATATGCGAGTTGCTGTTCAACACCTTTGGTATTGCTTTCCAGACCTCGGATACTGTCCGTCAATTGTAGCATCTGCTGATCTATCAGTTTTCGCTCACCATCGAGAGCAGCCAGCCGGGCAGCAAATTCGGCCTCCTGACTCTCAATAGCGATACGCGCTGCCGGACGCGTCGCGTTCTTTTGAAGCTCGTCGGGGAAAGAAATTGACTTAGCTCGGATTTGTTCCGCGGCAAGCCGCGCTTCCATCGCAAGATTTGAAAAAAGTCTCGTCTCAAGCGAGCCGAGACTTGCCTCAATCTGTGTCGTATCTAACCGCGCGATGAGTTGGCCTGCTTTGACGTGGTCATTCTCTCTGACAAGAATCGATTTTATGATTCCACCTTCAAGATGCTGCACCGCCTTGCGCTTGGAGTGCACCTTTATAACACCAGGCGCGATGACAGCGCTGCGAAGCGGAACTGTGGTCGCCCATACTCCGAAGCCGCAGAACTGCACGACCAGCAATACACATCCCCAGGTGATGATCCGTCTCATATCGGATCTCGGTCGTTCTCCACCTACCAGAGATTGACGGCCCTCTGGACCGGACGACAAAAATGCGACTGCCTGACTGTGATGAGCTTGCGTCATCGAATGGCTCCTCTCGCCGGCAGCTTGTGAAGCTCTGTCTCGCGCGGGAGTGCACGTGGACCCATCGGGATTGTTCCCGCTGCGCTGATCGGCAGCACACGGGACGGCGGGCCAAACGCAAGTTGTGCACCATCCCTCAAAAGGAGTACGGCATCCGCAATGGTCAGAAGGCGTGGCCGGTGCGTGACTATCACAAGCGCTGCTCCGCGCTCCTTGGCCTGCAGCACAGCGGAACACAGCGCCTCTTCACCTTCCGGATCGAGGTTGGAATTGGGTTCGTCCAGCAGGATCAATTTGCGGTCGCCGAAGAACGCACGAGCTAAACCGATGCGCTGACGCTGGCCGCCGGAAAGACGGTTGCCGTCGCGGCCTATTTCGGTTTGGTAACCGCGCGGCAGGGACAAGATCATATCATGCGCCTGCGCGAGCATGGCTGCGGCAACGATATCCTCGTCGCGCGCATCGTCGCTGAAGCCAGCGATCGCTTCGGCGACCGTGCCGCCCAGAAGCTCCACGTCTTGCGGAAGGTAACCGACGAACCGTCCAAGTTGGTCCGGGTCCCAATTGTCGAGGGTCGCACGATCGAGCCGAATGGCGCCGCTGCTCGGGGACTCGAGCGCCGCGATCATGCGCAGTAGCGTGGATTTGCCAGCGCCGGTCGGACCGATCACGACAACGATTTCGGAAGGCCGGCATCGAAATGTGATGTCAGCAAGGATAGGCCGTTTGGCCGCCGGCATCCGATATGCCACGCGATACACATCGAGATGCCCCGACGGCGCCGGAAGCAGGGTCCTCCGCTTTCGTGTGAGAACTGGCGCCGCAGCCGCGCCTACCTGTTTCCAGGCTTCGTGCGCCGATGCCAGAGCGCGCCACGCCGATATCAAGCCTTCCATTGGTTGAAGAGTGCGTGCGATGAGAATCGCGCTCGCGATCAGGCTACCAGCCAGCACTTCATTCTGAAGCACCAGCCACGCGCCGGTGCCGATGGCTGCGATCTGAAGAATTGTTCTGGTCATACGCGCCGCTGATGCAATTGCGGCGACGCGCTCGCTCGCTCGCACCACTGGCGACAGCGCCTCGTCATTCAGCCGCATGAATTCGCGGATAGCACCGCGGGTCCAGCCCATCGCCCGCACGAGACTGGAATGACGGACAATGCCATCCAGAACGGCCTGCGTGTGCAACGCAGCCTCCGACGCCTGCGCGATCTCCGCGCGCGCGATCCAGCGGCTAACGATGCCCATGACCAGCAGAATCCCGGCCCCGATCAGGGCAATGATGCCGTACCAGGGGTGGAGATAGAAGAGGATTAGAATGAACATCGGCAGGAACGGCGCGTCGATCAGCGTGGCAACCGTTCCGCTCGACAGAAAGGTCCTCAACTCCCGGACCTTGACCAGATTGTGCGCCCTGTCGTCGCTACGGCCTGCCGGGGTCGCGATGGTGCTTTCAAGAACGATCGGCGCGATGCTGCGCTCAAATCCGACCGCGAAGCGGCTAAGGAGTCGACTGCGAAGCGTATCGAACACCGCGCTGAACACAAGAGCACATACGGCGATGACCGTAAGGCCAATCAGAGTTTCAACGCTACCGCTGCTAATGACCCGGTCGAACATCTCGATAGAATAGAAAGGGATTGCGAGCAGCAGCACATTGATCGACACGCTAAAGGCCACGACCCACGCAAATGCGAATCGTCCCGGAATCAATCCAAGCAGTGACCTCTTACTGGACGCCGGAATACTCGAATACATGACTGGTTGGCACGATCACTGACTGAGTAGTGCGGAAACCAGTGGGGCGGCTTGACGGCCGCCCCACTGGACTGATTGTTATGCAATCACGACTGCGTCGTATCCCGCCGCGTCGTTGATGTCCTGTATCGAGGCGAATGGCGTTGCGCCACCCGTCACACCGTCGAGCTGGATGGTACCGAATCCGAAATCGAGTACCGTGTTGGTACCGTCATCATCGACTACGATGGTGGTCGGATCGAACGCCGGGTCCGCATCGACAATCACCTCGTCACCGTCGTCAAAATTCAGATCGGTAACTTCATCGTTGCCGAAGTTGGTGGCAGTACCGTCGCCGAAATTGTGAACATCCGTGCCGGCCCCACCGGTCTGTACGTCGTCGCCAAGGCCGCCGTTCAGAGTGTCGGCTCCGCCCCCGCCGTTCAGATCGTCGTCGCCCGCCTCGCCGTTCAAGGTGTCGTTGCCGGCACCTCCGGCCAGCGAGTCGTCTCCATCGCCGCCATTTACTGCGTCGACGCCGTTGCCGCCGGCGAGGGTGTCGTCTCCGGCATCGCCGTTGACGGTGTCATTGCCGTCGCCGCCACTGAGGTCGTCGTCACCGTCACCGCCGGACATCGTGTCCGCGCCGGCACCGCCGGTCAGGGTATCGTCGCCGCCGTCGCCAAACATGGCGTCGTTGCCAGCGCCGCCATCCATAACGTCGGCTCCAGCGTCGCCGTGCATTGTGTCGACACCGTCGCCACCACTCATCGTATCGTTGGCAGCACCGCCATTCATGATGTCGTCACCGACACCACCATTGAGCGTGTCGTTGCCCTGATTGCCGTTCAAGGTGTCGTTGCCCGCGTCGCCGTTCAGCGTATCGTCGCCGAGACCTCCGCCAAGCGTATCGTCACCATCGCCACCATTCAGGATGTCGTTATCGGCACCACCGCTCAAGGTGTCGTTTCCGGCGTCGCCCCAGAGAGTATCGATGCCGGCCCCGCCATTTACTGTATCAGCGCCGTCGCCGCCGTGAATGCTGTCATCACCCTGGTCGCCGAACAACTGGTCATCACCAGTGCCGCCATCGACCGTGTCATTGCCTGCGTTTCCATGCACCGTGTCGTTGCCGGCATTGCCTGACAGGTTGTCGTCACCTGCGCCACCGTTGACGATGTCGTCACCGTCTCCACCCAGAATCGTGTCGATGCCGGCATTGCCGTTCAACGTATCGTTGCCGGTGCCGCCATCGATTGAGTCATCGCCCGCACCACCATTGACGAGGTCGTTGCCAGCTAAAGCCGTTATCGTGTCATTACCAGCCAGACCGTTGATCTCATCGTCTAACGCTGTGCCAGGTAATACATCGTCGCCTGCCGTGCCGTTGATAAGCATGATGTTTGCTCCCTGTGCTTTGACGTTCACAAGGCAAGCCGGCTCCCGGCCCGTTGTGGACGCCGTGAATTTCGAGGGCTCGACTTCCATCACCGTTGATGGAGTTCAACGGGGCAAACGTGAATTAGTGGGGGTGGTGCGACAATCCCCATTTGGTGACAAAAATAATGGGATGGGCAATCGCCTCACGCTCGGTGGGATCTCGCCTCAGAGTTTTATTGCCTGAGCGATTGGAGATCGGGATGATCTTCAAAGCCCACCATTAGCGGGCTTTTCAAAATCGGAGCGGTACTGGTCTCCGATACGCGCATTGGCTGGCTGGGATGAAAGGATCCGAACCCATGCCCGGCTATACCAAAGTCATTCGAACGGTCGCTCCGGATCGCTGTCCGAGGAGGCCAATATCGTGCTTGGCTTCCATATCCGATATGGATTTTGAACTTTTATGAAGACTAGCGTTAGCAACCGCCGGGCCGGGCTGCGATTTCGACCCGAGATAGCTAAACGGAAGATGCTGGCGG
>JAZKDK010000049.1:0-8512 GCA_040387615.1 Pseudomonadota bacterium | reverse complement strand
CCGGTGCAGCGGCAGATGTTGCCTTCCAGCTCGTGACGAACGGTTTCTTCGTCGAGGCCGCCGGGATGGCGATGCACGATGTCGATGGCGGACATGATCATGCCCGGCGTGCAATAGCCGCACTGGAGCCCATGATTGTCGCGGAATGCCGCCTGCATCGGGTGCAGGGTGTCGCCTTTCGAAATGCCTTCGATGGTGGTGACGTTGGCGCCGTTGGCCTGGCCGACCATGGTGGTGCAGGATTTCACCGCGCGGCCATCGATGTGGACGATGCAGGCGCCGCACTGGCTGGTGTCGCATCCGACATGGGTACCGGTAAGGCCGAGATGATCGCGCAGCAGATGGACCAGAAGGGTCCGATCCTCGACATCGGCAGACACCGCCTTGCCGTTGACCGTTAATTTGATTGTCGACACAAGCACCTCCCCAGTGATTTCCAGAAAACGCTTTTTGTAATTGTTCTAATTAACAACCGGCCCGCAAAACTTTGCAACGGCGATTTTCGTCGCGGATGTCATCGCGCGATCATCTGGACGTGAAGCGCATGCGCGATGCACTTTTGAATCGTGCGACGCGCGATAAGCGAGGTTCATTTCGCAGTTGCGAGAGAGGGCCGCTTTCTGCATCCCCTCAATGCCGATGCGAGGTTTGATTGACGCGTCCTTTTTGCCTAGGCTCGATGGATCAAAGGCAAGAAAATGGAACGCTAACAAAGGAGTAACGTGGTGATCGACAAGCGCGTGGAGACGCTGGCGGCTGCCGTTGCCGGTGTGCAGGACGGTGCGATCGTGCTGGTGCCGGGTTTTGGCGCGGTAGGTGTCGCCGACAATCTCCTCGAAGCGTTGCACGATCAGGGAGCGAAGGAATTGACGATCGTCGCCAACAATTCAGGCAACGGCGATCATGGATTGGCGCGCCTCATCAACTCCGGACGTGTGCGCAAGGTTATTTGCTCCTATCCGCGCTCGGGCGACTACAGTGCGTTCCTCAATGCCTACCGTGCCAAGAGCCTTGAACTGGAGCTGGTGCCGCAAGGCACCATCAGCGAACGCATGCGTTGTGCTGCGGCCGGTCTTGGCGGATTTTTCTCGCCGGTTTCCGCGGGCACCAAGCTCGCGGAAGGCAAGGAGCAGCGAGAGATCGACGGACGGCTTCATGTCTTCGAGAAGCCACTGAGGGGCGACATCGCGCTGGTAAAGGCAGCGAAGGCAGACCGCTGGGGCAATCTCACCTATCGCAAATCCGCCCGTAACTTTAATCCGGTCTGCGCGATGGCTGCCGAATTGACCGTTGTCGAGGTCGAGACCTTGGTTGAACTCGGCTCGCTCGATCCGGAAGCCGTTGTGACCCCCGGAATTTTCGTCGACAGGATTGTCGTCGCCGAACCGCGCAAGATTGGGAGCTGAAACGTGACCCTCGATGCAACCGCTCGTTACACTCCTTTGACGCGTCAGCAGATGGCATGGCGCGCTGCGCAGGACCTGCCCGAAGGCGCTTACGTCAATCTCGGCATCGGCATTCCAACGCTCACCTCGGGCTTTGTGCCGAAAACCCGCGAGGTGATTTTTCACAGCGAGAATGGCGTGCTCGGGATGGGCGGTCCGCCGAAGCCCGGCGAGGAAGATGAAGAACTCACTGATGCGGGCAAGAACCTGACGACGCTGGTGACCGGCGGCTGCTACGTCCATCACGCCGATGCATTTCTGATGATCCGTGGTGGCCATCTTGATGTCAGCCTGCTCGGCGCATTCGAAGTGTCTGAGAAAGGCGATCTCGCCAACTGGACTACTGAAGATACCGAATTCCCGCCCGGTGTTGGCGGCGCGATGGATCTTGCGGTCGGTGCCAAGGAAATTCGTGTCTTGATGGAGCACACCGACAAGAAGGGGCAGCCGCGCATCAAGTTCCGTTGCAGCTATCCGCTCACGGCGGCGGGCGTGGTGAAGCGCATCTACACCAACTATGCGGTGATCGATGTCACGTCGGCGGGTCTTCTGGTGGCCGAGATGATTCCGGGCATGACGCTGGAAAAGTTGCAGAGCATGACGGAGCCGAGATTGCAGCTCGCGCCCGGCTACAAGGACATGATGCCGCCCGCGCGCGCGGCCTGATCCACAGAGGGACTGGTGTGGTCAGGCCATGCGAGTTCCATATGGAACCACATTCTCATTGGGGTGTTGGTATTGCGGACGGTGGCGGATGTACCCGCCGTCCGGCGGAACGGCATGGAACCACGAGTTCCGGGCCATTTCGCTCATGAATTGCGTTTCGGGGAGCCCTGTAGCGCAGAATTCCAACACCTTGCCGTGATGCGTTCCGCATGCGGCATCGCCCGCCATCCGTTTCGCCGGTCACGGCGTCCATCGAAGGGTCGAGAGTGGAACGGGGAAAAAGGGGCGGCGGGATGTCAGCTTTGACAAACATCCAGATGTCCCCGGCACAGACCTCACCGCGAAAAGGCGCTTCCTCTGTCGCGCTCGCACAGGGCACTGTTGAGACTGACATTCCGGCGCGTCTGGATTCGCTGCCATGGAGCGGATTTCATACCCGCGTGATCGCGGCGCTCGGCATCACATGGATTCTCGACGGGCTTGAGGTGACGCTTGCGGGTGCCTTGTCGGGGGCGTTGAAAGAGAGTCCGGTTCTCAAGTTCACCAACACCGATATCGGCATTGTCACCAGTGCGTATTTGGCCGGCGCCGTTCTCGGAGCCATTGGCTTTGGCTGGCTAACGGATCGGATCGGACGCAAGAAACTGTTCTTCGTGACGCTTGCCGTCTATCTCGCGGCCACAGCGGCAACGGCATTCTCATGGAGTCTGGCAAGCTTTGCATTCTTCCGGTTTCTGACCGGAGCGGGCATCGGCGGTGAATACACTGCGATCAATTCAACCATTCAGGAGCTTGTGCCCGCGCGTTATCGCGGCCGCACAGATCTGATCGTCAACGGCAGTTTCTGGATCGGTGCGGCGATCGGCGCGGTTAGCGCAATCGTGCTGCTCGATCCGAATGTGATCGATCCTGAGAAGGGCTGGCGGCTGGCGTTTCTGACGGGTGCTGGCCTTGGGCTAATCGTGTTCGTGATGCGGTTCTGGATTCCCGAAAGTCCGCGCTGGCTGATCATTCACGGCCAACCGGAGCGGGCCCTGAAGATCGTGAACGACATTGAACGCTCGGTGATGCCCGGGGCGCACGGCAGCGGTTCTCCGTTACTCAAAATGAAGCTGAAAATGCGCACGCATACCCCGTTGCGCGAGGTCGCCCACACCCTGTTCCATACCTACCGCAGCCGTTCGCTGGTGGGGCTGTCGCTGATGGTGGCGCAGGCGTTCTTCTACAATGCGATTTTCTTTACCTATGCTTTGGTTTTGACAGATTTCTTCGCTATCCCCGCCGCAAATGTCGGCTGGTACATCCTGCCCTTCGCGGCTGGAAATTTTCTCGGGCCACTGCTGCTCGGTTCGCTGTTCGACACGGTCGGGCGGCGCACCATGATTGCCTTCACCTACGGCGTGTCGGGCATCCTGCTCGTCGTCTCGGGCTATCTGTTCTCGATCGGCTTGCTTAGCGCGCAAACCCAGACGATCGCCTGGATGGTGATTTTCTTCTTTGCGTCACCGGCAGCCAGTGCTGCTTATCTCACCGTGAGCGAAACCTTTCCGCTTGAAGTGCGCGCTCTGGCCATCGCGTTGTTTTATGCAATCGGCACCGGTATCGGCGGCATCGCCGGGCCTGCGCTGTTCGGCGTACTGATCGACACCGGCTCGCGCGACAGCGTGTTCGCCGGCTATCTGCTCGGGTCTGCTTTGATGATCGCCGCGTCCTTTATCGCGTGGCGCTACTGTATAGATGCCGAGTGCAAATCACTTGAGGAGGTTGCGCGGCCGCTGGCGGCGCAAGAGTAACTGGATGGATCATCGTGTGATTGAAAATTCTACCGCAAAATCTGTGGCAGACCTGCTGCTGGCTCCGGCTGGAATTGTGCCGGATCTGGACCAGACCGCGCTGCTGCTCGACATCGACGGCACATTGCTTGAGCTTGCGCCGACGCCCCGTGACGTCGTAGTGCCGCCGAAACTCGGCGTGGTTCTGCAAACGCTGCATGATCGGCTGGATGGCGCGCTTGCGCTGGTTAGCGGCCGCTCGCTGACGGATATTGATGTCATCTTTGCGCCGCTGCAGTTTCCAGCGGTCGGCGGCCATGGCGCCGAAATGCGGCTGTCGGCCGAGAACGAGGCGGTCGCATCGCATGCACCGCCGATGGACAATGACCTGAAGCGCCGTTTCATCGCGATCTCTCACCTCAGTCCCGGCATCCTGTACGAAGACAAGGGATATTCCGTCGCGCTGCATTACCGGCTCGCACCGCAGTTCGAGCGAACCATCTACGAAGCGGTGTCAGCGATTCGCGCTGATCTGCCGCAAGCGCCGATCGAAGTGCTTCCGGGAAAATTCGTGTGCGAGATCAAGCCCGCCGGCTTCACCAAGGCGACCGGCGTTCGCGAATTGATGAGCCATGCGCCTTTCTCCGGGCGCAATCCCATATTCATTGGTGACGATGTCACCGACGAATCCGTATTCGCCATCATGCCGGCGTTTCGCGGAGTGTCATTCTCGGTGGGCCGGCGTGCACACGGCGTCAACGGGCAGTTCAAGGCCCCGAAAGACGTTCGCGCCTGGCTCACGCATTTGCTCGATGAAGAAGCGATGGCGGCGCAATGAATATTCCCAAGGCAATCACTGCATCACAGGCTGAAACCGGCGCGAGGATCGATCATGGTCTCGATCTGGCGGTGATCGGAAACTGCAAAACCGCGGCGCTGGTCGATCCGACGTCGCGGCTGGTGTGGTGGTGTTTCCCGCGCTTCGATGCCGATCCGGTGTTCTCCCGGTTGCTCGCTGGCGACGAAGAGAAGGGTTTCAGCGACGTCGTGCTCGACGGCATGGTGGAATTCAAATCCGAGTACGTGCGCAATACGGCTCTGGTTGAAACCATCCTGACCGATGCCAAGGGCAACGCTGTTCGCATTACCGATTTCGCGCCGCGTTTCCGGCAATACGGACGCATGTTCCGGCCGCCGCAGCTATTTCGCATCATCGAGCCGATTGCCGGCTTGCCGCGTATTACCATTCGCGTTCGGCCGACCCATTCCTATGGCAAACCGCTGAAGCGAAGCTCGCTCGGCAGCAACCACATTCGTTATGTCGAGGAAGAGTCATCGGTTCGCGTCACGACCGACGCGCCAATCGCAATGATCGAGCATGAATCGCCGTTTGTACTGACCCGACCGGTGCACATGGTGTTCGGTCACGACGAGCCCTATCCCGGCGATCTTGCCGCGACCGCGAAGTCGTTCGCCGAGCAGACCAAAGCTTACTGGCTGCATTGGGTACGGCGTCTTTATATTTCTTACGACTATCAGGAAGCGATCATACGCGCCGCAATTACCCTCAAGCTCTCGAATTTCGAGGAGACCGGGGGCATCATTGCCGCGCACACAACATCGATTCCTGAGGCGCCAGGTTCAGGACGCACCTGGGATTACCGGTTTTGCTGGCTGCGCGATGCGTACTTCGTGGTGAAGGCGCTGAATCGCGTCGGTGCGACGCAGACGATGGAGGATTTCATCGGCTTCACGCTGTCGCTTGCAGCGAATACCGATGAGCCGCTGAAGCCGGTCTACAGCGTGGTGCCGAATCTCCCGCTTGATGAGTGGATAGCGACCGACCTCAAGGGCTATCGAGGCGATGGCCCGGTTCGTATCGGCAATGCCGCCGTCGAGCAGAGCCAGCACGATACCTATGGCAGCGTGATTCTTGCGGCGCTGCCGCTATTCTTCGACCGCCGGTTGCCGACCCCGGGCGGGGAGAAGCTGTTTCATCTACTCGAAGAACTTGGAGAGAAGGCTGCAAGCGTTGCGTTGAAGCCGGACGCCGGGATCTGGGAATATCGCGGGCGTCAGCGTGTTCACACACACTCTGCGGCGATGTGCTGGGCAGGCGTTAACCGGCTTGCATCCATTGCTGCGCGGCTCGGCATGCACGATCGCGCGGCTTACTGGAACTCGGTGGCCGATCCAATTCATAAGGAGCTGCTCGAGCGCGCGTGGAATCCGAAGCGTGAAGCATTCACTGCTGCATTCGGCTCCGACGATCTCGATGCCAGCGTGCTGCTGCTGCCTGATCTTGGCGTATGCGAAGTCGATGATCCGCGCTTCGTCAAGACGGTGGCGGTGATGGAGCGGGAGCTGCTGCGCGAGAAGCACGTGATGCGTTACGCGGCAGAAGACGATTTTGGATTACCGGTGACGGCGTTCATGATCTGCCGGTTCTGGCTGATCGATGCATGGTGGCAGCAGGGACGGCGCGAAGAAGCGCGCGAGGCGTTTGCTGACGCACTCGCACATCGCAATCGCTACGGTCTGCTGTCGGAGGACGTCGATCCGAAAACCGGTGCGTTGTTCGGGAATTTCCCGCAGACCTATTCGATGGCGGGACTAATTCTCACCGGCATGAAGTTGTCGCGGAACTGGGAAGATCGCTATTGGCGCAGTTAGAGTTGCTGTTTCGGGAGCTATGCGCGCGATTGAATCGGATTCGGTTTTGTCGCGATGAAGCAAGAAATAAGTGAAGGTATTTTGCATACGTGCAGGTTGCGCGATTCCATCTGTGTCAAGACTATGCAAATCGTTTTTAATGCTTCACCCTTTTGCTTAATGGAACCCGGTTCCACTTTGCTTGCCCAAGTTTGACATCAATCAGTCTGAAGGGTGGCAGGGAACCATATTGATGAACAGGTGTTGGTTTTGCGACTGCAAAGCTAGGGAGGGCACCCTGTGGATCTCGTCGTCGTTTCCAACCGTGTCGCTCGCGCAAAAGCAAATGAGCCGATGACCGGTGGACTGGCAGCAGCGTTGCTGCCAGTAGTTGAGAAATCCGGTGCGATCTGGGTTGGCTCGTCCGGTCGCGTACGCGACAACGTTTCCAAGGATTCGTTCGCTGAAATCGAATCTCTGGGCGCAGGCGCTCTGGCGTTGCTTGATCTTCCTGCGGCACATTACGGCGGCTATTACGAAGGCTTCGCAAATTCTGCCTTGTGGCCCGCGCTGCATTCGCGCACCGATCTGATCAGTGTTTCGCAGGATGACTATCAGTCCTATCGCGAGGTGAACGCGTTCATGGCGCGCGCTCTGATGCGCTTTAACAAGCCGAGCGCTGCGTTCTGGATTCAGGACTACCACTTCCTCACGCTGGGCGCGGAGATGCGCGAGCTCGGGGTTCGCAATCCGCTTGGCTTCTTCCTGCATACGCCGTGGCCCGCGCGCCGCGTAATCGCCGGCGTTCCGCATCATCGTGATCTGGTCGAGTCGATGCTCGCGTATGATCTGATTGGCTTCCAGACCGAGGATGACTGCGAGAATTTCACGACCTATCTGCGAGCGGAGCTGGGTCTTGAGGTCGATGACGGTATCGTCGCTTCGCGCTTTGGCAACTCGCGCATCGGGGCGTTTCCCATCGGCATCGATGTCGATGGTTTCGCGGCACAGGCCCAGCGCGCGGCATCGCATCCAGATGTGTCGCGGTTGCGCAAGAGCTTGCATGGCGAACGTCTCGCGATTGGTGTCGACCGGGTCGATTATTCCAAGGGCCTCGTCAATCGCATCAGCGCATTTGACCGGTTGTTTGAAATCCAGCCGTCATTGAAACGCTCGGTGTCGTTGTTGCAGATCGCGACACCGTCGCGCGGCGGTATCGAGGCCTACAGCAACCTGCAGGACGAATTGTCGAAGCAGGTGACCGAGGTCAACGGCCGTCATGGCGAAGTGGACTGGACACCAATCCGCTATCTCAGCAAGGGGTTTAGCCAGACCGTGCTCGCCGGGTTTTATCGCGCGGCGCAGGTTGGCGTGGTGACGCCGTTGCACGACGGCATGAATCTTGTCGCCAAGGAATATGTCGCCGCGCAAAATCCGATTGATCCTGGTGTTCTCGTGCTGTCAAAATTTGCCGGTGCAGCGAACGAACTCGACACAGCGCTGCAGGTCAATCCGCACGATATCGACGGCATGGCGCGCACCATCGCGACCGCATTGTCGATGCCATCGACCGAGCGCCGGATGCGATGGGAGGCCATGATGGCCAAGCTGCGGGCTGGCACCATCCATAACTGGTTTGCCGAATTCATCGAGGCCTTGGAAAACGCGCATGTAGGCATGGGGCCGACCCTGTTGCCGTCGGTTGTCCGGCCGTTGCGGGTGGCCGGTGGATCTTCCCTGGGCAATGGCGGGATACGTGATTTGTCGCGTTTTGTGCCCCGCCCGGTGGCCAATTAACGCCAGAACTTCAAATATTTACGGAATATTTTCAGTCGACGCCCGCGCTCTCTTGCAAATCGGCGCGCTCCCCTTCATGACAGGCGCGTGGAGAGGTGGCCGAGTGGTTGAAGGCGCACGCCTGGAAAGTGTGTATACGGGAAACCGTATCGCGGGTTCGAATCCCGCTCTCTCCGCCAG
>JAZKDK010000048.1:0-44178 GCA_040387615.1 Pseudomonadota bacterium | reverse complement strand
CGCCGTCCGCGCGATCACCACGCTGTCATCGGAATGCAGACGGATCACGGGTGTGGGGGCCATGGGGAAACTCCTTCGCACAATTTCCTCGTTCGTCATGGCCGGGCTTGTCCCGGCCATCCACGTCTTACTTCACGACCCGAAAAGGCGTGGATGCCCGGGACAAGCCCGGGCATGACGACGCAAATAGTTGCTTGGTCAACGCCTCACATCTGGCCGCTTACATCACGCCTTGCCGCCGGAATTTTTCCGCGTTTCGGTGATGTGGCTCTTGGCCGACATCGCGAGCAAGCCGCTGTCGTTCATGATCGTCACCAGCTTGAACCCGCGTTCGATGGCGAGCGCGGCCCCTGCAGCGCCGCTGCAATGGATGCCGGGGAAAATGCCGCGCTTGTCGCATTCCTTCACGATCCGCTCATAGATCTTGATGATCTCTGGCTCGGTCCGATCGAGTGTCGGATGAAGACCGTATGAGAAGCCAAGATCGGACGGCCCGATGTAGACGCCTGCGACACCCTTCACGTCCAGGATCGACTCGAGGTTCTCGACCGCAGTTTTCGTCTCGATCATCGGAATGCACAGCGTCTCGTCATTGGCGGTCTGCTGATAGGTGCCCGCGGAGCCATACATCATGGCGCGGATCGGTCCGTTGCTACGGGTGCCGCGCGGCGGATATTTCGCATACTGCACGAAGCGCTCGGCTTCTTCCTTGGTGTTGATCATCGGGCAGATCACGCCATAGGCGCCGCCATCGAGCACCTTGCCGATGATGCCGGGCTCATTCCACGGCACGCGCACCATCGGCGTCACCGGATGCGCCTGCATCGCCTGGAAGCACTGGATCATCGACTGATAGTCCTGCACGCCATGCTGCATATCGACGGTGACGCTGTCGAAACCGCATTGTGCCATCACCTCGGCGGAGAAGCCGGAGGGGATCGCAAGCCAGCCGTTAACGACCACCTTGCCGGCAGCCCAGACTTCCTTGACCTTGTTTGCCATTCGTTCGTTTCCCGTTTCTATTCTGATTGTTGTGGCTTGGTTGGGGCGCGGGTCATGCATGGGCAACCCTCCGGCTATCCCCAATCCTCGACCTATCCGGCCGCGTTGGCAACGGCTGCGTCATCGATCCCGACCGACCGCGCGGTGGCTGTGATGGAATTCCAGGTCTCTTCCGTGAGCGGTACACCGTTCTTGGTGCGGTCCGCACGCGTTGCAGCTTCCGGCTCGCCCGGGATCAGAACCGCATCGTGGCCCTGCGCCAATTTGCTGTCCTTGAAATAGGCGATGTAGCGCGCGACTTCGCCGTCGAAGAAATGCGCGGGGTCAACAACTTTCGGGTCGATGAAGATTGCCAGCATGCCGTTGGAGAAACGCCGGTCGGTCTTGGTCGCGCCGTTGCCAGTCAGCGCACCGCCGAGCAGTTCGCACATCAATGCGAGGCCCGAGCCCTTGTGATCGCCGAAGGCGCGGATCGCACCCTTGCCCTGCGCATGCACGCGCGGACCGTCGGCTTCATAAGGCCCATAAAGAACATGCGGATCTTCGCTCATGCTGCCGTCTTGATCGACCAATGCACCCTTCGGTAGCTTCTTGCCCCCACGACTCGCCACCATCACCTTGCCTTCCGCGACGATGGAGGTCGCGAAGTCCAGCACGACAGGACCCTGCCCCGGACGCGGAATACCGACGCAATACGGCGCAGTGGAGAGCTTGCGCGCGACGCCGCCATAAGGCGCGACCAGCACCGAACCCGCCGCGTTGACGAAATAGATCGAGACCAGCCCTTCGGCCGCAGCCATTTCAGCCCAGTCGCCGACGCGCCCGAGATGGCCGGAGTTTTTCAGCGTCATCGCCGAAAGACCAACGGCCTTGCACTTGTCGATACCGACCTGAACCGCCTGCGGCGTCACTGTCTGGCCATAGCCAAAGCCGCCATCGATCACCGCCAGCGACGGCGTATCGACCACCATCTTAATGGTCTGATCGGGGATGATGGCGCCCTCTTTCGCCCACTTCACATATTGCGGCACGCGGATGACGCCGTGGCTGTCATGCCCGGTGAGGTTCGCCGTGGTGAGATAGGTGGCGATGCGCTCGGCCTCGGCTTTCGAGGAGCCTGCGCGCGAAAAGATGTCAGCGACAAAGCCGATAAGTTTCTGGGAGTTGATTGTAACCATGAGTTAAACAGCTGCCTTGGTATGGCCGCCTAGGTAAGCGGCTCTGATTGCTTCATTACCCCACAATTCGTCGGGTTTGCCGCCCAGCGCAAGGCGGCCAGTCTCGAGTACGTAGCCATAGTCGGCGACGGACAATCCCATTCGCGCATTCTGCTCCACAAGTAAAACCGTCGTGTCGCGGCGGATTTCGGCGATGATGCGGAACACCGCCTGCACGATCACCGGCGCAAGGCCGAGCGAAGGCTCGTCGAGCAGCAGCAGGCGCGGCTTGGCCATCAACCCCCGCGCCACCGCAACCATCTGCAACTGGCCACCCGACAGCGTCCAGCCGAGTTTGTCGGAGAACGCGCGGATATCCGGAAACAGGTCGAACATCGCATCCGCTTCACGCGATAGCTGCGCTTTCGCGACCCGGCGGTTCGATGCGCCGAGCATGATGTTCTCTTTCACCGTGAGACCGGGAAACACCCGCCGCCCCTCCGGGACATGCGAGATGCCGAGCCGCACAATGGCTTCCGGTCCCAGGCCGACGATGGACTTGCCATCGAACAGGATTTCACCGGCAGCAGGCTTCGCGAGACCGGAGATGGCCCGCAGCGTGGTGGATTTTCCCGCGCCGTTGGAGCCGAGCAGCGTCACCACCTGCCCCGCGTCCACCTTCAGCGAGATTCCGCGCAGCGCTTCGATTTCGCCGTAGAGCACGATGAGGTCATTGATCTCGAGCAGCGCCATGACTCACTCCGTCCCGAGATATGCAGAAATGACGTCGGGATGCTGCAGCACCGCCAGCGATTCCCCATCGGCGATGCGCTTTCCGAAGTTGAGCACCGTGATGTGCTGTGCCGCCTCGCGCACCAGCGTCATATCGTGATCGATAATGAGAATGGTGAGCCCCTGCGCCGCGATGCGCTTGAGCAGGTCATGCAGTTCGACCTTCTCGCTGGAGTTCAGTCCCGCCGCCGGCTCGTCCAGCAACAGCAGCACCGGATTGCCGGCGAGCGCACGGGCGATCTCGATCAAGCGCTGGTGACCGTAGGAGAAGCTGGACACCAGTTCGTTGGCCCGTCCACCCAGCCCGACAAACGTGAGAGCCGACATCGCGCGCTGCATCAGTGCGTCCTGCCCTCCCTCACCGATCAGCGTGTTGCCGGGACGCTCCGCGCCGATCACCACGTTCTCCAGCGCGGTCATCGAACGGAACAGCCGGATGTTCTGGAAAGTGCGGCCCAGCCCCGCCGCCGTGCGCTGATGCGCCGGCATGTCGGTCACGTCGGTGCCGTCGAGCACGATCTTTCCCGATGTGGTCTTGTAGAGACCCGACAGCATATTGAGCGTCGTGGTCTTGCCTGACCCGTTCGGTCCGATCAGCGCATGCACGCTGCCACGGCGCACGGAAATATCCACATTATCGACAGCCTTTAGCCCGCCGAAGTGTTTCGACAGTCCCGTGACCTCGAGAACCATATCGCCGCCGGTCTGGGCAGGCTTGAGCAGTAACGCCGGACTTGCAATATGAGGCGGCGCCTTCGCCCGCCATTTGGTGATCGACTCCTGAACAAAACCCCAGATGCCGTCCGGCATGAAGCGCACGATCAGGATCACGAACAGCCCGTAAATGGCGAGGTACAGCCCCGGTATGGTTTTGAGAAAACGCAGCCATTCGGGAATAAGGATCAGCAAGCCAGTGCCAATCGCGGCGCCGATCGGCGACGCCACACCGCCGAGCAGCGCCATGGTCAGGAAGACGATCGACTCGGCAAACGAGAATTGATCCGGGCTGACGTAAGAGAAGCCGCCGGCGTAGAGCCCGCCACCGATGCCGCCGAGCAATGCGGAGAGTGCGAACGCCGCCACCTTGGTGCGGAAGATGTCGATGCCCGCGACGCCCGCGGCGAGTTCGTTGTCGCGAACCGCACGCATAGCCCGGCCGATCCGCGTGTCAGGCAGATGCCAGACGATGTATCCGATCAGCGCCAGCGCCGCGACGCAGAACGCCAGGAAAGACTGCTGTGACTGAAACAATGCAGGCCGGCCGATTTTCGAAATGCCGTCGGGACCGCGCGTCAGCCAGATCGCGTTGATCATGACCAGAGTCACGATCTGCTGGAACGAGATCGTCACCATGGCGAGATAATGACCGCCAAGCTTAAGCGTGCTCATGCCCAGCAGCGCTCCTGCCGCGAGCGCCAGCAGCGAACCACCGACGAGACAAATCCAGAAATTGATCTGGTAATCGGCGGTGCCGAGACCGACGGCATAAGCGCCCAATCCGAAGAACGCCGCCTGAGCCAGATTGATCTGTCCGCACAGGCCGAGCACAACCGACAGCCCGAACACGGCGATCGCGAACGTCGTCGCCTGCATCAGGATATTGAGGACATAGCCATCGAAACTCATCGTGGCTGCCGCGAACACGGCGACCGCGGCGGCGATGAAATACGGCAAATGACGCAGCACCAGTGGCGCGGAACGCATGGTGGCGGTGACAGGCATGTTTTCGCTGGGCACGCTCATGCTTTTTCCGCCACGCGTTCGCCGAAGATGCCTTGCGGACGGAAGACCAGGAACGCGATCAGCACGAGGAATGCGAACGCATCCTTGTAAGGCACGGACACGTAAGCTGCACCGAAGGTCTCGATAACGCCGAGTGCTATCCCGCCGATGATCGCGCCGGTGACATCACCGAACCCGCCGATGATGGTGGCGGCGAACGCCTTCAGCGCGATGGTCGCCCCCATCTGGATCGACACGAAGAGAATGGGCGCCACCAGAATGCCCGCCAATCCTCCGAGCACCGCGGAGTAGATAAACGTAATCATGATCATGCTGGACACCGAGATGCCAAGCAGCGACGCCATCTCCTTGTCCTGCGAGGTCGCCTGCAGCTTCTTGCCGAGCATCGTGTGCTCGAAGAACCAGTAGTTGAGGATGACCAGCGCGATGGTCACGGCGATGATCAGCAGATACTGGCTGTCGAGATAGACCGGCCCCAGCTGGATGCCCGGCGTCTCGAACCAGCCTTCCAATACCTGCGGCGCAGGCCCGTAAATCGCCAGCACCGAATTGGCCAGAAAGATCGACGCGCCGATGGTGGCGATGATGACCGGCAGGAAGGTGCGATGGCGGAGCGGATAGTAGACGCCGAGATTGAAGATCACACCGAATAACGCCATCCCTGCCAGCGAGATGAGGAATGACAACCAGTACGGCCACTGCAGGTCGACGGCAAACACCACCATCAAGAATGCCGCCACCATCGAAAACTCGCCTTGCGCGAAGTTTACGACATTGGTTGCGCGGAAAATCAGCACGAAGCCCAGCGCCACGAGCGCGTAGACCGAGCCGATACCGATGCCCGTGAAGAGCAACTGAAGGATTTGATCCATAACATCCGACTTTCAAGAATGCTGCCGGTCTGCCAAGGCGGCGGACCCAAACGAAGACGAACTGATAGATGTGAGGCGGCTCCCCGAACGGGAAGCCGCCGCTACAATCAATTCGCTTCGATGTGTTTCTCGAAGACGATGTTTCCTTTTTCGTTCTTTACGATGTTGTAGCCGTGAAGGCCGTCACCATTGGCGTCGAAGTTGTATTCGCCCTCCGCGCCATCATACTTCTTGATCGCGAGAATGGCGCTGCGGACCTTTTCGGGTTCGGTGGACTTCGCCGCATTCATCGCCTTCGCAAGCACGTTCATGGCGTCATAGGTCCATGCGCTCTGGTTGTCCGGCGCGAGCTTGTAGGCATCGCGATAGGCCTTGCCATACGCCTTGGCCGTCGGGCTTGAATCCTCAGCGTAGTCCGCGACACCGTAGGTTCCGAACAGCGACGCGCCTGCAAGTCTTGTCGATGACACGCCGACGATCGATGGTGAACCCACCCATGGGATGTTGACGCCGAGCTGGCGCAACTGACGCGCAAAGATGCCGAGATCGTTCTCAAAGGTGAAGTACGAACCAAGCACGTCGGCGCCGGATTGCTTGATCGCCAGCACCACCGGAGTGAAATCCTGGCTCTGGTTGGCGTAGCCCTGATCGATCACCGGGGTGATGCCGAGCTTGCTCAATCCTTCCGTGAGCGCCTTGCCGCCTGCCGTGCCGAACGCATCGGTGGAATGCAGCACCGCCCATTTCTTTTTGCCGAGCGTGTTGCTGCCGTAGTCGGCGATCACGCGGCCGGAATAGCTGTCGTTCGGGCGGAAACGGAACAGCCATTTGTTGCCCATCAGGGTCAGGTTCGGATCGGTGCCGCCGATGGCCATCGGCTTGCCGAGTTTCAGAACGTCCGGCGCCATCGCGTGGACCTGCGTCGAGCGGATCGAGCCGAGGAAAGCCACGATGTCCGTCTGCGCCGCAAGCTTGGAGAATGCGAGGACGACGCCCGGATTGGTTGTCTGGTCGTCTTCGGTAATGAGTTCGACCTGCTTGCCGAGAATGCCGCCGGCCTTGTTGACGGATTCGAGCGCCAGCTTTGCGCCGTTAAGCGCGAACTTGCCCTGCTCGGCGGCCGATCCGGTCACCGGCAGAACCATGCCGATCTTGATGGTGGCGCCCTGAGCTCCGGCGCTTTTGATGATTGCAGGCGCCGCAAGCGTTGCGGCGACACCGACAGAAAAATCGCGTCGCGTTAGCTTCATTCGTCGTCCTCCCAAATGACCGTGCTTTTGTCCGCCGGCCTTGATGGGGATTAGATGTCCGAAAAGCGGGATTGTCTACCGATCCGAGGACGATTTATCTCAAACATCCGATCATTGCGCTGCAACGGGCGAAACGACCGAACGGCGCCCCGAAGCGACCGAATACCCATCCGTCATAAGACTGACAGGAAACACCTTCTGGCGATTTTGCGATTTTGGTGCACTGCGCTACATTCTCCGGTGAACCAAAGCGTGCTATGAGCGACTAATAAATATCGCGACCGCAACGGATGGTGTTTAGCAATGTTTTTTCCCGCTTCGAGTTTTCATTTTCGGCGTTTCCGTATCGCGGCCCTGGCCGCAACCGTTCTGCTGACCCCGGCACTCGCGCAGGCCGATTCCGCTCCGTTTGCCAATTATGCAGGCAACTGGTCCGGGAACGGCACGATCACGATCGCGGAGGGCGGCACGGAACGCATCCGCTGCCGTGGCACCTACACTGTCGACGGCAGCGGCAACAACCTGCATCAGGTTCTGCGCTGCGCCAGCGACAGCTACAAATTCGAGCTGACCAGCGACATCGCAGCCAGGGGCGGCAACATTACCGGTTCCTGGAGTGAAGCCAGCCGCGGCGTTAACGGCACCGTCGAGGGCAGCATCGCGAATGGGCAGGTGAGCGCGCTGGTCCAGACCAATGGTTACGCAGCGAGCTTCAACGTCTCGACCCGCGGCAACAAGCAATCGGTCAACATCAGTTCCAAGGGCGAGCTTCGCGGCGTCACGATCAGCCTGGCGCGCAGCAACTAAGCTCCGTAACTCAATAAAAAAGCCCGCCGAAGAGTATCCGGCGGGCTTTTTGCTGTCCGGGGACTGCCTATTTACTGCGCATTGCCGCCTTGAGGCGATGCGACGTGCTGATCAGCCACATCGCCGTCGGTCGCAGAATGAAAAGGTCGGCGATCAGCGCCGCAATCATGGAGAAGGCGCTGAGCCACCCAAACAGCCGCAGCGATGGTAGATCCGAGAACACCGTCACCACCAGACCGCAAGCCAAAACGACCGTCGTCAGAATCAGCGCCGGCCCGACCAAAACCGTAGCGCGCTCGACCGCCTGCGCCTCGTCCACGCCGGGTTTTTCCTCCAGCCGCAGCCGGTTGAGGAAATGGATCGTGGCGCTCAATCCCAATCCGAACGACACGGTGAGCGCGACCACGCTGGCGAACTGCAGCCCCTCCCCCAGAAGCCACAACACGGTGCCCGACAGCACCACCGGGAAGATGCCCGGCAGGATGCTTGCGAACATCACCACCACCGAGCGGAACGCCAGCCCAATGAAGACCGCCACCAGAAGAAACTCGATGGTGAGACCATGGTTGAGCTTGCTGATCATGCTGGCGCTGTTACGCGCGGCAATGGCGGACAGGCCCGTCACAGCGACATTGTAACCGGTATGCGCACTTCGGACGCCGTTCATCGCGGCATCGAGTTTTTCCACCGTCGGCAGGATCTGACTCGAATCGAGGTCAGGCACCCGCCCCGAGACCACGACCGCGTCCTGATTCTCGGAAATGAAGCGCCGCGACAGATATTTCGGCAGCACATCGACATACTCTTTCAGGATCGCCACGTCGGAGCGGCCAGCCTTTTCAGCGAGCCAGCGCCGCAGCGTCTCGATCGACCAGACGTTGCCGACCCCTGCCTGTTTCTCGATGATCGAGTGAACGGCAGCGATGGTGTCCAGCGTTTCGGAATCGTACAGCGACTTGCCCTTCGGGAATTCGATCAGCACGTCGATCGGATTGGCGCCGGTCAGCTTGGCGTCGAGGCGGCTTGAGGCTTCGACCGCCTGCTGCTTGTCCGGCACCTGATCGGCCAGCCGGTAACGCGGCTCAAGGCTCGCGTAGATAATGCCGAGACCGAGCACCACGAGCAGCGCAATCAGACTGAACAGACCGGGATGGCCGACCATTCGCTTGGCGATAAACGCGCAGAACGCGCGCAAGGCTTCGACGCCACGGTCCGCGCCCTTTACCTTGGTGGCGAGCAGGTTCTCCTTGCGCACCAGCAGCACGCCGAACACCGGCACCAGCGACAGCACGGCGATCAGCGCAATGATCGTCGCCATCAATCCGGCTTCGCCGAAGGTGCGGATCAGGTCGGAATCGGAAAACTGCAAGGCGAGAAACGACAGCGCCGCCGTGCCGTGGGTCAGCACGCAGGCCGGCCCCACCACCAGCACAGCATTGCGAAAGGCCGTGTGCTTGTCCTCGCCTGCGATCAGCCGGTCGCGCGCTGCAAAGGTCAGCTGCATCGAGTCGGCAAAACTGATGACCATGATGAGTGGTGTCATCACGTTCAGGAACATGTTGAGGCTGAAACCGAGCCAGCCCAGCGTGCCGATCGAGAGCAGGATCGCCAGCAGCGGCGGAAATGCCGCGACAATCATGAAGGAGATGCGGCGGAAGAAGATGATCGCGATGATGCAGCCGGCAAGAATGCCGGCGATGTTGTAGGTCAGGCCGTCGCGCTCGACCGCGTTGCGGATTTCGAGCTGCATCACCGGCACGCCGGATAACTGGCTGCTGAGGCTGGTGCCCTCAAGATCCTCGTTCATGATCTTGCGGACTTCGCCGATAGTCGCGTTGAGCCCCTTGTTGCCGACAATCGCGGGATCAAGCGCGAGCACGATCAGCGCCAGCGTGCCGTCTTCCGACAGCAGCTTGCCCTTGATGACCTCGTTGTCCCGGACGCGCTTGATGAATTCGTCGTAAGCCGCACCTTCCGGCAGCGTTTCCGGGAACAGCGCGGCGGGCAACTTGCCCCCCTCGGGCGGCTGACGCGCCGAGAACAGCGAGATGATGCCGCGGGTACCGTCCACCAGCTGCAGGTCTGTGACGAGATCGCGAATCTTCTCGAGCGAATTGCGCTCCAGCAGCGACTTGCCCTCCACCACCACCAGCACGTCATACTCGCTGGACGGGAAGCGCTTGGTCACTTCTTCATATTGCTTGTATTCGGGCGTATCGGATCGAAACAGCTGGCTCAGCGAATCGTCGATCTTGATGCGCTGAATGCCGAACACCGCGACGACACAGAGCGCCAGCAGGATCGCCGCCGCCGTGCGCGGGGCGCGCAGCGCGATCAGCCCGATCCGTTCCAGACCGAATGCGATGCTGAATTGATGCTTTCCGGAATCGCCTTGAACAGGCTCTTTTGAAATCTGATGCAAGGGACAGTTCCGATTCGAGGTAAGCCGACGTTTTATCTAGCAGATTTCGCGGGCACGCGAGGCATGCAACCAAATAAAGCAGCATTAAGTAGCCTGCGCGACACACCCCGCTAAGGCTCGGCACGCCACGACGGGAACGCAACACCCCGATGGGGCCAAATTTGCTCCAAAATACGGCAGAACGGGCCATCAGGCCTAGGCCTTAAGTCACGCTGAATACAGGTTTTGACCCTCCGCCCTGTGCGATATAACCCCGGCCATGTCTTACAAAGTCGCCGCCTTTTATCAGTTTGTCGCACTCCCCGATTTCGAGGCCCTGCGTGAGCCGCTGCGCAATATGTGCGTGGCGCTGGACGTGCGGGGAATCATCCTGCTCGCAGCCGAAGGCATCAACGGCACGGTCGCCGGCCGGGATGTCGCCATCGATGCCCTGATGAACCAGTTGCAAAACGGGGCCTTATTCGGCGGCCGCCTGGACAATCTGGAACTGAAATTCTCGGCTGCGTCCGACATGCCGTTCAACCGGATGAAGGTCCGGCTGAAGAAGGAAATCGTGCGGCTGGGCGATCCCGAAACCGATCCAAACGCCAAGGTCGGCATCTACGTCGATGCGGCTGACTGGAACGCGCTCATTAAACAAGATGACGTGCTGCTGCTCGATACCCGCAACGCTTTCGAGGTCGAAATGGGCACGTTCGAGGGCGCGGTCGATCCGAAGATCTCCCGTTTCGGTGAATTCCCGGATTTCGCCGGCCGGGCGCTCGACCCGAACAAGCACAAGAAAATTGCGATGTTCTGCACCGGGGGCATCCGCTGCGAAAAGGCCAGTTCCTATTTGCTGTCGCAGGGGTTCGAGGAGGTCTACCACCTCAAGGGCGGCATCCTGAAGTACCTGGAGGACATCCCGGAGACGCAAAGCCTGTGGCGCGGCGAGTGCTTCGTGTTCGACCAGCGCGTCGCGCTCGGTCATGGACTGAGCGAGCGTCAGGCACTACGCGGAGACGGCGCGGATCACACCGATGCAACCGAAATCGAAATGAGCGAGCAGGCCGATGACTGAGACCCCCTCGCCCGCGACACGCATCGATGCGCTGGAAGTCCGGATTGCGTATCTGGACGAGACCATCGAGGCGCTGAACACCACCATCACCGCGCAATGGAAGCAGATCGACGCCCTGAGCCGCGAGATGCTGAGCCTGCGCGAACGGCTCGAAGACGCCGAGATGAAATCGGGCGCGGGCACCACAAACGAACCCCCGCCGCATTACTGAGCATTGTCACAACTGTGACAACCAAGGCTGTTGATCCATCCCTAAGTCCGTGGACGACCGCAAAAAAATTGGTAATTCCGGCGCGGATATGTATGGTCCCTCAAGGAAATGGGGAGGATAACAATGCGTAAAATTGCAATTCTCGCAGGCGTCGCGGCCGTCCTGGCTGCTGCACCGGCGTCCGCGCAGGATCTCAAGATCGCGCTGATCTATGGCAAGACCGGGCCGCTGGAAGCCTATGCCAAGCAGACAGAAAACGGTCTGCGCATGGGCCTGGAATACGCCACCAAGAACACCATGATGATCGATGGCCGCAAGATCGTGCTCATCACCAAGGACGATCAGGGCAAGCCGGACCTCGCCAAGGCGGCGCTCGCCGAGGCCTATCAGGACGACAAGGTCGATCTCGCCATCGGCACCACCGCGTCTGGCGCTGCGCTGGCCATGCTGCCGGTCGCCGAAGAAAACAAGAAGATACTGATCGTCGAGCCGGCGGTTGCCGACGCGATCACTGGTGAAAAATGGAATCGCTACATCTTCCGCACCGGCCGCAACTCATCGCAGGACGCGATCTCGAACGCGGTCGCGATCGGCAAGCAGGGCGTAACCATCGCCACCCTCGGCCAGGATAATGCCTTCGGCCGCGACGGTGTCGCCGCATTTAAGGAAGCCCTCTCCAAGACCGGCGCGACGCTGGCAGCGGAAGAATACGTTCCGCCCGCAACCACCGACTTTACCGCCGCCGCACAGCGTCTGTTCGATGGGTTGAAGGACAAGCCGGGCCGCAAGATCATCTGGGTGATCTGGGCGGGCGGCGGCGATCCGCTGACCAAGATCCAGGACATGGACCCGAAGCGTTACAACATTGAACTCTCGACCGGCGGCAACATCCTGCCCGCGCTCGCCGCCTACAAGCGGCTGCCCGGCATGGAAGGCGCGACCTACTATTATTACGGCATCCCAAAGAATCCGATCAACGAATGGCTCGTGACCGAGCATCAGAAGCGTTTCAACGCGCCGCCGGATTTCTTCACCGCAGGTGGTTTTGCTGCGGCGATGGCTGCGGTCACCGCGGTGACCAAGGCGAAATCGACCGACACCGAGAAGCTCATTACGGCGATGGAAGGCATGGAGTTCGATACGCCGAAGGGCAAGATGATGTTCCGCAAGGAAGACCATCAGGCGCTGCAGAGCATGTATCACTTCCGCGTCAAGGTCGATCCGAACCTCGCCTGGGCCGACAACGAACTGGTGCGCGAACTCAAGATCGAGGACATGAACATCCCGATCAAGAACAAGCGGTAGCACGCGCGGCCGCTCTTGCTTCACCTCTCCCCGTTTACGGGGAGAGGTCGGAGACTGAGCGCAGCGAAGGCTCCGGGTGAGGGGCTACTGGCTGATTGCAAAGAGGCCCCTCACCCGCTCGCTTCGCTCGCGACCTCTCCCCGCTAGTGCGGGGCGAGGTAAACAAGCCGCCCAGTTCACTATTGTGAAGCCGCCATGACCCTCACCCTAGAAACCCGTGACCTGACCATCCGTTTCGGCGGCCATGTCGCCGTCAACAAGGTGAGTTGCACGTTTCGCCCCGGCGAACTGACGGCCATTGTCGGCCCCAACGGTGCCGGCAAGACGACCTATTTCAACCTGATCTCCGGGCAGCTTCGCCCCACCGCTGGCGACGTCCTGCTTGCAGGCGAGAACATCACCGGCCTCACCGCGCCGCTGCGCACCCGCAAGGGACTTGGCCGCGCGTTTCAGTTGACCAATCTCTTCCCCAACCTGAGCGTCGAGGAAAACGTCCGCCTCGCCGTGCAGGCCGCCTCCGGCGTGCACTATGAGATGCTGCGCCCATGGATGAAGCGCCGCGATCTGATCGAGCGCGCCGATTCCATTCTTGACTCGATCGCGCTCGGCAACCGCCGCGCGGTCGCGGCCGCGGCACTCTCGCATGGCGACCAGCGCAAGCTGGAAGTCGCGTTGATGATGGCGCTGGAGCCGAAGGTCTTCATGTTCGACGAGCCGACCGCAGGCATGAGCGTCGACGAAGTGCCCGTGGTGCTCGATCTCATCGCTCGGCTAAAAAAGGACCAGAGCAAGATCATCCTGCTGGTCGAACACAAAATGGACGTGGTGCGCTCGCTCGCCGACCGCATTATCGTGCTGCATAACGGGCAACTTGTCGCCGACGGCAAGCCCGCCGAGGTGATTGCCTCGCCGATCGTGCAGGAAGCCTATCTCGGCATCGCGCCCGGAAAGACTGCCGCATGATGGATGTCAAATTCCCGTCTCTTCGTCATTGCGAGCGAAGCGAAGCAATCCAGAGCTGCGAGCAAAAAACTGGATTGCTTCGTCGCTACGCTCCTCGCAATCACGTTGTGGTAGGAGGAGTGCCGGCATGAGCGACATGTTGACCCTTACCGGCGTCCACACCCACATCGCGCAATATCACATCCTGCATGGCGTCGATTTTGTCGTGCCGGAAGGCCAGATCACCATGCTGCTCGGCCGCAACGGCGCCGGCAAAACCACGACATTGCGCACCATCACGGGCCTGTCGCCGCCCTCCTCCGGTACGATCACGCTCGCAGGCCAGCGCACCGAAAAGAAACTCACACCAGACATCGCGAGCATGGGCGTCGGCTACGTGCCCGAATCCATGTCGGTGTTTTCCGATCTGACCGTGAAGGAAAACCTGATCCTTGCCGCACGCGAAGGACCGCTCGACGATACGCGGCTGCAATGGATCTTCGGATTCTTCCCGGCGCTGAAACGCTTCTGGCTGTCGCGCGCGGGATCGCTGTCCGGCGGGCAAAAGCAGATGCTGTCCATCGCCCGCGCCATCGTCGAACCGCGCAAGCTGCTCTTGATCGACGAGCCGACCAAGGGTCTCGCCCCTGCCATCGTCGTCGGCCTGATCGAATGTCTCGCCGAGATCAAAAAACGCGGCGCAACCATCCTCCTTGTGGAACAGAATTTCCGCGTGGCGCAGGAGGTCGGCGACAACGTGCTGGTCATGGACAACGGCAAGATCGTGCATCGCGGCGCGATGGCTGAACTCGCGAAGGATACGTCGTTGCAGGAAAAGCTGCTGGGTCTCAGCCTCGAGGCGCACCAATGACCGATCTCACCGCCGCCGAACCGTTGCCACAGACCAAGCGCGATGTAATCCCGCTGCTGCTGCCTGTTGCGCTTGCACTCGTCATGATCCCGTTCATCGGCTCGCCGAGCACTTGGGTGACATTGACGGTCGCCAGTCTTGCCATGGGCATGATGATCTTCATCATGGCCTCGGGCCTGACGCTGGTGTTCGGCCTGATGGACGTGCTGAATTTCGGTCACGGCGCGTTCATCGCGGTCGGCGCGTATGTCGCGACATTGGTGCTGGTGCCGATGGCCGGATACATCCAGGCGGACTCGCTGTGGCTTAACCTCCTCGCGCTGGCCCCCGCCGCATTGCTGGCGATGGCGGTGTCCGGCGCGCTCGGTCTCGTGTTCGAGCGCGTGCTCATCCTTCCGGTCTATGGCAGCCACCTCAAGCAGATCCTGATCACCATGGGCGGCCTTATCGTGGCTGAGCAATTGCTCTACGCGCTGTGGGGACCGCAACGCATTCCGCTGCCGCTGCCGACGTCACTGCGCGGCTCCTTTATCTTCGGTGACATCGCCATTTCGAAATATCGCGTGCTGGCGATGATCGTCGGCCTCGTGGTGTTTGGCCTCGTGCTGCTGGTGCTGAACCGCACCAAGATCGGCCTCCTGATCCGCGCGGGCGTCGAGAACCGCGAAATGGTCGAAGCGCTCGGCTATCGCATCAAAAGATTATTCTTGGGCGTGTTCATGGCCGGCTCCGCGCTCGCCGGCCTCGGCGGCATCATGTGGGCGCTTTATCGTGAGGAAGTGCACGCTTCCATGGGCGGCGACCTGACGGTGCTGATATTCATCGTCATCATCATCGGTGGGCTCGGTTCGATCGGGGGCTGTTTCATCGGCGCCATTCTGGTTGCGATGATCGCCAACTACGGCGGCTTCCTGATCCCGAAACTGGCGCTGGTCTCGAACATCCTGTTGATGGTTGCGATCCTGATGTGGCGGCCACGCGGACTCTACCCGGTGACAAATCGATGATGATCCTTTCCGGCGATCCCCCGCGCAGCCGCGTTCTCAGCCTGCTGCTCATCGTCATCGTGACCACGCTGGCGCTCGCACCGCTCCTGTTTCCCGGCGCCAAGGCGATGAACGTCGCCACCAAGATCTGCATCTTTGCCGCGCTGGTCGCGTCCTACGACCTGTTGCTCGGCTACACCGGCACAGTGTCGTTCGCGCATACGATGTTCTACGGCATCGGCAGCTATGCCATCGCCATCGCGCTTTACACCATGGGGCCGACATGGGCGAGCGTCGCCACCGGGATCGTGATCGGCCTGCCGCTGGCGGCCCTGCTGGCGCTCGGCATCGGATTGTTCTCGCTGCGGGTGCAGGCGATTTTCTTTGCGATGATCACGCTTGCGGTGGCCTCGGCGTTTCTGGTGCTAGCCTCGCAACTGTCATGGCTGACCGGCGGCGACGACGGCCGCAGCTTCCAGTTGCCGCAACTGTTGCGCCCCGGAACGGTTCTCATCTCGAAGGACGTGTTCGGATTCGAGTTCAATGGCCGGACGCTAACCTACTACATTGTCTTCTTCACCTCGGCGGCGATGATCCTGACATTGCTGCGTATCGTGAACTCGCCGTTCGGGCGCGTGCTGCAGGCCGTGCGCGAGAACCGTTTCCGCGCCGAGGCGCTCGGCTATCGCACCGTATTTCACCTGACATGGGCCAATGTGATCGCCGCCCTCGTCGCTGCAGCCGCAGGCGTGTTGAATTCGCTGTGGCTACGCTATGCCGGGCCGGAGACGTCGCTGTCCTTCATCATCATGGTTGATATTCTGCTGATGGTCGTGATTGGCGGCATGGGCACGATGTACGGCGCGATCATCGGTGCCGCGATTTTCATTCTCGCCGAGAACTATCTGCAAGCGCTGATGGGCGCGGCCTCGAAAGCAACCGCAAGCGCAGGCATTCCCGTGCTGCCGGACCTGCTGCATCCCGACCGCTGGCTGCTGTGGCTTGGGCTGCTCTTCATCGCCAGCGTGTATTTCTTCCCGACAGGCGTGGTCGGAAAGCTGCGCGGGAAAAGCAAGTAATCCCGAGGGTATGGCGATGCGGCGCGTTCTGCTGATCGGCGCGACGGGTGCATTCGAAAGTCGGCTCGCCGCAATGCTGGCAAGGCTTGATGGGATCGAGCTTGTTCTTGCGGCGAGGACAATCGAACCGTTAAACAGGATCAAGGACGATCTGAATGCGCACGGCGCGACCGCACGCGTAACAACAGTCGCTTTTGACAAGACCTATCCGAGCGCAATCTCAAGCATCGCGCCGTGGGCTGTTATTGACGCGGCCGGACCGTTTCAGGGAAGTAACTACACAATTCCGCTCGTAGCCATAACTTGTGGCGCACATTACGTAGATCTCTCCGATGCGAGGGCCTACGTCGCCGGATTTGAAGATGCATTCAATGCGCTCGCCCAGAAGTACAGCGTATTGGCGGTGACAGGCGCAAGTTCGACACCAGCGCTCTCACATGCGGTGCTTGGGCACTTGGTCGCGGGATGGAAGCGCATCGACGACGTCATCGTCGCAATTTCGCCGGGCGCAAAAGCACCGCGAGGACTATCGGTGATTCAGGCTATCTTGTCCTATGTCGGACAGCCAATGCGGGTATTCAATAAAGGCCAATGGCAGCAAGATTTTGGCTGGTCGGGAGTGCGCAGGCTCGAAATACCGGGACTTGGCGCACGATGGGTTTCCCTTTGCGAAACTCCCGATCTCGATCAGTTGCCCAAGAATTTTCCTATCCATCACAGCGCATTATTTCTCGCGGGGCTTGAACTTGCGCCGATGCACCTCGGTCTCTCCGTGCTAAGTCTTTTGGTAAGATGGAAGCTGATGAGATCGCTGCTGCCGTTCGCCAAGCCACTCCGCGTCATCGCGGGACTTCTCGCGCCGTTCGGCTCTGATCGCGGGGGCATGCTGGTGCAGGTGTCCGGCCGCAACGAACAGGACCGTCCTACGATCTCGCGCTGGTCGTTGCTTGCTGAGAAAAATGCCGGGCCAAACGTTCCAGCAGCTGCGGCTGCGGCTATGATCCGCGCGTTGCATAGCGGGCAAGAGACGCGAACCGGCGCGCAAGCCTGCGTCGGATTGCTGTCCTGCGAGGCCATCCTCGATGAACTCGTAAACCTACCGATCTCGACGCATAGAGATGACGCTTTGCGTGACGACGCTTCCGTACGGAAAAGGTGAAGCGGCGGGGGAAGAAGGCGTAGTTTGAGCGTACCCTCAATCGTCATGGCCGGGCTTGACCCGGCCATCCATTCAAAAGGAGTCTTCCAGAGCGATGGATTGCCGGATCATGCCCGGCAATGACACGTCATAAGAGTTGCGGCGTTCACGACCCAGACTGATCATTGCGAGCGACGCGAACCCATCCAGTCTTTGACAGAAAAAACTGGATTGCTTCGTCGCTAACGCTCCTCGCAATGACGTTGAGAGTTCACCGCGCCGGGTCGGGATAAACCAGGCTGCGCCAGCCGCTGCGATCGAACGGCTTCCACTCGCCTTCCTTCTGCGCGAGGCGCTCGGCAACAGCATAGACGATCGCGGGATGATGGCCCATGCCGCAATGGCTGGCGCCCTGCACCTCGATGTTCTCCGCAAACGTTCCCGGCTTCTCGATGCAGCTTTGCCACGCGCAGATGCCGTCGGTGCGGCTGAAGATCGCCGTCGTCGGCACAGGCGGCGTCTTCGACATCTCGCCGCCGAAGTCGGGGTTATGATTTTCAGAGCTCTGTCCGCTGACGGCTTCATAGGTGCGCCACGCGTTGGTGGCTCGCGGGTGACCCGCGAACGGACTGCCGAGCGTGATCACCGAACGCACGCGGTCCGGCATCATCTTCGCAAGCTGGCGCGCGTAAATTCCGCCGAGGCTCCACCCCACCAGGCTGACCTTGCGGCCGTGTTGCTCGTTGAGATCCTGCACGAGATTGAGCATGGCATCCTGAACGCCGGCGCGCGGTCCGAAATTGCGGCCGAGCCCCCACCCGCTCACGGCATAGCCGCGGCTCTTGAGGAACGAACGCAACGGGCGCGTCGCAGTGTCGCTGGTGATAAGCCCCGGGAGCACGACGACCGGATGCCCGTCACCCTTAGGGGCGAGGCTGAGCAGCGGAAGCGCGCCGAGGAAGGCGCCGAATTCATTGATGGCGCGCGCTTCCATCAGCATCAGCAATCGCGATGGCGGGCGCAGCGTTTGGGCGGATGCGGACATTCGATTTCCTTTTCGTCAGTACGTTTTCCGGCTTCTGGCCGGCGCGAAAAATCAATTCCGGTATGCGAAACGAATCAGGACAGCACGCCAATTAACGCACATTGATTCAAGCTATGGGTCAAATTCCGGCATTTCAAGCCGCCGCCGTCGCGTTTGAAACAAGTGTTGCAAATTGCTGACAGGTTGAATTTTCGCTTGGATAATCAGAGCGTTTTGATCACCACCTCCGCGGTGTGCAGCGCAAGACCCGCAAGTCCACCGATCAATGCGCCGTTGAAGCGGATGTATTGCAGATCCTTGCCGATGTTGATTTCAATCAGATTGATCAGCTGTTTCATGTCCCAAGACTTGACCTGATCGGCGATGAAACGCGACACACCGCTCTTTTGATCGGCTACGAAGCTGCGCAGCACCGCGACGATGCCCTTGTTGATTTCCGCGCGCATCTCGCTGTCGGTGGAAAGTTGTCTGCCTGCTTCCAGGAATACATTCGTCAGGTGATGATGCAGCACATTGCTTTCGCCGCTCGCGTTCCTGTCGATGAACGCCTTGACGTTGGCCCATATGTCGCGCGTCAGCGCAGCAAGCTCGGGGCGCGCAAGCAGATCGCGTTTCAATCCGTCGATGCGATCCGCATAGGCTTTGTCATTCGCCAGCTTGTCGGGAAGCGTCAGCAGGATGCGATCAACCTCGTCGCGAAATGGATGGCGCGGATCGGCACGCACCTCTTCAAAGAATGACGTGGCCGATGCCGCGATCCTCTTCAGCAGGAATTTGTCCGCGCGATAGAGTTTCAGCAGGGTCGGAAGTTCGTTGCGGATTTTCTCGCGGATCAGTTCGAGCGTCTCGGGCTTGTTGAGCGAGTCGTGAATCGCTTGCAGCAGATCGTCGAGCATCCCCTTGTGACGCCCCTCGGCGATGAATCCGCGCAGCGTTCCCGCGGCCAGCGGCGCGAGATCGACGCTCTGCAATTGCATAACGATACGACGCGTGAAGTACGTTTTCAGCCCCGATGTCTCGGCGGCGGCAAGCGCCTCCGGCAACAGGCGAAGGACAAAGCGAGCAAGGTCCGAGCTTTTCTTCGTATCGGTCAGCCAGTCCGAAATGAACGACGCGAAATCGACTTCGCGCAGTTTCGCGTCGACCGGCGCGGGACTGAGGAAATGCACCTCGATGAACTCACCGAGTTTCTCGGCGATTCGGTGCTGATTTTGCTGGATGATCGCGGTGTGGGGTATCGGCAATCCCAGCGGCCGCCGGAACAGCGCAACCACCGCGTACCAGTCCGCCAGCCCGCCGATCGTCGCCGCCTCCGCGAACGCCGCGAGAAATCCGAAACCTGGATGCACGCGCTCCATCATCTTCGCGATGACGAGCACGACGACGCAGCCCGCGAGCACGAGCGTCGCCAGCATCTTGACCCGGCTCAGTTCGGCGGCGCGTGCGATGTCACCCGCATCCGCGATCAGCACGAATTTTTCGGTGTCAGCCATGCGCGTATTCCACAAAAATGGGAACCGGTTTTGTGAACAGAATACGCGCCTCCTTTAAGAAGAGCATTTTCTTACGGCAAACCGGCTTCCACTTTGCCGGAAAATGCCCGCACGTTCCCGGTCAACCGACATTGCATCGCGGACCCGCCCCCGTCAAAGGAGCAGGCTCGCGGCAAACAAAGGCCCGCTCGAGGCGGGCCTTTGATCGTCGAATTGTGAGGTAGGCCTTAGGCAGTTTTGACGGAAGCCGCGACCTTCGAGAAGTTGTCCTGCGCGGTCTTCGCACCGTCGGCAATCAGCTTGCCGAAGTATTCGGTGGTTGCCTTGGCGCGGGCCATCACGACTTCACCCTGGGCACGGAGCAGATCGCCCTGGATCGTCACGGCTTCGTTCAGCGACTTGGCCGAGGCCAGCTTGTCGATGCCTGCGAACAGCGCCTGCGCGTCGTCGTAGACGGCCTGCTGGATGTTGCGGGAGATCTTCGCGGTCTCGCTGACCGAACCGGCAACTGCGGTCTCGATCGCCGAGGTGACTTTCTCCGAACCGGTGTGGATTTCAGCAGCGCGGTCCTTGGCAGTGCCGGCAGCCTTCTTCACGAACTCACGAGCAGCTTCGGGAACTTCCATGTTCTGGAAATTCTTGAGCGCGTCGGTGACAGGCGCGAAAGCGGTCTTGACGGTGTTCAGCACGGACTCAGCGTTGAAAGAATTGGTATTGGTCATGTTCGTCTCCATCCTCAGGGTTTGAGCTATGGGCTCACCCCGTCCGGTATGGCCCGGGGCACGGGTGTTATGCCAAAGTCTATGACGCGATGCAACATGAATGTTGCGCCGCATCATCACGAAACCGTGATACAAATAAAGCTTAGCTATTTTAAAGACTTACCCAACAGCCTCGGTCACACCGTAGGCTTCGAGCTGAGCACGGACCTTGGAGACATTGTGGCCGAGGACCACGATATCGTGGGTTTTTCCGGCCAGATCCCTCACTTGATCGTGCAGCAGCGCTTCTGCCTTGAAGCCAAGGCTCTCGAACAGGGCAATGGCGCCGGTCTGATCGACAGTCATCTGGGCCACGATCTTCTCCAGCCCAGATCCCAGCGCCAGCGCGAACGTTTCCTGCGACAGCGCACGGCCCACGCCGAGGCCACGGACATCCTTGGACACCACCATCCGGATTTCGCCGACATGCGGCGACCAGGACAGAAGATCACGCACGATGGTGCCGCAGCCGACCACCGCACTTCCTTTCACAGCGAGCAAACTGACCAGACCACCGCGCTCGATCTCCTTGATCCAGGCGGAAAGCACCTTCGGCTCGCTGATGTTGCGTGGAATGAACAACAGGTCGTGGACCGGAAGCTTTTGCGCGAACGCAAGGACCGCAGCCTCGTCCGCCGCGGTCATATGGCGAAATTCGATTTCACCGCCTTCGGTCATAACGCGGCGCGGATAGGAACGGACTTCGGTACTGTTCATGTTGATCGCTCACTTAACCAGGAATCGAGTTTGGGCCAGAGACGCTTGATGGCGTTTGCGCCGGCAACGAGACTGACATGGCCGCCCTTGAGGATGACTTCGGTCTTGTCGGTCGATCCGATCTTTTCGATCAGATGCTTCGCAGCGTCGTAGGGTACGATGTGATCGTGTTCGGCAACCGCATGCAGTACCGGCACCGTGATTTTGGAAATGTCCGCGGGACGTCCGCCGACAGTCATCGTGCCGTTGAACAGCTTGTTGTCCCACATCAGGTCCTTTGTGGTGGTCCGGAAATATTCGCCGGCCAGTGGCAGCGTGTCCTGCGCCCAGCGGTCGAACATCCGGTAGGATTTTACGAACTCGTCGTTCCAGATGTTTTCCCAGAGCTGGATCTGCCCCACGGCGCGCGACGCAGGTCGCAGCATTTCAAATGATGACAGGATCATTTCGGGCGGCACATTGCCGACGCTGTCGACCAATTGATCCACGTTGAAATAGCGCCGGTCGGAAAAATTCTGGAACAGCTTCATCTGGCGGAAATCGATCGGCGTCGTGAAACAGACCAGATTCTTCATCGGCCCGTCGTGGAAGATCGAGCCGTACAGCAGCGACAACACGCCGCCGAAACAATAGCCGATCACGTTGATGTCGGTCTCGCCGGAATCCTCCTGAACGCGACGGATGCAATCGGGAATGAAGCCGAGGACATAGTCCTCCATGCGAAGCGATTTTTCCTCAGGCCGCGGCGCGCTCCAGTCGAGCATGTAGACATCGAAACCCTTCTTGAGCAGGAACTCGATGAAGCTCTGGCCCGGCACCATGTCGAGGATGTAGCCGCGATTGGTCGTCGCCATCACGATCAGGATCGGGATGCGATAGATCTCGTCTGCCATCGGCCGATAGTGATAGAGATTCATCGTGCCTTTGGAATGGATGATGTCCTTCGGTGTCGATCCGAGCGCGGGACCGGACGACGCGAAATACTCCACGCCCTTGATGCTGCGCTGAATCGCGCGCTGGACCTCGCTCTGGATGCGTTCACCGACCTGCGCGACATCCGGCAGCGCGCTCGCATTTGTTTGTACGTTCATGGCGTACTCCCTCCAGATGCGGACGGTGGCTGCTTGGTGCGCGGCGGTCGTGGCGGAGCGATCCCGTTCCCCTGCGACGCGACGTCGGAATGAACGCGGTTCAGCAACGCCCTGATCTCGTTCAACTGACTTTCGATCGATTGCAGCCGTTCGCCCATGCTGACCATCTGCGCGCGGCTGGGCAGATTCATGCTGACCAGATAGCGCTCCATCAGATCTCCGACGGTTTTCTGCGCACCGACCGAAGCGCCTGTGAGTTGGTGCGTGACCTTGCTGAATTGCTCCGACCCCATGACCTGATTGGCCATGGCGTTGAACCCCTTCTCCATCTCGGCAAGCATGGTGTGCCACACCTGCACCGGGTCGGTCGGTTTGTCGGACATATCTGGCGCCCCTCCGGAAGCGTTAACGAGTAGCCGTTGGATCGGCCTTTTTTGCTATTCCATACCGTTGCAGGACCGGGGTCAACATAAACGGGCAAGACGTCGCGCCCGCCTTCTTCAAGGCCCAAAAGCGTGCCATAGGGTATTAACTTTATTCATTTCGAGGGATGCCGTCGTGAACGCACACCAGCCGCCGCAAATGGCGAAGGCCAACGGAATCGAGCTTTGCTACGAAATCTTCGGCGCGCCCGACGCGGAACCGCTGGTCCTCATCATGGGCCTCGGCGCGCAGATGATCCATTGGGACGACGAGTTCTGCCGGGACCTGGCGGAGCGCGGCTTCCGCGTTATCCGTTTCGACAACCGCGACATCGGCAAATCGACCAGGATGTCCGGCGGCAAGCCACTGCGTCCGATGGAGTTGCTGAAACTCCGTATCTTCAAGATCGCGCCTGAAGCGCCCTACAAATTGTGGGACATGGCCAATGACGTCGTCGGCCTGCTCGACGCGCTCGGCATCCGGAAAGCGCATATCGTCGGTGCATCGATGGGCGGCATGATCGCGCAGGAAATCGCGATGCAACATCCGGACAGGGTGCTGTCGCTGACATCGATCATGTCATCAACCGGCAATCCGAGATTACCGCAACCAACCCGCGAAGCATCCGCTATCCTGCTCGCGCCGCCGCCGACCACCAAGGAAGAATATCTCACACGCTTCGGCCAGACCTGGAAGGTTTTGCGCGGCGCAAGCTTTCCGCTCGACGAAGCGAAGGACATCGAGCGCGCCGAGCGAACCTACGCACGCGGCCTCAATCCTGCAGGCGTCGGACGGCAATTGCGCGCCATCCTCGCGTCAGGCAATCGCAAGGATCGGCTCGGATCGATCAAGGCGCCGACGCTGGTCATTCACGGCACCATCGATCCGCTCGTGAAGATGGAAGCCGGCAAGGATACCGCCGCATCGATCCCTGGCGCAAAATTGCTGCTGATCGAGGGCATGGGTCATGCGTTGCCCATCCCGATGTGGCCGACCATCATCGGCGCCATCGCCGAACATGCCCACGCAGCGACGAGAACGAAGTAGATCCCGGCAATCTCGGCCGTCTCCATGCAGGCGGCGGGGACTTAACTCCCCGCCCAGACGTCGAGCACGTAACGGTTCTGCGTTCCCATGCTGTCGATCCAGCGCAGGGCGGCAGCCTCGTCGGCACCGGATCGCTCACGGTAGATCGTCGTCAGCACGCGCTTGACGTCCGGCTCCATCTTGCCGCCGTCACCGCAGACGTAAATGATCGCGCCGGCTTCAATCAGTTTCCAGACCTTGTCTTTCTGGGCCGCGATCAAATCCTGCACATAGCTCTTCGGCGTATCGGCCCGCGAGAAGGCGACATGCAGATCGGTGATGCCCTCATCCGCGAAACCCTTGAGTTCGTCGGCATACAGGAAATCCTGTTCGGGATGACGGCAGCCGAAGAACAGCACCGACGGGCCTAGCGACTTGCCCTCGGCCTTCATCGCGGCACGCTCCTGCAGGAAGCCACGGAACGGCGCCAACCCCGTGCCAGGACCGACCATGATGATCGGCGTCGCAGGGTTCTCAGGCAAGCGGAAGCCAGCTTTGGTTTCGCGGACGATGGCATGGACCACGTCACCCGCGCGGCGGCTGGAGAGATAGTTCGAGCAAACGCCCTTGTAGGTGCCGCGCCCGGAACTCGCCGGCGCATCAACCACACCGACGGTGACGCTGCATTTCGAAGTTCCTGCCACCGCGGGCGATGAGGAGATCGAGTAATAACGCGGCGACAACAGCGAAAGCATTTCCAGATAGGTGTGGAACGGCAACTCGCACGCCGGATATTCCTCGAGCAGGCTGTAGACCGACCTGCGCTTGGCCAGGATTTCCGAACGGTAGAGTTCGGTTGAGGCAGGATCATCGCCGATCAGCGCTTCCAGCTTCGGCTTGGTCATTGGGCAGCGTGTATGCTCCGACATGATCTGGATCTGCTTGCGAGTCGCGACCTGCTGCAACTCCACGAACTCTGTCAGCAACCGGCCAACCGACACCGCGTTGTCGACCGGCAACTGCGCTCGGCGGCCAGTGGCCACGTGCAGCCTCACCTGATCGGCGGGAAGGAAACCGAACCGCCGCGCCACCGCGTCCACCAGAACCGGATCGTTGCGCGGAATGATGCTGAGATGGTCACCGACTCGATAGGTGACATTCTCCGGCAACTCGACTTCGATATGTCGCGTCGAGCGCGTCGATGGATTGCTCCCGGACTTGTTCTGCAGCTCATCGTTGACCAGCATTTTCACCGGAACCGCGCCGCCGGACACCGCGACCGTGTTGACCGCGCTGTGTGCCACCGGTTCGATCTTGTAGAGCGGCTCGTCATTGGCTTCGCGCGTGAAGCCGGTGTCGATGCTGAACTCCTTCACGGCAATTTCGCGCACCGACTTGAACCATTTCTCGAACTGTCCGTCGAGATCGTCGCGAGCGTCGCCCTCGCCACGCACCACGGCCGGAGTCGCGCCATGCGCTGCAAGCCGCTCATCGATCATGCGCGGGATCGATTGGTAGGTTGCAAGCCAGTCGCTGTTGCCGCAACCGAATACGGCGTAGCGAACACCCTTAAAGGCATCCTTGGGCAGATCGGTGCTCAGCCATTTGACGAACTGGGTGGCGTTGTCCGGTGGCGCGCCGTTGTAGGACGCACAGAAAATGATGACGCCGCCTTGATCGCTCAGATTGCCGACATAGTCGTCAAGCGGTGCGAGCTTGGTCGCGAAGCCGTTGACTTCCGCCAGATCCGCGACGCGATGCGCGAGATCCTCGGCCGTACCGAGATTCGAGCCGTAGAGAATGAGCAGCGACGTGTTGTGACCGGGACGCACCCGCGCCGGCGCTGTCGCCCCTGCACTGCTGGCAACGGCCGCGGCGCCCGGACGGTTGGCAACGATGGTCCTGTCGTTGTCGGAGCGGGCACGCACCTTGATCTTGAAGCCGTCCGGCTTGATCGTCAGCGTTTCCTTCAGATGCATCTGATAGCGCGTGTGATCGAGCAGCTTGAAGCGCTGCAGGATCATGCCGAGCGCCAATGCCGCCTCATGCATCGCGAAACCGCGGCCGATGCAGGCGCGCTGACCGTTGCCGAAAGGTTTCCATGCGTTGGCGGGCCGCTTGGTCTCCGCCTCGCGGCTGAAATTTTCCGGATCGAAGACATCCGGGTGCGGACCCCACACCGACGGATCACGGTGCAACGCCATCACCAGGACCGTGACGAAAGTGCCTTTCCGCAGCTTGTACTTGCCGCCGATCATCTCATCCTTGAGCGGTGAGACGCCATAAGCCGGCGCAGGCGGCCACATCCGCAGTGATTCTTTCAGAATTTGCGAAATATATTGAAGCTGCGTCACCTGCTGGAAGGTCGGTTTGGCGTCGACATCGGGCCCGAGAACCCGGTCGACTTCCTCGTAAGCCTTCTTCAGCACCTCCGGGTGCTTGAGCATGGCGTAGATCGCGCAGGACAACAGGCCGCTCGTGGTCTCGTGGCCCGCGATCAGGAATGTGTTGATCTGGTAGCGGATGTTGACGTCATCGAGCTGCTCGCCAGTCACCTTGTCAACGCCGGTCATCATGGCATTGAGCATGTCCTTCGTGCTCGCAGCAGCTTCGGCGTTCTTGCGGCGCTCGGCGACGATCTCGTCGACCATGTTGTTCATGAAGGCGACGTCGGCCGCCATGTCGGCGCGACGCGCCCGCATAAACAGTCCCTCAAGCGGGATGCCACGCGTCATCATGATGGTTTCGAGCGAGCGCACCAGCGCGCCGACGAACGGGTGATAGTCCTCGCGATAGAATGAATTGAAGCGATAATCGAAGCCGCACAGCCCGATAGTATCGAGCGTCAGCGCCGTCATGTCATGGACGACATCGATTTCGTCGTCGGCGTTGAGACGCTCCCATTTTTTGACGAGCTGTTCGGCGATATCCACCATCATCGGATGGTAGGACTGCATCGCCCGGCCGCCGAACGGCGACAGCAGGATATTGTGCGCCTTGTTCCAGTTCGGTTCGGTGGTGTCGGCAGTGAACAGGCCGTCGCCGCCGATCGCGCGCACGCGGCGCAGCGCCCCGCGCACCGCCTTGTCGAAACGCTTTTCGTCGCTCAACTCATTGACGAGGTCGAACCCCGAAACGATCACCAGCGGCTGGCCCATCATGTCGAGCCAAAAGATCGGCCCCAGCTCCTTGGATTTGCGCACCAGATCCTGCACCGGCGCGGTCGAATCCAGCGACAGCATATTGCCGACGACCGGCTTCTTCGGCGGATGCGGAATCGGATTCAGCTTGTTCTGGGACGACATCGCTCGGGTATCTCCTGCCCACGTGACTTTGATGCCCGGTTGGCCCGGAGCTTTTCTCCGAAGCTACTGTTCCGGCGCATCTTTTGCAAAGAACTTATAATGCAAGGGCTTTGGCTGCGATCCCCGGCGGCGTTACCCGAAACGCCGCCTCCGCCAATCGAGGATCTTGGCGCTGACCTCGCCGGGCTGTTCCTGCTGGGTCCAGTGGCCGCTGTCCTTGACCAGGTACTTTTCGAGATCAGGGACAATATTCTCCATCCCGTCGCATGACGACGGCGGAAGCACCGCATCGTCCTCGGCCATGATCATGAGAGAGGGTACGCGCACCGTATGGTCGATATGCGCCGACCGTTCCCAGTTACGGGTCATGTTGCGGTACCAGTTGATCCCGCCGGTAAACCCCGAGACCTTGAACGCATCCACGAACACCTGCATTTCCTCAGGCGTCAGGATTTTCTCGCGCGGATCGAGCTTGCCGTCGTAACCCGCGACCATTTGCGGGAACGCCATATTCAGCTTCGGCGACGCGCCAAGGCCAGCCGCTGGCGGCCCCTCGCCGGCTTCCGGCGGCTTCTTCTGCGGCATGGGTTTGCGCATGAAGAAATCGAAGGCCTGTTCAACGCGGCTGTCGAATATCTTGTCGGCGCGGCGTTCAGGGTCCTGAAACTGCGCGATGTAGAGGTGATCGCCATAACGTTTGCGCAGCAGCCCAATCGGATCGCTCGGCGTGCGTGGCGTATGCGGCGTATTGACGCCAATGACTCCAGCCACACGCGACGGATGCCGCAGCGGCATCTGCCAGACGATAAACCCGCCCCAATCGTGGCCGACAAAGATCGCTTTGTCGATTTTCAGGTGATCGAGCAAGCCAACCAGGTCGCCGGTCAGATTTTCGATATCATAAGCCTCAACCGCCGCCGGACGATCCGTTGCGCCATAGCCGCGCTGGTCGGGCGCGATGACGCGAACGCCCGCTTCGCTCAGCGCCTTGATCTGGTGCCGCCACGAAAACGCTATCTCAGGCCAGCCGTGGCACAACACCAGCGGCGGCGCATCTGTCTTTGGACCGGCTTCGTAGAAGCCCATACGTATGCCGTTGACCTGGGCATACTGAAGCGGCGGCATTACCATCATTGCAGGTGCCACGTTCAGCTTGCAGCACTTGCGCGGCTGCCGGGCATTGCAAAGGCCGCGGCGAGAAGCTCGAACTCCTTGGGCAGCATATCCGCCAGCACCTCAACATGAGGAATAATGTTTGCGCCGGCGATAAAGCCGAAATCGAGCTGATCGCGATAGCTCTGCACCGTGATGTTCAATGCAAGGCCGTGCGTCGAGATCGACACCGGGAAGATATGCAACAGCTCGGCGCCCACCGCATAAAGCGTCTGCCGCGGACCGGGCACGTTGGAGATCGTCACATTCGCCGTTGGCGGAAGCACATCGGACAGGTTGGAACGGCTGTAAAGCAGCGCCAGCACCTGGATCAGCATAGGCGCGCCGAGCATTGCAACGTTGGACACCGAGGGCATCAGCGCGCGCAGCGGATGCGACATTTCTTTTGATTTGGCCGACTGCGCGATGATGGCCTCCAGCCGCGCCTTCGGGTCCTCGATGTTGGTCGCCAGCGAGCAGATCATCCCGAACACCTGATTGTTGGCGTCGGTGTTACCCTCTTCGCGCAGCGAGATCGGCACTGCCGCAGTCAGCGAGCGGCTCGGTAACCCGCCGTGTTCGAGCAGATACCGGCGCAACACACCGCTCGACAGCGCCATGACGACGTCGTTAAGTTTTCCGCCGGCCTGCTTTCCGATCGCCTTGGCTTCCGGCAACGAGACCGAAACGCCCGCGAAGCTGCGCTCCGATGAAATCGATTTGTTGAGCATCGTCGAGGGCGAGACCATGTTCGCAAGGCTTTCCCGCGATTTTGGGTCAGACACCTTCGCGATCATATCGCGGATGCTTTTGACGGTTTCGGGAACGCCGCCGATCATCTTGATTCCACTCTCGATCTGGAACATCGCGTTGTCGAACAGAACAGAGCCGAGATCGCTCTTGCCAGTGCGCGGTAGATCGAAGCTTTTCGCCTTGGTGGCGTCCAGCGGCTGACGCCAGAGCTGCGTGTAGGAATCGAGCATGTTGGCCGCGATATCGCGCGGTTCGTTGGCAGGCTTGGTTGGGACGACCTTCGGAAATTCGCGCGGAACCGGCGTGATGTCGTAGATCATGTTGGTCAGCGCGGCACCCGCGCCGCCGTCGATGCAGGCATGGTGCATCTTGGAGTAAAGCCCCACCTCGTTGTTATCCATGCCCTCGAAAACGTAAAACTCCCACAGGGGGCGAGCCCTGTTGAGAAGCTTTGCGTGAATCCAGCCCACCGTGCGCTCCAGCATCGCGCGGTTGTGCGGCGCCGGAAGGCTGCCACGAAAAATATGACGGTTGATGTCGAATTGATCGTCCTCGACCCAGCTTGGATTGTCGATGTCGAGCGGCGCCTTCTCGAGCCTCGCCTTCAGGATCGGAGCGACATGGATCCGGTCCGCGATCATCTTCTTGAAGTCCTCGAAGAAGTCGCCCTGATAACCGTCCTTCAGTTTGAAGATCGCCATGCTTCCGACGTGCATCGGCATCTCGGGTGTTTCAAGATACAGAAACGATGCATCCATCGAGGACAGCTTCTTGGCGTGACTCATAACATCCTCCCCTTTTCAGCGAGACCACGGTGCCTTGCGGGTTCCCGCTTTCCGGCATCGTGCTCCGACAGCCCCGTCGCCTTTCCGGCGCTCTGTTGGGCAGTACTCTTGTTAGGCGCCAACCTGTTCCGGTCGTGCATAGGCCAGTTTGAACGGCCCTGACCGGTCAAACGGAGCGAAGTGACCTTCCGGCTGCGCAAGACGATCCGCGACAGCCCAGAGGGCTGCGGCATTGACGCCAATTCCGATATGGCTCGCGAGCGAAATCTCGATATTTTCGGCAGCATCGGATTCTCGCACCAAGCAAGTGCGCCAGTTCACGATCCCGTCCGAGCGCGTATAGAGCGACGACGTCGGCACTGGCAGATCGCCTGACAATGACTGGATATCTTTCATGTCGGCGTCTTCGATGGACTCGCCTGAGACCATTTCGTAGACGCGCTTGGCATTCGTCGCGGTGATGTCGCCGGCAAACGGGCTTCCTAGCGTCACAACATAGCGAACCATGTCCGGCATCCGCAAAGCTAGATCGCGCGCATAGACGCCGCCGAGACTCCAGCCAACGAGACTGACCTTGCGGCCGGTCGCGGCGTGAACGCTGGTCAGCAATTTGCCGAGTTTGTCCCGCATGCTGTAGACGCCCCCGGTATTCCGCCCGAACCCCCACGGATGGGTGGAGAATCCGAGCAGGTCGAGATAGCGCCGCAGGATAAGAGTGGAGACATCGCTCGCGAGCAGGCCGGGCAAGACCAGCACCGGATGGCCATCGCCGCGCGGAGCCGTCAAAAGCGCGGGCGCCATCAACAATGTCGCATTCAGTTCGAAAACGCCCCGTCCCTCAGCAAGAAACAAACCGAGACTTGGCGGGCGCAACCGGCCCTTTTCGGCAAGGTGGCTCTCGTTAGCTGTCATCGCGACCTGCCCGGGCAAACAACTTCACTGAACACTCGCTTTACTGCTCCGCATCGAGGCAGTCCGCTCAGTCTAGAAGCATGTCGGGCCTGATGCCAATCGGCTTTCGGTGAAAACGGCGGTGTGGTGAATTTTATTGCTCTGCAGCATGTTCCGGAACATGTTGCGCGATGCCGGCATCCGGGGAATCGCATGCGACTCGATGCCCTTGGACTGCCCCCGACGCATTTCCTGCACAATTGCGATAGCCTGTGACGACGATGGCCCGAGACCTTTCATGAGCACCTACCGCCTCGAACACTTGTTTGCGCCGCGCTCGATCGCGCTCATCGGCGGAAGCCCGAAGCACGCGTCCGTCGGCGGCGCAACGCTGCGCAACCTGCTCAGCGGCGGCTTCAGCGGACCGATCCATATCGTCAACCGCAAGTACTCCGAGATCGAAGGCATCAAGACGCTCCGCGATATCGACGACATTCCAAGGACGCCCGACCTCACGATCATCTCCACACCGCCGTCCGCCATTCAAGGGATCGTGAAGAAAGCGGGCGCTCGCGGATTTCCGGCTGCGATGGTGCTTTCCGCCGGTCTGGGCCTCGGCACCGGCTCATACACGGAAGCCATCGCGCAGACCGCGCGGACAACAGGCTTGCGCCTGATCGGGCCGTCGCTCGGCATCCTGGTGCCGCGCATGAAATTGAACGCGAGCTTTGCATCCCGCCTCCCGCAAGACGGCGACCTCGCGCTGATTTCACAGTCCGGCGCGATCTCGACCGCACTGGTCGAATGGGCGGCAAATCGCAACGTCGGATTTTCCGCCATCGTCTCGATGGGGGAGAATCTCGATGTCGACTTCGCCGACTTGCTCGATTATTTCGCGCTCGACTCCGACACGCGCGCAATCCTGCTTTACGTCGAGTCGATCAGCGACGTACGAAAGTTCATGTCGGCCGCACGGGCCGCTGCGCGCGTGAAACCTGTGGTCGTCATCAAATCCGGTCGTCACACTCAAGGAGCGCGCGCGGCCGCAACCCACACCGGCGCACTGGCGGGATCGGACGCCGTCTACGATGCTGCGTTCCGCCGGGCAGGACTGCTGCGCGTGCTCGACCTCGACGAACTATTCTCCGCCGCGGAAACGCTGGGCCACCTACAATCTTCGCATGGCCACCGGCTTGCGATCGTCACCAACGGCGGCGGACTTGGCGTCCTCGCGGTCGACCGCCTCATCGATCTCGGCGGAGAACTCGCTGGACTTTCCGAAGACGTCAAGAAAAGCCTCGACAAGGTGCTGCCGGAGCGGTGGTCGGGCGCCAATCCCGTCGACATTCTCGGCGACGCGGACGGCGAGCGTTACGCGAAAGCCTGCGAACTTGTACTGGGCGACACCGCCAACAACGCAGTTCTGATCATGAATGCGCCGAACACGCTGGCCCCTCCGGTTGAATCCGCGCAGGCAGTCGTCGCAACGGTCAAAAAGTATCGTGCCGAAACTTACTCCCGCAAGCCTGTGTTCGCGGCGTGGGTAGGCGATAGCGGCGCCAGCAGTACCGTTTTCGGCGAAGCCGGCATCCCGCATTTCTCCAGCGAAGCAGATGCCGTACGCGGCTTCATGCATATCGTCCGTTACCGTGAAGGTCTGGACGTTGCGATGCAGACGCCGCCCAGCCTGCCGGAAGACTTCGCGCCGGATGTAGCGGCAGCGCGCACGATCGTTCAGAACGCCCTGCAAGATAAACGCGGCTGGCTCAATCCCATCGAAATCACCGAACTATTCGCCGCGTATGCGATCCCGATTGCGTCGGCAACGCTGGCGCGCGATCCGGATCAGGCCGCGCGCGCCGCAACCGCGATCCTGGCCGCCGGTAACACCGTCGTCGTCAAGATCAGTTCACCCGACATTCTGAACAAGTCCGATGTCGGCGGCGTGCGACTGAACCTGACCAGCGAGCGCGCAGTCCATGCCGCGACCGAAGAAATCCTGCAACGCGCCGCCAAGATGCGCCCGAAAGCCCGCATCGATGGCGTGACCATCCACCCGATGATCCTGCGTCCACGCGCACGCGAACTGATCGCGGGTCTCGCCGACGATCCAAGCTTTGGCCCGGTCGTGGTGTTCGGTCGCGGCGGCACCGCCGTGGAGGTCATCAACGACAAGGCGCTGGCGCTTCCGCCGCTCGATCTCAATCTGGCAAGGGACCTGATCGCGCGTACCCGCGTCTCACGCATTCTCAAGAGTTACCGCGACGTCCCGGCGGCCGATGAAGGCGCGGTCGCGCTGCTGCTGGTGAAGATCGCCCAGATGGCGGCGGATTTGCCCGAAATCCGCGAACTCGACATCAATCCCCTGCTCGCGGACAAGGATGGCGTCATCGCCGCGGACGCCCAGGTGTCGATCGCGCCGCTGAGCGATGCTATCCGCGGCTCCGGTCATTACCGATTTGCGATCCGGCCGTATCCGAAAGAATGGGAGCGGCACACAACGCTCAAGGACGGCCGGCACATCTTCGTGCGCCCCGTCCGGCCAGAGGACGAGCATCTCTATCCGGAGTTCTTTTCGCACGTCAGTCAGGAAGATATCCGGCTGCGGTTCTTCTCCGCGATGAAAGAACTGACGCATCCGTTCATCGCGCGCCTGACACAACTCGACTACGCGCGCGCAATGGCCTTCGTCGCCATCGAGGAAACCACCGGAAAAATGCTAGGCGTGGTGCGTCTTCACACCGACGCCGATTTCGCCAGTTCGGAATTTGCCGTGCTTGTACGATCCGACCTCAAGGGCGTCGGCCTCGGCTTGCTGTTTATGAAGATGATTATCGAGTACGGTCAGGCGGAAGGTGTGCGCGCTATCCGTGGCCAGGTGCTGAGCCGAAACAACAGAATGCTGGACATGTGCCGGCGGCTCGGATTCGAAATCCGTCCCGATCCGCAGAATTCGGATATTTCCCTCGTCGTCCTGCCGCTCGCTACGCAGGCGAAATAGACAGCGCTTCCCGGAGATTCGATATGGCCAGAATTGTGATTTCCGCGGCGATCGCGCTGGCCATCATTCTCTGGGCTTATGCCAATGTCCTGACGCATTGAGCGGCGCCGCAGCGCCGCTCTGAACACGTGTCGTCAGGGCACCAACACCGCGCGGCCGACCAGCTTGCCCTGCTGCAGGTCCTTTAGCGAAGCATCGGCTTGAGAAAGCGGCCGGGTGGTCACCGGGATCGGCGCGATTCCCTTCTCGCGCACGAGATCGATCAACTCCTGCGTCTCACGCAGGTTGCCGACATAACTTCCCTGAATCGTAATCGCCTTGATCGGAATGAGCGGCAATGCCCACGGCGCACCGCCACCGAACAGGCCGACAACAACAAGCTTTCCACCCTTGCTCAGGCAGTCGAATCCCAGTGCCGCCGTCGCCGCGTTGCCGACCAGATCGATCACGCCTCTAATTGGACCGCCCGCTTTCGACGTGATCTGCTGCAAGGCATCCGGCGCGGTACCGTCGACCGACGCGAGCGCGCCCGCCTGCTCGGCCGCCTTGCACTTGCTGGCATCGATGTCGACCACGATAGCACCCTTGCCGCCCATTGCTTTGAGAAGCGACAGCGCCATCAAGCCGAGCCCGCCTGCTCCGAAGATCACAATGGGCTGGTCCAGAACAGATTCGAGTTTCTTGATCGCGCTATACGTCGTGACGCCTGAGCAGGCATACGGCGCAGCCGTCACCGGATCGAGACCCTTGAGGTCGAGCAGATAACGCGGATGGCGAACCGTGATGTGATCGGCATAGCCGCCATCGCAATAGACGCCGATCGAATTCGGTTTGACGATACACATGTTCTCGTCGCCGGCGAGGCAGGTGTCGCATTTGCCGCAGCCGAGCCACGGATACACCAGCCGCACGTCGCCGACCGCAACGCCCTTGGCCTCGGGTCCGAACGCCACGACCTCGCCGACCGTTTCGTGTCCCATCGTCAGCGGCAGAGAAACACCGCGATCCTTCAGCGACAGTTTGCGGCCGTGGCCGAGATCGTAACCACCCTCCCAGATGTGCAGGTCGCTATGGCAGACTCCGGCGGCCTTGACCTTCAGCAGAACCTGCGTGCCCTCCGGCTTTGGGGTCGCGATGTCCACTTCCGTCAACGGAGCGTTGAATTCGGTGACCTTGAAGCTCTTCATCGCGTCTCTCCCTTTTCTTATCCAGCCGCCTGACCGCGGATTTTGTTCGGGCGGGAGTAGAGGCGAGCGAAGGCGGGCCTGTCAATACGGGCGGCACCATGCCCGCCGTCGCCATATGAACCTTGGCCAAGGGCACCGGATGGACTACGCAAGGCGGACCGGCGGCGGGCTCGCCGGGGAATATCGAGAGCAACTGCGATGACCGACCAGTTTGACTGGAATCTCGTCCGATCGTTTCTGGCGATTACGCGCTCTGGCAGCATGACGGCCGCCGCCAAGCGCCTGAAGATTGACTATTCGACACTCAGCCGGCGGATTGCGGCGCTTGAAGCGTCGTTGGGCTCCCAACTGTTCGATCGCCGCACCAGCGGATCGTCTCTCACCGAGGCCGGCGAGCGGCTGCTCGAAATGGCCGAGCAGATGGATCAGCTCGCGACTTCTGCAGCGCAGTCGATCGGCGATTCAAAGCTGCAGGCCAACGGCGCGGTTCGCATCGGCACGCCGGACGGCTTTGGAACGAAATTCCTGGCGCAGCGCCTTGGCGAACTCAGCAACCGCCACCCCGACCTGACCATTGAGCTCGTCGCTATGCCGCGCGAGTTCAGCCTCTCCCGGCGTGAAGCCGACATCGCGGTGAGCCTGACGCAGCCGAGCGAAGGACGGTTGCACTCGCGCAAGCTGACGGATTACGAACTCGGGCTTTACGCATCGCGGGAATACCTCGCCAATAATCCCGCCATCGAGACCGCTGCCGATGTGCCATCTCATCGCTTCATTTCATACATCGACGATCTGATTTACTCGCCGGAGCTGGAATACGCGCATTTCGTCTCGCCCGACCTGCGGCCCGCGATCAAGAGTTCGAACCTGATTGCGCAACTGAATTCGACCGTCGCCGGCGCAGGCCTTTGCGTACTGCCGTACTTTATCGCGCAGACCGAGCCGGAACTCGTGCGGGTGCTGCCCAGCTTTCGCCTGATCAGGACATTCTGGCTGTTGCTGCATAGCGACCTGCGCAACATCGCGCGCGTCAGGGTCACGGCGGACTTCATTGCCGAACAGGCGGCTCAGGCACAGGCGCTTTTCCTGCCCAAAAGCCAGAAGTGAACTGGCCACCGCTGCCATCATCCAGACTTCGAACGGCAACGCCGTTACCGCAACCGGGAGATCAGTTGCCGTAGCAATACCCATAACAACCACCCGGACCTGTGTTCGGCGGCTGGTTGACCTGATTAGTCTGGTTCGACTGCGATTTGTTCTTCACGGCTGCATTGCCGCCGTCAAAGATCGAGAAGTATCCGAGCGGGTCCGTGCCCGGCGGCTTTGCCGGATCAGTGACGATCGTCTTGCCGAAGCCAAGACGCGCGGCCATCTGGTCGGTCGGCAGATCGCTGATACCGCCGGTCTGCCCGGGCCCGCTGGTCAGCGCAGCCATGATCTTCTGCAACAGGAAATCGGGGATCGGGAACGGCTCCGGTATGGGATCGTTCGGACCAGACACCCAGGTCATGTAGCCCGGCCGGACGATCACCGAGCCGACATTGTTCTTGATGACGACTGACCCGACATGGCCGATGACGATCTCGCCCTTAGCCTGCGACAGTTTGGGGTCGGAGCCCGTGAAACCCGGCGGGATCGGATAAACAACCGTGGCCACGCCGCCGCGAATACCAAGCGTCGCAACCGGTGTTTTCACCGTGACGCCCGCTGTGTGGCTGATCTGACCGCCGACAAATCGCATCACGCCTTTGGAAACCGTCGCCACCATCTTGCCGGTCCCGGCAGCCGGATCGTAGACGTACTCGTCGATCACGATATTGCTGTTGCGGCCGACATTCAGCGTTGATGTGTCGGGGAACATGATCTGCGTCGATCCCTGCGCAGACGTCTGCACTCGCTCCTTGTAGATCACATTGGTGCCGATGGTGAGCGTGCGCGTGCCCGCGCCCGGCGGTGTTCCGGTTGCATCAAGATTAACCGCACCGACCCGCCCGGAGTTTTGAGCCTCGGCCGCAGGAATAAGCGCAGTCGTGGAGAGCAGCACCGTCAGAAACGATGTGAAATATGTCTCTTTGGAAAATAACATCTGCTGCACCCTCAAAAGCGAGCGGTCGGGCCGAACATCACGGAGAAATTGTCCAGGCGATAGTTCGGCAGCGAGGAATTGGTCTTGTCGTACTGAACCGCAGCTGAAATGCCGAAATTCTTCGTGATGGGCGCGTTAAACAGCGCGCCCACCGACCACATGTTATCATTGCGAGCAATCAGCGGATCGATAAACGGATTTGGCGCGTCGAAACGCGTTTCGATCCACCGGACGAACGGCGCCACGCTCCAGTTGCGCGACATCCAGACGAATGGCGGCCCGAACTCAAGCGTCAAGGCGGCTTCCATTGCCCACTGGTCGAAGGACTGGAACGCGAATGCAGAGTCGCCCCGCCGATAAAGCCCGCGCGCATCAAGCTTGATCTGTTGTGCGATGTTCCAGCTCGCCGCAAGACTGGTTGTGTACCAGTCGCCGGAGTTGAAGCCCGCGACAGGATCGTTTGTCCTGAAATCCGAGCGACGCCATTCGAAATCAGGGCCGAAGGAGAACTTGTCGTTCACCGGGATCTTCACGCCGACGCCGGCGCCTGCTGTCGAAAAGTACGATGAGCCCCCGACCCAGGTGCTTCCGCCGACCACATAAGGCTTGATGGTAACGCCCGGCAGAAGTTCCGGTGCCAGCGCAAGCCGAGGACCGAAGCTGACATCGAAGAAGCCGACGTTCAGATCCTTCAGGCGCGATTGCTCGGTGAGGTATCCGACGGCGCGCGTTTCAAGAATGTCGCCGCGCTGGTTCTGCAAATCATAATCGTGGCTGAGGCCGACCAGCCCGAACCAGTTGATGTCGCTCTTCTGCCGCGCGGTCGGCAGCAAAGCGAGATCCTGACCACCGAGACGCAGCACGCCGCCGCCGGGCGCGAAGCTCGCATTGCTCTGCGAGCGGATGCCGGTTTGCGCGAAACCGGAGAACCGGCTTGGCTGAAGCTGCTTCTCGGTGTCCGGAAGATAGGTTTCGACGCGCTCCTTGGTGATGGCATCGATATCCGGGCTTGCGAGAGCTTCCTTGAAATAGCGCTTCGCCATTTCATAGGAGCCGAGCCGAAAATACAACGCGCCGAGTTCATACTTCACGCGCGTCAGCTTGGGATTGTAGAACAGCAGCCGCTCGAGCGCGCCGATCGCGGCTTCGTAGTCCCCCCGCGCAGTCGCAACCTTGACGAAGGCAAACGTCACTTCGTGGTTCGCAGGACTCCGCACCATCTGCTGAAACAGTTGCTGCTGCTCTGCCGCATCCTGGGCGCGCGCAACTCCCGCATGAGCGAAAAAGACAAGTGCGCAAACAGCCCAGATGCTACGGGCCGGCACAGCCTGCATCCGTGACCCAGCCAAAAGGGGCAATACTCGAAACCACATATCAAAAATTCCCGTCGCCAATGACTACGGTAGAACCATAAAAGTCGCGTTTGATCAACGCTGTACCACCCGTATCGCGTGGCCGAATTGATACAGCTGGAAGAAAAGCAGAACCCGCGGAACTCGACTATGTCCGCCTCTGGCTTAGGCATTGGTACATGTGCGCGACCCATCGGTTCAATTCGCGGAAAGAAATTTTTGCCGGAAAATCAGCGCCTACGCCGTACTTCTGGATTTGACCGTCAAGAAATGAGCCTTCAGGCGGAGCAAGATCGTGCGGTATCCCGGCACGGCGCCACGCATCGTCATGAAGGTGCAGGAAATGAAAATCCTTGCACAATCGATTCAATTTCTCGGCGCTGTCCGGATTGAACAAATCCGGCACATCGAACCATGAGACAGGGCCGAGGGACATCCTGCTTAAAATTTTACCGTTCAGCTTATGTCGCTCGACGAGCGATGTGAGCAAAGCCGCGCCGGATTTCTCCCATCCCTCCAAAGAGTCGGAAAGACTTTCAACTTCGGCCAGCGCTTCTGTCAGCAACCCGTGTCCCGCTGGAAATTTCAGAACGCCGGTCGGCACGCGGCCGAACACATCCAAACCGGCGAAGAAGACATTGCCCGGCGGAAGATCGGGTTTCAGCAACAAGACATCGGGATCAATCCACCATCCACCCAGTTGGTGAAGCAATGCATACCGAAACAGATTTGCGTGAATGGCAAACGCGCCCTCCTCGCCCAATGGTCTCAGGACAAGCTCGCGTGGCAGGACTTCGGCTGCATCTTCGACAGATATCCAGTCCGGGACGTTCAAGTCGCGATTGTAGGAAAATACCTCGACGCGATGTCCGCTGGCTACAAAGCTTTTCAGACACATCAGCTGATAGGGGCCGATTGTCTCACCGTGCCAGAATGTTCTGAGCGTTTGAGGTTCAGCGGCGAGTAGATGATCACCTTGCGGCGAAGTGTCGGCACTTCCAAAAGGCCGCAGGCCCGGTTGCCAGCCGCTGATCTGGATTGATCGGGCCAGATGATCCAATGCATCGTACGGCACCCTCTGGGTGGAGAGTTTCTGCTTGAGTTCCTTCATCACCCAGAATTCCCGAAACCATCCTTCAACGGCGTCATAGGACAGACGTGCGCCCTGCGGAACTTCGATCCCAAAACGCTTGAACAGCTCACCCAGAAAACTGCCTTCCGGCGGACCCAGATTTTTGGGAATGCGGAGCGCACGCCACAGATCATTCCAGAGATGCACGAAGTCGCTTGAAGCCAGCCGCGCAAAAACGGCCTCGCATTGGCCGGGATCGAAGAACATCAGAACTTCGTTGGGATGAATCTCGTAAGCGCTGACTTTCGGGCGGACCAAATGGTCGATCGCATACTCGGATGAGAGGCGCGTGATGAGCTTTGGTCCGACAATACCGTGATCGGCTCCCGGCGCGATGGTCCCTGCTGCCGGCAGAAGCCTCATCGCCTCATCGATGGCGGCTGTCATGATCGGCGACTGCGCGGGAAATTTCATGACGGCGGCATTGGCCACGCCGTCTTCCTGGTAAGCAAGATAAATCTTGTTGTCGGGCAGCTCCGACGTCATCACGACGATGTCGAGGTCCATATACCAGCCACCGAATTTCTGGATAGCGAGATATCTGAACAGGTCGGAGTGCAACGCGAGCGAAAGGTCGCCGTCATTATGATGAAACTGGTAGAGCGGGCCGGACAGAACCTCGCGCGCGTCAACAAGTTCAACGCCTTCGGGCACTGTCAGATTTTTGTTGTAGGTGTACAACAATACACGCGCACCTGACGCGACCGCGCTCTGCAGCGACAAATCTTCGTAGTAGGTGAGATCTGGTCCCGTCCAGAAAGTTCGCACTTCCTGGCGGGGCTTCATAGGAGAAGGCGACTGCATGCGATGTTCGATTGCCTTTTGATATTCAATCATTATAGCCAGTATTCCGATCTGCGTTGTCAACGCAAACTGGAAAGCAACCCTCGTCATGAAGACGGTTCTTTTTGCCTGGGAGCACGGCGGCGGATTTGGCCATATCGTAAATCTGGGACGCTTTGCTGCGCTGCTGAAGCACCACGAGATACGCCCGGTTTTTGTGCTGAAGCATCCGCAAGCCGCGCATCTGCTGGGGACTGACGCGGAGATACTTCAGGCTCCGCCGTGGCCGGTGAAGACTTCTGACGAAAATTCTTTTCGCTCGACAGCGACGATGCACGACCAACTGGCTTCAGCGGGTCTGGCCAATGAGCAGGACTTGCGATCGATGCTGCAGGCGTGGGACGACCTTCTCAAAACCATTGCCCCGGACCTTGTCGTCGCGGACTCTGCGCCCGCGGCAAGCATGATGTCGCACGGCCGGAATCCGCTGATCGTCGTCGGAAACGGATACACAGCCCCTCCCGGCGACATGAAACGCTTTCCGCCGCTCCATCGTGTCCATCCGCCACGCTGGAGCGAAGACGAAACGCTGGGAACGGTTAATCGCGTGCTGCGCTCTCTGGGCCGGCCTCCCCTTGAACGGCTGCCGCAAGTATTTTCCGGCGACGCGCAGGTCGTTCTCACCTTTCCGCTACTCGATCCTTATGATTTGCAGCGATCGGGTCCGCTCGCTGGCCCGATCTTCGACAGCCCGCCGCTCGAAGGCCGGAAAGATGCGGACAACATCTTCGTCTACCTGTCGCGTGGCGTGTTATCCAAACTGCCTTTCGACATCGTTCCGGCGCTGCTCCCCATCGCTAGCCGTCTCATCATCTCTGCTCCAGACATCGCGAGCGGAATGTCGGACGATCTGATGCGACGCGGGGCACGAATCTCGTCGCAGCATTTGCCGCTGAGCGAGACACTGGCATCGGCACGGCTGGTCATTCATTTCGGTGGAGGCGGACTGGCAGCTCACGCAGTCGCTGCAGGTGTTCCTCAACTTGTTCTAGCGACGCACATCGAACAGCTTCTGAACGGCCTCCAACTCGAAAAAGCACGCATCGGAAAGGTCATCGATAGTTTCGAGCCACAAGTCGACATCTCCACGGCGCTGGATGCGATCCTCGCTGACGATGGCATGCGACAACGTGCGGCACAGGCCGGTCATGAGCATCGCGACATGCTGACAAGCATGAAGCCGCTTGAAACATTCGAAGCCGCCGCCCTGAAGCTCCTCGGCAAATAGCCGAGCGCCGTTCGGCAACCGTGCATGACAGCCCCTATTTTTCGCTCCAGGAACGCCACTTGCCTGCGGTCGGGAATACCGGCATAAAGTTAATCGACCAATTAACAAAAGCCAATAATCAGGGAGAGACTGCAGATGGCTGCTTCGCGCGCCTTACCGGTGCCTACGCCGGAAACCAAGCACTTTTGGGAAGGAACCCAGGCGAACGAGCTCCGTTTGCAACGCTGTGACGACTGCTCGAATGTCTACTTTCCACCGCGCCCGTTCTGCCCCTCATGCGCCTCGCGCAAGGTCAGTGTGTTCAAGGCCACCGGCAAGGGCAAGCTCTACAGCTATGTGATCAATCACCGTCCCGCCGCGCCGGGTTTCACGCCGCCTTATGCCATCGCCGTCGTCGAACTCGATGAAGGTCCGCGGATGATGAGCAATATCCTCGATTGTCCGCAGACGCCCGAAGCGCTCGTGCTCGACATGAAGCTCGAAGTCGCATTCGAGAAACTCGACGACAAGATCACCCTTCCCCAGTTCCGCCCGGCGAAGGGATAAGCATCATGCGCAGAAATCAGGTTGCCGTCGTCGGCGCGGCAGAAACCACCAAGCTCGGCGTCATTCCCGATGTGTCGCAGATCCAGTTGCACGCGGACGCCGCGCTGAACGCGCTGGCGGATGCGGGACTCAAGCTGTCGGACATCGACGGTATCGCAACCGCGGTCGAGACGCCGCAACAGCTCGCTCATTACCTCGGCATCACGCCGACATGGGTCGACGGCACGTCGGTCGGCGGTTGCTCGTTCATGCTGCATGTCCGCCACGCGGCGGCGGCCATCGAAGCGGGTCTATGCAAGACCGTCCTCATCACCCACGCCGAAAGCGGCAAGTCGATGATCGGCAAACTGCCGCGCTCGATTCCTGCGGACAGCCTGCAGGGCCAGTTCGAAGCGCCGTTCGGCGTCTACGGGCCGCCCAGCATGTTTCCGATTCCCGTGCTGCGCTACATGAAGACCTACGGCATTACCCACGAACAGATCGCGATGGTGTCGGTCGTGCAGCGCGAATGGGCGGCGAAGAATCCGCGCGCCATGATGAAGGACCCGATCACGGTCGAGGACGTGCTCAACTCGCGGATGATCGCTTATCCGTTCCGCATCCTGCAGTGCTGTCTCGTCACCGACGGCGGCGGAGCGCTGATTCTGACCAGCGCCGACCGCGCCAGGGACTTTCCGCAGAAACCTGTCTACATCCTCGGCACCGGAGAGAGCGTCGAGACGCCGATGGTCAGCCAGATGGAGACATTCAACTCGTCGCGCGCCTTCAAGGTGGCGGGTCCGACCGCATTCAGAGAAGCCGGCATCGCACACAAGGATGTCGATCACCTGATGATCTACGACGCCTTCGCGCATCTGCCGCTATTTGGTCTCGGCGATCTCGGCTTCATGCCGCATGAGGAAACCGGCAAGTTCATCGCCGACCGCAACACCGCCATCGGCGGCAAGCTGCCGATGAACACCAACGGCGGCGGCCTCAGCTACATGCATTCCGGCATGTACGGAATGTACGCGTTGCAGGAAAGCGTGCGGCAGATGCGCGGCATCGCACCGGCGCAAGTGCCGGGCGCGAAGATTTCGGTCTGCCACGGCGTCGGCGGCATGTTCGCCGCCTCAGGCACCATCATTTTCACCAACGAACGCTGACAGCGAAAACAGGAGCCAAAGTTATGTCGAACAAGAAATCGCTGGACGGCAAGGTCATCATCGTCACCGGCGCAGGCCGCGGCATCGGCCGCGAGATCGCGCTGCTCGCCGCCGCCGAAGGCGCCAAGGTCGTGGTCAACGATCCCGGCGTCGCGGCTGACGGCTCGGGCACCAATGCGGCGCCGGCCGAAGAGGTTGTCGAGGAAATCAAGAAGCGCGGCGGCACGGCCGTCGCCAACTTCGAAACGGTTGCGGAAGCGATCCCGGCCAGCAAGATCATCAAGCAGGCCGTCGACACCTACGGCAAGCTGGACGGCGTGGTGAACAACGCGGGCATTCTGCGCGACGCAATCTTCCATCGCATGAGCGTCGAGGCGTTCGAGTCCGTTATCAAGGTTCACCTGATGGGCTCGTTCTACACCTCGCACGCCGCCGCGCGTATTTTCCGCGAACAGGAAAGCGGTGCGTTCGTGCACTTCACCTCGACGTCAGGCCTGATCGGTAACTTCGGCCAGGCGAACTATGCCGCCGCCAAGCTCGGCATCGTCGGCCTGTCGAAGTCGATCGCGCTCGACATGG
>JAZKDK010000047.1:53239-55140 GCA_040387615.1 Pseudomonadota bacterium | reverse complement strand
ATCACTATCTTTTGCCGCTGTCCTTCTGGGGGGGCGCCGCCGCGTTGATCAGCTTGTAGATTTTGGGTGATTTCCGCGGATCCCCGTCGCAATTCGGGCAAAGCAGTTGCGTCTTCCCGCCCTTGAGAGCGATCGCCATCTTGGTCCCGCAGTGGGGACAGCTATGGACCCAGTTTCCCATTCCGGAAGCTAAGCACCCGGGCGGAACGGGCGTCTGTGAGCTTCCTCACACAAGCTCAAAGTTTTCTGGAAAATTCTCCGTCGAAGCCCCCCTAACGAGCGCGGCTCAGAACCAACTGCCTTTGCAGCCATGAATACTTGCTTGGTTCCGCAGACATCGACCGCGCACTGCAAGTGAAGCCGTCAAAATCTCCATGTCACCAATCGCTGCCAGAAACCGCGAGCGTTCTTCTCCTTTTTGGGTTGGTTCAGTTCACGCAGCGCCCTGCTGGCCGCTTCATTGAAAGCAACCATCGACTTGCCGCCCGCCTTTGCGCAGTCTTCCAATCGATCTGCGATGAACGCGCGTGCCGCCGGCGTATCTTCCTTGAGCTGTCGGCAGGATTGCTCAAGGGCAGCGGTCATATACGCAATAGTGTTGGTGTCAAACTCGATCAAGCAGGATCACCGAGCGCCCGTTGTCTTTTCGACCTCAGCCACAAGCTGCCCGCATTGATCGACAGTCGTTCCACATTGATTGCAGACAAACTCATCGTTGTCGCGCAACCAGACAAGGGGCTTTTTCGTTTTGGTCCCGCAATTCGGACAGGAAACATCGATCTCAAAAGTGCTTGGCGTCGGAACGACTGGCATGGGGTTCTCGCGGCCGTTTAATCTCCCTAGCAAGGCGGTTACAACGATTGAGTCGCATCCCCCATTTGGGTGGTTTCGCGCAATACAGAGAACAATCCCCCGCAAGCCGCACATAAAAAGGACGCGCCAAGCAAAGCTCGACACGTCCTTCCTATTCTCGCTGAACCAGGCGGAAAGACCGCCCTGTCCGAAGCTCTTGCGAACTTAGCGGGCGGCCTCAGCGAGGTGACAGCGCTTGGAATGAGACACTGGACCACCTCCTTTCGTTGTTGACGGAACAAGGAATATAGGACGCCGCCTGTGAAAGTGAAGGCGCATCTTGCGATTCCCCCAACGTCCTTGGTTCCGCTCGATCCTCCACAGCCCGGCTGCCGTTGCACATGCGCGTGCAGTCGGCGCGGTCCACGCGCATCAAGCGCTCATCGCATTGGGGCGCGCTCCGCCAACCTTGTCGAATTTGTGCGCCAGCCACGAGGAAAATGTCGCCGGGATGAAGCCGACAAGCCCGTAGAGGAAGTAATGCTTCAGGCCAGTCTCGGTGCCCAATGTTCCGTAAAGAACGGCTGTGGCCGCAAACGCCACGAGGCCGGTCAGTATCATTCGGACCCCCGGACTGATCCTGCGGATGTGCAGGAAAATGTCATCGACCGCGCCGATCATCAGGGCCGGGATGATCCCGAACAAGTAATTGTAGGGGAGCGTCACAAGCAGCACCTTGAACAGTTTCTTGATGACATCGGCCCCGTCCCAGTATCCGTCCGGCGTTCCCAGCACGAGGAGAAAGAACCCGGCCACCAGCGGGCCTATGGCTGCGAAGATGATGTACCGTTTCATGTGCTCCCTGCCCTGCTTCCACTATGCGGCGAACCGCGCCCCACGCTTTTCACCATAAGAAAACGAGAAACGCGCGCGCGCAAGCCGTTAGCGCCCGCTGGATCATGGCCGCCACAAAGATACGTCCGGGCGGGAACGAAGCCGGAAGTTGACGCGTTACTATACCGAGAGCAATCAGCCCGCAGGGGTTGAAAGCTCGAAGAGCCCCGTCAGGTGCTTCGGCACTGGGCGGGGCTTTTTCGGAGATGACCATG
>JAZKDK010000047.1:0-53139 GCA_040387615.1 Pseudomonadota bacterium | reverse complement strand
AAGAGCCCCGTCAGGTGCTTCGGCACTGGGCGGGGCTTTTTCGGAGATGACCATGTCCTATGCCATGTTCAGTCAGGACGCCAAGATCAGCAAGGCCTACCCCATCCGCGCGAACCTGACCCGAAGGAAAAGCACGATCCCGGCGCAACGGATATCGGTCTGGCGGTCGGTTTTGACCCCTCCGCAAGCCCTATCGCGCGCCCTTCAGCGTGCACGATGTCGAGCACGTTGTTTTGACGCCTGCGCTGCAGGTCATGCAGACAGCCATGCACTGCTCAAGATTTTTCGGATCATAAGTGCTGTAGAGCTTTGCTGCGCACGCCAGCGAAGCATGGGAAGACTGCTCGGTATTGCCGAGTGATCGCACGACAACGAAAGCGATCGCCAGCAGGCAAACGACGGCAAACATGAACAAGGCCACGCCGCGGATCATGCGTGACCGCTCGTGCTTTTCCGCCTTCGCCGTGCTGCCAAGATCGCTGCCAGGCACCGAGGCTCCTCCGGAAAACCAACGCGCCGGACCGGCGGCTGGTTCCCCGGCGAAAACCCCGCTCTTCCGGGCCAAATCGGCTTTTCCGGCAGATTTTCTACAGCATCGCCCTGGTTAATGAGGCATTAATCGCCGGTCCGGGTATTCGCGCTTTGATTCAAATTTTCCGAAACTTTCGCGGGCTATAACTACGCTTCAATCATGGAGCGTATCTGATGGCCGTTTTCAAACGAGAATCCCGCAAGCCCCGCCATGCGACGCGGCACGATGCATGGATGCTGCTCGACGGCGGTTTTGCAAAACGCAACTGCACCATCCTCGACCTGTCGTCCGGCGGTGCGCGGGTCAAGCTGGCGGACCGCGAGTTGCTCGGAGGCAGGCTCAGTCTGGCGCTGACGGGCGACGTGCGAAAAGTGACCCATTGCCGGGTGATCTGGCGGAAGGACGCCGTTATCGGTGTTGAGTTTGTCGGACGCACCTGATCCGCCGCGCCGGTACTGAAGAAGTATGGAGAGGTGGCTGAGTGGCTTAAGGCACCGCATGCGGTACACGGGCAACCGTGTCGGAGGTTCGAATCCTTCCCCTCTCCGCCACCAGCTTGCCCACACAGCGGCGAGCATTACGCAGACGCTGTCAGCGCTGGTTGCGTTTGCTTCTTGGTGCACCCGGCTCGACCACATCAGGATAGGCGCCGCGGTTTTGCGTCAGCCTCCAGTTGGGAGCGCACGTCCCACTTAAACCGCCAGTGCTCGCCTGACACTGCGCCATCGACGTATAGTCGCATTGCTCGATCGCGCCGCTCCACCCCTGAACGTAGGTCATGCAATAGGGATAGTCGATCGCCTGCGCCGGAGCCTGTCCCAAAAGCAACAGCCCGGCGAGCGCCAGAAAAGTGCGGTGCGGAAAAATCATTCGACCCTCGATTCGTGTCTGGCGGCATGAGACACCAAGGTGTTCGCCCGCTCAAGATGAGAGCTGGCGTGCGTGATCACAGTTCGGCGAACCGGAGATATGGTCCTGGCTGCGGATCGCGCGAAACGTGCCAATTTCACGCGTATCCTGTTTGATATGCTGGCTTAACGGGCAGCATGGCCTTTGGCTGTCGCCGAGAACGCCGCCTCTGTTTTGGTCTTTGCGGATTGATCGCTGTGCCGGGTACACTGCCCGTATGGCATCTGCGGGCCTCAACCCGGCGGTCCATGGTTCTGCACCCCGTCAAGATCAGGAGAAGCCGTGAGTGATCCGGAGCACGACGATCGGAAGCGCAATCTGAAAATCGCCGAGAACGAAGCAACGCGCGAGCTCAAAAGCGACGTCCGCCTGACGACTTGGGCAATCGCCGTCACGGTCGTCGTCGCGTTGATCGTTCTTGCGATCTTTCTGAAGAGATAGAAGTCAGCACCGCTGTCATGCCGCTGCGGTATGGCGGAGGGGCAACCTGAACCGTTGCCGATATGAGGCCCTATTTGTCGAAGGTCATGTCCACGCACTTCAGGACATCCGGCCCAACGCCGACGCTGAGAATGATGCATCCCTTCGCACTGAGCTTGGTGCTGTCGCTGACCCAGATCGCCGACCCGCCGGAGCCGAAGAATGAATTCGTGTTCGGGGGCTCTGTTTCGGTGGCGTCGAATGCGTAATTGGAATCGGCCGGGAATATGCGGGCTTTCAATTTGCAGGAGCCATCGGTGTCAACCTTGAGCACTTCCTTGTTGTCCCGGGTCACACCGACGCTCACCTGGCACCGGTAGAACTCCGATGTCCGCGTGTTGAAAATATACGCATATGATTTGCAGTTAATGTTCTGAAGCTTGCCGGCGTTGAGGCCGCGACCGCAGGCGATCCGCTGGTTGCTGCTGAGCTTGATTTCATCGGCCGCGCTTGCGTCAGTGGCACTGACAAACACGGTGAGCGCGAGAACCGGCAAAAATCCAAAAAAGAATCCGCAAAACTTCTTCATCGAGTGTCCCCTGTTGCGCATGCCGTATCGCGGCAAAATCATGCCGGGCGCGTCCAGCCCGACTCTAATGTAGTTTTCGGAGATAGGCTATCGGCCAACCGGCCTCATCCATGTGTCAGGGCCTGCGCCCTCAATTGCTCCACAGCGTTCAGCAGGCGGCTTTGGCCCTGCTCGCCGATGGCTGCGTCGCGCGCTTCCTGGATGGCGTCCTCGAGCTTCGGGAGAGGCAGGTCCCCATCGCATGTCGGCTTCACCAGCCGGTCGATAATCACATTCCATTCCGCAAGGCCGTTCTGGTAGGCGTCACCGTGCCCCTTGATGAGATTGGCGGTTCGCACGACCGCGACAGTCGCGTCCGGCTGCTTCACCAGGCTGCGGTCGACCATGTGAAGCCATCGCTCGACCCACACGCGCTCCAGCTTGAACCGCTCGGAAAACGGCCGCGTGATCCGCAGGGCGGCAAGCCATTTCAGCTTGCGAAGCGAAAACCGGCCCCTGGAGCTGAAGCGTAATGTGACGGATCTGCGCGAAAGCCGTGCCAAGCGCAGCCGCTTGAAAATATTCAGCGCGGGAGCCGCGGCTTTGGGCGGAAGCATCGGGATCACCTCATCCCAGCGAAACTTCTCCACTCTGTCGACGGACGACGGGTTGGGCTCGGCATTCGCGCCGCCTGCATCCGACAGCTTGAGCTGCGCGATACGGATAGGGTCTTCGAAGTGCATCCGGTCCGACAGAAGCTGGGCCAGTTCGCCGAGATTTGGCACGGTAACCCCTACCGGACCGATATAGCGGCCGATGCGGTCGAGGTAAGCCAGCGCATAGTCAGGATCCTGGTAGTCGATCAGCGAATGAACGGCTTCACTGACGATGGGAACCACGTCCGGCGGCAGGCGCGCCGACAATCGCGCGAGCGCCGCACGCGCCACACGCGGATTACGCGTCTCCTCTCCGAAGTAGCGCTCCTTGAGCAGCCGGAATGGCGACGGCGGGACTTTGACCCGTATTTTCATGACGAGGCCTGAGCACTGCTTTCGGCGAGCTGGGCTTCGAGCTTTCCGACATTCTGGAAGAGGCGTGCGCTCACCAAACGCAGGAAATAGAATCCGAATTCCGGATTCTGGACGTAAAGCTCCTGCACCTTTGCATAGGTCACGCTGAGTATCAGCCCGCCCTCGAGACATTCGAGCGTCTGGGTCCGCTTGTTCGATGGCGACAGCATTCCAAGCTCGCCGACAATGGCGCCAACCGGAATCTCGATGCCGGATTCGACCAGCCGGAAACGGCCGCTGACGATGTAGTACATCTCCTCGGCCTGTTCGTACTTGTAGAACAGCACCTCACCTGTCTTGCACTTGCGCTCCGTCATGAACGGCTTCAGCCATGCCATCGACAGATCGCTGCTGACCGACTTCTTCACCTCGCGAACCAGCAGCAGCATCTCGCGCAGCCGGTAGACGTTCAGCGGCAGCAGGATCATGTGAAGCACCATCACGGGGTAGTGATGATGAACGACCGAAAATCCGATCAGCAAAACGTTGGTGATGATGCCGAAAATGCGGAGCGGGATCATCGTTCGCATCGTGTAGCCCGCAACCACGAACGCGGACGCGATAAAACCGCCGGCTCCGGAAACGAGACCTGACATATCCATCGGAATCAACCTGATGCTAAAGGAAATCTGGTATGTATTATGCCGCTTAGCGCTCTGCGCGACAACGGTTCTGGTGTGGTGGTTCGCCAGTCCGCATTATCACGCTCCGTCTGCGCACTTGCGAACCAAACCCACCTTCAAATGGTGGGTTATTCGGACGTCAAATCTGTGTGCGATAATTCACAATGTGGCGAACGCTTTGCCAAAAACATTCGCAGCCGCCTACTCAAATATCGATCGACAGTCCTTCCTTCGCCACCACGGTCCCGGGGCGCGCCTTGGCCGCCGCCGCCGCGATGCGATCCATTTCGTCGTCGTCATGTTCAGGGTCATGGTGAAACAGATAAAGCTTCCCGACACCCGCCTCATTGGCCAGCCGGACGGCCTGCTGCCAGCTTGAGTGTCCCCAGCCGACGTGCTCGGGTAGTTCTTCGTCGGTGTATGTCGTATCGATGATAACAATCGACGCATCGCGGGCAAGCTCAAGCAACGCCGGGTCGATCTCATCGGCGCTAAGCTCCGTATCGGTGATGTAGGCCATGGCGCGGCCGCCGAACTCGACGCGGTACCCTGTCGCGCCGCCAGGATGATTTAGCGCCGTCGTCATAACCTTGATGTTCGGCCGGGGCGTCAGCACGTCGCCGGGCGCGAAATCGTTGAATTCGATCTTGCCTTGCGCGGCTTCGATTTCGATCGGAAACAGCGGATAGCTCACCAGCTTTCGAACTGTTTCCTGCACCCCGCCTGCGGCTTTCAAATTGCCGGCCCACAGGCGAAGCCGGTTTCCGGCCACAAACGCAGGCACGAAGAACGGCAGGCCGATCAAATGATCGATGTGGCAGTGGCTCAAAAACAAATCGATGTCGACCGGTCCGGCTTCATCCGCCAGCGCGAGACCCAGCATGCGCAGTCCGGATCCGGCGTCGAATACAAGGCGATGATCGCCACACTTCACCTCGACGCATGACGTATTACCGCCGTAGCGCACGGTGTTGGGGCCTGGACACGGAATGCTCCCACGAACACCCCAAAACCGCACGGACATTGTCGTCGACATGAAAAAACTCAGTGAATCTTCCGCAAGGATTGCACGCGGCGGCCATCCTCACCAACATGATACCGCGCGGGGGCAATCAAAAAAATGGCTTGCCAGACGCACATGTGGACGGTAGCGGCGGCCTTTCGCCTCACCTTATTTGGTTGTCAGGGCAACGACGCCATTCCAGTCGTCCGGTGGCGGAGCTTCGCGGAATGCATCTATTCGCTCGGCGTAGAGATCATAGAATGCACTGAGGCTCTTCGCTTCGTCGGCAATACGGCCCTTCGCGATTGCAGCAAGAGCACCATCCCAGTCGCGGCTGCGGTAGCACGCCAGCATTTCGATGCTGAGATTGCGCAAGCGCTGAAACGGACCGGATTTGGCAACATCTTCCCGTCCGACGATGGCATAGATCACTTCTGGCTCTTTCTTGCCCTTCACAGTGATGAAGTCGATTTCGAGGATCGCGAACTTGTCCTTTGCCGCCAGCGCCGTCGCTGATCCCGCGATGATCGGCACACCGTAGGACTTCGACTGCCCCTCAAGCCGCGACGCCAGGTTCACGCTGTCGCCCAGCACCGAATAGTCGAAACGCAAATTCGATCCCATATTACCGACCACGCAGGTCCCGGTGTTCAGTCCGATACCGACTTTCATCGGGATGAAGGGCTTTCCCGCCTCGTTCGCCTCGCGCTCACGCTCGACATTCAATACTTCGATGCGGTCGATCATATCGAGCGCTGCATTGCACGCGTTGATCTGATGTTGCTGATCGCTCAGCGGTGCATTCCAGAACGCCATGATGGCGTCGCCCATGTATTTGTCGATGGTGCCCTTGCGATCGAGGATCGCATTGGTCAACGGCGTCAGGAACCGGTTCATCAGCGATGTCAGCCCCTGCGGATCGCTCTTGAACGATTCCGATATCGTGGTGAAACCGCGCACATCGCTGAACATGATGGTCATGTCCCGCTCCTCGCCGCCAAGAACGAGCTTCTCCGGAGATTGCGCCAGTTGCTCGACGAGCGCGGGCGACAAATACTGGCCAAAGGCCGAGCGAATGCGGCGGCGCTGCGCCTGTTCGCGGAAGTAGCTGCTGAACACCAGCACCAGATAGATCGCGGTACTCGCGATCAGCGGGAACGTGAAATCGATCAGCAGCCGGTGCTCTGCGAAGAAATACCAGGACGTTGCCACCATGATGCAGACGATCACGGCACCGAACAGCAGAAGCATGATGGCGCTCAGGATCGGCGCAAGCCAGATAATCGCGATTCCGAACAGGATCGCGGCCAGCAACTCCGCACCGACCGCATAGTTCGGCTGCGACAGCACCGAACGCGTCAACGCGCTCTCCAGCACCTGCGCGTGGACCTCGACGCCTGGCATCACAGGATCGAGCGGCGTGGTCTTCACGTCCAGCAATCCGACAGCCGAGGTGCCGATCAGGATCAGCTTGCGTGAAATCTGATCGGGTCCGACCACGCCATCCAGCACATCGGCCGCCGATACATAACGCGCGGCATCGTGCTTCGCGAAATGCACCCAAAGCTGGCCATTGCGATCGGTCGGGACTTCAAATCCGGGCACCGCCACACTCTTCACGCCGGCCTCGTCCGACTTGACCAGAATGGTGTCGGACTTGGTGACGATGCGCAGCATCTCGAACGTCAGCGAAGGCATCAATTCGCCCTGCGCCAGCATGATCATCGGGACGCGGCGGACAATGCCGTCGCGCTCAGTGCGGATCGTGAACAAGCCGCGCCCGGGAGCGGCCTCCTCAAGGACCGGGATATTCCGCAGCAACCCCGGGAATTGCAGCAGGAACGGCCGCGGATCGCCACCCAGCGTCGCAAGGCCGGTCAGAGGCAGCTTCAAATCCGGCTGGGGTACGAATTTCGGCAGACCGGACTCACCAAGAACAGACGGCGATTTCCGCAGCACGTCGGCAAGCACCTGATCGTTGCTGGGCAGCGCCCGCAATTTCGCCCGGCTCGCTTCATCCAGATCGCGAAACGCATCGGCTGCGATGGCGGGCGAAAGCCGATCCTGCTCTGCGAAAACGATATCGAAGGCGATGGCGGCGGCGCCGAGATCGGTCAGCCGCTGAACGAGATCGGCAACGCGCGTGCGCGGCCATGGCCATTGCCCGAACTTGGCGAGGCTTTTCTCGTCGATGTCGATGATGACGACGGGGCGCTGCGTGGTCTCGCGCGGCTTGAGGATTTGATATCCATCGAAGGTGCGGACGCGCAACTCTTCGAGCGGGATCGGATCGGCAACGCGAACGCCGAGCATTGCGATCAGAAGCAGAAGGCACAACAGCCGCGCGTAGCCGAAAAGCCTCGCATAACGCCTGATACGCGCGAGAAAACGCACCGCCGATTTCAAGACCGCCCGCACCATGCCGCTAGCCGATACCCGTCATTTTTCCCGGAACGCTCGCATGAGCTGGTCGCTGAACGGCTTCGCGAGATAGGATATCATGGTGCGTTCGCCAGTCTGCACAAAAGCCTCGACCGGCATGCCGGGCATCAGCCTGACATCCCCGAGCCGCGCCACTTCTGCCGGAGGCAGCGAGACGCGGACGGTATAATAGCTTTGGCCGGTGCGCTGATCGACCGTGGTGTCGGGCGAAATCCGGCTGATGGTGCCGTTCAATTCCGGCGTCGTGCGCTGATTGAAAGCCGACAGCCGGAGCAGCGTCTTCTGGCCGATCCGCAACTGGTCGATGTCCTGCGGATTGACCTTTGCTTCCACGGACAGATTGTCGGAGTCCGGAACGATCAGCATCACCGCATCGCCGGCGGTGATGACGCCGCCGACGGTGTGGACCGACGACTGAAGCACCATGCCGTCCTGCGGGGCGCGAATATCGATGCGGCGCAGCTGATCCTCGGCGGTCACCTTCCGTTCAACGAATTCGCCGATCTTGTCGTTGATCTCGCGCATCTCCTTGGAGACTTCGCTGGAGAGATCCTTGTCGATCTGGATAATCTGCAGTTCGATTTCCGTGATCTTGCCCTTGGCCTGCGCCTTCTGGGCAACGAACTGCGCCCGGTCGCCGTCGAGCCGCGCGGCGTCTCGCTCAAGAACGGTCAGCCGTGAAATCTGCACGAGGTTCTTCGCGTAGAGATCGCGGACGCCAACGAGCTCTTTCTGGATCAGCTCAATCTCGCGCGACTTGGCGTTCTCCTGCGCCTCAAGGCCACCGATCTCCTCCTTGAGCTGTGCGATACGCTCCTTCAGCTGGGCCTTCTGGTTGACGCGCCCCGATGAGCGCACCTGAAACAGCTTGACCTCGTTTCCAATCAGCGACCGGACATCCGGATTGGCAAACGAATCCATCAACTCCGGCGGAAAAATAATGCGGTCTGCGCCGTCCTGCTCCGCCAGCAACCTTGCCCGGCGCGCCAACAGTCCATCCAGACCTTTGGTGACGATCGCAAGGCTGGCCTTGGTCACCGTATCGTCGAGGCGCACCACGACGTCACCGGCTTTGACGCGGTCGCCGTCGCGCGCCCTCACCTCGCCGACAACGCCGCCGGTCGGGTGCTGCACTTTCTTGACGTTGGAATCCACCACGATGGAGCCCGGCGCGATCAGCGCGCCGGAGATCTGCGCGGTCGAAGCCCAGCCGCCGATCCCGCATATCAGCAGCGTGACGACAAAGAGCCCGACGATCAGGTGAAAGCGGATCGATTTGCGCGATCCCGGCTGATCAAGGCTTTTGAAGATGGAAAGACGCTCCAGCGGTGAAAACAAGGCGTTGAAGGTGCGGCGAATGATGCCTTCGGTTCCGGCGAGGGTCGGCTTCATGACTGGCCTCCTCCCTTATCGGACACGATCTTGATGGCGGGCGGAGCCGCGGCGGGACGTTGCAGGACCTGGCCGAGGACAGCCTCCTTAGGTCCGAATGCCTGTATCCGGCCATCCTTCATGACCAGAACGAGATCGACGCTCTCGATGCCGATCGGGCGATGGGCGACCACGACAACGACACCGCCCCGCGCGCGGACGCCGAGGATGGCCTTGTTCAGCGCCACATCACCTTCGCTGTCGAGGTTCGAGTTCGGCTCATCCAGCACCACGAGAAACGGGTTGCCGTAAAGCGCCCGCGCCAGCGCGATGCGCTGGGCCTGTCCCGCCGACAGCACGCTGCCCTGATCGCCGATCTGCGTATCGTAGCCGTCCTTCATGCCGATGATCAGATCGTGGACGCGCGCTTCCCGGGCTGCCGCAATGATACTGTCCGGCGACGCATCGTCCTCGAAGCGGGAAATGTTCTGGGCGATGGTTCCTGCGAACAGCTCTACGTCCTGCGGCAGGTAGCCGATGTGGCGGCCGAGGATTTCAGGCGACCACTGATCCAGCGCGGCCCCGTCCAGCCTCACCTTGCCGCGCAACGGCTGCCAGACGCCGACCAGCGCCCGCACCAGCGAGGATTTGCCCGAGCCGCTTGGACCGATGATGCCGACGCCCTGCCCCGCCTCGAGCGCGAACGTGATGTCCTGCGCCACCACCTTCTGTTCGCCGGGCGGGCTGATCGTGAGCGTCTCTACGGAGAGCCTGCCGACCGGCGCTTCCAGCAGCGTCGGCGTGGTTTGTTCCGGCAACATGCCCAACAGGTGGTTGAGGCGCTTCCAGCTTTGCCGGGCAGCCACAAAACCCTTCCAGTGTGCAATCGCGAGATCGACCGGAGCCAGCGCCCGTGCGCTGAGGATCGACCCGGCAATGATGATGCCCGCAGTCGCCTGCTGGTTGATGACCAGATACGCGCCGACGCCCAGCACGGCCGACTGCAGCATCATGCGCAGCACCTTGGCGATCGCGCCAAGGCCGCCGGCGACATCGCTCGCCCGCTGGTTGCTCGCCAGGTAATTGCGGTTGGAGTCTTCCCACTGTCTGCCGACGCGGCCGGCCATGCCCATGGCGGCCAGCACCTCGGCATTGCGGCGGCTGGCCAGCGCGAGGTCCTGCCGGCGCATCGCCAGCCCCGTGGAGCGCTTCATGGGCTCATTGGTCAGGTATTCGGTCAGGATGGTCAGCGCGATCAGGATAACGGCGCCGACCAGCGCTGTGACGCCGATCAGCGGATGAAACGCGAAACAGATCGCGAGATAGAGCGGCAGCCACGGCAGATCGAACAACGCGCCCGGCCCCATACCTGACAGGAACGACCGGACGTTATCGAGATCGCGCAGCGGTTGGAGTCCCTCGCTGCGATTGCCCACGAGGAGCGGCATCCGCACGACGATGTCATAGACGCGGCGGCTGAGCATCTCGTCGAGCGTCGAACCGATCCGGATCAGGATGCGGCCGCGGATCAGATCGAGAATGCCCTGGACGACGTAGAGACCGCCGGCCAGCACGATCAGGCCCACCAGCGTCGGAATGCTGCGGCTCGGCAGTACCCGGTCATAGATCTCCAGCATGAAGAAGGAGCCGGTCAGATAGAGAATGTTGATGGCAAAGCTCATCACGCCAACGCCGATGAACGCGCTGCGGCAGGCGCGAAGCGCCACGCCCAGTTCGGAACGGGGCGAATGAGCCTGACTTGATGTCTTCGCGGACTGCATCGATACCTGGCTTGCCGGCTGCTGTCAGAACGCCAATCTGCGGTTCATGAATCGTGCGCGGGCGACGGGTCTATCATGCCATGACACGGGCGGGGATTGCAGCCGGAAACATGATCGAAGTTAACGTTTCCGCCCCTCCCGCCCATCAGGCGTGGAGGATGAAATCGCTGGCATTCAGCGCGGTAACACCCTTCAGGAGCACGGTGTCCGTGGTGCCGTTGAGGTGGAGCAGCGTGTCGCTGCCGACCGTCTCCGTGGCCGTCGTAAGCCAGCTCACGATGGTCGCCGTGGTCGGTCCACCGGTTAGCAGATGGAGATCGATCTTGTCGTCGCCATGGGTGAAATCCATGACCGTGTCCTGGCCGGACGACGGAGCGAATACGAAGTTGTCATGCCCGGCGCCGCCCGTCATGACGTCGTTGCCGGTGCTGGACAGGATCCAGTCCTTGCCCGCGGTGCCATCCAGGGTCACGCCGCCTGGTGCGAACTGCTTGAAGATGAAGTTCAGGGTGTCGCTTCCGCCATGGCTGTCGGTCACGGTCAGCGTGACCTTGTCCGTCGGCGACGCGTTATCCGGTGTGTAGACCGCTCCATTTGCGAAGACGTTGCTAATGTCTGCGAAGCTTCCGCTAACGCCGGGTCCACCAAGGGGAACCGGCACAGCGTCAGCCGTCGACACCGTTCCATGATCTGCAGTCGCCGTGACCGTGAACGTGTCGCTGCCCGCATCGACGTCCGACAAGGTGACGCTCAATACTTTCGTGACACCGCCGCCGAGTTCGACGGGCGTCACATTGTCGGCATTCATGACCGGCGCGTCGTTGATGCCATTAATCGTGACCGTCTCGGTCTGGTGTATCATCAGACCCAGCAGATCCTTGACGTCGTAAGATACCTCGACGGTGGTGTGCTGCCCTGCTCCGAGATGGTTGAACGACGGGTCGGTGGGATCAACGTTCAGCGTCGAGCCCGTCAGCGAAATCCCCGCCGGAGCCGTCCCCGATGCAGCTCCCGTATCGACCTTATAGGTCACATTGACGACCGACAGCGTGTCGCCGTCATCGACGTCATTGGCACCAGTCAGCAGATTTCTGGTGAAAGCCGTATCACCTTCATTCGCCGTATCCGTCAGCGCTGCCGCTACCGTCGGCGCATCGTTGGTGCCGTTGATCGTCCATGACACCGACGCTGGCGTCGGTGTTGCGACAGTGCCGTCGGTGACCGCGTAGCTCACGGTCACAACAGTGGATTGTCCGGCTGCAAGATGTTGATACGCCGCGTTGGCCGGATCGAGGGTGAAGGTGTGATGGACGGCGTCGTACGTGACGCCCGCCGGCAGCGAGGTCGGCACATTAACGACGGACAGGACAGTCCCATCATCTACATCGGATGCATTCACGAGTGCATTGAGCGTGCTGGCACTGGCGTCCTCAGCAACGGTTGCGGTGACCGCCCCGCTCACGGTCGGCGCATCGTTGGTGCCCGCAATCGTCCATGACACGGCGGCCGCTGTGGGCGTCGTGACGATGCCGTCAGTGACACCATAGTTCACGGTCACGACCGTCGTTTGCCCCGCAGCAAGATGCTGATAGGCGGCGTTGCCTGGATCGAGTGTGAAAGTGTGATGGACGGCGTCATACGTGACGCCCGCAGGCAGCGAGGTCGGCACATTAACGACGGACAGAAGATGCCCATTATCGACGTCGGACGCATTGGCCAGCGCGTCAAGCACACTGACACTGCCGTCTTCGACCGCATTGATATCGCTTACCGCGCTGCTGACCACGGGCGCATCGTTGGTGCCCGTAATGACCACGGTCACTGTTTGGGCAGCCGATGTATCGGTCGCCGTGCCGCTGTCGTCCTTGACCGTGATGGAATAGGTCACTGTCACCGTCTCGCCTTCAGCGAGATACTGAACAAGGCTGTTGTCGAGATCGAAATCCCAATTGATCGTGCCGGCGTTCGTTGCGAACGTCGACGCCTGCAAGGTCAGAGCATCCTGCAGAGCCGTATGCAACGCTCCGGAGATCGTCACGCCGGAACTGGCGCTGTCGCTGACGAATGTCGCGCTTGCCGTTGCGTGATCGGTCGCATCGGCGTCGGCGAACGTCACCGAACCGGTATCGTGCAGCGTATCCACCGGCACGACGCTGGTGTCTTCCTTCACCGCGCCAGCCACATCGACCGCTGTAATCACCGGCGTATCGTTAGTCCCCGTAATGGTGACGGTCACCGTCTGTTGCGTCGAGGTATCGGTCGCGGTGCCGCTGTCGTCCTTGACCGTGATGGTGTAGGTCGCAGTCACCGTCTCGCCTTCAGCGAGATACTGAACAAGGCTGTTGTCGAGATCGAAATCCCAATTGATCGTGCCGGCGTTCGTTGCGAACGTCGACGCCTGCAAGGTCAGAGCATCCTGCAGAGCCGTATGCAACGCGCCGGAGATCGTGACGCCGGAACTGGCCGCATCGCTGACGAACGCAACGCTGGCCGTCTCGTGATCGGTGGCATCGACGTCAGAAAATGCGACAGAGCCGGTATCATGCAGTGTGTTTACCGGCACGACGCTGGCGTCTTCCTTCACCGCGCCGGTCACATCGACCGCCGTGACGATCGGCCGATCGTTGGTACCCGTGATGATGACGGTGACTGTTTGCCCGACAGACGTATTGTTCGTCTCGCCGCTGTTGTCCTTGACGGTGATGGTGTAGGTCGCCGTCACCGTCTCGCCCTCAGCGAGATACTGGACGACACTGTTGTTCAGGGCGAAATCCCAACTGAGAGTGTGGGTGCCAGCAGCAATCGTGGCACTCGGTACACTGAGCGCCGTTCCAATCACCGCAAGTAACCCGGCGCTGACGGTGCCGCCGTTCCCGCCCACAGCTCCGTTGTAAGCAACATGCGCTGTGTGCGTGTCCGTCAAATCGGTGTCAGTGAAAGTGACCGCTCCGGAATCCTTCAGGAATCCGCCGACGGGACCGACATCCTCCTGAACGGCTGCGCTGGCATCGATGATCGAAATAACAGGTTTGTCGTTCGCGGCGCCCACCTGAACGGTCACCTGCTTCGTTGACGAAACGCCGTTGTTGTCGGTGACGGTAACGTCGTAGGTCAGCGTCAGGTTTTCATTGTCCGCCAGAAAATCGAACAGATGGTCCGGCAGCTTGAATTCCCAAGAGACCGACCCTTGATTGTTGGTGTCGGTGTTATTCTCCGACACCAGCGCCGTCATCGCGGTGTTAAGCGCATCGCGGGTCGCCTGCGGGATATCGTTGTAAACGCCGCCCGACCACACCACGGATGCGCCGGGATGAAGCGCCGCGCTCGCCTGATGCGTGTCCGACAAATCCAGGTCGGTAAATGCGAGCGTCCCGGTGGCAACATCGACCACGGAATTCGGAGCACCCGTCGTGTCGGGAACTTCGACGGCCTGATGGACCGATGTGTCGGCAGTCAGCACAGGCGCGTCATTGGTACCAGTGATGGTGATGGTCACCGTCTGGGTGACGAAGGCGCCATGATCGTCAATGATCGTGATGGTGTAGACTTGCGTGATTGTCTGGCCTTCGGCCAGCGATTGCAGCTTTGGGTCGTTGTCGTTCAGCGTGAAATGCCAGGCAATTGTGCCGGTATTGACGGTGTCGGTTTTGTCTTCCTGCACGGGATCGAGCGTGAAACTGCCAAGATGCTCGCCGGGTTCAAAACCCGGTAAGGTGGAGTTCGACGATGTGAACACGACTCCAGCTTCATGGCCGTCGGACAGGTCGACGTCCCGGAACGTGATCGTGCCATTCTTGACGATCGCGAGGTCAGGGGTGACGAGCGTGTCTTCTTTGACCGCACCGATGATGTCCGACAGTGAAAGAACGATCGTCGGCGCGCCATTTGGTACGCCATTGTCATTCGGCACATCGTTGTCGCCGGTAATCGTGATCGGAATGATCACGTTCGCGACGTCGGGCCCCGACCGCGACGTGACCTGAATCATGAAGGTCACGCTCTCGCCGTCGCCCAGAAAATTGAAACCTAGCCGATCGAACGTGATCACACCGGTGGTCTGGTTGATGTGCAGGAACTGCGAGAGAAAATCTGCGCTGAGATTGGTGTTGGTGCTGACCGCGCTTTTGATGATGGCGCTGCCTGCCACGAACGGAGTCGCTATGTCGTAGAAAGGCGCATTGCCGATGTCCGGATCGTCGATATGGACGAGATCAGAAATCTTGAACGATTCAACGCTCGAAACAAACGCCTGCTCGGCCAGTATCGACGAGGCCGAAAACACCGCCTTGGTGTTGTAGAAAATCCGGTTCTGGTAGGTCGTGATGCCGGTCAGCGGATCGGTCACGGCAAACCGCAACTCGATCTGCGTCAGGAATGTCTGCTTATTGTTCGAGTTGGTCGTGAAAAGGATTTCGGCGAGGTTGTTGCCGCTGGTGTTCGATCCGAACTTGGGCAGCTTCGGATTGGAATCGTCCGGATTGTAGTTCGGAAAGTAGAGCTGGAAGACCTGCTGGATAATGGCCTTCTCGGCCTGCTGGTCCTGAAGCGTCTTGAGCTGCTCGATTGCGGTCGGTGGCTGGCCGAGGCCAAGGCTCGACACGAACGTCACCTGCCCGGCCTGAGACACCGTGCCGATCAACTGGCCGGAAATCTTGTCGTACAGGTTGAACGACCCCGTCGTGCCGTCCGGCTCAACGAGCACAGAGAACTTTGTCGGTCCATCATTGGCCGCGATTTCGACCAGCACGGCAGTGCCGCGAATGCCCATCGTGGCGACCGGCGTCTCGACGCGCATGTTGCCGTTCTTGGCGGTCTGTCCCGCGACGAAGGTAATGGTGCCTTGAACAAGGCTCATCAGCGACGAGTTAGACGATCCGTTCGGATCGAAGATCATCTCGTTGAGCACCATGCGCGCGTTCGAGGTCATACCGAACGCGCTGCCGTCAACGAAAGTCATGCCGATCGAGGAATCCGATCCGGTCTGAATCACGTCGCCCTTTTGAACGGCGGCGCCGATCTGCAGTTCGATGGAGACGCCATTCCGGATCACGGAACAGCTGCCAGACATCTTCAGGACGGTACCGATCACCACGCCTGCCGCAGGCGCAGCTGTTGCCTGCGCGTAGTGAACGTGTCCCGTCAATGCATCGACGATATGACCGGCGAGCGTTGCGCCGTCTTTCGTCGTCAGTGACGGTCGCGCTTCGCCCTTGAAGTAATTGCCGACGACGAACTTCTGGCCGCTCCCTGAAATGATCAGGTCGCTGCCGATCCGCGTGTAGTCGCCGGAAAACAGCAGATGCGCATCGGGAACGACAACATGACTGTCGGATGCGTGGTGCTGGACGAAGCCGGGTTTTGAATCGAACGCAAAACCCTTCCCGCCCAGTGAAACTGGGGAGTCGTGCGACAGCTCGGAATCAAATGGTCCGGCGAAATTCAAATGCCTGCCCCGCCCATATCAAATAATTAATTCTTAACAAAATGAGAATTCGCAATTCATAGCATCAAAGCCCGCAACCCCATAGAGGATTGAACTCAACGGGTTGGTTTTACATGCTCCCTCCCAGGAAAATGACAGAGCAGAGGCTTGGTCGCCGAGGCCTTAATTTCTAAATCGATGAAATATAACTGATATTTTATGCCGCTTATCCTGCCGCCGGTCAATTAGTACGGGTTATCAAGCCTAAAGATCGCGCTGGTGCCCGATAGATGATTTGCAAAGATGTAATTTATACTTCGAATTGATGCCGATAAACTGAATACTTCACTGCGATATACATCGATTACATTGGATAATCGCGACTTCGCGACCACTGAGTCCGCGCGTTAGCCTTATCCCTACAATTTTAGGCAACGCCGTCAGCAATACTTCCGCATATTTGAATCCAAATGGCCGATTAGCCCCGTGTTTAAGCCGTCGAAAAGGGGACCACGCCTAATCCTTGTGACGAAATGATCCGGCCACGAGCGCGCATATCTTTGCAGCCGATGTCCGGACAAGGGGCGTCACATGTCGGCTTTCACTGCAGCGCGCGCAGGCGCGGTAGCATTTATCTGTATTTTCAACATGTTGGGCGCGCCGGCGCATGCGGCGGCTTATGCCCTGCGCGAGAGTCCGACCGGTGCGGCGGAGACGCCGACACCCGCTGCCGCTGAGCCCTTCGGACTTTCGACCTCGGCCCTGACCGGCGGCCCCCTGCGCGCCAAATGGCAGGCGGTGGAACGCGCCATTGCGGCCGAAGCAGATGTGATCGCCGGCTGCACCAACGATCCCGGCCACTGCACCTCCCAGCCTGCCCTGCGATTCCGCGAAATCGTCAATGCCGCCGCAGCCCGCGAAGGTCTTGCCCGCCTGGGTGAGATCAACCGCGCAATCAATCTCGCCGTCCGGCCGGTCAGTGACCGGGCGCAGTATGGTGTCGAGGACCACTGGTCCTCCCCATTGGCCACGCTGGCAGCCGGAGCCGGTGACTGCGAGGATTACGCGATCGCAAAGCTGGTTGCGCTGCGCGCTGCCGGCGTCGCGGCCGAGGACCTTCGCCTCGTTATCATTCGCGAGAACGCGACCGGCGATGACCATGCCGTGGTCGCGGCGCGGTCCGGCGGTCATTGGCGCGTGCTGGACAACCGCACGTTCCTGATGATCGAGGACAACGGGTTCGGCAAGTATCGGCCCCTGTTCGCAATCGATGCGGAAGGCGCAAAACGCTTTGAACAGCCGATGTTTGCCAACGCTGCGCCGATCACGCAGTCACGCCCCGCCGAGATCGAGACGCGCGATCCCGTCACCGATGCAGGCGCAACGGCGGTCGGATCGAATACGGCGACTGTTGCGTTCGACGAGTTCTGTCTGACGCTTGCACTTTAACGCAACGCATCAGGTTCGGCCGGATTGTCTCTCGGTCCGATCGTTTCACCTGATTTCCATCGCTCAGGTTTTGGCGATGGACTGGATGGTCGCCACAAACAGCAACGCCGCGATAATGGCGAGCACCCATCCCGGGTTGTCGCACAGGATCGCTCCTTGAACACATACCTGGTCGGCTAATAGCCAGCCGCGGTTCCGTGTTGCACCTGCGAGCAGGAAAATACCGCCCGCGCCGGAAATTGCGAGAATGAGCTGACGCATGGATACACTCCTTTCCGCCGCCCATGATCGGCGCGAAGGAGTGAATCAATGCTTGTCCCGATCGATGAAAGATCGGTTCCCTAGCAAAAAAATCAGCGGGGCCGCTCGGCCGCCGTCTTGTCGAAAGCCGCCGCGATCGCAGTAAACCGGTCCTCGACCTCGCTGCGCATGTCGGGATGCGTAAAGACGTAAAGCTCATTCGCACGGATCGCGGCGAGCACACGCGCCGCAACTTCGGACGGATCGAGTCCGGACTGGATAAGCTCGGCGATCTGGGCGACCAGCGCCGCGGTCGGGCTTGTGGGGTCGAGCGTTTGCGTCGGACCATACTGCTCCGGCCGATTGCGTCCGCTCTCGCCGATACGGGTGCGGACAAATCCGGGACACAGCACGCTGACGCCGATCCCGAATGGTGCCAGTTGCGGTGCAAGTCCTTCCGACATGCCGACCACAGCAAACTTGCTCGCGGTGTAAGGACTGAATCCTAGCCCGCTCTGCATTCCGGCCATGGACGCGGTGTTGACGATGTGGCCGCCCTCGCCGTGCGCGCGCATGTGCGGAAGAAATGCACGGATGCCGTGAACGACACCCATCAGATTAACGTCGAGCACCCAGCGCCAACTGTCGAGCGCAATGTCGTCGATGCCACCGCCCGCAGCGACGCCTGCGTTGTTACAAACGACATGAACGTTTCCGAATGCGTCGAATGATGCCCTAGCGGCGCGCTCGACGCTGGCCGCGTCAGTGACGTCGCAATCGACGCCGCGAACATCCGGACCGACGTTGTGCAAGCTCGTGACAGCGGCCGCCAATGCCTCGGCCTCTATATCCGCGAGCATGACTTTCATGCCCGCCTCCGCAAAAGCCCGCCCGAGCGCAAAGCCGATGCCGCTGGCTCCGCCCGTCACGAATGCTGTCTTGCCGGCAAGCTCCCGCATGTTTTCCCCGAGATCCATTCAATGCAGCCGAAGCCATCATGTCACGATCGGATGAGTGGAAACCAGAGTGATCGCCGCTCCAGTTCACAAGTGATCGTATCCATCGCACCGTTCAGGCAGCGTCTTAAAATGGACACGCGCGCGCGGCTTAACTTGTTTTTACGCTGTCGCGCCGGTGGAACTACGGAACAAGCCGGTGCATTTGTCGTGGAAGGGATTTGCCGATGGCGACACGCATACAACGACTCGCGGAATTTGACGGCAATGGTGAACCGTCGCCCGATGAGGCGGTTCAGGTCCTTTGTGAAGACAAGAGCGGAACCTATCAGCTGCCGTTCGCATGCCGTCGCGTCAACGGCGAATGGCGCAACAGCGAATCCGGAAGCCTCGTTGAGGCAATGGTCGTTGGATGGCGGCGGCCCAGGACATGATCCAAAGCATCATGCCCCAAAAGCTGACGATTACTTCTTCGCCTTTGATGCGGCGTAACGCGCCTTGGTTTCGGCGTTCATCGGATAGAGGCCCGGCAGCGCTGCGCCGTTGTTGACCTCGTTGACGATCCAGCCCTCCATCGCCTCCTGCTCCGGACCTTCGGTCAGGATCAGTTCGAGGAAGGCCTGCGGGATCAGCACAGCGCCGTCCTGATCGGCCACGATCACGTCATCGGGAAACACGGCGACGCCGCCGCATCCGATCGGCTCGCCCCAATTGACGAATGTCAGCCCGGCAACCGACGGCGGTGCAGAGGCGCCATCGCACCACACCGGCAGGCCGGTGCCCAACACGCCCTCGAGATCGCGCACCGCGCCATCTGTCACCAGCGCGGTGACGCCGCGCTTGGCCATGCGCGCGCACAGGATGTCGCCGAAAATTCCCGCGTCGGTAATTCCCATGGCATCGACCACGGCGATGCAGCCCGCCGGCATGGCTTCAATGGCGGTGCGGGTCGAAATCGGTTTCGACCATGATTCCGGTGTCGCGAGATCTTCGCGCGCCGGCACGAATCTCAAGGTGAATGCCGGACCAACCAGACGCTCCTGCCCCGGACGTAGCGGCCGCGATCCGCGCAGCCAGACGTTACGAAGTCCCTTCTTGAGAAGAATGGTGGTGATGGTGGCAGTCGTGATCTTCTTGAGCGTTGCGACGGCTTCGGGCGAGAGCGACATGGGGAAAGACTCCAGTGTGGTGTGCCACGCCTTGTTGCGAAAGCAGGGCATGGCGTCAAGGCGACAATCGCGTGAACGGTAATGCCCGCTTATGCGCCGCGATAACACCAACTTATTTGCCATTTGCACGAGAGTGTCGGACAAATGGCAGTCAATCCTTCAGATTTCCGGCCCGTCGATGACCGCCTCGCCCCGCATCCTCCCGTCTGGAGATACTGCCTTGACGGTCGAGTTCGGGCGCAGCATCGATCCGGCTATCAACCGGCAGGTTCTCGCGCTTGACCGCAGCGTCGCGAGCGAAGCCGTGACCGGCGTGCTGGAGACGGTTCCGACCTACCGTTCGCTTCTGGTTCATTACGATCCGTTGCTGGTCGGTTACGCGGCATTGTCGGAGCAGTTGCTCGTGCTGGCGCAGCGGCCCGTCCCCCCCGAAACCGGCGTTCGCCGCTGGCGCGTCCCGGTGGTCTATGGCGGTGACTACGGCATCGATCTCGACGATGTCGCGCGCGCGCACAACATCTCGACGTCCGATGTGATCGCAAAGCACACCGGCTGCGAATATCGCGTGGCGATGATCGGCTTCACGCCCGGCTTCGCCTACCTGAGCGGCCTCGATCCCGCCATCGCAACGCCACGCCGCGAAAGTCCAAGGACGCAGACGCCGCCCGGCACCATCTCCATCGGCGGCGTGCAGGCTTGCGTGCAATGCCTCGCCGCGCCGAGCGGCTGGCATCTGCTGGGACGAACGCCGATCCGCACCTTCCATCCGCATCGCGATCCGGTGTTCCTGATGGAGCCCGGCGATACCGTGATCTTCCATGCCATCGCAGCAGGCGAATTTGCCTCGCTCGATCGCGCGGCTGAGCGCGGCGAAACCGTCGCCGAATTGATCGCATCATGAGCAAGCTCGTCGTCGTCACGACCGGACCTGCGACATCGGTTCAGGACGCCGGGCGCTTTGGTGCGCAGCGCTATGGCCTCACCACCAGCGGCGCGATGGATCGCGTCTCGCTCGCCATGGCAAATTATCTGGGAGGGAACGCGCCGTTCGCTGCCGCCATCGAAATCGGACCGTTCGGCGCGTCGTTCACGGCCCGCAACGGCGCGGTCCGCGTGGCCCTGTCAGGCGCGGCGCGTGTTGCGGACATTTCAGGATTGCCGCTGCTGTTGAATGAAACCGCGCTAATCGCGGAAGGCGAAACCCTCAAGCTCGGTGCCGCGCGTAACGGCATGTTCAGCTACCTCGCGATCGAAGGCGGCATCGCTGGCGAACCGGTGTTCGGAAGCCTGTCGGTGAACGCGCGTGCCGATCTCGGCAGCCCCTTTCCGCGGCCGCTGCAGGACGGCGACGCACTGGACGTTGGAACGGCGCAAGTTGCTCCCTATGAGCGCGCGCTGGACACGTTCGATATGCCGCAGACGCCGATCCGCGTTGTCATGGGGCCGCAGGATGACGAGTTCGGTGCGGCGTGCGATGTGTTTCTCAACAGCGACTGGCGCATTTCGGCCACCAGCGACCGCATGGGTTATCGGCTCGAAGGCCCGAAGGTCGTACATCCCGGCGGGCACAACATCGTCTCCGACGGCGCGGTCCACGGCAGCATTCAGGTGCCCGGCAACGGGCAGCCCATTGTGTTGATGGCGGATCATGGAACAACTGGCGGTTACCCGAAGATCGCCACGGTCATCAGCGCCGACCTCGGGCGGTTTGCGCAGATGCAATCGGGCGCGACGATCCGCTTCAAGGCGATCAGCGTCGAGGATGCCCAGACCGAGGCACGCAATCTGGCGGAATTCATGCGCGCGCTGCCCGGCCGCATTCATGCCGCCGGCGGATCGAGCCTCAATCTTGTCGAATTGCAGAAGGCGAATGTTGCGGGCGTCGCCGTGAATGCTATCGACACCGGTGAACCATAGCGTTTTCAAGCGAAGTGGGAACCGGTTCGCGTCGAGAAAACGCGTTAAAGTAAAACATCTCCCAAGAGGCGTATCCATGACCATCGATCTCAATAGCGATCTCGGCGAAGGTTTCGGCGCATGGGACATGGGCAATGACGACGCTATGCTCGGCCTCGCCAGCAGCGTCAACGTCGCCTGCGGTTTCCATGCGGGCGATTCCGACATCATGCTGAAGACCGCAAAGCTCGCGAAAGAGCGCGGCGTGAGCATCGGCGCGCATCCCGGTTACCGCGACCTGCACGGCTTCGGACGCCGTCCAGTCCCTGGACTGAAATCGTCCGAAATCGAAACCATGGTCGCCTACCAGATCGGCGCGCTGCAGGCCGTCGCAGCGCTGGCCGGTCACAAGGTCACCCACGTCAAGGCGCACGGGGCGCTCTCCAACGTCGGATGCGTCGACGACATGACGGCGCGTGCCATTGCATCGGCTATCAAGGCCGTCGATCCGAATTTGTATTTCGTGGTGCTGCCGAACACCGCGCTGGTCCGCGCCGGCGAAGCCGCAGGGCTGAAGCTGATCTGCGAAGTGTTCGCCGACCGCGCCTACGAGGACGACGCGCAACTCGTGGCGCGCAGCAAGCCCGGATCGGTGCTGCATGACGTCGATCAGATCGCGCAGCGTGTGGTGCGCATGGTTCAGGACAACGCCATCACCGCGGCGTCAGGTAAAACCATCCCGGTGAAGATCGATACCGTCTGCATCCATGGCGACACGCCGGGCGCAGTCGATATCGCGCGCAAGGTGCGTGGCGAACTGGAACGTAGCGGTGTTACCGTCGCGCCGTTCAATAAGCGCGGATTTTAGTTATTGTCGTCCCGGCGAAGGCCGGGACCCATCATCCCTGTCGATGTATCCTGCAAAGACGTGTTCCACCGGCCTGCATAAGTCGATGCTCCGGTGTTTATGGGTCCCGGCCTTCGCCGGGACGACGAGGTGTTTCTCAATAACGTCTAGCTCGCGGCGCTAGCTTCCATCGGCAGTTGCACGTCGGTCTGCGCGATCAGGCGCTTCAGTTCCGGAATGCACGAGCCGCAATTGGTGCCGGCCTTCAGCTTTGCGCCGATCTCGGCGGTGGTGCGCGAGCCTTCCGCGATTGCGCCACAGATCGCATTGCGCCCGACGCCGAAGCAGGCACAGACCACAGGACCATCGCTCGCCACGCCATCCGCGGCTTTCCCGGACAGCAGTAGCCGACGCTGGTCATCACTGATCGTCTCCGCTGCGAACGCCGTCTTGACCGCGTCCCAGTTGGGGGCAGCTTCCGCAGGACCGATGAACAGACAGGCCTCCAGCGTGTCACCAGAGAACCGGGCCACGCGATAGACGTCATGGGCTGCGTCTTCATATTCGGCGATGTGCCCCGCCTCTCCCTGCGGCGAAAGATACGTTTTCCAGTTCGCGACATCGCGATTGCTGGCAAGCAGGTAGCCATATCCGCCGATCACTGCGACGCGCGACCACCATACGTCCTTTGGAAAGGACATCGGCTTGCGCGACAGCACGAAGCCGCGCTGCGCGAAGGCGACGGCCTCGATGGCCACGGGTGTCGCCTTGTTTTCCGGCTGCCCCGAGAATGGATCGGTGAAGGGTGCGACCAGCGCGCCGACCCGCCCCGACGCGGAGTTTTCCTCGCTCCAGTGAATCGGCGCGAACACCATGCCACGCTGCTGCCGCTCACTGACGACGACTTTCAGAATGCACTGCCCGAGATCGGTCGCGAGCCGCGCGAAACCGCCGTCGATGATGTCCGCCTGCGCAGCATCGGCCGGATGAATCTCGACGTAAGGCTCGGGTAAGTGTTGTCCAAGGCGCGGACTGAGACCCGTGCGCGTCATGGTGTGCCACTGGTCACGAATGCGCCCGGTATTCAGACGTAGCGGCCGCGCCGCCGACGTCGCGCCACGCAGCGACGGAACATCCGGTGCGATGAAGTGTCCCTTGCGGTCGGATGTATAGTACCTGCCCTCTGCGAAGAAACGCGGCTGCGGTTCAACCGCGCCGTCCGGCATCGGCCACATGATCGGTGGCATGTCATCGAAACCGTCGTCTTCGATCGATGCGAGCGCACCGATGTCAAAATCGCGGCTACCACGATTTTCAAACGCGGACAGCGCGGCATGTTCGCGGAAAATATCGGCGGCGGAGTTATAGGCGAACGCGGCACCGTAACCGAGACGCTTCGCCACCTCGCTCATGATCCACCAGTCAGGCTTCGCCTGTCCCGGCGGCGGCAGGAACGCGCGCTGGCGCGAGATACGACGCTCGGAGTTCGTCACCGTGCCGGACTTCTCGCCCCATGCATGCGCTGGCAGCAGAACATGCGCGCCGGAATTGATGCTGTCGTTGGATTGTACGTTCTCGGAAATCACCAGCAGATCAAGCTTGCGCATCGCCGCGCGCACGGCGTCAGCATTCGGCAGCGACACGGCCGGGTTCGTGCCCATCACCCAGAGCGCCTTGATCTCCCCGCGCCCGATAGCCTGAAACATCTGCACCGCCTTGAGCCCCTCATGGGTGGCGATATGCGGCGCTTTCCAGAACCGACGCACGCGGTCGATGTCCGGTGGCGTGAAACCCATATGCGCCGCGAGCTGGTTGGAGAGACCGCCGACCTCGCGTCCGCCCATCGCGTTCGGCTGGCCGGTCAACGAGAACGGCGAGGCACCCGGTTTGCCGATGCGCCCGGTCGCGAGATGGCAGTTGATGATCGCATTGACCTTGTCGGTGCCCTGGGCCGACTGATTAACGCCCTGTGAGTAGAGCGTGACGACACGTGGCGTCTTCGCAAACATCTGGAAGAACGCCGCGACGTCAGATTCAGACAATCCCGTCGCCAGAGCGGTCGCGGTTACGCTGCCCGCGATGCTGCGCGCCTTCGCCAACCCTTCTACGAAACCGCTGGTATGCTCATCGATGTAAGCGTGATCGAGCGCACCGTTGTCTGCGAGATATGACAACAACCCGCTGAACAGCGCTGTGTCGGTGCCGGGCTTCAGGCCGAGAAACAGATCGGCGTCGCCGGACGTTTCGGTCTGCCGCGGGTCGATCACAACAATGCGCGCGCCGCGCTTCTGCTTGTTGGCAATCATCCGCTGAAACAGGATCGGATGACACCAGGCCGCATTCGATCCGACCAGCACCAGCAGCTCGGCTTCGTCGAGATCCTCGTAACAACCCGGCACGGTGTCTGAGCCGAAGGCGCGGCGATGACCGGCAACCGACGAGGACATGCAGAGCCGCGAATTGGTATCGACATTCGCCGTGCCGATGAATCCCTTCATCAGCTTATTGGCGACGTAATAGTCTTCCGTCAGCAACTGGCCCGACAGATAGAAGCCGACCGAACCCGGCCCGTGCTTGGCGATAATATGCTGAAGCCGGTTGGCGACGTGATCCAGCGCATCGGTCCATGCGACCTGTTCGAACTTGCCGTTCGAGCAGCGGATCATCGGATCGAGCAATCGCTCGCCCAGGCCCAGCGTTTCGCCGAGCGCCGAACCCTTGGAGCATAGCCGACCGAAATTGGCCGGATGCTCGGGGTCGCCGGCAATCGAAGCGCCGCCGTTGCCATCAGGCGTGGCGATCACGCCGCAGCCAACGCCGCAATAGGGACACGTGGTTTTTGTGGGAGCGAGGGATGGTTCGGCATTTGTCATGCGGTTCCCCGCACGACAAACGGATCAGATGTCAGAACGGATGGTAGGACAGCGTGCCGAACACGATGGCCGCGATCAGCGCGAACGAACCGTACACCGCGAGCATGTGCACGCGATTGTCCGGCTCCGCTTGGGCGGAGGTCACCCGGGCATGGGCTTCTATTCCAGACACAACATTGCGCATCGCCGATCTCCAATCGATCACGTGATGCGATATTGAATTGCTTTGTCAGTGACTTACAAGGAGCGGCGGAAAAAGACGATAAAGTTGCCTTCGCCTGCGCCGGGAGAGAGAAAATTCCTCTCGTTGCAGCCTGCGGAGAACGAACTGTCTCCGGCGAATTCGGCGATGTGTGCTCGTCCGCCATCAATAGACGTCCTGCTGGTAGCGGCCCTTTTTCTTCAGATCCGCCACAAAGGCGATTGCTTCGTCGGTCGACCGCGCCCCGAACTGGGCAGTGATGTCGACCAGCGCGCGCTCGACGTCCTTCGCCATCCGCTTGGCATCGCCGCAGACGTAAACGTGTGCGCCATCGGCAAGCCAGTTCCACAATTCGCGTCCGACCTCGCGCATGCGGTCCTGCACATAGAACTTCTCCGTGCCGTCGCGCGACCATGCCAGCGACAATCGCGTCAGCACGCCGGATGCTTTCATCGCGTTCAGTTCGTCGGAATAGAAGAAATCGTACTCGCTGCGCTGATGGCCGAAGAACAGCCAGTTGCGGCCCGGCGCCTTGGTGGCCTGGCGATCGTGCAGAAACGCACGGAACGGCGCAATGCCGGTCCCGGGGCCGATCATGATGATCGGTGTGTTCGGGTCCTGCGGAAGCCCGAAGCCATGGGCCTTCTGTACATAGACGCCAAGTTGTTCACCGGGATTGATCCGCTCCGCAAGGAAGGTCGAGGCAAGCCCAAGCCGCTTGCGCTTGCCGATGACGTAACGCACCACGTCGACGGTCAGCGACAGCTTGCCCGGCGTGGCATTGTGCGACGACGAGATCGAATACAGGCGCGGCTGCAGCGTTTCGAGGGCTTCGACAAAAGCCTCCGGATGCGGGCGCACGCCGGAAAATTTCTGCAAGGCCGCCAGCACATCGAGATTGGCGGCGTCCCCATCCGGATCGTCGCCGGACGCCAGTGCACGCGCCTTCTCCCGCTGTGTGCCGCCGGTCACGAATGAGATCAGCTCAAACAGTGTGTCCGGTGCAGGCGCAAGCGAGACATCGTTGAGCAGCACCTCACGCAACGGCTTGCCATTGACTTCCGTCATGTGCGACGCGCCGAGCATGGCGATAATCTGATCGACAAGCCCGAGTTCATTGGCGGCGAACACGCCGAATGAATCGCCGACCACGTAATCGAGGCCAGCCTGCGACAGATCGAACTCGATATGCCAGGTCTCCTTCTCCGAGCCGGGCTTGTTGACCGGACGGCGCGAGAGAAACGAGGCCTTCACGGGATTGTCGCGCGAACGGCCCAGCTCTGCTGCGGGCGCGGCAGTAACGGGCGCGGTCGGCACTACAGCAGGCGTCGATGCGGCGGCAGGCGCCTTCTCAAGGTCCTCGTAAAGGGACTTGAGCATCCGCGCGGTTTCCTTGCCGCCCGGAACACAGAGGTTCAGCCGCGCTTCCGCCTTGCTGGCAATCACCTCGGAATAATCGTTACAATTGTAGCCGCACTGGCCGCAGTCCTGCTGCGCCATCGCCGCCATCATCCTGCGGCGGATCGGGCGGCCTTCGGCAAGCTTCATGCGGTCGGCGATCGGCATGGTCTGGTCATGCCACGGCGCTTCGCCATCATCGCCGTCGCCGGCGCCCTTCATGACGGCAGCGCCCTGCTCCGCCGACAACGGCGTCACGGCGTTATCAAGCGAAACCAGTCCGGCAAAGAAGCCGTTCAGCCACGAGCGTTGCTCCTGCGAGAACGGCGCTGTTTCGGGGATGATTTCAAAGTTCGGTGTTGGAGAAAGCTGATTCATGCTGCCACTCCCTCTCCGATCAACTGGCGCAGCGCATCAACATCGTGGCGGCTGGCGAAGCTGATGAACGTCTCGTCATCGGAGGTGCGGTTCGCGATGTAGGCTTTCAGCACGCGTTCGACGGTGCGTGGCGCGTCCTCGGCCTTCACATTCTGGAGCAGCTCGCGCCCCATCGTGGCCTCGGTGCCGAAACCTCCGCCAACCAGCAAGTGATAACCATCGACGGTGTCACCATCGTCGTTGATCGGAACCCGCGCACCGATCAGACCGATGTCGCCGATGTAATGCTGCGCGCAGGAATGATGGCATCCGGTGAGATGAATGTTAACCGGTGTCTCCAGCGGCACGCGCTCTTCGCACCACGCGGCGATCTCGTCGGCGTTCTCCTTGGTGTGAGCGGCGGCGAAGCGGCACCCAGTCGCGCCCGTGCAGGCGATCAGGCCCGCGCGGAGTGCCGAAGTCGTCGTCGCCAGGCCCAGCGCCTCGATGGCGGCTGTGACCGTCGCGACGTTTGCATCGGCCACGCCCGAGATCAGCAGGTTCTGCCAGACCGTGAGGCGGATATCGCCGTCACCGAAATCGGCGGCGAGCTTCGCAAGCCCGCGGATCTGCTCGGGCGACAGGCGGCCGAGTTTCAGCGCAACGCCGATCCAGTTCAGGCCGGCTTGCTTCTGCGGATGCACGCCGATATGCGCGAAACGATCATAGGCCGGGCGGGGCGCAATCGCTTCAGCCGGCACCCGCGCCAGCTTGCGGCCCAGCTTCTCCTCGACGGCGGCGAGAAACTTGTCGAAGCCCCAGGAGTCGAGCACGTATTTCAGCCGCGCCTTGTTGCGGTTGGTCCGGTCGCCATGCTCGATGAAGACGCGCACGATCTTGTCGGCAACATCGGTCGCTTCCTGTGGTTTCAGAATAACGCCGGTATCGCGGGCGAAATCCTTGTGGCCGGTGATGCCGCCGAGCGCCAGCCGGAAATAAATTCCCGGTTCAACGCCAAAGCCCTCGCGAACTTCGACCGCCTGAAACGCAATGTCGTTGGTCTCCTCGAGCGTGGCGATGCGCCCTGCTCCGTCGAATGCGACGTTGAACTTGCGCGGCAGGCCGTACAGAGCGCGCTCGTTGAGGATGTGGAAATGCCATTCTCGGGCATAGCGCCGCGTATCGAGAATTTCCTGCGGGTCGATACCTGCGGTCGACGTGCCAGTGACATTGCGAATGTTGTCGGCACCGGAGCCGCGCGAGCACAGCCCGAGATCCTGAAGCCCTTCGATGACATTGATCGCGTTTTTCGGCTCGATTTCGCGCAACTGGAGATTGGCGCGCGTCGTGACATGAGCGTAGGGACCGCCGAAGTTTTCCGCGAGGTCCGCAACGCCCGCGAACTGCCAGTGCTTGAGGATGCCGTTCGGAATCCGCAACCGACACATATAGGATGCCTGCGTCGGCGCGACGTAAAAGATGCCGTAATAGCGCCAGCGGAAATTGTCCTGCGGCTTTGGCGCTTCGTTGTTCTCCGCCTGCCTGACGAGTCGCGGATAGGCGTCAAACGGATGCTCGTCGCGCTTGAATTTCTCCTGATCGTTGAGCTTGCCGCCCGCGGCAACGGTGCGATCCTGTGCCTTGAAGTGGATGGCGTCAGGCCCGACGGGTTCCGACTTCGCCGGAGCGCTGGTGCGCGCGACGCGCGACGCAGAGAGCCCCGATACGAATCCTTCGAGATAGCGCTTCTGGTCCGGAGAAAAATCGCTGGACATGTCTCATGCGGCCTTCGGTTGTGCGAGCGCGCGGCCAAACATCATGTCGCCGCGGATCGCTTCGATGGACGCCGTTGTCCTTATCAGTTCGAGGTACCAGAGCGCGTCCTGCGTATCGCCGACCAGGACAGCGCCCGTGAGGCGGCCATCTGCCACCACCAGCTTCTTGTAAGTGCCACGCCGTTCGTCATTGAACACAAGCGTGTCGGCGCCGGATTCACCGAGAAAATCGCCAGCAGAGAAAACGCTGACGCCGGAGACTTTCAGATTTGTGGAAACAACGCTGCCGTCGTATTGCGCTGAACGCCCTGCAAGGTGATCGGCCAGCACGCGGGCCTGTTCGTAGGCGGGCTCGACGAGCCCGTAACACGTTCCCCGATGCTCGGCGCACTCGCCGAGTGCGAACACATCGGCGCTGCCGGTCCGCAATTGATCGTCGACGACGATGCCGCGATTGACCGGCACGCCTGCGTCCTTCGCCAGCGTGACATTCGGCCGGATACCTGCGGCGAAGACCACGGCATCTGCGGCGATGATCCGCCCATCCGACAGTTCGATGCCCGTCATCGTGCCTTCGCCGAGAATCTGTTTGGTGTTGGCGCCAAGCAGAACTTCGATGCCCTTGCTCTCGACCAGCCGCTTCAGGAGCGCCGCTGCCGGCGCATCAAGCTGCCGCTCCATCAGACGATCCATCAGATGCAACAGCGTCACCTTGGAGCCGGCCTTGGCGAGACCATAAGCGGCTTCGAGACCGAGCAATCCACCGCCGACCACGACGACCCGCTTCTTTTCCCGCGCCAGCTTCAAAAGCAGGTCGACGTCGCGGCTGTCACGGAACGTGTGAACGCCCGGCAGATCCGCGCCGGGGACGTTGAGCCGAATGGCGGTCGAGCCGGTGGCGATGACAACCTTCGAGAACGGAACGGCTGCGCCGTTCGCCAGATGGATCGTGCGGTCATTCAAATCGATGGAATTGGCCGCGCAACCATAAGTCAGCGTCACGCCACGGTCGCGCCACCATGATGCCGATCGCAGCTCGATCTCCTGCGATGTGGCTTCGCCAGCCAAGACCGACGACAGCAGCACGCGGTTATAGGCGAGCCTCGGCTCGTCGCCGATCACGGCGATGGCGTAGCGGCCAAGCGCGCGCTTCGCCATTTCGTCGACGAAGCGAGCGGCAGCCATTCCGTTACCGATGATGACAAGAGGTTCACTCAACGTCTTGCCCCTATTCCGCCGCCGCCCGCTTGCCGTAGGCTTCACTGATCATGAAGCCGGACAGCGTTCCGTATGCTTCGGTCCACGCATCAGCGACCTCGGGCGTCCAGGCTTCGCCGAGACCTTTCTCCAGCGTCCACAGCAATGCCGAACCGACCACTGGGTAGTGCGCGGGATGCGCCCCATAGCTGACATGCCGAACCGCCAGCGCACTGGCCGCCGGAAGTATGGTTTCGAGCCTCGACAATCCGGTGACGACGGTCGACAGCATCGCCATCAGCTTGCGCCGCTGCTCGGCCATGTCGCCGGTGAACATCGGCCTGACCTGCGGCGCAACCTCGAACAGACGGTCGTAGAAAATCACCGCCGCCTGATCAGCAATCGGAACCACCTTCGCAAAACTCTGCTGTACGAGCGTGACCTGTTCCGGTGTCATGACGCTGCTTCCTTTCGATCCGGCCTATGCCGCTTCGACGAAACGATGACGCTCATAGAGGAATTCAAGCACGCGCTGACGGCACTTGAGGTAGATCGGGTTGGCGGCAAGCTCGAGCCGCTTGCGCGGATGCGGCAGCGGCACGTCGAGGACTTCGCCGATCCGCGCGCTCGGGCCGTTGGTCATCATCACGATACGGTTCGACAGCAGCACGGCTTCATCGACATCGTGCGTGATCATCATCACCGTGTTGTTGAGCTTCTGGTGGAGCGCCATCACCGAGTCCTGGAGATGGGCGCGGGTCAGGGCGTCGAGCGCGCCGAACGGCTCGTCGAGCAGCAGCACCTTCGGCTCCATCGCCAGCGCGCGGGCGATGCCGACGCGCTGCTTCATGCCGCCGGAGATTTCAGACGGACGCTTGTCCTTGGCGTGGGTCATCTGCACGAGGTTGAGGTTGTGCATCACCCATTCGTCGCGCTCGGCGCGGGTCTTGGTCCTGCCGAACACCTTGTCGACGCCGAGACGGACGTTGTCGTAGACCGTCAGCCACGGCAGCAGGCTGTGGTTCTGGAACACCACGGCGCGATCCGGTCCGGGCGAGTTCACCTCACGGCCCTCGAGCAGGACGCCGCCCTGGGTCGCTGTGGTCAGCCCGGCGACAATGTTGAGCAAGGTGGACTTGCCGCATCCGGAATGACCGATGATCGAGATGTAGTCGCCCTGCTCCACGGTCAGGTTGATGTCCTTGAGAACCTCGCTCTGCGTCGAGCCGCGGGTGAAGACCTTATCGACGTGATCAATCTTGAGATAAGCCATTGTCATTCTCCCTCAGCTTGCCTGTGCGCCGCGCGTTGCGATGTTCGCAACGAAGGCGACGATGCGATCGAGAACAAATCCGACGGTGCCGATGTAGGCGAGCGCCACGAAGATGTCGGACAGCCGCGATGAGTTCCACGCGTCCCAGATGAAGAAGCCGATGCCGACGCCGCCCGTGAGCATTTCAGCAGCGACGATGGCGAGCCATGACAGGCCGATGCCGATGCGAAGACCCGTGAAGATGTACGGCGCGGCCGACGGGATCATGATCTTCCAGAAGAACTCGAGCTGGTTCAGCCGGACCACGGCGGCGACGTTGCGGTAGTCCTGTGGAATATTACGGATGCCGACGGCGGTGTTGATGATGATCGGCCAGATCGAGGTGATGAAGATCACGAAGATCGCCGATGGATTGCTGTCGCGGAACGCTGCGAGCGAAATCGGTAGCCACGCGAGCGGCGGCACGGTACGCATCACCTGAAAGATCGGATCGAGACCGCGCATCGCCCAGATCGACTGGCCGATGATCGCTCCCACGAGCACGCCGACGATGCTCGCAAGGCCGAAGCCGACGGCGACGCGCTGCAGCGACGTCATGACACGCCAGCCAAGACCGATATCCTGCGGCCCCGCGACGAAGAACGGATCGACGATCAGGTCCTTGGCGTCAGCCCAGATCCGCGACGGCGACGGCAGCGTCGCGCCCGGCTTCATGCAGAGAATCTGCCAGATGCCGAAGATCAGCACGAGCATGATGAATGGCGGAACCACGCGGGCCGCCAGCGCGCGCAAATTCGGAAGCAGCGTGTCCGTCAGAAAGCTGCGCGATGACTTCGGCAGTGAAACCACTGCCGCTGTGGCAGCCGGCGCTGGAGCCGGTGCCGGAAGTGTGCTGGTCGTTTTTGCGAGCGGCATGTTCATGAGATTGCCTCGGTTGTGTTAGGTGCGAGGCCGCCCCTGCGTGGGGCGGCCCGCAGGTTCTCAGGCCTCGATACGCTTGATCGACAAACTCTTGAGGTACGCCGACGGATTTTCGGGATCGAAAACCTTGCCGTCGAAGAAGGTTTCCTTGCCGCGCGATGACGAAGCCGGAATGTCGGCTGCGGCAACGCCGAGCGCCTTGGCCGCCGACCGCCAGATGTCTTCGCGGTTGACCTTGTCGACCAGCGCCTTGACGTCCGTCGTCGGCTCGAACTTGCCCCAGCGGATGTCCTCGGTGACGAACCAGGAGTCATGGCTCTTGAACGGGTAGGACGCGTGGTCCTGCCAGAACTTCATAAACTGCTTGGTGCCCTTCTCGACGCGGCCATTGCCGTAGTTGATGTCGCCATTGGCGCGGCCGATGATGTCGGCGACCGGCACGTTGAACCACTGCCGCTTTCCAACGATCTCGGACATCTCGGCGCGGTTGGCGGGCTTGTCGCACCACTGCTGCGCTTCCATCACGGCCATCAGGATGGCCTGCGTCGCCTTCGGATACTTGTCGGCGAACTCCGCGCGGATACCGAGCGCCTTTTCCGGATGCTTCGACCAGACTTCGCCGGTCGAACACGCCGTAAAACCGATACCCTGATTGACGAGCTGTTCGTTCCACGGCTCACCGACGCAGAACGCGTCCATGTTGCCGACCTTCATGTTCGCCACCATCTGCGGCGGCGGAACGACGATGGTGGAGACATCCTTGTCGGGGTCTATGCCGCCGGCGGCGAGCCAGTAGCGAATCCACAGATCATGCGTGCCGCCGGGGAAGGTCATTGCGACCTTCACTTCCTTGCCCTCAGCCCTCTTCTTCGCGAAGGCTTCTTTCAGCGCCGACGAGTCCGCGGTGACTTTCAGGTCCTTGTAGTCGTTGGAAACCGAAATGGCCTGCGCATCGAGATTGAGCCGCGCCAGGATGTACATCGGCGTCGGCACGTTGTTCTGCGTCACCTTGCCGGCCGAAATCAGGTACGGCATTGGGGTCAGGATGTGCGCGCCATCGATGCCGTTCTTCTCGCCGCCGAGCACGAGATTGTCGCGCGTCGCGCCCCACGACGCCTGCTTGTTGACTTCGACGTCCGGCACGCCGTGCTTGGCAAACAGACCCTTTTCCTTCGCAATCACCAGCGCGGAGGCGTCCATCAGCGCGATGTAACCGAAGATCGCCTTGGTCACTTCCGGTCCGGCAGTCTGCGCGAACGCGCCGCCAGGAAAATTCAAACGCGCGGCGGCCAGCAGCGCTGCTGTTCCCGCACCCGCCTTGAGCAGCGCGCGGCGGCTCATCTTGCGGTCCGCGATTCCCTTTTCGCCCTGTTTGGTGGTCTTGGTCATCGTGTCTGTCGTCCTTTCGACCGTGTCGGTGTTTGACTGCCGTTCAATCGCCCTGCACACGGGCCTGCCGCCCAAAAACAAAAAGCCGCCACCCCGAGACGCGCCCACGGAGGCTCCTCGAGACAGCGGCATTGCTGTTTGGGCCATCGGTGGACCCGGCAGGCCTTCGTCTCGGCCTACCCTAGCTATTCAAGGATCGTGCCAGTCGCGTGCGACGCAGCAAATCCATATTTTTCAGTGATTTATGATGATGCCTTCATATGAAGCAGGCCGCCTGTGCGGCCTCTCCAAATGGCAAATGCCCACATTTTGCGCGGCGCACAAAAATTGGGCAGCCGGTCCTGAACCGGGAATCGCTGTCAGGGAAGCCGACGCTTGATCGCGACCGAGCCGAGGTGCGCGGCGATGTCATTGGCGTCGAACGGAGCGCCATCGAAGGCTCCCACGCCGTCCTTTACACCATGCGAAGGCCTTGCCGACGCTCCGAGCGCAGCATCATAAAGATCAGGCCGGAACACCTGCTTGGCCCGCTCCAAAGCCTCCGGCGAATAGGCCGCCTGCCCCCAGCGGACCATCTGGGCATAAAGCCAGGCCGCCTGCGCGGGATCGGGCCGGGCCGCTCCCTCACGTCCGACCAGCAGATAGCGCTCGCTTTGCCGCATCGTTCCGTCGGGGGAGATTTTCAGGCGGCCATCGAGCGTGCGCCGGATCACCTCCGGATAGACATCGATCCGGTCAGGCATTGCGAGGATGCCCGCCACCTCGTCCCGGTTGTCCGGATTCTCGATGAAGTCTGCAGCCTTCCCGTGCGCGCGCGTGAGTTTTGCGACGATCTCCGGATTTTCCAGAGCCCACTTCTCGCGAACCGCCAGCACCTTTTCGGCAGCACGCTCCAGAATATCCGACACGAAATGAAGGATGTGTCCGACCCCGAGATCCACCGCGACCGAGTTCCACGGCGCGCCGACGCAGAAGGCATCGACATGGCCGCTGGCGAGGCTGTTCACCATGTAGGGCGGCGGCAACACCACCAGCCGCACGTCCTCATCCGGATCGACGCCGCCGGCGGCCATCCAGAACCGGAGCTGGTAGTTGTGGGTCGAGAACGGGAACGTCATGCCGAAAGTCAGCGGCTCGCCGCCGCTTTCCCGGCGCGCGGCAACCACCCGCGCCAGCGCTTTCGCACTCACCATCGGATTGAGCAGATCGCCGTCCGCTTCGCCCTTGATCGCCGCATACAGCGCAGGCGAGACGGTAATAGCGTTGCCGTTCAGGCCGAGATTAAAGGGCGCAACGATCGGCACCTTGACCTGCGCGAGTCCGAGGCTCGATGCGATAGCAACCGGCGCCAGCAGGTGCGCGGCATCGAACAGGCCGATATTGAGCTTGTCGCGGACGTTCGACCACGACACCTCGCGCACCAGCGTGACGTCGAGACCTTCGTCGGCGGTAAAGCCCTTGTCGACGGCAACGATCAGCGCGGCAGCGTCGACCAGCGGGATGAAACCGATCGTGAGCGGTGTACCGGTCATTTCAACAACTCCGCCGCGGTAACGATGGATTGGGCGATCTCGCCGATCTTCTTTTTCTCGCGCATGGCGGTCGAGCGGATCAGCACGTAGGCTTCTTCTTCCGTCAGGCCCTTCGCCTTCATCAGCAGCCCCTTGGCGCGATCGAGGATCTTGCGGTCTTCCAGCGCCGATTTGGTGCGGTCCAGTTCGTCCTGCAGCTTGGAGAAGGCGTTGAAGCGCGAAATGCACAGATCGAGGATCGGCTTGATGCGCTCCTTCTTCAGGCCATCGACGATGTAGGCCGACACCCCCGCCTCGACGGACTGCTGGATGGATGCGGCGTCGCTCTGATCCACGAACATGGCGATCGGCCGCCGCACCGCGCGGCTGACCTGGAACATCTGTTCCAGGATATCGCGGCTGGGGTTTTCGAGGTCGATCAGGATGACGTCGGGATCGAGCGCATAGATTCGCGCCAGAAGATTGTGCATCTCCGGAATGTGCTCGACGCTGGTAAAGCCCGCGTCCCGCAACCCTTCCTTCAGGATGGCCGCGCGGATCGGGCTTTCGTCGACAATGACGATCTTAAACGACGAATCCGCAGCCATTCGCACCCACATTCCGGCAAAACAACCCTAGCACGCGTCTGCGATTGGCTTAAAGCCTTGTATTTATAGGTAATCAGGGATAGCTCCTGCGTTCTCCCAACAGGTTGAATGGTATGGAACAGGGCGTCGCCCCAAAAGTCAGTTTTGTGTCGCTTGGATGCCCCAAGGCGCTGGTGGATTCCGAGCGGATCATCACGCGCCTGCGCGCCGAAGGCTATGAGCTGGCGCGCAACCATGACGGCGCAGATCTGGTGATCGTCAACACCTGCGGCTTCCTCGACAGCGCCAAGCAGGAGTCGCTGGGTGCCATCGGCGAGGCCATGGCGCAGAACGGCAAGGTCATCGTCACCGGCTGTATGGGCGCTGAACCCGAGCAGATCGAGAAGGCATACCCGAACGTCTTGTCGATCACCGGGCCGCAACAATATGAAAGCGTGATGGACGCCGTGCACAGCGCGCTGCCGCCGCTGCACAATCCGCATCTCGATCTCGTGCCGCCGCAGGGCATCAAGCTGACGCCGCGGCACTATGCCTACCTGAAGATTTCCGAAGGCTGCAACAACCGCTGCACCTTCTGCATCATTCCGAAGCTGCGCGGCGATCTGGTCTCGCGCCCGGCCAAGGACGTGCTGCTCGAAGCCGAGAAGTTGGTCACCGCCGGCGTCAAGGAATTGCTGGTGGTGTCGCAGGACACCTCCGCCTACGGCGTCGACATCAAGTATGCGACCAGCATCTGGAAGGATCGCGAGGTCCGCGCGAAATTCTTCGACCTGTCGCGCGAACTCGGCGAACTCGGTGCGTGGGTGCGGCTGCAATACGTCTACCCCTACCCGCATGTCGATGACGTCATCAGCCTGATGACCGAGGGCAAGGTGCTGCCCTATCTCGACATCCCGTTCCAGCATGCGTCGCCTGACGTGCTGAAGCAGATGCGCCGCCCCGCCGCGCAGGACAAGACCCTCGCCCGCATCAAGAAGTGGCGCGAGGAATGTCCGGACCTCACGCTGCGCTCGACCTTCATCGTCGGCTTTCCGGGTGAGACCGATTCCGATTTCCAGTATCTGCTCGACTGGCTGGATGAAGCGCAGATCGATCGCGTCGGCTGCTTCAAGTACGAGCCGGTTGCGGGCGCAACCTCGAACACCATCGAGAATCCTGTGCCGGAAGAGATCAAGACCGCGCGCTGGAACGCATTGATGGCGCGGCAGCAGAAGATTTCCGCGCAGCGTCTCAAGCGCAAGGTTGGCACGCGCCAGCAGATCATCATCGATGAAGTCGGCCCGACTGTCTCGAAGGGCCGCTCGAAGGCCGATGCGCCGCAGATCGACGGCAATGTCTACGTCTCAAGCCGTCGTCCGCTGAAGGTCGGCGACATCGTCACTGCCAAGATCGACCGCGCGGATCAGTACGACCTGCACGGCACCGTGGCGGGATTTTGAACCTTACGGCTTCAGAATTCCCGATCCCGTGGTCATCCGGCTTTCAAGTTCGCGGTGCGCCTTCTGCGCATCTTTCAGCGCATAGGCGTGGTTGATCGGCACGTGCAGCGTGCCGCTGATGACGGCGGCGAACAGCGTGTCCGCGCCTTCGATCAATTCCTTGCGCGTCCCGACATAGTCGTTGAGCTTCGGACGGGTCGCGAACAGCGAGCCGTGATTGTTCAACTCGGCGATGGAGAACGGTGGCACTGGTCCCGACGCATTGCCGAACGACACGAACAGACCTCGCGTCTTGAGTGACTTCAGCGAACCCGCGAACGTGTCCTTGCCGACGCCGTCATAGACCACGTCGCACAGTTCGCCGCGGCTGATCTGCTTCACGCGCTCGGCGAAATCCTCCTGCTTGTAGAGAATGACGTGGTCGCATCCGTTGGACAGCGCCAGCTTCGCCTTTTCCTCGGTGCCAACAGTGCCGATGACGTTCGCGCCCAGAGCCTTGGCCCATTGGCACGCGAGCAGACCGATGCCGCCGGCAGCTGCGTGGATCAGCACGCGATGGCCGGGCTCGACCTTGAAGGTCTTGTGCAGCAGGTACCAGACCGTCAGCCCCTTGAGCATCAGCACCGCCGCCTGCTCGTGGGAAATGTGATCGGGTAGTTTCACCAGCCTGTCGGCGGGAATGTTGCGCTCGGTCGCGTAGCCGCCGAGGTTGAAGTAGTAAGCGACGCGATCACCGGGATGAAAATTGGTCACGCCCGGTCCAACCGAAACCACCTCGCCGGAGGCCTCGTTGCCGACAATGAACGGCAGGCCCGGAGCCTTGTAGAGGCCGGTGCGATAATACGTATCGATGAAGTTCAGTCCGATGGCGTGCTGGCGGATGCGCACCTCGCCGGCGCCGGGCGCAGGGACGTCCACGTCCTCATAGATCATCACTTCCGGACCGCCCACCTGATGGACGCGCACAGCCTTGGTCATGGTTTCTCCCGAGCCTTTTTCTTAAGTGACCTGAGCCGGGAGCGAAGTCCATCGGCGGCAAATTGTCAACGCGGACCAAAGCCGCGCCTTAGCCCGCTGCGCTTTTCACCCGTTTCTTGCGGTTGCGCTTGGCGAGGATGTTGAAGAACTCGACCGCCGCCGAGAAGCAGATCGCGACGTAAATGAAGGCGCGCGGAATATGATAATGGAAACCGTCCGCGACCAGCGCCACGCCGATGAGCACCAGGAACGCCAGCGCCAGCATCTTGGTCGTGGGATGCTCCTTCACGAACGCCGCGACCGGCCCCGACGACAGGTACATCACGCCGACGGCGATGATGACCGCGGCGACCATGATTTCGATTTCCTGCACCATGCCGATCGCGGTGATGATGGAGTCGATCGAGAACACGAGATCGATCACAATGATCTGCATGATCACCCAGAAGAACGCGCTCGGCGAGGCCTTGGCTTGTTCGTCGTGATCCCGCGCCTCGACCTCGGCATGAATCTCATGCGTCGCCTTGGCGATCAGGAACAGGCCGCCAACAATGAGGATGATGTCGCGCCATGACAGCGCGAACTTGCCGACGGTGATGACGGCCTCCGTCAGGCCGATCAGCCAGACCAGAATGCTCAGCAGCGCGATCCGGAAGATCAGCGCCAGTGCGAGGCCGATCTTGCGCGCTTTCTCCGCTTGCGCGGGCGGTATGCGCGACACGATCACCGACAGGAAGATCACATTGTCGATGCCCAGCACGATTTCGAGCGCCGTCAAGGTCAGCAGCGCAGCCCAGGCTTCCGGGCTCGTCAACAATTCCATCATGTGCGTTTCCCGCTTATCAATCGGATCAGAACGTCACTCAGAAGAACATACGCGCCAATGACGCAGAGTCCGGCAGTGACCCACAACGACACCTCGAAATTGGCGGCAACCGCGATCATGGCCAGGATCGCCCAGGCCACCATCAGCGCGATATTCAGCATACGAAACCGCGTGGTGCGCAACGGATGCATCACGTTGAACGGCACGAAGGTAAGTCCAACGAGAATGGCGAGTACGATGCTGCCGACCGCGGCCGGAGGCTTCAGCAGGAACAGGTAGAACGCCGCTGCATTCCACAGCGCGGGGAAGCCGCGAAAATGATTGTCGTCGGTCTTCATGCGCCGGTCGGAAAAATACAGTGCGCCAGAGATGACAATCGCGCCGCCGAGCAGCGGCGTGGCGAGCGGGATCAGCAGGCCGCTGGCGGTAATCGCATAGGCCGGAACGAACACATAGGTGAGGAAATCGACGACCAGATCGAGCGTGTCGCCGGACCAGTTCGGCAGCACATCGCCGACATTGAACCGCCGCGCCAGCGGACCGTCGAGAGCGTCGATCAGAAGCGCCAGCCCGAGCCAGCCGAACATAGCCGCCCAGTGTTCCCTCACCGCCTCCAGCATGGCGATCAGCGCGATCGCGCCGCCGAGCGCCGTGAAGATATGAACGCCAAAGGCGCGGACGCGCGTTCTGGCGGGAAACGGGGGCTGGTCCTGCGGGCCGGGCTCACTCATGTGCAGTCGTCACTAACAGGATTCCCTGCAGTTTGCATATCCGGCTTTATCATCGTCCATTGTGACGGAACGAGAACCAGATTTGCCTCAAATGCGGGTCAGAAAGACAACCGGAAATCCATTGTGACACCGGAAAATTCCGACCATAGATACCCGCATGACTGACTCTGCTTCGCCGATCCATCAGGCCGCCGTTGTGGGCGGCGGGCCCGCCGGGCTCGCCACGGCCATCGCGCTGGCCCAGGCAGGCGTCGGCACCGTCCTGATCGCCCGCCGCTCGCCTTATGCCGACAACCGGACCACAGCGCTGCTCGGCGGTTCGGTGGACTTCCTTCAATCGCTCGATGTCTGGCAGCGTTGCAGCGCCGACGCGGCAGCGCTGCGCAAGATGCGGCTGGTGGATGACACCCGCCGCCTGATCCGGTCGCCGGAAGTCAAATTCACGTCCGACGAGATCGGCATGGAGGCGTTCGGTTACAACATCGAGAACCGCCTCCTGATGGTCGCGATGGAAGCGCGCGCCACTGAGTTGCAAAACCTCGTGCGCATCGATGACGAAGCGGAGTCGATTGTCACCGGCGAGTCATCGGTTGCGATCACGACCAAACAAGGCCAGTCGCTCGTGGCCGCCCTCGTGGTTGGCGCGGACGGACGGCATTCGCTGTGCCGCGAAGCCGCAGGCATCGGCGTCAAACGCCGCGACCTCGGGCAGTCGGCGTTGACGCTGAACGTGACGCACACGCGCCCGCACGGAAACTGCTCGACCGAATTTCATACCGAGTCCGGTCCCTGCGTGTTTGTGCCGCTGCCCGGCGAACGTTCGAGTATCGTCTGGGTGATGAAGCCCGACGAGGCCGCGCGGTTGAAAGACCTCGATGACGAGGCGGTCGCCCTCGCCGCCGAGCGGCAATCGCATTCGATCCTCGGCAAGCTGACCGTTGCGCCCGGCCGCCATGTGTTTCCGCTGGCGATTGAAAACCCCGACCAGCTGGCAGTCAAACGCATCGCGCTGGTCGGCGAAGCCGCGCATGTGCTGCCGCCAATCGGCGCGCAGGGGCTTAACATGGGTTTGCGCGACGCCGCCGATCTCGCAGAGACCGTGCGCGACGCGCTGTTGATGGGCACCGATCCCGGCGACGATGCGGTGCTGCAGCGCTATACGAGCGCGCGACGCGCCGACGTGTTCAGCCGCACCTTTGCGGTGGACATGGCGAACCGCACATTGTTGAGCGATTTCCTGCCCGCTCAATCACTCCGCGCCGCCGGCATGCATCTGCTGGATCGCGTCGGGCCGATCCGCCGACTCGCGATGCGCGAAGGCTTGTCGCCGTCGTGGCGCGGGCGTCACTAGCGAAGCTGCGGTCTTATCGAACCGGAACCAGATGAACGCGATCGATCGTTCCGCCGCTGGTGGCGAAACTCTTCATCGCGGCTTCGATCAGCGCATCGACCTTGGCAACATCAAAGGCTGGAGCTGCGGCATTCAATTCCAGATCGGTTTCGACAACCAGCACCGTCTCCACGCCGTCCTTGTCGATTTGAATCGTCGTCCAGATGCTTTTGGCATTGGGATGATTAATCGTCATCGGAGTGCTCCCTGCAGTCCGCTGGAGCATATCACAGCCGCGGTGGTTCCGGGGACCCGGCCGATGGCGGACACAGGGCCGCCGATGCGGCTGATCTGGCGGAGATCGTGCGTGCCTGGCTTTTGGTGGGCGTAGATCCCCGGCGGCGACGCGGTACTGGCCCGCGCCGCGTCGCCACACAGCAACAGCAGCCGGCTGTTTCGCCAAGGCTATTTCCCCAAGGCTATTTCAGCTGCGTATTTGCGATCGGCATAATGGAAGCGACGTGCCAGCCGTTTGCATCGCGAACGTAGGTCTGGCTGATCAGAAACTTATTGTCTTGCGATGGCTGGCCTGGAAGGCCTCGCGTGAAAACGATGGGAACAAGAATCATCATGACATCGTTTGAGATCACGGTGGCGCGAAATTGCGACATGTCGGGTTCAAGGTGCCATGTACCTTGATAGTACTCTTTGAAACGATCGGCGACGGCATCCGGCCCTCTGGTCTCGACGCCCCGTCCGTACCAGAGCATGTCGGGCGAATTCCAGAGCATACCTTTCACGTCGCTTACATTGTGTGCATTTTGCGCAGCGACGAATTTGGTAAAGAACACGCGCGCCTCGCCCTCGCTCGCGTGCGCACGCCCACTCGGCGCCATTGCCATTGCGAGTGTCGCGCAGATCATCAAAATTATCGAATTGGCCATTTTAACCTCCTTGTGATGCTTGCGGAATGACGTGAGCCGCCGCTCCGGCCGGGATGACAAACCTCTATTAATGATGGTCGTCATGATTATATTCATGATATACATCATGTATAATGTCAAACGTTTTAGAGGCACGCACATGAAAGTGAGCAGAGAACAAGTCGCAGAGCATCGGGCGCGGATTTTGGCCGCGGCCGCGCGTCTGTTCCGCCAGCGCGGATTCGACGATGTCACCGTAGCGGAGGTGATGAAGGACGCTGGACTCACGCACGGCGCTTTTTATGGGTACTTTCCGACCAAAGAGGCGCTCATCGCAGAGGCTGTCGGACACGCGCTGCCCCCGGCTCCCGATAAAGCCAGTCCGCGCCGCCCGGCGGCGGAATATGCTCACGGCTATCTCAGCGTTAAGCACCGCGATAACCGGGCAACATCTTGTCTGTTTTCGAGTTTGGGAACAGAAGCCTCGCGGGGCTCAGCCGAGCTTCGGCACGGTATGACGGAGGCTATCCGTAGCCGGATCAGTCACCTTAGTGCCGAGGCAGAAGGCGACACACCCAAGGAGAAACGGGGTGCGGCGATTGCCGCCTGGTCGGCCATGGTCGGCGCAATGGTCCTTGCCCGCATTGTCGACGATGAGAAGCTGTCGAAAGAAATCCTGAACGAGACGCGAGCTTCTTTTCCCTTTGGGTCATGAAACGCCAGCGTGACGTTCACGGAAACACGATCACACCGGTCTTGATCATCCACATCACGCTGGTCAACGTCACCACCGACACGAACGTGCCGACCAGAACCAGCGTTGATGCGGGTTCTATCCATGTGTCGTACTGACGCGCGATCACGAACACGTTGAGCGCGGGCGGCAATGACGCCAGCAGCAGCGCGGTCGCCGCCCACACCGGCGGAAACGGTCCGAGCAGCAACAGCAGACCGACCACGATCAGCGGATGCAGGATCAGCTTGACCATGATGACGCCCGGCACTTCCCATGGCACCCGCTCGAACGGCCGCAGCGCCACGGTGACGCCGAGCGCGAACAGTGCAACAGGTGCTGCGGCGCTTTGCAGAAACTGAAACATGTTGTCCAGGGCGACCGGCACAGGCACATGGAGGGCCGCGACCAGCACACCGAAATAGGATGCGACGATCAACGGGTGCAGCAGGATCTGCTTCGCCACCAGCAGGATCGTCGGCAGCAGCGGACGGCGCTCGCCGTCGGTCAGCACCATGAGCAGCGGCGCGATGGTAAACAGAAAGATAGTGTCGAAGCAGAAAATCAGCGCGACCGGCGCGGTTGCCTTCGCGCCCAGCGTCGCCAGCGCAAGCCCCGGCCCCATGTAGCCGATGTTGCCGTAGCCGCCGCCGAGGCCCGCCATCGCGGATTCGCGGGTCGACAGTTTCGCGATGAACTTCACGCCGAACATCGACAGGAAAAACGCGCTCGCGGTCGCCAGCGTCGTGGCAATCACGAACGGCGGGTTGTTCAGTTCCTCGAGCGGCGTCTTTGCAAGCGTTCTAAAGAACAGAGCCGGCAACGAGACGTAGAGCAGGAAGAAATTCATCCACTCCAGTCCGGCTTCCGGCAGCCGTTTATACTTTCCGCAGGCATACCCGATGAAGATCAGCCCGAAATACGGGAGAGCGAGATTCAAAATATCTATCATCGAGATACGCTTAATCTAGCTGGCTGCGGGGGAGAACATGCCGCAGCGCAGAGGAGCCTCCCGCATCGCGGATTCATGGCCAAACCCCTAGCATCGGCCACAATCATGGTCTATTCGACGGAGGATGATTAAAGCGCGCACCGCCAAGTTTCAGATCGGCCAGATCGTTCGCCACCGGATTTTCTCTTTCCGCGGGGTGATTTACGATATCGATCCGGAATTCAACAACACCGAGGAATGGTGGCTGTCGATTCCTGAAGAAATGCGGCCCCACAAGGACCAGCCGTTCTACCACCTGCTGGCCGAGAATTCCGAGTCCGAGTACGTCGCCTACGTTTCGGAACAGAACCTGCTGCCCGATGAGTCCGGTGAGCCGATCCGCCATTCGCAGGTCGCCGAGATCTTCGTCAAGGACAAGTCCGGCAGCTACCGTCCGCGCAATCCCTCGCTGAACTGAGGGTTCGCGCAGCGGCTAGGCGCGCTTGCGCCCGTCCCGCTCCTTCACCAGTGCTTCGAGTTCTTCGGTCTGTTGCGCTATGCGATCGGCATTGCGCTCCTCATTCTGGCCGCCGGACACCGCCGCTGCCTGCTCGATCAGCTGCCGGATGTTATCCCGCAGGATTGCGATACGGTCCTCAAGTTCGGGAAGCGAGAGCGAGCTGAAGTCGGCCATGCCTTGGTCTCCTGTGACGAGTGCATCATCTCCGGGCAACACTGACGCTGCCTTACAATAGATAAGACCGACGGACGATTTATGCTCCCGGCAACGCAAACAAAAAAAGCGCGCATTGCTGCGCGCCCTTTTTCCGTTTGCAGAGACCGCGTTACTTCGCGGCGGGATTGGCGGGCGGAGCCGCGTTTTCCAGCTTCTGGCGGGCTTCCGCCGCGCGCTTCTGAAGCTCTTCCTGCAGTTTCTTCTGGGACTCTTCGAAGACCTTCGGATCGGTCGGCGGACCGTCATAGGCCTTGGCGAATTCGGCCAGTGGAAGCGCCAGCGTCAGCGGCGCGCCATTGGCGTTGATCGCCTGCACGACGAGGTTCTGGCCCTTCTTCATCTGACCGAGCATGTCGGGGGTCACTTCGTAATCCGACATACAGCCGTTGGCGAAGCAGATCACGTAGGGGCTCTGCAGCGGCGCGTTGGCGTCAACGATGATGCGGGTGCCGTGAACGAGCTGCATGCCGAGCGGCAGGGTGACGCGAAGAAGCTTCTTTGGGTCGCCTTCCGGCTCGATGATGACGGCGGCGACGACGGGCTGGCCGGATTCAATGCGGCCGTCCTTGCCGGTGAAGCAGACCTGCTTGGCGGCGGCGTCCTGGCCCTTCATGCAGAACTTGGTCCAGGGCTGATAGATCAACTGCACCTGCTGGTCGGCCGGAGCCTGCTGCGGAGCGGCTGCGGCTGGGGCCTGCTGGGCGGCAGCCGGCGCCTTCGGCGCGGCCTTCGGTGCAGCAGCCTTGGGAGCGGGAGCAGCCTTCGGAGCCGGAGCGCCAGGAGCTGGCGCGGGAGCCTGCGCATGCGCGCTTGAAACGGCCGCTGCAGCCAAAAAAGCGCCAGCGGTCAAAGCGGCGACCATCCGGCCGCGCGGCGAGGCCTGCGCGGCCAAGACACGGAAATTCATTGTGGAAAACCCTTTCTGAACCTTAACGCCCGCTCCCGCCTGGGGCCGCGGGTGCCTGTTTGTTCGGCGGCTGTCTCGGAGCCAATTGAGGCGGATACGTGACAGACCGCGCAGCCTTCCTCGAATAGCCCGCCTTCAATACAACGGCGCACGAAAAGATCAATGCCAACAGCGATATTTGCGGGTCGCAACCCGCAATATCGGGACTCATCGTGGTAAATTTCGGCGTGAGGTCCGCCGAATCAAACCACGAGCGACATCCGGTGCGCCGCAGCGGCAGAACCATTGCGCGGAAACTTTGTTGCGCGGCTCTGGTCTGGTCCGGCCTCGCCTCGTCGCCAGTCGCGGCCCAGCCGGCGCTTGTTCCATCGCCCGTCCAATCTCATGGCATCGCGATGCACGGCACGCCGGCCCTGCCCGCCGGGTTCGCGCACATGCCCTACGTCAATTCCGACGCGCCGAAGGGTGGCCGGATCATTTTCGGGGTGCTGGGGACGTTCGACAGCCTCAATCCGTTCATCGTCAAGGGCATCGCGGTCCAGCAGATCCGCGGCTACGTGGTCGAAAGCCTGTTGGCACGCGGTAACGACGAGCCTTTCACGCTGTACGGCCTGCTGGCGCAAACCGTCGAAACCGACAGCGCCCGGACCTATGTGACGTTCCGGCTCAATCCGCGGGCGAAATTCTCCGACGGTAAGCCGGTGTTGGCGGACGACGTGCTGTTTTCGTGGCAGTTGATGCGCGACAAGGGCCGGCCCAATCACCGGCTGTATTACGCCAAGGTCGAAAAAGCCGAGGCGCTGGACGACCGCACGGTGCGGTTCGATTTCGGCGGCGCCAACGACCGCGAGCTGCCGCTCATCCTCGGCCTGATGCCGATCTTTCCCAAACATGCCGTCGATGTCGCGACCTTCGAGGACACTTCTCTCACCGGTCCCATTGGCTCCGGTCCCTACCGGGTCAATGGCGTCCGCGCGGGCGCCAGCGTGACGCTGACCCGCAACCCCGACTACTGGGGCCGCGACGTGCCGGTGAACCGCGGCCAGTGGAATTTCGATGAGGTGCGGCTGGATTATTACCGCGAAGCCAACGGCGCGTTCGAGGCATTCAAGCGCGGTCTCTACGATTTCCGTATCGAGAACGAACCGCTGCGCTGGCATGAGGGCTATGACTTCGCCGCGGTGCGCAGCGGCGAAGTGATCCGCGACGAAATCAAACCCGGCACGCCGCAGCCGTCGGAGTATCTGGTGTTCAACACGCGCCGTCCTGTGTTCGCAGACATCCGCGTGCGGCAGGCGCTGACGCTGCTGTTCGACTTCGAATGGATCAACCGCAATTACTTCTTCGACCTGTACGGACGGTCGGCGGGTTACTTCGCGGGCTCGGACCTCTCCGCCTACACGCGCCCGGCGGATGCGCGCGAAAAGACGCTGCTCGCACCCTACGCGGCGAGCATCCGTCCCGACATCATGGACGGCAGCTATCGCCTGCCGGTCACCGATGCCTCGGGCCGCGACCGCGCCTCGCTGCACGCCGCACTCGCACTGCTGGCACAGGCCGGATACCAGCTCGACGGCACGGTGCTGCGCCAGAAGAGCAACCGGGCGCCGCTGACGTTTGAAATCCTGGTCACCACGCGCGATCAGGAGCGCATCGCGCTGGCCTATCAGCGTGATCTCAAGCGCGCGGGAATTACCGCGTCAGTGCGCGCGGTGGATGGCGTGCAGTTCGACCAGCGCAGGCTTTCCTTCGAATTCGACATGATCCAGAATCGCTGGGACCAGTCGCTGTCGCCGGGCAATGAGCAGGCCTTCTACTGGGGCAGCGCCGCTGCCGATAATCAAGGCACCCGCAACTACATGGGCGCGAAGTCCCCGGCCGTCGATGCAATGATCGCCGCACTTCTCGAAGCGCACGAGCGGACCGACTTTGTTCCCGCTGTGCGTGCGCTCGACCGCGCGCTGATGGCGGGATTCTACGCAATTCCGATTTATAACGTTCGGCAGCAATGGATCGCACGGTGGAATCGGATAGAACGGCCTAAGGTCACCGCGCTCACTGGCTACCTGCCGGAAACGTGGTGGTACAAGCCGGGTGTCAAGCCGCCATCAGCGAAGCCGTGATGCGTGACAGTAACGCCGTGACAATGTGAGCGAGACCTTGCAGACCGCGCCATCCTCAGCAGCGACATCATCCGGTACGGCGCTGACGCTCGACGATCTGTTTCGCCGCACGGTATTGCGCCAGCCCGATGCCGTCGCGCTGATCGATCCTCCGAACAAGCTGCGCGTCACCGGCGACGCCCCCCGGCAACTGACCTTCGCGCAAACCGATCAGGCTATCTCAGGCATCGCCGCTCGTTTTGTCGAGGCGGGACTGCCGCCGGGCTCGATCATCGCCGTGCAGATGCCGAACACCATCGAGTTCGTGGTGACGGTGATGGCTGCGCTGCGCGCCGGTCTGGTGGTGGCGCTGCTGCCGCAACTCTGGCGGCAATCCGAATTGACGATTGCGCTCAATCGTGTCGGCGCGCGGGCGATTGCCGGCGTCAGCCGCATCGAGATCGTCGATCACGGCGAACTGACGCTCCATGCCGCGGCGGAAGCGTTTTCCATCCGGCAGGTTTTCGGGTTCGGCAACGATCTGCCCGAAGGCATGACGCCGCTGGAAATCGCGACAAGCGGCATGAACGGCTGGCTGTCGCCTGCTCTGCCGGATGCGCGCAGGCCGGCGATCATTTCGTTCGACGTCACGCCGGATGGTTTTCGCGCGATCCCGCGCAACCATCTTCAGCTGATCTCCGGCGGCCTTGCGGTTTTTCTCGAAGCCGGACTGCCGCAAGGCGCGCGGCTGCTGTCGTCCATTGCACCGGCTTCGTTCGCGGGTTTCGCGTCGTCCGTAGTGACCTGGCTGCTGAGCGGCGGATCGCTGGCGCTGCATCATCCGGCCGACCTGCAGATTCTTGAACAGCAGATCGTCGATGACCATCACGACACGCTGATCGTGCCCGGTCCACTCGCGCTCCGGCTGGCCGAGAGCGGTACGCTTGCACGCCCGCAGGTCGCGATCAAACACGTCATCGGCCTGTGGCGCACGCCGGATCGCGTCACCGCGAGCAACGACTGGCAGGACACCGGCACAACGCTGACCGACATCTATCTGTTCGGCGAGATCGGGCTGTTCGGCGCGCGGCGGCTTGAGGATGGCTCCGCAGCATCCATTACGCCGGGAGCGTTCGGCGCGCCGCGCGGTGCGGCAAGCTCAAAAACCATCGGCGAAATCATCGTGACGCCGAAAGCCACGCTCGCGCTGCGCGGCGCGATGGTGCCTGTCGCAGCCTATCGCATCTCGTCCGAGGACTCGCTCACGGAAACGCCCGTCCTCGATTACGTCGACACCGGCTACGCCGCGCATGTCGATCGCGCCACGGGCGCCATCGGCATCACCGCGCCGCCTGTCGGGATCGTCGGTGTCGGCGGTTACCGTTTCCTGTCGCAGGATCTCGACTCATGGGCGAAGCGGCTGACCGCCGGCGCCATGCTGACCGCTCTGCCGGATCAACTCAACGGCTTCCGCCTCGCCGGACGCGCCGGCGACAACAGCCGCGCCCGTGAAGCACTGGGCGAACTGGGACTCAATCCGCTGATGGTGGACGCGTTTCGCGACCGTTCCAGCGGAACCTGACCCCGCCATTTCATCGATTGCATTGACCTGCCATTAACAGCCGCGGCGTAAGGTTTCGCGCAGCGCCGACACGTTCGGCAAACCGTGTTTCTCAGAGTTTGCAGCACCATGTCGCAGCAAGGCCCGATCGTCATTGTCTCAAATCGGGAAGGCCACGCACTTTCGGGCGCGATTACGCAGGTAAAGGCGTTTCCACTGGTGGATGTCGGCTGGTCTGACGCCATGGAGGCTATTGCACGGCTGCGGCCCGCTGCAGTGATCGTAGCCGATCTCGATGGTCACGAGGACATGCTGGCGGATCTTGCGGAACGCGCCGCTCGTATCGAACCCTATCTGCCGCTGATTGCGCTCGATCCCGGCATAGTTTTGCCGCGAAATGTTCTTCCTTTCACCCAGGCAGGCCGGACTCCTGAACGCCTCGTCAGCCGGCTCAATGCCGCGCTGCGCGTCCGCGCGCTGCACGCCACCCTGCTCCGCCGCCTGTCCAACGATCGCCGCACGTCCACACGCATGCCGACGAGCGATCCGATCGACGACGCAACCGTCCTGCTGCTCGGGCGCGGCGGCGCATATCCGGCCCTGTCGGTCGCACTTGGCGAACAGATGGGCGTTGTTGGTGCCCTGAGCATCGAAGCCGCCGCCAAGCACCTCAATGCGCGTGAACTCGACGGCATCATCGTGGGCGATGGCTTCACGCCCCGCGTTCTGGATGCCTTCCTGACCGTCCTCTCTGAAGATTCCCGGTTTCGCAATCTTCCCGTCGTGGTGAGAAGCCTGTCTGGCCTCGCCGCCGACTACGATCTGCCGAACCTTGAAGTCGCCGACACCGAACCGCCGATGCTCGCCGCACATGCTGTGCCGCTGATCAGGCAGCAGGCCTTCGAGTCCCGCATCGGCCGCGCGCTCAAGTCGATCGATGTGGGCGGATTGCTCGATCCGCGAACCGGGCTGCTGAACGAAGACGCCTTCAGCCGCGACTTTGAGACCGCCGTGACGGAAACCCAGACCCGGGGTGCGGGATTGTCCGTCGCCCGCATTACCTTTGCACGCGGCTCGATCTCCGAGCGGATGCGCCTCGACGCGGCGCGTATTCTCAGCCGCCTGATGCGACGGATGGATTTCGCGACGCTCGATGAATACGGTGCAATCGTTATCGTGTTCGCCGAAGCCGACCTGCGCAACGCGCACGCCATCGCGCGGCGGCTGACCAGCGTATTGAAACACACCATGTACAGCACCAAGCGCGACCAGCGGCTCGATCCGCAGGTCACGGTCGCAACGCTGATGCCGGGCGATACAGCATCGATGGTGCTCGGGCGGCTGCACGCCGAAGGACATCGCGTCGCGTCGTAAGCCACGCGTTACACTTTCGATATTGTCCGGAACAATCGAACCAGCTTCGCATTGGTGAGCCTCTTATCGAATTTGGAGGATTACCATGAAGAAGTTTGCACTCATCGCCGCGTCGCTGGCCGTTCTCGCCAGCCCGGCTCTCGCCCAGACCAGCGGAACCGCTCCCGCCGAAGCCAAGTTCGCGACCGTTGCGAAGGACGAGATGTTCAGCTCCAAGCTCAAGGGCCTGAACGTCTACAACCAGAAAGATGAAAAGGTCGGCGAAATCACCGATCTCGCCATCGGCAAGGGCGAGCAGGTCCAGGCCATGATCCTGTCGGTCGGCGGATTTCTGGGTATGGGCGAACACTACGTCGCCGTGTCGCCGTCATCCGTGCGGGTCAGCTACAACAAGGACAAGGACACCTGGACCGCGAAGATGAACACAACCAAGGAGGCGCTGAAGGCCGCGCCTGAGTTCAAGTATCCGAAGTAACAACGATAGCATCTATCGTCGTTGCAAGCGAAGCGAAGCAATCCAGTCCTGACTGAATTGCTTCGCGATCGCGCAGCGTCGCGACTATGCCGCGCCCCCGTTACCGACGATCATCATCGGCAGCGGCGCATCAATCGCGTAGCTCAGGCCTTCAGGTGCAAATCTGATCGTTGGTTGTGCACGAAAATCCTGTGCAACAACCTTCTCCAGCAGGATGCTACCGAAGCCTTGGCGGATCGGCGGGACAACCGGTGGTCCACCGCGCTCCTGCCAAAGTAACTTGAACCTCGCGTCCTCACCCGCACCTTCGACAGACCAATCGACATGGATCTGGCCCGCTTCCGGCCGGGATAGCGCACCATACTTGGCGGCATTGGTGGCGAGCTCGTGCATGAGGAGCGCGAAGGTCTGCGCTGTCCTGGAATTCAGCATCACATCGGGACCGATTGCCACGACGCGGTTGGAGAACGCTTCGAACTCGAGCCGGATGATATCGGCCACGTGCGCGCCGAAGCCCTCATTCATGAGCGCCGACTGGGTCCGCGCCAGCGCATGGAGGCGCCCTGTCAACGTCGCGCGTTCTTCGGCAAGCGGCAGGTCCCCGGTCAGGGTGCGCGACACAATTGATAGGATCACGGCTAGCAGGTTTCCGCCCCTGTGCGCGAGTTCGTTCATCAGGAAGCGCTGGTGTGCTTCAACCCGCTTCCGCTCGGTGATGTCGTAAGCGCAATTGATTGCTCCTGTGATTTCCCCTCGCTCGTTCTTGAGCGGACTGATATTCACGACGATATTCACCCGCGAGCCGTCAGGCCGCTCAACGATGACTTCCTCGTCATGCACTGCCGCTCTCTTGCCCAAAACCACCTCCGCCATCGGGCATTGATCGTGCGGCATAAAGCTTCCGTCCGGACGGAACAGTTTTAACGAGCCGCAGAACCGCTCGCTGCTATCCCCGCGGGTCGGCGAGCGGCCCCACAATTCGGCAGCCTGCTGATTATACTCCTCGATCAAGCCGGTGGCGTCGCAGGAATAGATCCCTGCGGAAACCAGTTCAAACAATGTGCGAAAGCGCCCGTCGCTCTCGCGCAGCGCGGCTTCGGTTCGTTTACGCTCGGTGATGTCGCGAATGTTGCACTGAATAACCTGCTTGCCGTCTTCATCATAGCGATTGGCGACGATTTCGACTTCGCGCTTTTCGCCGGATTTGCTTTCGAGCGGCAAATCTTCGTAGCGGACTTGCCCGTTCAGTTGAAGTTCACGAAAGGTGGCAATGCTCGCTTGCTCATCCTTGAGCAGACCGATTTCCCACAATTCCTTGCCGAGCAATTCCTCATGCGGATAGCCCAGTAAGCGATCCATAAAGGGATTGGCGTCGGTAATTTTCCGGCTAACGGAATCCAGAATGAGTACGCCATCGTGAGCCGCTTCGAAGAGACGGCGATAGCGGATCTCCGATTGACGAAGGGCGTCACGGTGACTCAGGGAGTCATTGCCATCGTTCATGATCCAACCAACCATCTACGCCGGACTTCGCGAGATGAGAAGGATCGGCGCATACAAGAGCACGTTTCCGGGGTGACTGCTTTAACTGCCCTGCAGTCCTTGGCTCGCGATATTCGCATTGGTGGCCCGGTTCGTACTTTCGCGCTTAGGCGAAAGAAAGCCAGCCGGGATAGGCGCGGCTTCCTCGCAAACTAGATAAGCAACAAGATCAAAGCTTTTGAGATGGTCTTTCGTTCCATGAAAAACGAGGTCACGCAAAATATAGTCCGCTTCCAATCGCCTTACGCCGCCTTCTTGCCCTCGGCGAGATTGGCGAGATCGCGCAGGATCGTGGTCGTACCTTCGACGCGATCCTCCGGCGTTCTCCATTCCTGGAAAAACACCACCT
>JAZKDK010000046.1:0-53378 GCA_040387615.1 Pseudomonadota bacterium | reverse complement strand
TGGCTGTTGTCGTAGACCTCGATCCGCTTCGGCACGCGCGGCAGGCCGAGCGCGGTCGACAGCCCCTGCAGCAAGCGGGTCTGCGTCGCGGTATCGGCGAGCTTGCGGCCCAGCGCCTCGCGCGCGTTGGTCAGCGCATGCGCAACCAGCTCTTTCTTCTCGCCGCGCTGGGGCGTCGACACCTCGACCTTGTATCCCGCCTTCACGCTCAACGCGTCCGAGAGCAATTGCTGATCCTCGATGCGATGGGACAGCAGAATGAGTTTCGGCGGCGGCTTGTCGTCGTAGAATTGCGCGAGGAACGAGCCCAGCACTTCCTCCGGCGGCATCGCCTTGTCGGCGCGCGGGAAGTAGGCGCGGTTGCCCCAGTTCTGTCCGGTGCGGAAGAAGAACACCTCGACGCAGGAGTAACCTCCCTCCTGATGGATCGCGAAAACGTCCGCCTCCTCGACGGTGCGCGGATTGATGCCCTGCTGCGACTGGATCGCGGAGAGCGCAGCAAGACGATCGCGATACAGCGCCGCGCGCTCGAACTCGAGTTCGTGCGACGCCTTCTCCATTTCGCCTGCGAGTTCCTGCTTCACCAGCCGCGAGCGGCCGGAGAGAAACTCATTCGCCTCACGCACCAGTTCGGTATAGCCGGGGAAATCGATCTCGCCGGTGCAGGGGCCGGAGCAGCGCTTGATTTGGTAGAGCAGACACGGACGTGTCCGGCTCTCGAAGAACGAGTCGGTGCACGAGCGCACCAGAAACGCGCGCTGAAGGGCTGTGATGGTGCGGCCGACAGCGCCCGCTGACGCGAAAGGCCCGAAGTAGCGGCCGGGCCGGGTCTGCGCGCCGCGATGCTTGACGATCTGCGGCGCCCAGTGGTCGCCGGTAATCAGAATGTAGGGAAACGACTTGTCGTCGCGCAGTTGCACATTGAAGCGCGGACGAAGCTGCTTGATGAGGTTGGCTTCCAGCAGCAGCGCTTCGGTCTCGGTCGCCGTGGAGACCATCTCCACACTGACGGTCGCCGCGATCATGCGCGCGATGCGCGCCACTTGGCCTGTGGGACGCGCATAGGACGCGAGCCGCTTCTTCACGCTCTTGGCCTTGCCGACATAGAGCACATCGTTGGCCGCATTGAGCATGCGATAGACGCCGGGCGAGGTCGGAGCGAGTTTCACCGCACGCTCGATCGCGGCGCGGCCGACCGCGAGCGTGGCTTCGCCGGCGAACTCGGCGGACTCGTCGTCCTGTTCCGGAAGCCGTGCTTCTTCATCGTCCTCGGCGACGGCGATCGATGCCGGATCGACATCCTGCCCCCGCAGGTTTCGCGGCGCTGGTTCCTGCGGAAGCAGAGTCGATGCCGGCGGATCGGGCGGCTGTGCGGGATCGGAGGTGTCGTGAATCATGACCAGAACTTATGAGCCAGTACCCACTTTCCGAAGTTCGTGAGCAGTCTCAGCACCACCTTACACGAACTTCGGAAAGTCATGGGTACTAGCAAGTTTATGATTCTAGTGCCGCTTTCTATTGGAAGTTCCTGGATCGGACTCGCAGCTTGCGCCGCAGGAACTTCCAATAGGCGGCACTAGGAGCGAATTCATCCAGCAGGCGCGAGACATGGCGGAACCTGGACAGATTTGCACCCGGCAGCACCGCGCCCGATTTGTAACACTTTCTTAAGGATGTGAAGGGGGCCGCGGACCGCCTTAACGAGTGTTTAACGTAAAACTATCGATAAATTTTACGAAGAAAAGGTGGGCTTTCGTAACCACGCGGGGTCCGCCGCGCCACGTTGGTCAAATAACGGCCACGCCGGTGCGCGCGTGAGGAGAGTAAGATGAAGAAGACGATTTTCGGCGCGATTGTCGCCGCGACATGTATGACCGCATCGGCGCACGCCGCCGACATCTACGGCCGCCGCCCTTATGCGCAGCAGCCCTACACGGTCAATCAGCCGCTCGCCAACAGCTGGATCGGGCCGTACATCGGCGGCAATCTCGGCTACGGCTGGGGCGACGTTTCCAACAGCGGAGCAAAGCCGTCCGGCGTGCTCGGCGGTCTTCAGGTCGGTTACAATTGGCAGTCCGGCGCATGGGTGGCCGGCATCGAGGGCGATCTCCAGCTCAATTCGTCGGACGATACGTTCGCCGCGTGGAAATTCTCCAACCCCTGGTTCGGCACCGTGCGCGGCCGCGTGGGTTACGCTTTCAACAACGTGCTGCTCTACGGCACCGGCGGTCTCGCTTTCGGTGCGCTGAAGGTCGAGCAGCCCGGCGGCTTCTCCGAGAGCAACACCTCGGCTGGCTGGACGGTCGGCGCCGGCGCGGAATTCGCGATCAACCAGAACTGGTCGGCCAAGGTCGAGTATCTTTACATCGATCTCAGCGAGAAGAACTTCATGCTTACCGGCCTGCCGAACGGCTACAGCTTCAGCACGGTGCGCCTCGGCGTGAACTATCGCTTCTGACCGCGCCGCGCAGTCACGCTCTATCAATCCCGGGCCTCGCGCCCGGGATTTTCATTTGCGGGGTTTAATCCCGGGAATGCGTCAGGGCGAAACGACGAGATCGACCGCCTTCGGTCCCTTGCCCTTCTTGTCAGGCTCGACTTCAAAAGTGATACGCTGTCCTTCGATCAGGTCCTTCAACCCCGCGCGCTCGACCGCGGTGATGTGCACGAACACATCGCGTCCGCCGTCATCCGGCTTGATGAAGCCGTATCCACGCTCGGCATTGAAGAACTTGACGACACCTGTCATGGCCATCGGGAACCCCTCCCCGCATTGCACCTCCGGCGCGCAACGCGCGCCGGCCAGGCCCGGCATTCACTGCCGGAAAGCGGCGGCCTTGGAGAACGTCTCCAAAAACTGGAAGCGTCCGGGGCCTCTCGTCATTCCGCCGCGGCCATTCGCGGGCGCGGAACATAAAAGCCGACCTTCACGGCTGTAGCATAATACGGTTCCCGGCAAATTGGCCATGGCGCATTTGGGGTATCGTGCGCACGGAATCCAGGCACGCGCCAACCGCTGCGCGTGCAGTGCGTCAGACCCTGACGGTTTCCACCCGGAAGCGACCGGCGCCGCCGAGACCCAGCGGCTTCTCAAGCTCGTGCAGGATCGCTTTCAACTCCGCAGCCAACTTCCACGGCGGATTGACGATCAACAGACCGGCGGACACCAGCCCTGAGTCCTGTGTCTGCGGCGCGACGCTGAATTCGACGCGCAGGCATTTGGCGTCGCCGCTGCCGGCGTTCGCCACGCGCGCCACTTGATCCGCCAGCGTGTCGGTGGCGCGGCGTTCTTTCACCGGATACCAGAGCATGTAGATGCCGGTCGGCCATTTGGCATGCGCCGCGCTGAAGCCGTCCGCCAGCCGCTTGAACTCGTCGCGGCTCTCGAACGGCGGATCGATCAGCACCAGCCCGCGCCGCTCGTTCGGCGGCACGAATGCCGGCAGCCCGGTCCAGCCGTCGAGATCGACCACACGTGCCTGCTCGTCACGACGCAATGCGGAGATCAGTTGCTTGCGTGCGTTCGGCTCCAGTTCGCAGGCGACCAGACTGTCCTGCGGCCGCAGCAGCGCGCGTGCGACCAGCGGCGATCCCGGATAGGCGGTGAGGTCGCGCTGCGGATTGAACGAGCGCACGATGTCGAGATAGGGCGCGACCAGCGCCATGACCGGTTCGGACAATCGCGCCTGCATCAGCCGCGCGATGCCGGTGCGCCATTCGCCGCCGCGCTCAGCCTCGCTGCTGGTCAGGTCGTACAGCCCGGCACCGGCATGAGTGTCGATCACGCGGAACGCAGCTGGCTTCTCGTGCAGATAGGTGAGGATGCGCGCCAGCACGATGTGCTTGATGACATCGGCGAAATTTCCGGCGTGGAAGGCGTGACGGTAGTTCATGGCGCGACAGTTACGACATCGCGCGACGAAAGTAACCTGCGCTTATCCCCCGCGCACCGGTGGCATCACCACCTTGTCGCGGCGGCAGGCGCGGCGATCGATCTCCTCGCAGGCACGGAACTGCAGATCCTTGCTCATACAGATGCGCACCTCGCTGAGACGCTTGCTGTCGCAGGTCACCGCAATGGCCGAACTGGAGAGGCCGGGATTGGCCTTGATGAAAGCATCCTCGATGTCGCCGGGCGCAACTAATCTGGTGTCGGCCAGTTCGAGATATTCGGCGGGAATCTTCACCGCCGCGCGGGCCTTGCGGGTGGTTTCGAAATAGGCGCGAGCGCTCAGTCCCGAGCAGGTGCCGTGCTTGTCCCATTCGTTGTAGATCAGGCCCGGCGCCGGCATCAGATCGAGCATCGAGGTCATGACGTTGCGGTCGAGCCGCGGCGACGGCCGCTGGCAGTAGTTCGGAAAGCCGCGATCGTATTGCGGCCAAAGCCCGTGCACGACGAAGGAAAACGGCCGGCCGGCGCATTGGGTCTGGATGCCCCGGCTGGAATTGCCGCGCTCGCTCGCAGCCTGACAGAACGACGGCGACCACGACAGCGCGAGCACATAGAAGTCGAACTCACCGGGGGCATTCTGGCGATGATCCTGCGCCGACGCGGAGCCCGCGACGAGGCCGGCTATCACGAGGCCGAGCAGCGGGGCCGCAAACCGGGACAGAAAGTCAGATCGCAAAAACTGACATGAAAAGCCAATGGCCGACGAACCGGACTTGAAACCGAACATGGCGACGCCCCCTACCCCTCTCCGCACCCTCCGGCCAGCACCGGGTCGCTTTCGTGCGGATTACGCAATGCCCAAAGCCTAATCAGGCCAAAAGAACATTTCAAGAACAAAATCGCCTCGTCCACCGCGCAGCGGACGAGGCGATTCGGTGACGAATCGATTTGCGAAGCTTACGGCCGGGCCGCCTTGCAGGACGGATTGTAAGCCCAGTTGCGGTCGAGACCGACCACACACCATTCGACGCCTGAGTCGAACCCGGCGAAGCCGCCGTCTTCGATGACCGAGAAATGCACCTGACGCGCGCGGCCATCGTTCAGCATGGCGCTGGCGGTGCAGAAACGGCGTGGAATGCTGTCATTTGCCCAGGCGCGGAACGCGACCTCGTGGACATTGGCGTAGCCGGTGATTTCGAGCGCCGAATTCCAGAACTTGCTCTCTTTTTCCGCGAACTGCTGGGAAATGGTGCCGAGCACTTCCTGGCAGGGACGCATGGCGCCGTCATAACGCGGGCCGTTTAGCCAGAAATTGCGCTCCAGCACGTTGGCGGCCTCGGCCGCCGGGCTCAGCGCCATCAGTCCGGCCACGGCGCCCAGCGCCACAACCAGAGTTAGTTTTCGCAATGTCGAGAAAAGGTCGCGCATGAAGGCGGTCCGCCGAATGTTCGTTGCGCGGAAGGTGCCGCGAAGCCGTCAGCCGGTCAAGTGCAGCGCGGCAACACTCGGCAGCCAACCCCCATCAAAACGCACGGCATTCTTTCAATGACGGCCCGGCCGCCTTATGGTGAGGGCAAGATTCCATGGAGAGCATGATGCGAACGACTGGAACGGCGATCCTGACGGCGGTTTTGGGCACCCTTGCGCTGACGCCGGCAAGCGCGTTTTTCGATACGGTGCCGCCTTTCAAGGGCAACGACACCGGCGGCATCATCGCCTATTCGCTCTACAAGGAAGGCGCGGACATCAAGGCGATGGCCGTCGATCATTGCGCCCGCTACGGCAAGTCGGTGAAGCTGACCGGCACCGATGCCCAGTACGGGGGCTACATTTCCTTCGCCTGCGTCTGGGTCCATCCGGGCCACCTCAACCGGCCGCTGCGCGTCGGTTACTGACACCCACATCAAAGGGGCTTGCCCATGATGCGAACGCCTTCATCTCGTGTGATGGCGCTGACGCTCTGCGCCGGCATGTTCGCCCTTCCCGCGCTGGCGGGTCCGGTCGAAATGCCGAACCGCAAACCCGGCCTGTGGGAAATCAAGGTCAGTCCCGGTCCGCAGATGCCCGCGATGACCATGCAGCAATGCACCGACGCCACCACCGACAAGGACATGGCCGCCTCGTTCAGCCCGATGGCGAAGGAGATGTGCGCCAAGCAGGACATGCAGAAGACAGCGACCGGTCTCGTCATCGACGCGACCTGCACGGTCGGCGGCACGACCTCGGTTTCGCGCACCGAGATCAACGGCGACTTCAACTCAGCCTATACGGTGAAGGTGTCGACCAAAGGTGACGGCAAGCAGCCGGAGGCCGTCACGATGATGGATGCGAAATGGCTCGGCGCCTGCAAGGCGGACCAGAAGGCCGGTGATATCGTCATGCCCGGCGGCATCAAGATGAACATCAAGGACATGCAGGCCATGACGGGCGCACGGCCGAAGCAGTAAATCTCAGCACTACTTCCCGATCTTCCAGGGATCGTACTTCTCTTTCGAATCCGGGATGTTCTTCATCGCGGCCTTGGCGGCGGCTTCTTCCCGCGCCATGCGCTTTTGCGGGTCCTCGCCCGTGGACTGAGAGCCCCCGCTCTGGTCACCGCTCGGACGCCCCTTCCCCTGCGCATGAACCTGCCCGGAGAACAGCATCACGGCCGCGGCGGCAATCAATACGAGTCTCATCGGACCTCTCCGTTGGGGCGAACGGCCGGAAACCTAGCCCCGTTCGATGCTTCAGAACAATCAGAAATGCTCAAGATTCCGTGCTGCAAGGCACGGTCAGGCCACGCCGAACCGCTTCTCGAACGCCGCGATATTGATCACCCCGCGCCGATGGGTGCCATCGCCGATCTTGCGGGACCCGTCCCAGGCTTCCACGTCGAACAGCACACTCTTGGCGTCGATCTGGCGCACCCGTGACGTCACCCGCACGATGCGCCCGACCGGCGTCGCCGCCAGATGCCGGACATTCACCTCCATGCCGACGCTGACATAGCCCTCCGGCAACAGGTCGGCGATGGAGGCGGTGCTGGCCTTTTCCATGTGCAGGATCATGACCGGGGTCGCGTAGACCGCCGGCATGGTCGACAGGAAATGCTGCACCGTCATGTCGTGCGAAACGGTGATGACCGTTTCACCGGGAATGCCGACGGTGACTTTCTCAAGCACGTTCATGCCAGCGTCCTAAAGCCTATTTCGCTGCGGCCTTGCGCTCGAGGAAGGTCTTGCCGCCCTTCATCTTGTGGGTCAGCGGCGCTTCATTGATCTGCACCGTCACGACTTCGGCATCGACGCCGAGATTCTTCACCAGCGCCTGGGTGATGTCGAGCATCATGCCCTTCTTCTGATCGTCGGTGCGTCCGGCAGCCATGTTCACGATGACCTCAGGCATGTTCGTTCCCTTTTTTCTTGGTGTGACAACAAAGAATGTCTTCTTTAGCTGCGCGTATTCTGTTCGCAAAACCGATACCGCACTTTTGCGGACTACGCGCTAGGCGTGAAACTTCAATCCATCGACGATCTTGTCAACCACCTTGCGCTCGGCGCGGAACGCCAGCCCGACCAGATTGAGATCGGCGCGGATGACGGCCTGCACCGCCGCGCGGTTGGCTTCGTCATGCGTGGTCTTGAACATGTCCGCGGTATAGACGGCGGGCTTGACGTCGCGCGCCAGTGCCCGTTCAAGCGCCCGCGACAGGGCCGGTCCGTCCGCGCCGTAGATCAGGATCGGCTGGCCGATCAGCGCGTGATAGCCCGTGCCGGACTTGTCCCCATAAGGCTCGCCGATGCATTCGGGAAACGCCGCCGCGATGCCGCTGGAAAGGAAGGCCGCGACGTTCAGCTTCTGCCAGGCTTCGAGGTCAGAGCGGATGACGAGAGCAACCTTGGTGTCAAATTGCATGCGTGACCGTTGTTGTTCTTATTGCTTCGCCCAAGGGACGTTGTGCCGCGCGAGCACCTTGCGCACGGCTTCGACCAGATCGCTTTCCTTCGCGGCGAACTGCGCCTCAGACTGCTTTTGCAGATAGTCGTCGCGGTCACCACTGGCGTTGGCAATCTCCGCGCCGATGATCAGATCCTTGATCTGAACCTCGCCCTTCGCTTTTTCGTCGCCGCCCTGAATGACCACGCACGGCGAATTGCGCCGGTCGGCATACTTGAACTGGACGCCGAGATTGTTCTTCGGATTGCCGAGATAGAGCTCGGCGCGGATGCCCGCGTTGCGCAGCGTCGCGACGAACTTTTGGTATTGCGCGATCTCGTTGCGGTCCATCACCACGACGACCACAGGACCGAACTCCGGCGTGGTGTCGATCTTGCCGAGCAGCGTCAGCGCCGCCTGCAGGCGCGACACGCCGATGGAGAAACCGGTCGCCGGAACCGGCTCGCCGCGAAAGCGCGACACGAGACCATCATAGCGCCCGCCGCCGCCGACCGAGCCGAACCGCACCGGACGGCCCTTCTCATCCTTGGTCTCGAGCAGCAATTCAACTTCGTAGACCGGACCGGTATAGTATTCGAGACCGCGCACGACAGAGGGATCGATTTTGATGCGGTCAGATTCGTAGCCCGATGCGGTAACGAGTCGCTGAATCTCGCCCAACTCCATCGTGCCGTCGAAAAAAGATTGATGAATAGGATATGATTTCGAAGGTGGGCCAGCTTCAACAGTTGGCGTCGTGTTCACGTGGCGTTCGATCCTGGCCTCTCCGGCCACAACAACCGATACATCCGGCTGCGCGAACTGCAACATGATTAGATTGATCTGATCGCTGTCGAGTTCTGCTCCCTTTGTGAAATCACCGCTCTCATCTTTGCGACCTTCGCCAAGCAGAAGCTTCACGCCTTCGACGCCGAGCCGATCCAGCTTGTCGATCGCTCTCAGCACCGTAAGCCTTCGACCAGCGTGCTCGTCGCCGCCAAGGCCGATGCTCTCCATCACGCCATCGAGCACCTTGCGGTTATTCACCTTCACCACATAGGAGCCGCGCGGAATGCCGAGCGCTTCCATCGTATCCGCCGCCATCATGCACATCTCGGCGTCGGCGGCGGGCGAAGCGGAGCCCACCGTGTCGGCATCGAACTGCATGAACTGGCGGAAGCGTCCGGGACCGGGCTTCTCGTTGCGATAGACATAGCCGTTGCGATAGGAGCGATACGGCTTGGGCAACGTGTCGAAATTCTCCGCGACATAGCGCGCCAGCGGCGCGGTCAGATCGTAGCGCAGCGAAATCCACTGCTCGTCGTCGTCCTGAAACGAGAACACGCCCTCGTTGGGGCGATCCTGATCGGGCAGGAATTTTCCGAGCGCGTCGGTGTATTCCATCGCCGGGGTTTCCACCGGCTCGAACCCGTAGCGCTCATAGACCTCGCGGATGGTCTCGACCATCTGACGCGTGGCGGCGATCTCGGCGGGCGTGCGATCCACCAGCCCGCGCGGCAGGCGCGCGCGCAGTTTCTGCGGTTTTTTGGGTTTCTTGTCGGTCATGGAATCCGTGCGGTCCGATATGCAGAATGTCTGCATATCAAGTCACGAGTTACCAGTCCGAATAGGGGCGAGCAAGCATCCACATCGTCATGGCCGGGCTCGTCCCGGCCATCCACGTCTTGCCTTCCGAGAGATCGTAAAGACGTGGATGCCCGGAACAAGTCCGGGCATGACAAACGATAAATCGAGATTCTAGTTCACCAGCACGGCCCCGTCGCAGCGGATGCCGTTGACCCAGACGTCCGCCTGTCCGAGGCCGACGCCGAGGGTCTGCAACACCGAGTTGAGCAACGTATCGATCGAGCCGGTCGCGCCGCCGATGATGCTGGCCACCAGCGCGCCGATGCCGGGGATCGGCAGGCCGAGCGGCCCGAGTTGCACGCCAAGTTGCAGATCGCCCAGCAGGCTGGATGTCAGCGATGAAGTGAACGACGTGGTGTTCACGGTCTTCTTGGTCCGCGCCTGAATGTCGGCGTAGCTGAAGCTCACGCTGGTCGGTGATGTGTTGGCCATGGTGGCATGCGCCCGGCCCGACACCTGGATGACCCCGAGATTGACGATGTTGGCCGCCGGGGGATTCGGCTTGGTGGAGAAATTCGTCATCATGGCTGGCGTCACGTCGGCGATCCACGCGTCCACAATGCCGGGCGAAACGCCGAGCGTCACCGTTGATGTGCTGACGTTGGGATAGCCGCACGAAATGGCGTTGAGCGTCGCGGTGCCCGCCGCGATCTCGACATAGACCGGAAGATTGACCACCGACACCGCGCCCGAGCCAACCAGCTGAATCTTGAGCAGGATGCGGGTCTGCGCGGTATGAACGCTCGCCCCCGTGGAGCCGACGGTGACCCAGCTCGTGCCCACAGGACGCTCGCCCACCGTCGCCTGCAACGTGACGCCGGCAATGCCCGGCAGCGACAGGTTCACATTCGTCGCGATCTGGTTGGTGCCGTTGGCCAGCGCCGCCATGGCCGAGACCATATCGAGCGCCGACACGCTCGCGCCGACCTTCGGCTTCTGCCCGACGGTAAGACTGGAATAAGGCCCGACGCTGATCAGCGACTTCGGCGTGATCCGCGTGGTCAGGCCCGAGATCGACGATGACAGGCTGGAGAGTGCTGCTATCGCGCCGCTGTTGCCCGCTGCCGCGGTCTGCAGCGCCGCCACGATATCCGTCACCTTCAGGTTACTGCTCAGCAGCGTGTCGTAAGTCACGCCCGTCAGATTGACGCGCGTCGCCAGCGCCGAGAGGAAATCGAATGCATCGATTTTCGCGCCGAGCAGCGCGTTGTAGTCCATCACCGATAGCGACAGCGTGGTGCCGAGCATGCCGCCCAGCAGCGCATTCAGCAGCCCGCCGTTGAGCGACACCAGCCGCGAGCCGATGGCGAAGGTCGCAAGCTGCGTGGTGCTGGCGATGGCAGTTGCCTTGACGTCCCACTGGCTGTCGCCGGTCAGCACCTTGCCGAAATACAGCGGCGTCTTGGTTTTCAGGGACACACGTACCGCGTTGGCGGGCACAGCGCCCGCCACGAAGCGCTGCTGCGGCGCGAGAGACGCCTTCGCCGTGTAAACACCGGGTTCGACAGCCACGAGCGAATCCGGGGGATAGTTGTTTTTGGCGACGGTCGCCGCAGCAGCGCGGGACGCATTGGTCAGATCGCTCGCGGCGACGATCGCCGCGAGATCGGCAGCGCTCTGGGTCCGCCGCTTGTCGGCGAAGATCGAGCCGACATCGACGCCGAGTGCCGTGCAGGCAATGATCATCAGCAGGCTTGCCGCGCCCATGATCGCGATGTTGCCGCGTTCGTCGATCGTAAAGCGCCTGAGTGTTGTGCGAAGCCTCGTCGCCGTCATGCTCAATATCCCCCGCGCGGGATCGCGGCCGAGCGCACGATGGTCGGGGACGGCGCCGGAACGAATGTCGGCAGCGAATAGATGAACATGGCGGAGGCGTCGTAATTGACAGTGACGACGAACACGTTGGCGTCGGAACCGGACGTCGCCGCGTTGACGGTCAAGCGCGCCGGATCGATCAGCGGATATGAATTGGCGTTGCCGGTGATGTAGCTGTTGGCGAGCGTGCTGCGCTCGCTTTCATTCAAGCCCGCGACGGACGAGCGCGCGGCTTCGGCGGCCAATTGCTGCACGCCGTGAATGACCGCGAGATACGAGCCGTACATGATGATCCCGAACACGATCATCAGGAACACCGGCGCGATGATCGCGAATTCGACCGCGATCGCACCGTCGCGCGCGGCGAGAAATTTTCCGGCAGTGGTTTTGTTGAACATGGCGCGGACCCGTTTCATGACGGGCATTTGCGCATACAACTTTTAAGGGCATACTAATTCATAAATCAACTATCAGGTGTATTATCATGCGGCTGCGCTGCGTGAAATCACCTATGGGCGACCATGCGTCGCTATGCGTTCCGGACGCCCCCGGAAGCTGATAGACTCCGCTCCTAACGAAGAAACTTGCTCCTTGCCGGAAGGAACGTCCCTTGAATATTCAACACCCTCGCCCGAATGTCGCGACACCGAACGATCTCGATGCATTCTGGATGCCGTTTACGGCCAACCGGGCGTTCAAGGCCCGGCCGCGCATGCTCGCCGGCGCCAAGGACATGCATTACTTCACCACCGATGGCCGCAGCATTCTCGACGGCGCGGCAGGAATGTGGTGCAGCAATGCCGGCCACAGCCGCGATCCGATCGTGAGCGCAATCCAGAAGCAGGCCGCAACCCTCGACTACGCGCCGCCGTTCCAGTTCGGCCATCCGCAGGCCTTCGAGCTCGCCAGCCGCATCGCCGCGCTGGCGCCGAAGGGCCTCGAGCATGTGTTCTTCTGCAATTCCGGTTCGGAAGCCGTCGACACCGCGCTGAAGGTGGCGCTCGCCTATCACAACGGCCGCGGTGAAGCGGGCCGCACCCGGCTGATCGGCCGCGAGCGCGGCTATCACGGCGTCGGCTTCGGCGGCATTTCCGTCGGCGGCATGGTCAACAACCGCAAGATGTTCGGCACGCTGCTGACCGGCGTCGATCACCTGCCGACCACCTATGACCGCGAGAAGCAGGCTTTCACCAAGGGCGAGCCGGAGTATGGCGCGCATTTCGCCGATGAGCTCGAGCGCATCGTCGGCATCCATGGCCCCGGCACGGTCGCGGCCGTCATCGTCGAGCCGATGGCGGGCTCCACCGGCGTGCTGGCAACGCCGAAGGGTTATCTGCAAAAGCTGCGTGCGATCTGCGACAAGCACGGCATCCTGCTGATTTTCGACGAGGTCATCACCGGATATGGCCGCCTCGGCTATGCCTTCGCGGCGGAGCGTTACGGCGTGCTGCCGGACATGATCACCTTCGCCAAGGGCATCACCAACGGCGCAGTGCCGATGGGCGGTGTCCTGGTCCGCGACGTGATCTACGATTCCTTCATGAAGGGCCCGGACCACGTCATCGAACTGTTCCACGGCTACACCTACTCGGCGCATCCGCTGGCCTGCGCGGCCGGTCTGGCCACCCTCGACGTATATCGCGACGAAGGCCTGTTCGAGCGGGCCAAGGCGCTGGAACCGAAATGGGCCGACGCCGTGATGGAGCTGCGCAAGGAGCCGAACGTGGTGGACATCCGCACCGTCGGCATCACTGCGGGTATCGACTTGGCGCCCAACAAGGACGGCCCCGGCAAGCGCGGCTTCGAGGCGCTCGACTCAGCGTTCCACGACCACGACCTGATGATCCGGGTGGCTGGCGATACCCTTTGCCTGACCCCGCCTCTGATCATCTCGGAAAGCCAGGTCGGCGAGATCATGGACAAGATCGCCAAGGTGATCCGCGCGGTGGCGTGATCTTTCTTCACCTCTCCCTGTTCACGGGGAGAGGTCGGATCACGCAGTGATCCGGGTGAGGGGCAACCCTCTCGCCTCCGACGAACAAGCCCCTCACCCCGACCCTCTCCCCGCAAGCGCGGAGAGCAAGCACCTTCTTCCAGCGCTCGACGCGGTTTCAAAAGCAATCCGAAACAACAACTTCGCGCCGAATCAAACTTGATGCTAAGCTCAGCCCCGTTCGGGGTTGGGCAGGCTTCATGATCCGCATATCGACGATTTTCATCGCCATCTGCATGGTGCTGATCGCTGCGTCGCTCGGCCTGATGCTGCATTCGCTGGCGGGACTCGCCGTTTCCGAATCCGCCATTGTCGCGCTGACGGCGCTGACCTTCCTGATTCTCTACAACGCGGTGTCGATGCGGCTGCGCGACCGCACCGATGTCGGCGGCCAGATCGCCGACCTGTCGCGCGGTACCGCGGACCTCGCACGGCAAGTCGCCGAATTCGGACGCCGCCTGAGCGCGATCGAGACTCGCCTCTCGGCGACCGATGCCAACGGACAGGAACGCATCCAGACGGTGGCCGGCGAAATCAGCGAGCTTGGATCGCTGGTCAAGCAACTCGCTTCATCCGTCGCCGCCCATGACGACCTTCTGGCCAACGCCACGACCGTCGTCCGGCAGGCTGCCGAACCGGTGGCCGCCGACGCGAATGAAACAATGCCAGCGCCGATTCCGGTGCAGGCTGCGAACGCCAGCGCACCTGCAGCCGATGCACCACCGCCGTCTGTCAATCACACCAATGCCCAGCTTCTCGTCGCGGTGAGAAACGCCATCGAGGCCAACCGGATCGATCTGTTCCTGCAGCCGATGGTGACGCTGCCCCAGCGCAAGGTGCGTTTCTATGAGGCGGTGGCGCGGCTGCGCGACGACAAGGAGCAGTTGCTGACCGCGAACGATTTCGTCGGCACGGCGGAAGCCGCCGGCCTGATGGGCCAGATCGATCACACCGTGATGCTCCGCTGCGTGCAGGTGCTGCGGCGGCTGATGGTGCGCTCGAAGGATGTCGGCGTGTTCTGCAACGTTTCCGGCGCGACGCTGAGTAATCCGTCGGTGTTCGGCCAGTGCCTCGATTTTCTCGAAGCGAACAGAATCCTGGCGCCGTCGCTGGTTCTCGAATTCAAACAAGGCACGTTCCGCCATCTCGGCCCGGTGGAGAGCGAACATCTCGCGGCGCTGCAGAGGCTCGGATACGGCTTCTCGATCGACAACGTCACGGATCTGCGGCTCGATCCGCGCGAACTCGCCGACCGCGGCGTCAAGTTCATCAAGGTCCCGGCGGCGATGCTGCTCGACCAGAAGCAACTCTCGACCGCCGACATTCACGCTGCCGACCTGTCCGACCTGCTCGGGCGCTTCGGGATCGATCTGGTCGCCGAGCGGATCGAGGGCGAACGCGCCGTAGTCGATCTGCTCGACTACGATGTCCGCTTCGGCCAGGGCTTCCTGTTCGCGCCGCCGCGCCCGCTGCGTCCGGAAGGCGCAGCTTCCCCGACGGAACCCACCGCTTCAACGGTTGACGCCCCGGCCCGGAAAGAAGAAAAAGCCGACGCCAAATTCGACGCGAGAGCCGAGGCTCCCCGCGTGACCGGCAACGCCGCGCTGGCGCGCCGCGCGTCCGCGCAAAATTAGCCAAGTCTCCACACAGAAGTGATCCGATTCCATGACTCTGCCTGACGTTGCTGCCTTGCGTTTCGCTGACCGTTTGCGCGACCTCGCCACCGGCGTGGACGTCATTCTCAGCGACGTCTGGGGCGTGATCCACGACGGCGTTCATGGGTTTCCCGAGGCCTGCAAGGCGCTGCAAACCTTCCGCGCGCAGGGCGGCACGGTGATCATGATCACCAACGCGCCGCGACCCGCCGACTCCGTGCAGCGCCAGTTGCGCAAGATGGAGATTTCCGACGAGACCTACGACGCCATCGTGTCCTCAGGCGACTTGACGCGCAATTTCGTGGCCTCGCGCCTCGAACAGCCGCTGCTGCAAATCGGACCGGAGCGTGACAACCCGATGTTCCGCGGCCTCGACGTCAAGTTCACGACGCTTGAGAACGCCGAATACATCGTCTGCACCGGTCCTTACGATGACGAGGTCGAGACCGAGGAAAATTATCGCGGCATGATGGAAGAGGCGCTCAAGCGCAATCTCACCTTCGTCTGCGCCAACCCGGACATGGTGGTCGAACGCGGTCATCGCCTGATCACCTGCGCCGGCGCCATCGCCGAGCTTTACCGCAGCCTCGGAGGCGAGGTGATCTTCTACGGCAAGCCGCACCGGCCGATCTACGACCGTGCGCTTGAACTCGCCGCGGAAAAGCGCGGCGGCACGACACCGTCCAATCGCATCCTTGCGATCGGGGATTCCGTACGCACCGATCTCACCGGCGCAAACCTGATGGGGCTGGATTGCCTGTTCCTGACCCGCGGTATCCACGCGGTGGATTTCGAAGGCCTCGATGTGGCCGATGAATTCGCGGTGCGCAGGCTGTTCGGCGAGACCAAGCCGCCCCGCGCGCTGATGCAGGATTTGAAGTGGTAAGGCGCTAGACGCGATCCCTAGATCAGTGGATCGCACGCGCTCTCCACGTCGTCCCGGCGAAAGCCGGGACCCATAACCACCGAATTCCCGTTTCACCGCAATATTTCAGGCCGTCACTTTCGGCGATCCGTATCTAACGAGTGCTTAGGGAGTATGGGTCCCGGCCTGCGCCGGGACGACGCTGTGTTTCGCATACTTCGTATCGCCAGCTCCAAAACGCAAAATGCCCGGCGTGACGCCGGGCATTGAAATTCTGCGGATACGACGGAGCGGTTACGCCGGCACGTTGTCCGGGAACACCGCCTCGATCTTGGTCTTGAGCGTTGCGGCATTGAACGGCTTGACGATGTAGTTGTTCACGCCGGCCTTCTTGGCGGCGATCACGTTCTCCGTCTTCGATTCAGCCGTGATCATGATGAAGGGCGTGGTCGCGAGATTCGGGTCGCTGCGCACTTCCTTGAGCAGATCGTATCCGGTCATCGGCTCCATGTTCCAGTCGGAGATCACGAGGCCGTACTTCTTGCCGCGCATCTTGTTCAAAGCTGCGGAGCCGTCGCTGGCATCATCGATATTCTCGAAACCAAGTTGCTTGAGCAGATTGCGGATAATTCGGATCATCGTGTTGTAGTCATCCACAACCAGAACCGGCATCGACAAATCCATGGCCATCGCTGATTTTCTCCCTCGAACGCAGCAACCGGCGTGCGTTATCAACCACTTTGCGGATGTCTTCTGACATCGCAGTCGGGGCGAACCTAGCATCGGCGGCTTAAACAGCCCGTTAATCGGACCGCATCGGGATTATCTTAAGTTGCGCCGTTAAGGCCCGATTCAGCAGCTTGACTCCGATGGCGGGCCGGGGTCAGGTCCGGCTCAATTTCTTCATTATCTTCCTACCGGTACCCATGACGACACGCTTTTCCGTCATTCGCGACACCACGCCCGCCAGCGCAATCACCAAGGGCGCGGTGGTGGCGATGGGCAACTTCGATGGCGTCCATCTCGGTCATCGGGTGGTGATTTCCGCGGCCATCGACATGGCCCGCAAGCACGGCAAGCCGGCCTACGCGGTCACCTTCGAGCCGCATCCGCGCAGTTTTTTCAGCCCCAACACACCGCAGTTCAGGCTGAGCGACGAAGCCGCGAAGCTTCGCCTGCTCGCCGGGACTGGCCTCGACGGCGCTGTGGTCATGACATTCGACGGCACCCGCGCCGGCACCAGCGCTCAGGATTTCATTAACCACGATCTCATCGGCCGGCTCGGAATCAGCGGCATCGCCGTCGGTTACGACTTCCATTTCGGCAAAGGCCGCGCCGGATCGCCGTCGCTGCTCGCCTCCGAAGCGCCGCGCCTCGGCATCGAGGTCCACATCCAGGCTCACGTCGATATTCTGGATCGCCCGGTGTCTTCCAGCGCAATCCGCATGGCGCTGGCCGAGGGCCAGGTGACCGAGGCGACCGCCATGCTGGGCGAACCCTGGTTCATTTCCGGCGAGGTGATCCACGGCGAGAAACGCGGCCGCGATCTCGGCTATCCCACCGCCAACATCCGCCTCGACAAGCATTGCGGCCTCAAGCACGGCATCTATGCGGTACGGGTCGGCATCGGCCAAGAAAAAGATAGAGCGCGCGTCGATGGCGTTGCCTCGTTCGGCCGCCGCCCGACCTTCGACAACGGCGCGCCGCTGCTGGAAGTGTTCCTGTTCGATTTCAAGGGCGACCTTTACGGCCAGCGGCTGGATGTCGCATTCATCGGCTTTATCCGCGACGAGCTGAAATTCGACGGGATCGACGCGCTGGTGCGCCAGATGGACGACGACTCGGCCCGGGCCCGCGCGGCCCTCGCCGCCGCACCGGCCGCGTTTCCGGTGTTGGGCGTGGTGGGGTGACCGCTTCTTCCCCCTCCCCTTGTAGGAGAGGGTGGCGAAGTTGAGCGAAGCGAAACTGAGCCGGGTAAGGGGTCACGATCCTGATGTGACATTCATACCCCTCACCCGATCCTCGCTGGCGCTCGGATCACCCTCTCCCACAAGGGGAGAGGGGAAGAAAGAATGCCCAACAACCGGGTTTCCCCTTCGGGCCAAAACGCGCTATTCACCCCGCCATGAATGAAAAGCCCAAATCCGACGCCGCCGACTATTCCAAAACCCTCTATTTGCCGCAGACGGACTTCCCGATGCGCGCGGGCCTGCCCCAGCGCGAACCGGAAATTCTGGCGCGCTGGAACGCCATCGACCTGTACGGGAAGCTGCGCGAGACCGCCAAGGACCGCGCGAAATTCGTGCTGCACGACGGCCCGCCCTACGCCAACGGCAACATCCATATCGGCCACGCGCTCAACAAGATCCTCAAGGACGTGGTGACGCGCAGCCAGCAGATGCTCGGCTTCGATTCCAACTACGTGCCGGGCTGGGATTGCCACGGCCTGCCGATCGAATGGAAGATCGAGGAACAGTACCGCGCCAAGGGTAAGAACAAGGACGCGGTGCCGATCGTCGAATTCCGCCAGGAGTGCCGGGCGTTCGCGCAGAAGTGGGTCGACATCCAGCGCGAGGAATTCAAGCGCCTCGGCGTGGTCGGCGACTGGTCGCATCCCTACACCACGATGAGTTTCCCGGCGGAGGCACAGATCGCGCGCGAACTGATGAAGTTCGCCGCCAACGGCACGCTCTATCGCGGCTCCAAGCCGGTGATGTGGTCGGTGGTGGAAAAGACCGCGCTCGCCGAAGCCGAAATCGAATACGAGGACTACACCTCGGACACGGTGTGGGTGAAGTTTCCGGTCAACGCGGCCCATGGCCGCCTCGCCAAGGCCTCGGTGGTAATCTGGACCACCACGCCATGGACGCTGCCCGGCAACCGCGCCATCAGCTTCTCACCGAAGATTTCTTACGGCCTTTACAAGATCACCGACGCGCCCGCCGACAACTGGGCCAAGACCGGTGATCTTCTGATCCTTGCCGACAAGCTGGCCGAGGATGTGTTCAAGCAGGCGCGCGTCACGTCCTTCGAGAAGGTGAGCGACGTCTCGGCTGACATTCTCGACGCGATCGAGTGCAGTCATCCGCTGAAGGGCACCGCCGGCGGTTATGAGTTCACTGTGCCCCTGCTCGCCGGCGATCACGTCACCGATGACACCGGCACCGGCTTCGTGCACACCGCACCCGGCCATGGCCGCGAGGACTTCGACATCTGGACCGCGAATGCGCGCGAGTTGGAAGCGCGCGGTATCAGCTCGGTCATTCCCTACACCGTCGATGCCGACGGCGCGTTCACCGAACAGGCGCCCGGCTTCACCGGCAAGCGCGTGCTCAACGACAAGGGCGAAAAGGGCGACGCCAACGAAAGCGTGATCAAGGCGCTGGTCGAGCACGGTATGCTGCTCGCGCGCGGCCGCCTCAAGCATCAGTATCCGCATTCGTGGCGCTCGAAGAAGCCGGTGATCTATCGCAACACGCCGCAATGGTTCATCGCGATGGACAAGGATATTTCTGACAACGGCAAGGCCAAGTCCGGCGACACGCTGCGCGCCCGCGCGTTGCAGGCCATCAGTGTCACGCGCTGGGTGCCCGAGCAGGGTCAGAATCGCATCACCGGCATGATCGCAGGCCGCCCGGACTGGGTGATCTCGCGCCAGCGCGCGTGGGGCGTGCCCATCACCGTGTTCGTGCGCGAAAAGGGCGACGGCTCGGCTGAAATTCTTCAGGACGAGGCCGTCAACAAGCGTATCGCCGATGCCTTCGAGACCGAAGGCGCGGACGCGTGGTACGTGGACGGCGCCCGCGAACGCTTCCTCGATTCGCACGCCAATGAGGAATGGAAGAAGGTCGACGATATCTGCGACGTCTGGTTCGACTCAGGCTCGACGCATGCCTTCGTGCTGGAAGACCCGGTGCATTTCCCCGGCCTCGCAGGCATCAAGCGCAAGGTCGATGGCGGCAAAGACACCGTCATGTATCTCGAAGGAAGCGACCAGCATCGCGGCTGGTTTCACTCCTCGCTCTTGGAAAGCTGCGGCACCCGTGGCCGCGCGCCCTATGACGTGGTGCTGACCCACGGCTTCACGCTCGACGAGAACGGCCGCAAGATGTCGAAGTCGCTCGGCAACACCACCGAGCCGCAAAAGGTCATCAAGGATTCCGGCGCGGATATTCTGCGGTTGTGGGTCTGCGCCACGGATTATGCCGACGACCAGCGCATCGGCCCGGAAATCCTCAAGAACACCATCGAGACCTATCGCAAGCTGCGCAACACGCTGCGCTGGATGCTCGGCACGCTGCATCACTTCAAGCGCAGCGACGCCGTCTCCTTCAGCGAGATGCCGGAACTCGAGCGGCTGATGCTGCATCGCCTGTCCGAGGTCGATGCCATCGTGCGTCCTGCCTACGCGAACTTCGACTACAAGACGGTGATCGCGACGCTGGCGAACTTCATGAACACCGAACTGTCGGCGTTCTATTTCGACATCCGCAAGGACACGCTGTACTGCGATCCGCCGTCGTCGCTCGCCCGCAAGGCCGCGCTGACCACCGTGGACATTCTCTGCGACGCGATCCTGAAATGGCTCGCGCCCGCCATCAGCTTCACCGCCGAGGAGGCATGGCAGTTGTATCGCCCGGACGCCGAGCCGTCGGTACACCTGACCACATTCCGCGACGATCTCGATCGTTTCGGCAATGAGGCGCTGGCGAAGAAGTGGGAAACCATCCGCGACGTCCGCCGTGTCGTCACCGGCGCGCTGGAAGTCGAGCGCGCGGCCAAGCGCATCGGCTCCTCGCTGGAAGCCTCGCCGCTGGTTTACGTGTCCGACAAGGCGGTGTTCGCGACCTTGTTCGATATTGATATGGCCGAAGTCTGCATCACCTCGAACGCCATGGTCACCAACGAGGACGCACCTGCAGGGGCGTTCACGCTGAGCGATGTGCCGGGTGTCGCGGTCGTGGTCGAAAAGGCTGTGGGCACCAAGTGCGCGCGGTCGTGGAAAATCCTGCCCACCGTCGGCAGCGATCCCGAATATCCCGACGTGTCGCCCCGCGATGCCGAAGCGCTGCGGGAATGGAAGGCGCTTAGCGCGTGAGCCCCCACCTCCGCTCCGGATTGATCGCCGCCGTCGCAGCCCTCGTGCTCGATCAGGCGTCGAAGCTCTGGCTGCTGAACGTGTACGAACTCGGCCCGCGCGGCATGGTGCAGGTGACGCCGTTCTTCGACCTGGTGCTCGCCTGGAATACCGGCATCAGCTACGGCTGGTTCCAGGATGCCGGCCCCGTTGGTCAGGCCCTCCTGCTGGCGTTCAAGGCCGCCGCGGTCATTGTGCTGGGCATCTGGATGGCGAAATCCGGCACCCGGCTTGCGACCATCGGCCTCGGGCTCATTATCGGGGGCGCCATCGGCAATACCATCGACCGGCTGGCCTACGGCGCGGTGGTCGATTTCGCCCTGTTTCACGTCCAGATCGGCGGGAAAACCTACAACTGGTACGTGTTTAACCTTGCGGACGTGGCCATCGTTGCCGGGGTTGCCGCCCTCCTGTATGACTCGTTTGTAACCCCGGATGCCGCAAAAAGGCCCCGATAACCGGGGATACGCTTTGCAGGTTTTCGGCCATTTGGCTTCCGGCAATCTGGCTTGCGGCGCAACGGTTTGCGGCGGTATCGCCCAGCCCTTGGACAACGGATCAGGATGAACGCAATGACGGGCGGCATCGGTTCAGGTTTGCATCTCTCTTCACGCCTCTCGACGCGCGCCCTTCGGGTTGCCGCCGTCCTGCTGGGCGTCGGCCTGTTGCTGGCTACCGGTCCCGTTCGTGCCCAGGATGCCGAAGAAGACGACGGCAAGACCTTCGAAGAAAAGCTGATGGACAACCTGATGAGCGGCCTCGGTGGCAAGAAGCTCGAAGACGGCTCCATCGAGTACCGCGAGCGCTCGCCGCTGGTGGTGCCATCCAAGATCGATCTTCCTCCGCCGCAGACCGGTAAGGCGAAGCTGGCGCCGAACTGGCCGAAGGATCCGGACGTCGCCGAACGCGCAGCCGCGCGCGAACGGGCCAAGCAGAAGCGCAAGACCCCTGAAGAAGAACGCATGCCGCTGATGCCGAGTGAACTGAACAAGGGCGTGCCGCGCACCAGCAGGACGGCGGAAACGACGACTCCCGGCGGCAGCAACAATTCTAATTCGCCGATCATGATGCTGCCTTCGCAGCTCGGATACACCGGCGGGCTGTTCTCCAATCCGTTCTCGAGCTCGACCACGACTGAAACCGAGAAATTCACCACTGAGCCCGAGCGCACCGAACTCACGCAGCCTCCGAGCGGTTACCAGACCCCGTCGTCGAACTACGCCTACGGCGTCGGCCAGCTGAAGCCGCCGAAGGAAAGGTGCGACGCCGCCAGCGGTCGGTGCGAAAAGACTTGGGATTAAGGTTGGGCTTCCTGGCCGCGCCACTCCGCTGACGGGCAGTGGCCTTATGATCGCGATCGGTCACCCGTTGATTTTTCGAGATGCGATCGTTTCAGATCCCGCAGTGTCGCCTCTCGCGGATTTGAATGTTCCCCGGGCGATAAATCTGCGATCCGGTAGAACATCATGATGATTTCCCGCCACCTCATTGTCCGGGCCTTCGCTGCGCTCGGAATTCTGTTCGCGCCGGCCGCGCTCACCAGCGCAACGGCCCAGACCGCGACAGCGCCCGCGACCTTCACGCTCAGCAACGGCCTGCACGTCGTGGTCATTCCCGACCGCCGCACGCCGGTGGTCACGCAGATGATCTGGTACAAGGTCGGCTCGGCCGACGAAACGCCGGGCAAGTCAGGCCTCGCGCATTTCCTCGAACACCTGATGTTCAAGGGCACCAGCGCCCATCCGGCCGGCGAATTCTCCCAGCTGATCGCACGTATCGGCGGCAACGAGAACGCTTTTACCTCCTACGACTACACCGCCTATTACCAGCGCGTGTCGCGCGACAAGCTTGCGACCATGATGGAATTCGAGGCTGACCGCATGACCGGCCTCATTCTCAAGGATGAGAACGTGCTGCCGGAGCGCGACGTGGTGCTCGAAGAGTACAACATGCGCGTCGGCAACAGCCCCGATGCGCGGCTGACCGAGCAGATCATGGCAGCGCTGTATCTCAACCATCCCTACGGCCGCCCGGTGATCGGCTGGCACCAGGAGATCGAGAAGCTGAACCGCGAGGACGCCCTCGCCTTCTACAAGCGCTTTTACGCGCCGAACAACGCGACCCTTGTGATCGCCGGCGATGTCAGCGTGGACGAGGTTCGTCCGATGGTCGAAGCCGCCTATGGCAAGATTCCGCCGCAGCCCGCAATTCCGCCGCGGCGGATCAGGCCGCAGGAGCCCACGCCCGCCGGACCGCGCACGGTGACACTGGCCGACCCGCGCGTCGAGCAACCGAGCGTGCGCCGCTACTATCTCGTGCCGTCGTCGGTCACCGCAGCCCCCGCGCAAGGTGCTGCGCTCGAAGTGCTCGCACAGCTGATGGGCACCGGCAGCAACTCACTGCTGTATCGCGCGCTGGTGGTGGACAAGCCGCTCGCGGTCAGCGCCGGCGCCTGGTACCAAGGCACGGGCGTCGACCCGACCCAGTTTGGAATTTCCGCCTCGCCGAAACCCGGCGTTGAATTTCCGCAGGTCGAGCAGGCGATCGACGAAGTGATCGCCAAGCTGGCGCAAGGTCCTGTGCCCGCCGAAGAACTCGAGCGCATCAAGACCCAGATGATCGCGCAGGCCGTCTACGCGCAGGACAGCCAGACCACGCTGGCACGCTGGTACGGCGCCGCCATCACTGTCGGCCTTAGCGTCGACGACGTCCGGGCGTGGCCCGACCGCATCCGCGCTGTCACCGCCGAACAGGTGCGCGAGGCCGCGCAGACATGGCTCGACAAGAAACGATCCGCCACCGGCTACCTGATCAAGGAACCGGCCGCCAAACGCGAGGAGAAGCGCTCGTGATTCATTCTCGCATTCTGCCGCGCCTCGCCGCCGCACTTTTCACCGTTCACACCGCGCTGTTCGCGGCCGTGCTTCCTGCATCCGCCGCCGCGAAGGTTCAGCGCGTGGTGTCGCCCGGCGGCATCGAAGCCTGGTTCGTGCAGGATGCGACCGTGCCGCTGGTGGCGATGGAATACGCCTTCGCCGGAGGTTCGTCGCAGGACCCCGCCGAAAAGCCCGGCGTCGGATCGTTCACCGCCAACATGCTCGATGAAGGCGCCGCCGATCTGGATTCGAAGGCCTTTCACGAACGCCTCGAACGGCGCGCCATCGAAATGAGCTTTTCGGTGACCCGCGATTACCTGCGCGGCTCGATGCGGATGCTGAAGGAAAACAGCGACGAGGCATTCGGTCTGCTCAAGCTCGCCCTGACCGCCGCGCGGTTCGACAACGAGCCGCTGGAGCGCGTCCGCGCGCAGATGCTGTCCAGCGCACGCCGCGAGAGCACCAATCCGGTCTCCATCGCCGGCCGCAAGTTCTGGGAGCAGGCCTACGGCACGCATCCCTATGCGCGTCCGCCGAACGGCACGCTGGAGAGCCTTCCGGCGATCCAGTCCGCCGACCTGAAGGACTACGCACGGCGCATGATTGCCAGGGATGCGCTGAAGATCGCGGTCGTCGGCGACATCACGCCCGAAGCGCTCGGCAAACTGCTCGACGACACTTTCGGCTCGCTGCCCGCCAAGGGCAACCTGACGCCGGTTCCTGCGGTGGAAGCCGCCAAGCCGCCGCAGCAAACGTCGGCCATCGTCGATGTGCCGCAGACTTCGGTGAATTTCGGCGGGCCGGGCGTCGCGCGCAACGATCCCGATTTCATGGCCGCCTACATCGTCAATCACATTCTCGGCGGCGGCACGCTGTCGACGCGGCTCTACAAGGAAGTCCGCGAAAAGCGCGGGCTGGTCTATTCGGTGTCGGAATCCCTGATCTGGATGAAGAAGTCGTCGATGTTTGCGGGCTCCACCGCCACCCGCGCCGACAAGGCGAAGGAAACGCTCGACACCATCACCAGCGAGGTCGCGCGCATGGGCAATGAAGGCCCGACGCAGAAGGAGCTGGACGAAGCCAAGTCCTACCTCAAGGGTTCGCAGATGCTGGCGCTCGACACCTCGTCGAAATTCGCCAGCGCGCTGCTGCAATACCAGCTCGACGAGCTCGGCATCGACTATATCGAGAAGCGCAATGCCATTGTCGACGCAGTCACGCTGGAAGATACCAAACGCGTCGCCAAACGCATCTGGGGTCAAGGGCTCCTGAGTGTGAGCGTCGGCCGTGCGGCACAGGCGGCGGCACAACCGGCAACGGGAGCCGCGCCGAAGGCGAACTAGGCCTATCGTCTCATCAGCGCAACATGTCGCAACGGAGAGCCTAGTGCTGCTCCGCGAGATTGAGCGCGAGCGCCAGAGCCCCCACCAGAATGAGACTCATGGCCCATACGGCATCGAGATTGAACCAACTCCGCGACACGAATTTGAGTCCCAGGTAGCGATAGACGAGCCACGCCGACAATCCACCGGCCGCAATCATCGCAGCCGAATGGACCAAGGCGACCTCTACCGCCGTGCCAAGATTGGCGCCGACAAGAACGCTTGTCGCGATATGGCCATTGTCGGACTCGGCGGCACGGCAAAGCCCGAGATAGATCGGAACCAGCATCAGCCCGGCGCCGTGCGCAATCGCGACGACGAAGGACCACAGCCCGAGTTGCGTCGGCCTGATCCGGGCCAACGCCCGCGGATGACGCCGGTTGACGAGCCGGAAAATGCCGAACGCAATCACCAGAAGACTTGCGCCGATCTGGATCTGCCGTTGCCACGCGACCAGTGCAGCGAGCACGGCAAAAGGAAGAATGATCAACAACACGGCCAGCAGATGGCCGATCGAAAGCGGCCACAGCGCCGCGATCAGGGCGCGGGGGCTTTTGTCCATGAGTCCGGCTGAGACGGCCAGCGGCCAGCCCATGCCGGGACTCACCCCGTGATAGATGCCGCTCACGACAACGGCGAGCCAAAGTCCTGCAGGTGTCCAGTCCGCAGCACTCACTTGCGAACCACCATACTAAATCGACGGATAGCAGAATGAATCCGTCGAACAGTCGCCGCCATCGAGCCGGATCTGATGCGCGCGATAGCCGTCGGGGAAACTCAGCCAGTAGTCCTTTGCGAGTTCGAGACCACCGCCCGGTTTCACATTCGCCATCACCTCGGCACCCGGGATTCCGTCGGGATAGAATTGATCGTCCCATGTCGAATAGAGCGAGTTGGTCCAGTATACGCGCTTGCCGTCCCGGCTGATCTCGACCATCTGCGGGCCGCCGGCATAGACCTTGCCGTTGGGATGGGGCGTGCGGCGGGCGATGCCGCCGATATGCACAGAGCCCGCAAGCTTCGGCTTCCTCGGATCGCTGACATCGTACTGACGCATCTCGCCCGTTCCCCAGCAGGACACATAGAGAAATCTATCGTCCATGGAGAGGTCGATGTCCGAGACCAGCGGCGGCACTGCGCCAAAACCCTGCAGCAGCAGCGGAAGCTTTTCCTTGGGCGCGGGTTCGGCAGGAATCGTCGCCGTCTTTTCAATGTGAAACTTTCCACCCTCGCGCCACCAGGTCCAGATCGAGCCTTCGAGATTGGTGGTATCGACCACGACGCCGAGGAAGCCATACTCGCGAACGGGGTCATGCGCAGGACGGACTTCGAGCGCCATTTGATGGTTGGCGCCGAGATCGATGGTCTGGACATTGCGGCGGGCCCGCAGATCCCAGAAATGGATTCGATGGCCATACTTGTTGGACAACAGATCCTCGGCCACGATTCCATTCTCGAACTGCGGCGGCAGTCCCCACTCGCTGGTGACCATGTAGTCGCGCGGCAAATTCCACCAGAAATCATAGTGCAGCGTCTGGGGTCCGCGATCGATCTCCCAGCGCCCGAGAACGTCAAAGGTCTCGCAGTCCATGATGAAAACGCCGGGCGGCCCGTCGGTGCCGTCCTTGCCGCCACCGCCCAGCGTGCTGACGTAAATGCCTTCCGGTCCGCAGTGAACGGTGTGGGGCCGCGAGTAACCTGTCTTTTTGAAAATCTCTTCGGGCTCGATGATCTTGTGAATCTTCGCCTTGGTCGGATCGGGCTTCGTGTCCACGATGTAAATACGCGAGGACCTGATTCCGGGGATGATCAGATAGCGCCGCTCGACAAACGCATGACCCGTGAGCGGCGATAAAGCGGACGAGCAGGCGTTCCAGCCGAAATGATGAAACTCGTCGCCTTTGTTCGGCATCGTCACCGTGTGGACGACCTGACTGTAGGTCGGCGAACCCGGCTTCACATCGATCACGGCGAGCGCATCGGGCTTCGAGAAGTCAGGGCTGAGCAGCAGTGTATAGGCGAAGTTTTCGGGGGGAGCCTCCATCGCAAGCTTCGGTGATGCGTGGAAGGTCGGATCTGGCCTCATTGTCATCGCACTACCTCCCTGTGTCGACCCGCGATGCCACACAGCATGCGGACGCGAGTTTGCAGAAAGTGCAGAAAGAGAATGACCTATTGAGCGCTTGGCGAGCGGCGGCTCGCTGGTGGGCACCATAGCACCGCACGCCCGAAAAAGAAGATCGCGACGAGCAGGAAAATGTTCCCCTTCTCGCGTCAGCGGAGAAGCGCGTTGAGTGTTCCGCTGGCCGCTACTTGAACAGTGGCGTGCCGGGCACGAAGGCGTCGAACGCCGCCCAGAACTGCTGCCGGTAGCGATCCTGCTCCTGCAGGATTTCGTGCCTGGAGCCTGCGATCACCAGATGCGATCCAGCGCGCAGGTGATAGGCGAATTCCTCGATAGCGGCGGTTGAGACAACAGTGTCGCTGCTCGCGGCCATCATCAGGATCGGCAGCCTGATCTGCGACGGATAACTCGCCTCGCGGAATTCAACGATCGCCCGGAACGCGCTATCGGCCCACGCCACCGTCGGCGACGCGATGCCGAGCGTCGGATCTTCCTCGAAGATCGCGGCGTTACGCGCATAGCGCACCGGGTCCGACGTCAGCGGATTGTTGACGAAACTATTTGTGCCGGTGAGTTCGCCATTACCGCCGGGAACGTAGTTGCCGCCCATCCCCATCCAGCGCAGCGTCCGCACCAGCATGCGCGTCGGCAATTTGGTGGCGTAGCCCGGCAGGTCGATCATCGGGGCGGACAGCACGATGCGGTCGAACCAGCGCTTGCCGGAATGCGCGACCCGCAGCAGCACAGCGCCGCCCATCGAATGGGCCAATGCATAATACGGCGGCGGACAGTCCGGCAGCATCACCTGCTGCACGAAGGTTTCGACATCGACTTCGAAGTCGGAAAACCTGTGAACGTATCCCTTGCGGGGATCGCGCAACTGCCGCGACGAATGTCCCTGCCCGCGCCAGTCGATCATCGCCACCGCAAAGCCGCGCTCGCGCAGTTCGCGCACGGTCTCGAAATATTTCTCGATGCTCTCGCCGCGCCCGGTGAACACGCAGACCGTGCCCTTGCGGTTGGCGGGCGGCTGCCAGCGCGCGAAGCGCAACTCGGCGCCATCGGGCGTCTTGATGGTGCCTGAGACGACATTGTCGGGAACGGGATTGGCGGGAATGGAGACGAGCGTCATGGGGGGCCGATCAGCCAAAAGGAATCATCAAATTCGGAAAGGATATTGCTGACAAAAAGAGGGGCCGGGAACCCTCTTGAACGTCACGAGGACCCTCCCATATCAGTTTCGTGCAGGCCAGTTAAGGCTGCACGCAGAACGAAAACCCGGCCCAATGGCGGGTTGTCTGCTCTTTGCAAAAGAGTGGCGCGTTGTGCATGCGAGACGGTCTTCAGGGTGTTGCTCATGCGAGCGTTGCCCAAGATGACGCCCGTCCCGCCTGAAAAACGCGCTGGTCGCTCACTTTGGAGGACTAACATGCGTACGTTTGATCTGACCCCCTTCTACCGTTCCACCGTCGGTTTCGACCGCCTGTTTTCGCTGCTCGATCAAGCGAACGGCGACGGCTCGTCGGGCTATCCGCCCTACAACATCGAGCGCACCGGCGAGAACAACTTCCGGATTTCGGTCGCCGTCTCCGGCTTTTCGCAGAATGAAATCTCGATCGTCGCCAAGGAAAACACCCTGACGATCAAGGGCGAGAAAGCCGCCAACGAGAACAGCCAGTCCGGTGAAGTGCTTTATCGCGGCATCGCATCGCGCGCCTTCGAGCGCCAGTTCCAGCTTGCCGACTTCGTGCAGGTGAAGAACGCCTCGCTCGAGAACGGCCTGCTCCACGTCGATCTCGTCCGCGAGATTCCCGAAGCGAAAAAGCCGCGCCAGATTCCGATTACCACGCCGGCGCCGCAGGTGACCGAGCAGGTCGCGGCCTAAGTCATCGGCTTATCGAACCTCCTGAAACTACAAACGCCCCGGTGCCCCGGGGCGTTTTTTTATGACCTATGCGTCAACGACCGAAGTTAGCCCGCACCGTGAGCAAATCTTTGCCGGTAGGCACCGGGAGAGGTGCCGGTCCTGCGCCGGAAATGATGCCGCATCGTCGCCAGTGAGCCAAAGCCGCAGATCGCGGCAACGTCATCGAGCGTCGCGCGACTGTCCTTCTCAAGATACTCCTGAGCGAGACGGACGCGCTCGGCCACCACCCATTCTCCGGGCGGCAGACCGGTCGCTTCCTCGAAACGGCGCTGGAAGGTCCGGATGCTCATGCCGGCCTGCTCGGCGAGCCGCTTGACCTGATGGGTCTCATTCAGCCGTTGCCGCAGCCAATCGATCACCGGCCCGATCCGCGCACCTTCCCGCTCGCGCGGAATCGGCCGCTGAATGAATTGCGCCTGACCGCCATCGCGATGAGGCGGGACGACCAGACGCCGCGCGACGCTGTTGGCGGCTTCGGGACCGAAATCCTTGCGCACGATGTGAAGGCACAGATCGATTCCAGCCGCGCTGCCCGCCGCGGTCAGGACGTCCCCCTCATCGACATAGAGCATGTTCGGCTCGACCTTGATCTGCGGATAGCGATCTTCGATCGACTGGGTGTAGCGCCAGTGCGTGGTGGCGCGACGCCCGTTCAACAGCCCACACGCGGCAAGCACCGCAATCCCCGAGCAGAGCGAAATCACGCGCGCGCCGCGCGCATGCGCGCGCTTGAGATCGGCGACAAGGTTCGCGGGCACCGGCGCATCAATCCCCCGCCATCCGGGTACCACGATCAGATCCGCCTTGCGCAGGATGCGGCGATCCGAAGTTGGCTGGGCGATCAGGCCACCTGCCGCCCGCAGCGGACCGGCCTCGATCCCGCACACCTCGTAACGGTACCAGCCTTTGCCCATTTCGGGACGGGCCAGCCCGAAGATCTCGTACGCAACGCCAAATTCGAAGGTGCAGAGCCCGTCGTAAGCGAGCACTGCAACCAGCGGTCCTGATGTCGAGTGGTGCGGTTTTGGCATGATCTTGACGCATACTGTCATTTAGGCCAGTTCCCGGCAAGGGCCCGTTCGGCCAAGCATGGCATCGTCAAACAATAACGGAGCATGCCATGAGCCTTGTCAGCGAATTCGATCCCGCATCCCCCGATCTCGTCGAGCAGCACTATGCAAGACGGCTCGCGTTCGAGACCGATTGCTGGGACGTCCACCACGCGATGAGTAACGGCGCGGCCGATTTCGTCCTGATCGATGTGCGCGGCCCGAAGCTCTATGAAGAGAGCCACGTTCCGGGCGCGATCAACCTGCCCCACGGCAAGATGACCGCAACAAAAATGGCGGAGTGGCCGGAGGACACGCTGTTCGTGGTTTACTGCGCAGGTACGCATTGCAACGGAACGGATCGCGCAGCGCTGCGGCTCAGCCGTCTTCGAAAGCGCGTCAAGGTCATGATCGGCGGCATCGCCGGATGGGGCGATGAAGGCTTCTCTTATGCACACGGGAAAGACCCCGGGAGCGTTTAATGGAAGCGGCGTACTCCCTGCTCGCAATCATGCTTGCGATCCTGCTCGGGGCGATGAGCCCCGGGCCGAGCTTTTTGCTGGTTTGCCACACGTCGGTTTCGAAAACGCGGCGCGACGGTCTGATGGCCGCGGCAGGTCTGGGCACGGGAAGCATCATTCTCGCAGCCCTCACATTGCTCGGGTTGAAAACAGTCCTCGGCCGTGCGGCGGGAGTGGATTTGCTCCTGCAACTGCTTGGCGGTGCCTATCTCGTTTTTCTCGGAAGCAGGCTGTGGATGACCGCGGCTGAGCCGATTGCCGGATTGGAAACCGGCACAGCAACCTCCCGAGCATCGCTGCAAACGCCCTTTCTCGCAGGCCTGATGACGCAGATCACCAATCCGAAAACCGCCCTGACCTATGCGGGTGTGTTCGGCGCGCTGCTGCCGCTGGACCCGCCGCTCTGGCTGTCGGTCATGCTTTTGCCGTCGCTCTTCGCCGTCGATGCAGGCTGGTACTGCTTTGTCGCGCTCGGCTTTTCCACCGCACGGTCACGACAGTTCTATCTGGGCCGCAAAAAATCGCTGGATCGCGTCGCAGGAACGGCGATCGCAGCACTCGGACTTCGCCTGCTGTATGGCGCGCCGTATCGGCTCTGAAACCCGCAGCTTACGAGACGCTCGCAATCACTCCAGCGACTGAACGTCGGGCATCGCCTGCGTCGGCCACAATTTCAGCGTGGCCGGCGAAGCTGCTGCGGCAGACGAAGCCGCGCCAACTGTCGCCGCTGCCGGCTTGGTGTCCGCCACGACCGGTTTCACCGCCGCCGAAGGCTCGGCAGATGGCGCAGCCGCCTGCTGCGCGGGAGCCGCGGCCGGTGGCGTGGTTGCGGTTCCACCTGGTGACGGCTGGGCGGTCTGGGTCGCTCCCTTAGGCGCAGGCCGTCGCGCCGACTTCGGCACAGCGTTCGGCGGGCGCGGCGCGTGCCGCAGGTCCAGCAGCGATCCGCGCCGGTTTTCATAACCCGCATAGGTTGTGGGCGGCGGGCCGGGCGGGCCGTAGGTCTCCATCATCCGCTCGTCGACGGCCTGAGCCGGGATGAAGCGCATGATCTGCCCGGTACGCGCGTCGATGATCAGGCGGCCGTCCTCGCCGTGCCTGTCCAGCGCCGCAATGGTGTAGATCCAGCCGCGCTGGGTGACCCGGCCGAGCGGCGAGTAGCCGCTCGCGCGCAGAACGGTCACGACCTGTTCGGGCGGCAGCATCGGCCGCGCGGCACGCTCATGGCGCGCCGAGGGGATCGCCGCATGAGCCCCTGAGCCATAACGCCCGGGACGATAGGATTCTGCATAGCGCCGCTGTGGATAAGGCCGCTCCTCATAGCGCTCGATGTAACGTCCCTCCTGCGGCGGCAGCGGGCCATCGTCCTCCAGGATCCGCGGCATCGGGATCCGGATGTCGCCCACGATCGGAAAATCATCGGTGGCGCGCGCCGGAGACCCCAGAAGCGTAACGGCGGCGAGTATCGCGCCAGCGGCCATGGCCCGCCCGGCCAACCGTCCCCTCAAAAGCAATGTCATCGCGTATGGCCTCCCCATCCCGTGTCCCAAATCCGTCTTCCGGCTCTCGAAATCAGGGGTTAACAGTCGTTTCCGAATTCGGCGGAGCTAGGACCGGATGGCGGCGGCAATGCCTTAATCCTGCGACGTTCACCGATGGCGGTATGGCGGCTGTGAAGCATCCCACCGGGGACTCTCACGCGCTTGTGTGATAGGAAAAAGTTTGGCAATCTCGGCGGTAGGACAGGACTGCTGTCCCAATTTCCGGGTATTCTCGGCATGGCGCTTGCAGCGCCCGGAAGGCAGGCAGGCCGCACGGCAGCCGGAAACGGCGCGCGCGAGCTGCAATTTCTAAAGCGAGGCTCGTGACAGCGCGAGCGGTGGCCCAGGGATTCCCAAGGGTACCGCGAACGCCGAAGCTGCGGCCAAAATGGGTTAAAATAGACTGCCTCTAAAGAGGCGTGAGGATGAGAATGAGCGGGTCAGAGTTCGAGCGTGACGCAATCAAAGATGGTTTCCCGGCAGTTGATCCGGGCTCGGACTACCGTGAGCATAACTGGCGTCCAGCTGCTGAAGGTCTATACGACCCCACCCTTGAAAAAGACTCGTGCGGCGTCGGCTTCATCGCCAACATCAAGGGCAAGAAATCGCACCAGATCGTGGCCGACGCGATCAGCATTCTTTGCAATCTGGAACATCGCGGCGCTGTAGGCGCCGATCCGCGCGCTGGTGACGGCGCAGGCATTCTCGTGCAGATTCCGCACGCATTCTTTTCGCGCAAGGCGAAGGAAGCCGGCTTCACGCTCCCTGCCCCTGGCCAGTACGCCGTCGGCGCGCTGTTCATGCCGCGCGAGAAGCCCTGGCGTGAAGTGATCAAGAGCATCATCGCCGACAAGATCAAGTCCGAAGGCCTGCTGCTGCTCGGCTGGCGCGACGTACCGACCGACAACACCTCGCTCGGCGAAACCGTCAAGCCGACCGAACCGAACTGCATGCAGGTGTTCATCGGCTGCGGCGACTGCGCCGACGAGGACGATTTCGAACGCCGCCTCTATATTCTGCGCAAGTCGATCTCGAACGCGATCTATCAGCGCCGCGAACGCGCGCTCGCCGGATATTATCCAGTCTCGATTTCGTGTCGCACGGTCGTCTACAAGGGCATGTTCCTCGCCGACCAGCTCGGCAAGTATTATCCCGACCTGCACGAACCGGATTTCGAATCCGCTTTGGCACTGGTGCATCAGCGCTTCTCGACCAACACCTTCCCGGCGTGGTCGCTGGCGCATCCCTACCGCATGGTCGCGCACAACGGCGAAATCAACACCCTGCGCGGCAACGTCAACTGGATGGCGGCGCGTCAGGCATCGGTCAGCTCCGACAAGTACGGCGAAGACATCGAGAAACTGTGGCCGATTTCCTATGAGGGGCAATCGGACACCGCCTGCTTCGACAACGCACTCGAATTCCTCGTGCAGGGCGGCTACTCGCTGTCACACGCGATGATGATGCTCGTTCCCGAGGCGTGGTCCGGCAATCCGCTGATGAGCGAAGAGCGCCGTTCCTTCTATGAATATCACGCAGCGCTGATGGAGCCGTGGGACGGTCCCGCCGCGATCGCGTTCACCGACGGCCGCCAGATCGGCGCCACACTCGACCGCAACGGCCTGCGCCCCGCGCGTTATCTCGTCACCAAGGATGACCGCATCCTGATGGCGTCTGAAATGGGCGTGCTGCCGATTCCGGAAGACCAGATCATCACCAAGTGGCGTCTGCAGCCCGGCAAGATGCTGCTGGTGGATCTCGAGGAAGGCCGGCTTATTCCGGACGACGAGATCAAGGCGGAGCTGGCCAAGAGCCATCCCTATCGCGAGTGGCTCGACCGCACCCAGATCGTGCTTGAGGAAATGAAGGACGCGCCCGCCAAGGCGGCGCGCTCGAACCTGTCGCTGCTCGATCGCCAGCAGGCGTTCGGCTATAGCCAGGAAGACCTCGCCGTCCTGATGACGCCGATGGCCTCCACCGGCGAGGAAGCCGCGGGCTCGATGGGCACCGACACGCCGCTGTCGGCGCTGTCGAGCAAGCCGAAGTCGCTGTTCACCTACTTCAAGCAGAACTTCGCGCAGGTCACCAACCCGCCGATCGATCCGATCCGCGAAGAGCTGGTGATGAGCCTCGTCTCGATCATCGGCCCGCGCCCGAACCTGTTCGACATCGAAGGTCTGTCCAAGACCAAGCGCCTCGAAGTGCGTCAGCCGATCCTGACCGACGCGGATCTGGAAAAGATCCGCTCGATTTCCGACGTCGCGGACAATCACTTCAAGTCGCGCGCGCTCGACACGACGTTCCACGCCGGCCTCGGGGCTTCGGGCATGGAGCAGGTGCTCGAAGAACTGTGCGGCCGCGCTGAAGCAGCCGTGCGCGAAGGCGTCAACATCATCATTCTGTCGGACCGCGCCGCCGGCTCGGACCGGATTCCGATTCCATCGTTGCTCGCGACTGCCGCCGTGCACCATCACCTGATTCGCACTGGATTGCGCACGTCGGTCGGCCTCGTGGTCGAATCCGGCGAGCCGCGCGAAGTGCATCACTTCGCCTGTCTCGCGGGCTACGGCGCCGAAGCGATCAACCCCTATCTGGCATTCGAATCCATCATCGCGATGAAGGAGCAATTGCCGGTCAAGCTGGACGACAAGGAAATCGTCAAGCGCTACATCAAGTCGATCGGCAAGGGCCTGCTCAAGGTCATGTCGAAGATGGGCATCTCGACCTATCAGTCCTATTGCGGCGCGCAGATTTTCGACGCCGTCGGCCTGAAGGCGGAGTTCGTCGCGAAGTATTTCGCCGGCACCCATACCCGCATCGAAGGCGTCGGCCTCGCCGAAATCGCCGAGGAAACCGCGCGCCGTCATACCGACGCGTTCAGCGACGCGCAGGTCTACAAGACCGCGCTCGATGTCGGTGGCGAATATGCTTACCGCTCGCGCGGCGAGGACCATGCCTGGAACGCCGAAACCGTGTCGCTGCTCCAGCACGCGGTGCGCGGCAACTCGCAGGATCGTTATCGCGCCTTCGCGAAGGTGCTGAACGAGCAGGCCGAGAAGCTGCTGACCCTGCGCGGCCTGTTCAAGATCAAGTCCGCCGAGGACGACAAGCGCAAGCCGGTGCCGCTCGATGAAGTCGAGCCGGCCAAGGACATCGTCAAGCGCTTCGCCACCGGCGCGATGTCGTTCGGCTCGATTTCCCGCGAGGCTCACACCACGCTGGCGATCGCGATGAACCGCATCGGCGGCAAATCCAACACCGGCGAAGGCGGCGAGGAAGCGGATCGCTTCAAGCCGATGGCCAACGGCGATTCGATGCGCTCCGCCATCAAGCAGGTAGCGTCGGGACGCTTCGGCGTGACGACGGAATACCTCGTCAACTCCGACATGATGCAGATCAAGATGGCGCAGGGCGCCAAGCCCGGCGAAGGCGGACAGTTGCCCGGCCACAAGGTCGACGCGACCATCGCCAAGGTGCGTCACTCGACGCCGGGCGTCGGCTTGATCTCGCCGCCGCCCCATCACGACATCTACTCGATCGAAGATCTCGCGCAGCTGATCTACGATCTGAAGAACGTCAATCCGGACGGCGCGGTCTCGGTCAAGCTCGTCTCCGAAATCGGCGTCGGCACGGTTGCCGCCGGCGTTGCGAAGGCGCGCGCGGATCACGTCACCATCGCGGGCTTCGAGGGCGGCACAGGCGCGTCGCCGCTCACCTCGATCAAGCACGCCGGCTCGCCCTGGGAAATCGGTCTCGCCGAAACCCACCAGACTTTGGTGCGCGAACGGCTGCGCAGCCGCATCGTCGTGCAGGTCGACGGCGGCTTCCGCACCGGACGCGACGTCGTGATCGGCGCGCTGCTGGGTGCAGACGAAATGGGCTTCGCCACCGCGCCGCTGATCGCGGCCGGCTGCATCATGATGCGCAAGTGCCATCTCAACACCTGCCCGGTCGGCGTCGCCACGCAGGACCCGGTGCTGCGCAAGCGCTTCACCGGCCAGCCCGAGCACGTCATCAACTACTTCTTCTTCGTCGCCGAGGAAGTCCGCGAGATCATGGCCTCGCTCGGCTACCGCACCTTCCAGGAGATGGTCGGCCAGAGCCAGATGCTCGACCAGTCGACACTGGTCGCGCACTGGAAGGCCAAGGGCCTCGATTTCTCGAAGCTGTTCTTCAAGCAGAAGGCCCTGCCCGGCCAGAAGATCTATCACGCCGAGATGCAGGACCATCACCTGGACAACGTGCTCGACCGCACCCTGATCAAGGAAGCGCAGGCGGCAATCGATCGCGGCGCACCGGTGAAGATCGAGGCGGAGATTCACAACACCGACCGCAGCGCAGGCGCGATGCTGTCCGGCGTCGTGGCCAAGACCTACGGCCACACCGGCCTGCCGCTCGACACCATCCATGTCAGCCTCAAGGGCACGGCCGGTCAGGCGTTCGGCGCGTGGCTGGCGCGTGGCGTCACCCTCGATCTCGAGGGCGAAGGCAACGACTACGTCGGCAAGGGTCTGTCGGGCGGACGCATCATCGTCCGGCCGCCGAAGAACTCAGGGATCGTGCCGGAAGAATCGATCATTGTCGGCAACACGGTGATGTACGGCGCCATCGAAGGCGAATGCTACTTCCAGGGCGTCGCCGGCGAACGCTTCGCGGTTCGCAACTCCGGCGCGATCGCCGTGGTTGAGGGCGCGGGCGATCACTGCTGCGAATACATGACCGGCGGCATTGTTGTCGTGCTCGGCCGCACCGGCCGCAACTTCGCGGCCGGCATGTCCGGCGGCGTGGCCTACGTCATCGACGAGGACGGCACGTTCGAGAAACGCTGCAACATGGCGATGGTCGAACTGGAGCCGATCCTGTCAGAGGAAATGGTCAACCAGAACGCGTTCCATTCGTCGGGCGATCTTGAGGCGCATGGACGGGTCGACGTGTTCTCGAATCTGCTCGGCGAGGATGTCGAGCGGCTTCACGTTCTGATCACGCGTCACGCCAAGCTCACCGGCTCGGCGCGGGCGCAGCATATCCTCGCGAACTGGAAGCAGTATCTGCCGATGTTCCGCAAGGTGATGCCGGTCGAATACCGCCGCGCGCTGAAAGAAATGAAATCGCGCGAGCCGGAAGAGCCCAAAATCGCGATCGGGGCGTAAGCAGCAAACATGACTCCGGGGTGGCGCCAAGCGCGCGCCCCGGAACGACAACCGGATAATTCAGAGGCGTCGGGGTAAATGGGTAAGCCTACAGGTTTTCTTGAAATCGAACGTCACGACCGCAAGTACACGCCGGTCATCGAGCGGGTGAAGGATTACAAGGAATTCGTCATTCCACTGAGCGAGAAGGACACGCGCGATCAGGCCGCGCGCTGCATGAATTGCGGCATTCCTTATTGCCACGGCACCGGTTCGGTTCAGCCCGGCACGCCCGGCTGCCCGGTCAACAACCAGATCCCGGACTTCAACGACCTCGTCTACAACGGCAACTGGGAAGAAGCGTCGCGCAACCTGCATTCGACCAACAATTTCCCCGAGTTCACCGGCCGCATCTGCCCGGCGCCGTGCGAAGCCTCATGCACGCTGAACATCGACGACAACCCGGTGACCATCAAAACCATCGAATGCGCCATCGTCGACCGCGCATGGGACAGCGGCTGGCTCAAGCCTGAGATCGCTCCACAAAAGACCGGCAAGAAGGTCGCCGTGGTCGGCTCCGGCCCCGCAGGCCTCGCTGCCGCGCAGCAGCTCGCGCGCGTGGGTCACGAGGTCCACGTGTTCGAGAAGTTCGCCAAGGCCGGCGGTTTGCTTCGTTACGGCATTCCCGACTTCAAGATGGAAAAGGGTATCATCGACCGCCGCGTGGCGCAGATGGAAGCCGAAGGCGTCACCTTCCACTACAACACGCCGGTCGGCGGCACCTATGCCGGCGCAGTCGATCCGCAGGACTTGCTCAAGGTCTACGACGCAGTGGCGCTGACCGGCGGCGCGGAAGCGTCGCGCGATCTGCCGATCCCCGGCCGCGAGCTTGACGGCATTCACTTCGCGATGGATTTCCTGCCCCAACAAAACCGCCGCGTTGGCAACGAGCCGCTGGGCGATGTCCGCGAAATTCTCGCAGGCGGCAAGGACGTGGTGGTGATCGGCGGCGGCGACACCGGCTCCGACTGCATCGGCACGTCGATCCGCCAGGGTGCGAAATCCGTGACGCAGCTTGAAATCATGCCGGCTCCGCCCGAGCATGAGAACAAGGCGCTGAGCTGGCCGAACTGGCCGCTGAAGATGCGCACCTCATCGAGCCAGGCCGAAGGCGCGATCCGCGAATACGCCGTGCTGACGCAGAAGTTCTCCGGCGGAGACGGCAAGGTCGCCAAGCTGCACTGCGTTCACGTCGATGACAAATTCCAGCCGGTGCCCGGCAGCGAATTCGAACTGAAGGCCGAACTGGTGCTGCTGGCGATGGGCTTCGTCCATCCGGTGCATGAAGGCCTGCTGAAGAAGCTCGGCGTCGAGCTCGATCCGCGCGGCAACGTGCGCGCCTCGACCAACAACTACCAGACCTCGGTGCCGAAGGTGTTCTCGTCGGGCGACATGCGCCGCGGGCAATCACTCGTGGTCTGGGCGATCCGCGAAGGCCGCCAGTGCGCCGCCGCGATCGATCAGCATCTGATGGGCGCGACCACGTTGCCGCGCTGATATTTGTTTGGGCATGATCTGGTCCGAAAACCGGTTTCCACTTTTCGGGATCATGCCCTTATGACAGCGCTCATCTACACCGCAGCAGCCCTCGCCGAAATCGGGGGCTGTTTTGCGTTTTGGGCGTGGCTTCGGCTCGGGAAATCCATCTGGTGGATCGTTCCGGGGACCGCATCGCTGCTGCTGTTCGCGTATCTTCTCACGCTCGTGCCGACCGACGCCGCTGGCCGCGCATATGCGGCCTATGGTGGCGTCTATATCGTCGCATCGCTGGCGTGGCTGTGGGCCGCAGAAGGCGTGCGTCCCGACCGGTGGGACGTCTCGGGCGCAACGCTCTGCCTGATCGGAGCCGCGGTCATCCTGTTCGGACCGCGCTCGGTCTAGCCCCGTAGCGTATCGCAACAAAAAAGCCCCGTCCGGTGACGGGGCTTTTTCGTCGCATCATCCGGTGCTGCTGCTCAGCACACCGTTACTCGATGACGCGAATGACGCGGCGGGTCCGCGGTTCGACAATCACGCGCCGGTCGTTCACGACCGCATAGTGATATTCCGCGTGGCTGGGTACAGGCCGCAACTCGACATAGTTCGGCAGCGGCTCACCGACCACCACGCGCTCCTTCACCACCACCGAAGGTCCCGGCAAACCGGTCACCGAGGAAATCACAGCCGCCGGAATATCAATCGCGGTGCCGACCGCGGCACCGACAGTTCCGCCGACTGCGCCGCCGACCGGACCGCCGATGGCATGACCCGTGGCTGCGCCGTCGCGTGCGCCTTCCACCGTTGCACTCTGCGCAAGCGCGATGCCCGGCGTCAGTGCGATCACCGCAACTGCCATTGCCTTACGAATCTTCATGTCATCCTCCATCAATTGAGAGGGTGACCAACGGCTCAAGGCGGGGAGCGTTCCGGAAATTTTTCTGCCGGAACCCGCGAAAATTTGTGCAGGAACTTTTCGCGAAGGGAACCCTCGCGGGATAACCCGCTCAGGTCTTTTGAATCCAGAACTGATACATCTGCGCGAAGGTCGACGGGTTCTCGGCCTCAAATGTCGTCCAGTTGACGAGATCGGTCGCGGCCCTGTCGCCGGGAAACCGGCGCAGGTAACCCGTCCGCGCCGGGGTCTCAAAACCCAGGAACGCAAAGCCGCTCTCGCGAAGAAAATCCGCGATCTGCGGAATCGAAAACTGATGCTCCTGAACGTGAAACAGCAGGTCGCGGCATTCGCTCATGCTGAAGAAGTCGCTGAACTGCGTGATGTTGTGCAGTTCATCGCCGGACGCGCGGCCGGAGAACTCCGCGCGCAGCCGCCGCACTTCAGGAACTGAAAAATCCCGCCCCTGCTGCGCGAGATAGGCACGCGCGGTATTGATGTCGCGCCGCGCCGTCGAACTATAGAGCCCGATATGCATCAGCCCGCCCGGACGCAGCAGACCAGCAAGCCTGCGCCAGCCCGTCAGCGGTTCTTTCAAGTGATGCAACACACCGCTCGAATCGATGACGTCGAACGTGCGGTCACCTTCGAGCGCCAGAATGTCCGCCTGCGCATAGCGCAGGTTGGTCAGCCCCAGTTCCTTCGTCTTCCTGATCGCGTAGCTGAGGCTGCTGAGACTGAGATCGATCGCCAGCACGTTGGCTGATTTCAGTTGCTGCGCACGCTGGATCGCATGCTGTCCGGTGCCGCATCCCGCAACCAGAACATCGAGCGCGCGGTTGCCAAGCGGCTTGTAAGGCGCGCCGGGAAACCTCATCCCGATGTAATGATCGATGGGTAGCGCCTGCGTCTCGGCAAGAACCCTGCTCCACCGCGGATACGGATTTTCCTCGTACTGCGCACGCACCTTTTCCGAGACGTCATCCTCGATTGCGGTCAATCTTTCGATGGTGGACCGAATCGCCAGTTCGTCGCGATGATCGGCGACCTGCTGCGTAACAAGCGCGGCCAACGCGCTGGACCCGGGTTGCGCCGCAAGCTGCTCGGCTCCGGGAATCGAATGAAGCGGCAAATAGCTTGCAAGGATCGCGAGCCTGACCGGCGCAACCGCTTCATCCCGCGCGATGGCCCCGGCGACGTCATCGCGAAGCTGATCAAGCAGAACACTCTCGTCCTGGGTGACGTCGAAAACGTATTCGTTGGCGAAGCCCTGTTGTCCCAGCGCCGCCACCAGCGGCAACCATGGCTCGTCGCCCTCAACCACGCCGATCGCGATACTGTTCAGCGCCGCGCGCCGCACCGCCGTCAAAATCCGCTCGACCTCAACTGTCGTCACCGGCGACGTGCTCAGCAACGCCTCGAACAGACCATCGCTTCCGAGCGCCGCCAGATCGGCAGCAGTGAACATCTCATTCAGCAGAGCTGGGCCTGCGTGCGACACCAGCTCGATGCAGCGCGCCATCGCAGGTGTGCGGAGCAGGATGGTGCCTGCGGCCGCCGACAGATCGCGCGGACGGCACCACGGCTCACGCAAGGCGCGCACCAGAAGCCGGATGACATTTGGATCAAGCTTGATCGCCGCGGGATCGAGCGAGCGCAGCGCCATCACGAATGTCGACTTGAGACCTGCCGCGTCGTCCGTCCGCAGTCCCTGAATCGCAGTGACCAGCGCGTCTGCTGACCGGCCATGAAGCAGCAGCAGCGCGCCGAGGTTATTATGCGCGCCCGGAAAATCCGGATCGATCTCCAGCGCCTTGCGGTTGTGCACGATGGCGTCGTCGTCGCGTCCGCAATCGGACAGGATGCGCGCCAGATTGTAATGCGGCTCGGGATTGCGCTTGTCCGATGCAATTGCTTTCCGCAGAAGATCAATCGCCGCGTCGCTGTGACCCGCCTGATGCGCGAGCAGCCCGAGATAGCTGAGCGCGCCGGTGTGGCGCGGATTGGCGGCCAGCACGTCGCGATAGTTGGCCTCGGCATCGCGCAGCCGTCCGGCCTGATGATGCGCCATGGCCTGCCGGAACAGGGTTTCTTCGAGAAGACCTGAAGAACGAGCGCCGCCCTTGCCGGTTTTTTCTTCAGCCCGGCGTTGTTTTCTGTTCACGATCTCGACCTGACGGATATTTATGGAGCAGCCGCGCGGACACTACTGCATCGAATTGATGCGATCCAGACGCGGTGATGCTGTTGATTACCAGCGCGAGAAAAGGCCCGAGAACGGCGACTGCCCAAAAAAGCCCGGCGGCCGCTGGTATCCGTCACGCGGGCCGGGGCCGGCGCGCGGACGCTGCTGCTGGGGCGGCGCGGAGGGATTGAAGAGTCCCTGGACAACGACTTGCTGCTTCTTCGGCTTCGGTTTCGGCGGCGCGGCGGTCCCGTCGGATTGCGCAGCAGCCACGACCGGATCGCTGGGCGGGGCGCTGAGCGCGCCGACTTCGCGGCGCGGCCATGAGAAATCATCGGCGCGGCCGGCGGGCGCTGCGAGCGGCTCCCCCTTCACCAGTGTGCGCGCGGCAAGCGCATCGACCGATGCGGGCCGCGTGCCGACACCGCCGAGCAGATCATCGGTGCCGACCTGCGACGCCACCAGCGGCATCACCGGTCCCATCAGCGGACGCGGGCCAGCATCGCCCGGACGGATATTGGAATCCGGTGCAAAGGTTTCACTCGGAACGGCCAGCGGGCCAGTGTGAGCCGCAAGCACGCGGCGGATTTCACGTTCGGTATAGTGCGCAAGCTTGCGCGCGCCGGCCTTGGTGAAGAACACACCATCGTTTGAGCGCAGACGGCGGATCTGACCTTCAAAATCCGGACCCTGCTGCGCAAAACGCCCGGCGTCATCGACGAAGCCGTCCCAGACATCGACATAGGTGATGCCGGCCTTGCCGGCGCCATCGCGATACAGCGCATCGAGGAACAGCATGTCCGACGTCGCCTTGGCGCCGCGGATCGCAGGCAGACCGACCCAGAGCACCGGCACGCCCTTGGACTTGAGGACCGCGATCATCTCCTCGATTTTCTTCGCGTACAGTTCGACCCAGCGCTCCTCGCGGAAATCGTGCATGCCGCCGCCGGCACGTTGCGCTTTCTCGGGCGCGGATATCTGGGGCTGATCGTCGTCGTCCGGAGCGGCTTCCGCCTCGGACGGCTTGGCGTCCGCAGCCTTGTTCTCGGCGCTGTCGGCGGCAGGCTTGTCACCCGGCTTCGCCGCCGCATCCGGCTCGTTCGGCTTGGCGCGGGAATCCTTCTTGGCGTTTTTCTTGTCGGCCTTGTCGCCGGGTTTCTCGCCCGGCTTGGCCTCGGCCTTCTTTTCCACGACGGGTTCGCGGATCGGAATACGATCATGCAGACCGAGCATCACCACGATGACGTCGGGCTTCTCGGTGGCGAGAATGCCCTTCGCCGCGGCAATCCAGTCCGCCGGATCGCCCTTGGGCTGATACTTCAAAAGACCCGACACGGTCTTGTGCTTGCGGATCACGCCGAGGTCCGGCGTTTCCGACAGCGCATCTTCAAGACCGTAGGCGAGCCAGTCCGCCATCGCGTCGCCGAGCACCAGCACGTTGCGATCGGCAGGGGCGTCGCGCTTGGCGGCGGCCGGCGCACGCGAGGAATCCACCGGTCGCGGTGCCTGTGGCGCGGGACCGAAAGAATCATTGAACGGCGCGAAGAAACCGCCGCCGCGCTGCGGAGGTGGTGCGGGCCGCTGCGGCCGGCCAAAGCCGAAATCGAAGAATTGCGCCGAGGCCGGGGCGACGATCCCGAACAGCATCGCGCCCGCGACCGCGAGGACCGTCAGTGGCCCGCGATCGGTGAACACGCTCAGGAAATTCCGTTTCGGCCTGTTCGGTTTCGACATCTATCTGGGTCGCTCGCCCGGTGACCGGGCGCATGTAATCCGCCCAAAGAACGCGGCAATGGGCCCATAAACCGGGGTCCGGCCGCATCCGTCAAGTGCGCCCGGAAAATGTCAACTTGAAGGTTATCGCCCGGTCCCCGGGGACCCCGAAACCCGCTGAAAACCTTGAACTTTACCTCCGCCGTAGCCGGTCCAGCACGCCGGACGAGGCAAACCCGTCGGCAGGCGCCCCGATCGAGGCCTGGAAGCTGCGGAGCGCCTTCTTGGTCTCGCCGCCGAGGTTGCCGTCGGGCTCCCCGCGATAGAACCCGCGCTGCGCCAGCAGTTGCTGCATCTCGAGCCGCTCGTCGCGGGACAGCACCCGCTCCTGCCGCGGCCATGCCTGCACGAACGGCGTGCCGCCGCGCAGCCGGTCGGCGAAATGCCCAATGGCCAGCGCGTAAGCCTCCGACGGATTGTAGCGCATGATCGAGCGGAAATTTCCGAGCATCAGGAATCCCGGTCCGTCCGCGCCGGCGGGCGCCAGCAGGAATGCCTTGTCGGTGTTGCGCGGAAACGGCTTGCCGCCGGCGCGTTTGACGCCGAGATGCTCCCACTGCGCGATGGTGTAGCTCTTGGCGCGGTCGGCATGGAGATAGTTGAAGCCCTGCGGCACCTCGACCTCATAGCCCCAGGTCTGTCCCGGCTGCCAATTGTCCTTTTTGAACTTCGCCGCGGTGGAGGCAATGATGTCCGGCACGTCGTCGACCACGTTGCGCTTGCCGTCGCGGTCGAAGTCCACAGCAAACCGCTTGAACGCGGTCGGCATGAACTGGGTCGCGCCGAATGCCCCGGCCCATGAGCCGCGCAACTGCTGCGGCGTCAGATCGCCGTGATGCAAAATCTCCAGCGCCGCCAGAAACTCGTCCTTGAAGTAGCCCTGACGGCGACCGATGCAGGCCAGCGTCGCGGTTGAATTCAACACGCTGCGGTCGCCGCCCTGCGTGCCGTAGTTCGATTCGATGCCCCAGATCGCCGCGATGATATAGCGGTCGACGCCATAGGCTTGTTCGACAGCCGCGAAGGTCGCCGCGTTTTTCGCCAGCACCTCGCGGCCGCGCGCGATCCGCGCATCGGTCACCAGAATGTCGAGATAATCCCATACCGCCTTGGTGAACTCAGGCTGCGAGTCCATCAGGTCCATGATGCGCAGGTCCGGCGACAGGTCTTGCGTGAAGCGCTCGAAGCTCGCCTGCGACACGCCGCGCCGCGCCGCCTCCGGCCAGAAGCCTGCAACGCAGCGGTCGAAATTCGCAGCCGAGCGGCGGATCGCGTCCGCCGTCATCAAGGGATGACCGGATGCGCCGTCCTCGCCGCTCCATTCCTTCGGCGGCGAGGCCTGCGCCATGCGGCGCGGCGCGGGTTGCATCTGGCGTGGCGCCGGTGATGGCTGCTGCTGGATCGAGCCGGTGATGTCGCCGCGCTGGCTTAAGCTCCCGCGCCCCGACGCGGTCTGTCCATGGGCCGGACCAGCCATCATCGAGACCACCGCGACCACCGACACGGTCAGCGCCGCGCCCGCGACCATCAGCCACGCGCTTTCTTCACGTTCGATCCGTGCCATTCTAATCCACACCCGCTCAAGACTATCCCGGATACAGGAGGCCCGGACAGGGTTTCCACCCGATTAACAAGGCAGCATTTTCCGGCGGCGAGATGACGCGGCTATCTTATCCCTCCCCCTTTGTGGGGAGCCTTCTTCCCCTCTCCCCTTGTGGGAGAGGGTGGCGAAGTGAGCGAAGCGAACTGAGCCGGGTGAGGGGTTATGATCCTCGTCAGAGATGAACCCCTCACCCGCTTCGCGGCTGCGCCGCTCAGCACCCTCTCCCACAAGGGGAGAGGGGAAGCGCATTGCGCGACCGGTACCCTGCCTCAAAAAATCCACATGGCGCTCAGGTGCCGTTCATCCGCTCACCTTTACGGAACTGATCGCCCGTCCCGCCGTTTTTCAGCCCGATAAAACCTGCTAACACCCCTCCAAACCGCTCCTTTAACGTCTCCCCCAGCCTGCAAAGAGCCTCATGAAAATCCGTAAAGCCGTGTTTCCCGTCGCCGGTCTTGGCACCCGCTTTCTGCCCGCCACCAAGGCGATGCCCAAGGAAATGCTCACCGTGGTGGACCGCCCGCTGATCCAGCATGTGGTGGACGAGGCGCTGGAAGCCGGCATCGAGCATCTCGTGTTCGTCACCGGCCGCAACAAGGGCGTGATCGAAGACCATTTCGACCGGCCCTACGAGCTTGAGGACACGCTGCGCGAGCGCAACAAGCTGAAGGAAATGGACATCCTCGAGCGCGACCAGCCGGCGGCGGGCGCGACCTCGTTCACGCGCCAGCAGGCGCCGCTCGGTCTCGGCCATGCGGTGTGGTGCGCGCGCGACATCATCGGCAACGAGCCGTTCGCGGTGCTGCTGCCGGACGTGCTGGTGAAAAACAAACCGAGCGGCCTGAAGCAGATGATCGACGCGGCGAATGCTGCGGGAGCGGACAAGGCCAACATCATCGCCGTCGAAGAAGTGCCGATGGATCAGGTCCACATGTACGGCGTGGTCGGCGTCGGCAAGGCGAAGGGCGACATGTTCGAACTCAACGGCATGGTCGAGAAGCCGAAGAAGGAAGTAGCACCCTCGAACCTCTCGATCACCGGGCGCTATATTTTGCAGCCGGAAATCTTCAATGTGCTGGAGACGCAGGCCAAGGGCGCGGGCGGCGAAATCCAGCTCACCGACGCGATGCTCGGCCTTGCCAAGTCACAGCCGTTCTACGGCTTCAAGTTCAAGGGCAAGAGCTACGACTGCGGCTCGAAGTCGGGCTTCCTCGCCGCGAACATTGCGTACGCAATGGACCGCGAAGATCTGCGCAGCGACCTGCTGACGGAGATGAAGAAGTACGTGTGAGGGAGCTTTGCTCCATCATTGCGAGCGAAGCGAAGCAGTTTAGCACCTCGACCTCGAATTTCCTCGCGGCAGACATTCTTTACGCCATCTGGCGCGAAGATTTGCGAAAGTATGCCAATCTGCACTTGCCAACAACGGCCGTTTCAGTGCTCTTTATCAGCAAAGAAGGCGGGGGCAGGAAATGGCAGGCACAGCCAGAAATGTAATACATTCTAAAAGGTCTCTGGCACTCCAGACGCGATGCGCGAATGACATTCTAAATGAATACAATCCAGAAATTCCCGATGCTGGATGCCTAACGCAATTGGAGATTTTGAAGAAGAAGTATCCGAGATGCGTGCCGAGAACACACGTCCCAACCTTTGCATACAATTGTCACGGGCTTACGTTTGCTTCAAGAAGAACGCAAATCTGGAGTTCGGCCGACATTGCTCATATCATTCAAGAGGATGGGTACAGAAAGATAGAAGATAAAGACATCCTCGCGGGCGATGTGATCGTTTATCAATCGCAAGATACAGGAGAAATTGAACACTCCGGTATCGTCATTGAGAAAGCGAAATCACTGAGCGGCCCTCTGATCTTAAGCAAGTGGGGTGTCTGCCACGAAGTTACTCCCCTACTCAATCTCGTTATCAAGATGAACAGCCCGAATACTTCAATTTTTGAGGGGCCTATGCAAATGGCCTTTCAAGAGAAGAGACGCACTCGAATAGTTGGGGTAATTCAAAGCATCGCTGTTCCGCGACCCGGCCGTATCGACATTGAAATACTTCACGCCGGAAATGAAATTGGCCGATGGGCAATTGACGTTGAACAAGCAGCCAATCCCATCAACGTTCAATCAAATGCGCAGCTCGACAAACCTCGAACGCTAAAAAAACGATCCGTAAAAAAGGCAGCGAAGAAAAAATAACCTCACAAATGCCTACTGATGTGCATCGCATGGTAGCTTCGCTACGAGGACGACTTACTTCCCTTCGACACAGTACTTGACAAATCCCGCTTATAGGCTTATATTCCTATCGCTTCATTCATGAGGGGCGCTTCTAGAGGCGTTCTTGAAGTGGAATGAAGCGCGGCGCCCGCGCGCGTGGTTCGCAGCCACGCTCCCCGGGAGGCAGAAGGTCACCGTCCGGGCTCACTACGGAGCTCTGCCTTCAGTGGCTGGACGGGGGCGGGAGAACGGCGGAGAAATCCGCCCGGATGAGCGATGCCTTGCGCTCGCTTCCCGCACCCGGAAGAACGGTCCCGACGCCAAAAGACGCCGCAGCGAAGATGTGCCGCATGTCGCGGCATGTGTTCGCGCGTTGCGGTTCGCGGCGGCTCTGACCCTTGGGGTAGAGACGCTGGCACGCAGCGTCGGTGGAGCGCCGCAAGGCGATGCGCTCTCCGTCAGCCGCCGTCGCAAGCGGCAAACCGGAGAGCGACGACAACCATGTTGCGCCTGGCGGCGCTCCATCTCCCCTCGAAATTGCTGAGGGTGAGCCAAAGCCCAACCCGCGCCATCGGCGCGCGGGGACGCATGGGCATGTCTTTTTCATCAAGGGAGACGACGACGGCAGATGCGCGATCTATTGCAGCGGCATCCGGAACGTGAAGCACGTGTCCTGCGGCGTCGAGACGACGTTGAGCGTGCCGCCATGAGCGCGCGCGATTTCCGATGCGATGTAGAGGCCGAGGCCAAGCCCCTGCTGGCTCGGCCGCACTGCGCCGCGCGAAAACGGCGCGAACAGCCGCGCCATCGCATCGGGCGCAATCGGCTCGCCCGCATTGGACACCGACAGTTCAAACGCGGACGCATCGGACACGGCGCGCACCTGAATCGGCTGATCGTCCGCGCCGTGGCTCAAGGCGTTGCCAAGCAGGTTGGAGTAAAGCTGCGCAATCTTGGCGCGGTCGCAGTCGAGCGGATCGGCAAAGGCGAAATCCACCGCGATGGCGCGCTCCGGCCAGCTCAGCCGCAATTCGTCCGTCACCTGCTCGAGCAGAGGCCTGAGCGGCTCGAACGCATTGCGGTCGATGGTTAGCCCGCCGCCGAGACGGCCGCGCGCGAAATCCAGCACGTTGTCGATCAAGCCCGACATCCGCGACACGCTGCCCTGCATCAGCCTGACGATCTGCGACGCCTTCTCGTTCAGCGGCGTTTTCGCCAGCATCTGCGTTCCCGCGCTGATCGACGCCACCGGGTTGCGCAGGTCGTGGCCCAGCACCGCGATGAACTGCTCGCGCAGTTCGGAGGACTGTTGCGCATCGAGAAGTTTCGCCTCGGTGGCCTCGATGCGGTCCATGGCGTCGAGATGAATTGCGATCAGTTCGGCGAACAGCCTGAACATGCCGATGGTCTCGGGCGTGTTCAGCCGGTGCGGCTTCGGATCGATCGCGCACAGCGTGCCGAACATGCTGCCGTTGGCGCGGATAATCGGAATCGAGATGTAGCTCTGGAAGCCGTATTGCGCCGGGGTGTGATGGCCGCAGAACACATCATCCTCGGCGACATGATCGATAATCACGCCCTCGCCGCTCTGGCGGATCTCGTGGCAGATCGTGGTCTCGACCTGCAATTCGCTGCCCGGCACGAGGCCGAACGCGATCTCGTCGCGCACCGCGCAGCAGACCCAGCGATCCTCGGTGACGCGCGCGACCGCCGCGAACCCCATGCCGGTGGTTCGGCAGACAACCTCCAGGATTTTGGGAACGGCTTCGATGCGCTGAACCGCATCGATATCCGCCTGAATGGCACGCGACATCGTTTCAAAAACTCAAAAAACCCAAATCACGTTAGCGCGGGCCCAGGCGCGCTGTCGAGCCATCTAAATATTTGATTTTAAAGTTCCTTTTGGAACGAAAGCCACTCAGGACGATTGGTCGCAGAAGTCGCGTAAAAGGGAAGATCGCATGGGGCATTCAACGTCCGCAAAACCAGTGGTGCTTGTGGTCGAAGACGAGGCCCTCATTCGGATGAATGCCGTCGAGATGATCGAGGATGCCGGTTTCCAGGCGATCGAGGCGAGCAATGCCGACGAGGCGATTGCCATTCTGGAAGCCCGCACGGACATTCGCGTGGTGTTTACCGATATCGACATGCCGGGCTCGATGAACGGCATCCGGCTGGCTCAGGCTGTCCGTGGCCGCTGGCCGCCGATCAAGATCATCGCGACGTCCGGGCATTTCAAACTGCACAAGGGGGATCTTCCGGACGACGGCCGGTTCCTCGCGAAGCCATACAATTCCAGGCAAATCACCAGCGTTATCCGCGAGGTGATGGCGGCCTAGCGGTGCGGTCGCTGACAGAGGACAGGACACCCGCCTCACGTTTTTGTGTGGAATTTTGCCGTAACGGCGGGGTCTTATCCGCGTATCTAGGGCACTGGCGGAAACGCCGAGATTATCCAAGAGGACCACCATGGATCGCACCCAGTTCCGCCGCACCGCTCTCGCCCTCTCCGCCGCCGGCGTGCTGGCGCTCGGCTGGTTTACCGCGCCGTCCCGCGCCGCTGAGGAAGCCTTCATCATTCCGCCGCCGGCCGCCGACATCGCTCCGGCTGAGGGCCTAAAGACCTTCGTGCTTGCGGGCGGCTGCTTCTGGGGCGTGCAGGGCGTCTATCAGCACACCAGGGGCGTGACCAACGCCGTGTCGGGTTATGCGGGCGGCAAGGCCTCAACCGCGAATTACGAGGCGATCGGACGCGGCACCACCGGCCACGCTGAAGCCGTGCAGATCACCTACGATCCGAAGCAGGTCACGCTCGGCAAGCTGCTGCAGATTTATTTCTCGGTGGTGCACGATCCGACCCAGCTCAACCGCCAGGGCCCGGACACCGGCACGCAGTATCGCTCCACGATATTCACGTCGGACCCGGCCGAGCGCAAACTGGTGCAGGATTACATCGCGCAGCTCAACGGCGCGAAGGCCTACAAGAAATCGATCGCGACCACGCTCGAACCGCTGCAGGCCTTCTATGCGGCGGAAGAATATCATCAGGACTACCTGACGCTGCACCCTAACCAGCCTTATATTGTGTTCAACGATTTGCCGAAGATCGAAAACCTGAAGAAGATCTTCGCCGAGAACTATCGCGAGAAGCCGGCGCTGGTGCGCGAGGCCAAAGCGAGCAACTAAGCGCCGGTTGTCAATCGGCGCTGGCGAATTGAGCTCAAGCGGCGGACCGCACAGGTTCGCCGCTTTGATGTGAGACACACGACAACAACGAAATAGCGAAAGGAGCTAGCGAGTGACCGACATCAAGACCAAGACCGGCTCCGGCACCATCGAGAAGTCCGACAGCGAGTGGCGCAAGGAACTAACGCCGATGCAGTACGCCGTGCTGCGCGAGAAGGCGACGGAGCGGCCGTTCACCGGCGAGTATGACCACTCGTTCGATCCCGGCACCTATGTCTGCGCCGGATGCGGGCAATCGCTGTTCACGTCGGACGACAAGTTCGATTCCGGCTGCGGCTGGCCGGCGTTCTCGGCCCCCGCCGCCGAGAGCAGCGTCGCCGAGGAGCGCGACGTGACCCACGGCATGGTGCGTACCGAAGTGCTGTGCGCGAAGTGCCAGGGCCACCTCGGCCACGTCTTCCCGGACGGGCCCGGGCCGACGGGATTGCGTTACTGCATCAATTCCGCGGCATTGAAACATTTGCCCGAATAAACTCGACGTAAACTCGTCTTTATTCCAGAAAAATTTGAATCCGCGCGGCTTGTCAAAGGCCGCGCGGCCCCTATCTGTCGCTTCTCGTTCGCATACGAACGACACGAAACGACCAACAAAAAACGTTCCTAAATAACTTCCGCATTCAAGGAATTCGTAATGTCCACCAGATCGCGCCAGACCGTGCTGGCTCTCGGCCTTGCAGGCCTTCTTATTGACGCCGTGGCGTCTCACCCCGCCTTCGCTGTCGGCAGGGTGACCCTGTTCAAGGTCGTCTCGCCGCAGAACGAAATCGTCATCGGCCTCACCAAGGCCGAACTGGCTCAAATGCCGGGCAAGACGCCCGATGCGGTGGAAAAGGCGCTGCGCACAGCCGGCGCGCTTCAGGTCTGGCAGTACGGCGTCCGCCGCGGCGTCAGCGGCGTGCCGGAGCAGGCGCCGGTCCGCAAGATCGAGATCGCCGCCGACCCCGCCACCCACATCGAGCCGTACATATCGCCGCTCAAGATCGTGTCGATCTCCGACGAAATCATGACGGAAGCCATCCAGTAGCGGATCGGCGGCGCCCTTCCCGCGATTGTCGACGTCGTGCGTTCGCGGGATAACGTCCGGTAAAATCCGTCCGCGCAAAACGGATCGGCCGCCATGCGAACCCGCAGGTTTCGCGGCGCAGCTTTTAACGCCTGCTAGTGCGTTGAAATTCAAGCGCTTATTCGGCCCGCATGCGATTGCGGTATGCCATTCATCATAGGCCGTATGACGGGTCGCAATTGGCGAAAAAAGGCCTATATTAGAGTCTGTTCTGGAATGATGACACGTACCGAGCGCCTCTCCCCGGGAGGCCGCACTCCGAACGTCGTTTTCATCGAATCCCAATCGAGAAGGCCGAGATCATGGCTGCGTTCAATTACAACACCGAAGCCGAACTCTTTCCTGCGGCAATCCGCAAGAAAAAGCGCGCCGGCTTTGCGTACCGCCGATTCCCGACCGCAGCCGAGGCCGTGCAGTTCGCTATCGAACAACTTCCCGCCGACAGTCTGAACGGTGCCTACCTCCAGGTGGACGAGGCCCGCTTCGACCAGAGCGGAATCCGCACGCTGTATGAAAGCGAAGCGTTTCCGCTTGAGCGCAACCGGCCGGAGCCGGTGGTAGCCCCTGAAGACGAGAAGCAGACCGCGACGGGCTGATCGCGCAGCGCGCTCTTAACGCCCCATCATTACAACGCGACGACATCAGCGCACCCAAGCTTACTTTTGCGCGCATGATCTGATCCGAAAACCGGTTCCCACCCACGGGTCGCGCCCGAGGGCATGCTTTTCGGGATCATGCGCCTCTTGGCTGCTTGTCCATCCAGCGCTTGAGGATACGCATGTTGCGCATGTTGGCGCGGAACATGACGTCGAAGGCGTCGCCGGCGAACGGCACCAGGCCCACCACGCCGTCCAGCGCGACATTGCCCAGCATCCGCGCCACCAGATACTTCGGCACGCCGAGCGCGCGCGCCTCGCGCACGATCCACAATGAGATCGCCGTGGTGAGGATATCGCCGACGATCGGCACGAGGCCGATCAGGCCATCGATGCCGTAGCGGATCTTGGTGCCCGGCAGCACGAAGGCGACATCGAGCAGCTTCGAGATCGCATCGATGCGCGCGAAGCGCTGCTCGCGTGTCAGCGGGCCGAACGAAATCCCGCCGAGTGCGCCGGAGATATTCTGGAAATCCGCGCCCTGAAACTCGAAACCGGACGCGCCAAAACGCCCGCCGCCGGGATGCACTTCATTGCCGTCCTGATCGATAATCGGCGGCCGCTTGCCGCCGCCGGTGCGGGGCTTCGCGGTACGGTCGATAAAGATATCGTCGGTCATCCTGGCGCTCGTCATGGTGGCGTCGGTCCCTCTTGTCCTGAAAGCGTATTGCCCGCAAGCACCCCTACATAGGAACGCGCGATTGCGGCACAAGTTGCGCGG
>JAZKDK010000045.1:0-20587 GCA_040387615.1 Pseudomonadota bacterium | reverse complement strand
GAAATGGAACCGCGTCAATTCGCGCGTTCGCTGTTTTCGTTGACGCGATGTTTACCACCTTGCTGGAGGCGCTGTTTACCAACGCTTTCGATGTAACGGCGCGATTTCAAGCGCGTGCTTGCGTGTGGCGCACAGGACGCGGTGATTAACCCCCCGGCAACTTTAATTCGATACCAACGAAATTGATCGGATTGTACTGAATGTGCCGTTCGATCGCGTGTGTACAAGCGTTAGTTGCGTGAGCGTATCGATGTCTGTGTTGCGTAACGGGCCGAAGGGCGCGCGGTTCGCGCCCTTCGGCTTTGTTCTCTGTCTTCTGACAGTGAGCCCGACCGAAATCGGCTATCAGGATCTCGCATCGCTGCTGGCGCACCAGCCCGGTGTTGCGGAGCGCTGGCAGCAACACATCTTCTCCTCGTCCCGCCGCATGTTGCAGGTGGCGTCGTTCAATCTGCCTCGCCCGATGGGCACCCGCACCTCCGAGACAGCATCATATCGTCTGGCCAGTCTCGACAGTCAGGGCGTCGACGTGACCGGCTCGCTCGGCCGCGATCCGCTGGGCCCGGTGTTGCGCCCGTTGCAGAAATCGGATTTTCCAAAAGTCGTGCGCTCGTCGAAAGGCGACCGGCTTCCGGTTTCTACGCCTGAGGTTGTCGCGCCTGTCGCAGCACCGCAGCCGGAACAGGATCAGTCGAACTCCAATGTGCGCGGGGCGAAGACGGCGGAGGTTGCGCCTGCAAATGCAGCCGCGCCGCTCGATGCCGAACTGGAAGCCGCGCTGAATGCGCCGCGTCTCCCTCAGTATGACTCCGCCGTTTCGCTGCAGAATATTCCTGCCGATCACCCGCTGAACGCCGCTCCCGCAACAGCCGATGAAGATGGCGTCGCGAGCGGGCCGGGACTGAACCGCGACGGATTCTCGTTCCAGACCGCGACCCTGTTTTTCGGCAATTCGTCGCTTGGCATATCGAGCGGATCGCTTGAGCGCTGGCAGCCCGGCGAAGAACCGGTGATCGTCATCCCGGGTCTCGATCCGGACATGAAGATGCCGGCCGTATTGCCGAGCGAGTCGTCAGTTCCGTCCACTGGCGAAAGCGTCGTCAGCAAGGGCGAGGTCACCGGTGAGAACCAGCGGCCGCGAACCCCGGCGGAGCGCCTTGGCCTCGACGCCAAGTCGCGCGCCAAGTCGGAACGGTGCCTGACCGATGCGATCTACTTTGAGGCGCGCGGCGAAGCGGTGCGCGGGCAGATCGCGGTGGCGCAGGTCGTCCTGAACCGCGCCTTCTCTGGCTATTATCCGACCACGGTTTGCGGCGTCGTCTACCAGAATTCGCATCGCCATCTGTCCTGCCAGTTCACCTTCGCCTGCGACGGCATCCGTGACGTGGTGAAGGAGCCGGACATGTGGGAGCGCGCGAAAAAGATCGCGCGGGAGAGTCTGGACGGACGGCTGTGGCTGCCCGAAGTCGGCAAGTCGACGCACTATCACGCCTATTGGGTGCGCCCGTCATGGGCCAACGAGATGAAGAAGATGTACAAGTACGGCGTACACACCTTCTATCGTCCGCGCGCCTGGGGCGATGGCAAGGATGCGCCGGCGTGGGGCACCGAAGCGCAGACCGCTGCGATCTCCGCTGAGCTTGCCGGAGCAGCCAAGAGTTCGGCTGAAATATCGGCCGGGAAGTAGCAGGCGTTTTTAATGAATGGTCGTCCCGGCGCATGCCGGGACCCATCACCCCTGGAATAGTGCTCATCGCGAAAGCTGGAGAGGCATTCCGCTTTCTCAGATTGCTTAGGGCTTATGGGTCCCGGCTCGCGCTGCGCTTGGCCGGGACGACGCACGTCACGCATCAATATCCAGCGCGACATCGAAGTTCGGCGCGGAATGTGTCAGCGCACCGGCCGACACGTAATCGACGCCGGTTGTCGCGATCTCGCCAATCGACGCCAGCGTGACGCCGCCGGACACTTCCAGCACCACACGCTTGTCGGCGATCGCGACCGCCTCACGCAGCGTCGGGATATCCATGTTGTCGAGCATGACGACATCGGCGAGGCCGGTCGCCAGCACCTCGCGCAACTGATCGAGCGTATCGACCTCGATCTCGATCTTGACCAGATGACCCGCATGGGCGCGGGCGCGTTGCAGCACGGCCTTGACGCCGCCGGCGACCGCGATGTGGTTGTCCTTGATCAGGATGGCATCGTCGAGCCCGAAGCGGTGGTTGAAGCCGCCGCCGCAACGCACCGCGTATTTTTCCAGCGCGCGCAGCCCGGGCGTCGTCTTGCGGGTGTCGCAGATGCGCATCTTGGTCACCCCGGCATGGCGGATGTAGTCCGAGGTCAGGGTTGCGATGCCGGAGAGGCGTCCGACAAAGTTCAGCGCGGTGCGTTCGCCTGAAAGCACCGCGCGGGCCGGACCTGAGATGGTCAGCACGTGGACGCCCTTCGCGACGTTGACGCCGTCATGGGCGTGGGCCTGAATCCGGACATCGGGCGACAGCTTCAGAAAGGTCGCCACAGCCAGCGGCAGGCCCGCGATCACGCCAGCCTGCCGCGCGACCAGCGTGGCAAAGGCTTGTGTGTTGGCCGGGATGGTCGCGATCGAAGTCACGTCGCCGGCGCGGCCGAGATCTTCCGCCAGCGCCCGCGTCACCGCGTCATCGATCGCCAGCGGCGACAGAAATGCCTGCGGGTGCATCAGGGCGGCGGGGTTCAGGACATCGGTGACGCTCACGTTCAAACTCCCGTGGATAGTTTAGCGGATTGCTTGGCGGTTGCGCCGTCCGACATCATGAGCGCGATGTTACGCGCCTCAATGAGCGTTGTCATGGTGCGGTGTCTCTGTGCCGGATCTTCCGCCGGATAGTCGGATCGATAGTGCGCGCCGCGGCTTTCACGGCGCGACCATGCGGACGCTGCCACAATCAGCGCCGTGGTCGCCATGTTGCGCAGCGCGATGTTGCCGGTGGTTTGCTCGATCACTGCGAATGTCTGAATCGCATCCATCAGCCGCTCGCCGTCACGGACCACGCCGACATGCGAACTCATCATGGCGCGCAGATTGGCCTCGCGGAGCGGCGGCATGGCACTGTTGCGCGGCGGCTGCGACGGTACGACGAGGAGACTGCGCGCAAAGACGTTGCCGTCGATATCTTCGGCGATCCGCGCGGCATAGACCACGGCTTCAAGCAGGGAGTTCGAGGCAAGACGGTTGGCGCCGTGCGCTCCGGTGCTGGACACTTCGCCGCCGGCCCACAGGCCCTTCAGCGATGTGCGGCCGTGCCTGTCCACCGCGATGCCGCCCATATGGTAATGCGCGGCGGGCGCAATCGGGATCGGCTGTTTTGCGGGATCGATACCCGCCGCCATGCAGCTTGCGTAGACCGTCGGGAATTTTTTGGCGAACGCCGCGCCAAGCGCCTTGGTTGCATCCAGATACGCGCCACGGCCTGCCGCGATTTCCGCGAACACGCCGCGCGCGACGATGTCGCGCGGTGCAAGTTCGGCAAGCGGGTTAAGCGCCAGCATGAAACGCTCGCCCTTGCCGTTGATGAGCGTTGCGCCTTCACCGCGCAAGGCTTCCGTTGCCAGCGGCGCGGGATCGCGGCCCACCATGATGGCGGTCGGATGAAACTGCACGAATTCGGGATCTGCAATCACTGCGCCTGCGCGGGCCGCAATCGCGAGACCTGATCCGCTGGCTTCCGCCGGATTGGTCGTCACCGCGTAGAGATGCCCGATGCCGCCGGTCGCCAGCACGATCGCGCGGGACGGGACAATGACTGGAGTGCCAATCGTGTCGCCTGCCTTGCGCAACTGCAATCCGGTGACCGCGTCGCCCTCGGTCAGCAAAGCCTCGGCGACATAGCCTTCGACCACGCGGATCGACGGCGTCTTGCGCACCGCCTCGATCAGCGCCGCGATGATGGCTTTGCCTGCCATATCGCCTTGAACGTGCACGATGCGCCGGGCGGAATGCGCGGCCTCGCGTCCGACGGCGAGCCTGCCTTCGAGGTCGCGGTCGAACGGCACGCCGTATTGCAGGAGATCGTGAATCCGCGCGCCGGCCTCGCGGGCGAGAGCGAGCGCGACGTCTTCATCGACGATGCCGCCGCCGACCGCAATCGTATCGGCGGCATGGGCTTCGGCGCTGTCGCCCTCGGCAACCGCAGCCGCGATACCACCCTGGGCCCATGCGCTCGATGCGCCTTCGCCGAGCGGTGCGGCGGAAATCACCGTGACGGGCCGGGGGCTAAGTTTCAGCGCACAGAACAGCCCCGCGAGTCCGCCGCCGACGATGATGACGTCTGTGGTGCGCGCGAGATCGTTAGAGTTGAGTGTCATGCCAATTGGCTTTCAACTTTGGGATCGTCATGCCCGCGCTTGTCGCGGGCATCCACGTCTTTTTTGTATGATTAAGGCGTGGATGGCCGGGACAAGCCCGGCCATGACGGCTGTGCGCTCAATTCTTCAGGTTGATCATGCGTTCCACCGAACGCCGGGCCTTGTCGATGATCATCGGGTCGATGGTGACTTCCTCACGCATGTAAATCAGGCTGTCGAGAATCTTCGGCAGCGTGATGCGCTTCATGTGCGGGCACAGGTTGCACGGCTTGACGAACTCGACGTTCGGCAGTTCGGCCTGCACGTTGTCCGCCATCGAACATTCGGTGACCATGACGATACGCTTCGGCTGGTGCTTGCGGACCCAGTCGATCATGTGCGCGGTCGAACCGGTGAAGTCCGCTTCCGCGATAACGTCGGGCGGGCACTCCGGGTGTGCGATGATCTGCACTGATGGATCGGCCTCGCGATAGGTGCGCAGCTCGTCGCCGGTGAAGCGCTCGTGCACCTCGCACGCGCCCTTCCAGGCGATGATCTTCACGCTGGTTTTCGAGGCGACGTATTTCGCCAGATACTGGTCCGGCAGGAAGATCACGGTGTCTGCGTTCAGGCTTTCGACCACCTGCACGGCGTTCGACGAGGTGCAGCAGATGTCGACCTCCGCCTTCACGTCGGCAGATGTGTTGACGTAAGCCACCACCGGCACGCCGGGGAAACGCTCGCGCAGCAGGCGTACATCCGCGCCGGTGATCGACGACGCCAGCGAGCAGCCGGCGCGCGAATCCGGGATCAGCACGGTCTTCTCGGGATTGAGGATCTTCGAGGTCTCGGCCATGAAGTGCACGCCGCACTGGACGATGACCTTCTCTTTCACCTTCGTCGCCTCGCGGGCGAGCTGCAGCGAGTCGCCGCCGATGTCGGCCACGCAATGGAATATCTCCGGCGTCTGGTAGTTGTGCGCCAGGATCACCGCGTTGCGCTGCTGCTTGAGATCGTTGATCGCCTTCACGTAAGGCGCCATGAACGGCCACTCGATTTCGGGAATGACGTTCTTCACCTTGGCATAGAGATGCGCGGTGGCGCGCTCCACCTCGGGCGTCCACTCCAGCGAGGGCATCGGCAACGCGCGCGCACGCTCCGCATCGGTGACACGGGCGCGGGCAACACTCTCGGCGCGGTGGACGGGCATCCCGAAATCGTCGGGACCGTAAATTCCAGAGATCGGCATCGCAGCCTCCTTGAATTGCCTAATATACTCATTTTGAGCATATTAGGGCCTTGAGAAATCCGGCCTTTTAGGCCGGCGTTCCAAACTCGGTTTCCTCTGCTCGTCAGGACATAATCATTATACTCAAAACGAGCAAAACAAATATAGCAGGTCGATCCCGGCCTCGCCAGAGGTGTGTTCGGAATTTTCCGCATGGCGGAAATGCATCTGCCCTCAACCGATGCGAACCTGAGGCTAAGGGCTTGGCAAACCGGGCCGGAGCCGCCAATCAGGGGGCCGGATTTCATTCGCACAAGAAAAAACGGAGATCGGGTTTGGCAACCTTCAAGGCAATCAGAATCGACAAGGCCGACAAAGGCACCACGGCGGCGCTGACGCAGTTCGACGAAGCGGAACTGATGGAAGGCGACGTCACCGTCGCAGTCGAATGGTCTACGGTGAATTACAAGGACGGCCTCGCCGTCACCGGCAAGTCGCCGGTGGTGCGCCGTTTCCCGATGATTGCCGGTGTCGATTTCGCGGGTACGGTTCTGGAATCGTCGCATCCCGGCTGGAAGGCAGGCGACAAGGTTGTCTCCACCGGCTGGGGTCTGAGCGAGACCCATCTCGGTGCGTATGCAGAGAAGGCACGCGTCAAAGGCGACTGGCTGGTGCGTTTGCCGGACGGCATGACCGCACGTCAGGCGATGGCGATCGGCACGGCGGGTTTCACCGCCATGCTGTCGGTGATGGCGCTGGAAAAGCATGGTCTGACGCCGAAGCATGGCCCGGTGGTTGTCACCGGTGCCGCCGGTGGCGTCGGTTCGGTGGCGGTGGCGATCCTTTCCAAGCTCGGTTTCCAGGTTATCGCATCGACCGGACGAGCAACCGAGGCGGACTATCTTCGTGACCTCGGCGCAGCCGAAGTGATCGACCGCAACGAACTGTCCGGACCCGCCAAAGCGCTCGCAAAGGAGCGCTGGGCGGGTGGCATCGACAGCGTCGGGTCCACCACGCTGGCGAATCTTTTGTCGATGACGAAGTACGGCGGAGCCATCGCCGCCTGCGGTCTGGCCGCCGGTATGGACTTGCCGTCGTCGGTCGCGCCTTTCATTTTGCGCGGAGTGTGCCTTTTGGGCATCGATTCCGTGATGTGCCCGATCGAGCCGCGCAAGGCCGCCTGGGCACGCATCGCGAAGGATGTGGATCACGCAAAACTTGCTGAAATGACTAAAGAAATCGGTCTTGAAGACGTATTCGACGCGGCTCCGAAAATTCTCGCCGGGCAACTTCGCGGCCGGACGGTGGTGAGAATTTCCTGAGGATGTTCAGACTTTGCAAACCATGGTGCTCCAATGTTGCCATGGTTGGTATGGTAATCACCGGGTTAAGGCGTAAACCGCCGGGCGCTTTGCCCGGCCGGTTCTTCTGATCCGCAGTCAGTCAGTTGGAGTAGCTCGTATGCTCGTCCGCATCGTTCTTGGAGCCGCGCTAGCCTGTTCGGTTGCAGCGCCTGTGTTTGCTGAAACCCTGAATGCGGACGAAGCCCGCAAGTTCGTCGCCAACAAGATGTTCGCCTTCACGTGCTTCGACGGCACCAAGGGTGTCGGCAAGATCACGTACGACGGCGCAGCGGCGGGCGCGGTGCAGTTCAGCGGCGCCGGCGAGACCCGCCACATGCGGCTGCCGTCCAACACGCTTCAGGTGCGCGGCCAGCAGATTTGCGCGTCGATCAAGGGCATCCCCTTCGAGCCGTGCTTCAATCTGAACAAGACCGACAATGTGAGCTTCCGCGGCTCGGTGTCGGGCATGGGCTTCGCCTATTGCGATTTCCGCAAGCACGGCAATGCGCGCGTGTTCCTTGCGCGTTCGATCTCGCGTCCGCGCTCGCTGCGCGCGCCGGGGACGCAATCGGCGGATGCGACGCCGCGCGCCGAAGTGCGTCCTGTCGCGCACAGCGAACCGGCGCTTGAGCTGCGCCGCTCCGCCAGCGAGTAAGTCTCTCGCTGCGGCCGGGCCGCAGCGATCTCATTCAGCTATTCGGCGTGAACAACACCTTGCCGCCGCTTTCGCCTGCCTTGGCGATAGCCTGCGCCACGTTGTCGAGACCGTACGTCGCCGCGACAGGGGTTGCGACCGTTCCGGCGGAAACCAGCGGAGCGAGATGATCAAACATCGTCGCGATCTGCTCGGGCTTGGCTGACTTGTACCAGAAGTAAAGCCAGAAGCCGCGGACGGTCTGTTGCTTGAAGATCAGGCCGCCCGGATGCACCGCCATCGGCTTGCGGCTTGTTCCTCCGTAGGACACCAGCGTTCCTGCATCCGACAGACAGCCCATCATGTTCATGGGCGATGCGTCGGCAACCCCGTCCAGCGCGAGGTGGATCGGCGCCTTGCCGGTTTCCGCAGCGACGCGCTTGCCGAGATCGGCACCATCCAGAAGAACGACATCGCCGCCGATCGCCTTGACCTCAGCGATCACGTCTTCACGCCGCACGACGTTGACGGTTTTCAGTCCCAGTGATTTTGCAATCGCAATCACGGCGCGGCCGACGCCGGAATTTGCGCCGTTCTGGATGACCCACGATCCGCGGGGCAACTTCACAATGTCGGTGAGCAGCAGATAGGCCGTCGGCGGATTGACGCCCATCATTGCAAATTGATTCACGTCGCCCGGCGGAAGCGCGCGCAGCCAGGGCGCGTCGGTCTTGATCCGCTGTGCCCAGGCCGGATGAAGGAACGGCACCAGTGCACGATCGCCTTCCTTCAGATGCTTCACGCCGCTGCCCACGGCGACGACACGTCCGGCACCCTCGGTGCCGGCAATGAGAGGCAATTCGGGCCGATAGCCGTAGCCGCCTGAAATCATGAGAAGGTCATACTGGTTGATCGGGGAGGCCTCGACCTCGATGACGACTTCATTGGCAGCCGGTGTTGTGACGTCGGGGAGGTCTACGCATTGCGCCACGTCGGCCGGCTTGCCGTAGCTGGCAATCTGAATCGCTTTCATCAGAACTATCCTTGCTGAGGTTCAGTTGTTATGTACTTTAAAGTACATAATGAGAAGCCTGAGTCAATCGAGCGAGGACATGGCGGTTTGGATGGCAGCTCTGACATTGGCTGCGCTCGGCGCCTGCCGCGCCATCACCATCAGCCCGTTGTAAAGCGTCATGATATAGTAGGCGACAGCCGTGGGGTTGAAATCCTTGGAGAACTGATCGCGGTCGGTTTCGAGCCGTCGGCGGATCAGCTCTTGGAGCCGGGAATTGTAGCGTTCAACGCTGGCAAGCAGATCGGTCTGATCGGCAGGAAACTCGGTGGCGTTGTTAATGGAGAGGCAGCCGCGCGTGCCCTTGCTTCCTGAGCAATAGGGCAGAAAGCTTTCCAGCCAGCCAGAGATCGCGTCGCGGGCGGACGACCCTCGGGCGAGCAACTTCTCGGCGCGTGCAATAATCCGGTCGTGATAGCGGTCCAGAACTTTCAGGAACAGCGCGTTCTTGTCGCCGAAGGCCGCATAGAGGCTCGGTTTGGCAAGACCGCTTTCGGCGGTGATGTCGTCAAGTGATGTGCCGCGAAATCCTTTGCGCCAGAAAACTTCGAGCGCAATATCGAGGATCTCGTCAGGATCAAACGTGCGGGGCCTCGCCATAGCGTCTATCTAGGGCCTCGCACGTCAATCGCAAAGCTATTCGTTCAGGCGCCGGCAGCCGGCTCTTGCGCAGGCGGCCGCGTCTGCCTGAACAGGATACGCTGGTACAGCCATCCGATCGCCACTAGCACCAGTCCGAGACCGATGAACGAGAACGCCCGGTAGGCCCCGGTCAGGTTCGACATGTCGATCAGGAACACTTTCAGGATGGTGATGGCGATCATCACCGCCGACGCGAGCCGCGCGCGCTGCGACGGCAGCAGCAGGCCAATGCCGAGCAGGATCACGCCGAACACCAGCCATGCCACCGAATAGGTGTACTGCTCGGCGTCGGAGGTGCGGAAGCTGTTCAGGTAAGGCCCGTGATAGAGGTGTCGGATTTGCAGCGTGATGTAAGCCAGCGCCAGCACGAGCGCACCGGCTGCGATAGTGTTGGCGTAGGCTGCCGGGCGGCGTCCCGCTACCGCATAGGACAGCAGCAGCGCGAGGATGGCCGGGATCGCATAGCCGAGAATCAGCGGATTGATGAAGGTCCCCGCGATCTCGATGCTCCGCATCAGCGGGTTGGCGATCCCGAACAATCCAAGCACAACCGCAAGACCAGCGAACCAGGTCAGCAGCAGCGCCCCGATGTTATGAATGACGCTGCCCGTTCGTATGCGAAGCCGCTCGAGGCCGATGGCCATCGCGAGTGCGACACAGACCTGCAGGCCGACCTCGATCAGGCTCGACGATGTGCGATAGATATCGCCGTTGTTGATGTAGTGGCGGATCTCGGTGAAGGCGAGCAGCACCGTGAACAGGATCGCGGCGGCTTCGACACTGCGCAGCGGTGCATCGTCGCCGCGCCGGCGCAGGAAGATGCTGCCGAGCCAGAACGAGGCGGCCGGAATGCCGTAGCCGAGCAGCAGCCAGTTGAAGATCGGCGTGGTGCCGAGATCGTTGCCGGCGATGCGCGGCTCGTAGCCGATCCGCAGCACCACGATGCCTGCGAGGATCGCGGAGAGCGAGCGCAGGAACGGGATCGGCCGCTTCATCGAAATCCATGCCGTGCCGAGCGACATCAACGCCAGCGCAATGGTGAGCCAGCCTTTTTCCAGCGCGAACGTAAACGCCAGCGCCAGTGCGGCGAGCGTACCGGTGGCGAACAAGGCGGTTGCGATCATCTGGCCCGGACGCGCATCGCGCTTGGTTAGAAGTTCGGTCGCGGCGGCAAACGCTGCCGCAACCGCAATGGCGATGATCGCGAACGGGATCGATCGATCCAGATGCGCGATGCGCGCATACAGCGCGACCAGCAACGCCAGTGGCGTGAACACGCCGGCCGCCGCCCAGATCACCGGGACGCTGGCGCGGATGGAGCGACCCTGCGCGAGAAAGCCGGCTGCGCCGAATGCTGCGCCGAAACCCGCCGCCGTGATGAGATGCATGCTGATCGAGCCGTCGTCGGCGCGTGTGCCGATGCCGGGCAGGGGGCCGCCGGGTACCACGGCGAGATCGGGATTGGCGCGGATGGCCCATTCCGCGAACACAGCGAACACCATCACGGCGGCTGCGCCGATGGCGCCCGCAGCGCTCTCCGCGCGCCAGGCGATGGCGAAGGTGGCGGCGACCAGCAGCGCGAACACGATCATCGCCGGGTCGGCGTGATTGTTGATGAGAACGAGCACGGTTGCGCCGAACAGGAACACGCTCAGCGAAATCGACGACACCGGCTCGACACGGCCCTGATCGGCGGGCGGTCCGAACATGAATCCGGCGACCACCAGCAACGCGGCAAGTGCGAAGCTTGCGATGATATCGAATGCTTGAGGGCCGAACGTATGGGGGCGGGCAATGTCGAACAGCATCCAGAACGCGCCGAACACGATCGTGGTGACGGCCAGCCAGCGCCACAGCCGAATCCGCGCAAGTGCGAAGGCGGCTGCGGTGACAATGGCGATATAGATGTAAAGCGCCCAGTAGTCGGGCTTGTCCGACGCCACCAGCACCGGCGTCACGAAAGCGCCGACGACGCCTAGTCCGGCGAGTGTCCGGCCATGCAGCAGTGCGGCGGCAAGGGTGCCTAGCGCAACCGCGCCGAGCAGAACAAATGCGACGGGTGGCGACAGGAAACCGTACAGTGCGTAGGACGCATACACCGTCGCGAACGCGACCAAGGTACCGGCCGCCGTGAGGATCGCCGGAATGTTGGCTTTCGGCAACTGCTCGACAGATAACAGGCTCTCTTTGCGGCGCGCGACTTCGCCGACAGCGAGAAGCCCAAGCGCGAACAGGCCGCCGAGCAATACGCGCACACCGGGGCCGAGCAGGCCAGCCTCGATGGAATACTTGACGAGAAACACGCCGCCGAGCGCCAGCGTCAGTCCGCCAACCCAGACCACCCAGCGGGTGCCGAGGCGTTCTTCAAAGCCGGGTCCAGCCTGTGCGGGTGCCGCCGGTGTGTCCGGCAGGGTGCCATCAACCGTTTCCCGATAGCGCGATCCGGCGGGCGGCAACGGGGGCGGCGTTGACGGAGTCTTTTCAGTTGTCTCCGTCTCGGATGCCGTTGTCTCGGGTACAATCGGAGGAGCGATAGGTGCGCCGGTTGGCAGGGGTGCCCGTAGGATGCTTCCCGGAAGAGATGCTTCAAGCAGCGACAGCCGCGCCTGCATTTCTTTCGAGCGCATGGCCGCGTTGCGGGCAACACCAATCGCTATGATGGCAAGAACAAGCGCAATAAATTCCATCGTTCCTCCTTGTGCGATCCGCGCTCGCATCAATGCGGATCGTCGGATCGCACTAAAAATTCAAAGCGGCCCCCTTCGAGGCCCTACCTAACGTCGTCCGCGCACACGCAATCCCGGTGCGGGCCGCTCCTGCAACACTTCGCGCCGGAAGCGAAACAGCGCCGCCGGCCGCCCGCCGGTCTGGGTCGACATTTCCCCTGTCGGCTCGACCAGCGCACCGGCCTCCACCAGCCGCCGGAAATTCTGCTTGTGCAAATGACGCCCCGAGATTGCCTCAACGGTTCGCTGCAAGTCAGTTAGTGTGAACTCAGGCGGCAAAAGTTCAAAGACCACCGGACGATATTTCAGCTTGGCGCGAAGCCGCGCGATGGCGGTGGCCAGAATCCTGCGGTGATCGAAGCGCATCGGTGCGCCGAGCGCAGGCATGGCCTTGCGCGCCAGCGCTGCGGGTCGCTCGTCGCGGCGCGATTCCTCGATCAGCCCGGCTTCATAAAGGAGCTCATAGCGGTCGAGCACGCGCTCTTCGTCCCACTGCGCGCCATCGCTACGAAAATCATGGGTGCCGAAACAGAGCCGCACGCGGTCGCCCCGCGCCAGCGCGCGCTCGGTGTCCGGCTTTTCCTGCCCCGCCCAGGTCTCAAGCGCGGGAAGGATCTCTTTCTCGATCACGGCAGGACGCGCATCGCGCCAGTCTTCCCACGGGAAATAGCGATACCACGGCTTGAATGTTGCGCCCGCCACCTGCGGCTTCGAGGTGTTGTCCGCGGCGCGCGTCAGCGCGAGGTAGCCGACCGATGCGACATGGGCATCGGTGTCGCCGCGCTGGGCATGGCGGCCGCGATCGCCGAATGTGTAAAGCTGTTCGACATAGCCGAGGCGCAGGCCTGTCTGTTCTTCCACCCACGACCGCAGGCCGATTTCCAGCGTGCGATGCGCGACCGCATCGAACGGGCCGAACGGCAGGCCTTCCAGCGCGTCGCCGTCGCTGCCGGATGCGGTCAGGATCGACGGTTCGTTGCCGTCGATCGACACGATGGCGGCCGTCAGCCCGATTTCGATCGGTGTGAGAATCTTGTCGGTCATCGCGCAAAAGCCCCGTCATTGCGAGGAGCGCAGCGACGAAGCAATCCAGTCTTTTTCGTTGCTCTGGATTGCTTCGCTTTGCTCGCAATGACGGATCTCATTCGATATCCACGCGGAACGGGCGGCCTTCGATGGTCATGTTGCCCGGACCCATGGCATCGAGCGCGTGCACCATGCGCCCGTCGCGTCCCAGCACGTCGTCCGCCAGCGTGACGATCAGACGGTTGGGATATGCGCTCGGCGATGCGGCGCGGATCTGCCGGGCGATGGAGGTCTCGTCGCGATTTGGATTGAGCGCGCAGGCGGCCATGAATGCGCTTGCGGTGGAGCGGCTGATTCCGGCGTAGCAGTGAATCACCATCGGCGCGGCGCGGTCCCATTTGCGGATGAAGGCCAGCGCCTGTTCGACATGTTCATGCGACGGCGCGGTGAATCCCTGCGCCGGTTCGTTGATATCGTCCATCTGGATGCGCAGGTGATTGGCTTCCAGCACCGACGCCGGACGCACCACCTGCGCGACATTGGCCATCACGGTGAGGATATGTTGCGCGCCGGTGGCTTCGACGGTGGCGGGCAGGGCGGCGAGCGAGCAGACGTGAATCATGGCAGTCCTTATGTTCCGCCCGAGTATATGCCCGCTGGACTCGCTCGTCATGCTGCACGGCAAACATGACGTGGATGATTATGACAAAAGCGTCTTGAATCGCGCGAGAAACTGCTTTTCCGCCCGCCCGGCGGACCATGGCGTCACGTAATCCTTCTCCGTGGCGGGGGGCAGCTTCGGATCGCGGCCGAACAGGCGCCTGGCTTCGGCTTGCGCGAAGCCCGCCAGATGCGTCGCCTCGAGGTAGGCCGCGCCCATGTCGGCAGCCTTGATCTGCTGTTCGATCTCGGCAGAGAGTACGGCGGGCAATCCGAAGCGGATATGGATCGCCGACAGCAGCCGCTTCTCGACCACCTTGTAGGAGCCGCCGATCACCGCCTTGAACGGCGAGATCATGTCGCCGATGACGTATTCCGGCGCGTCGTGCAGCATCGCCGCCAGCCGCACGCGATGATCGACGCGCGGCGTTTGCTGGCGCAGCACGGCTTCGACCAGCAGCGTGTGCTGCGCGACCGAGAAGATATGCGCGCCGTGGGTCTGTCCGTTCCAGCGCGCGACGCGGGCGAGGCCATGGGCGATGTCCTCGACCTCGATGTCGAGCGGCGACGGATCGAGCAGATCGAGGCGGCGGCCCGACAGCATGCGCTGCCAGGCGCGGGTCGATTGTTTGTGCGGTGCTGTTTTTTTGGCGGTCATGGACGGATTGAGAATCGATTGTATGAGACGCGTGCGGACGATTTCATAGCATCAAAGCGCAAGCCGGGCATCGCCGAAACGGAACCCTTGGGTGTAGACTGCGTTTGAATTAAGCCCCGTCCACAGAGGTCATTCGCATGGCAGCGACGCCGCAAAATCCGCCCCGCCGCAAGCGGCTGCTGAGCTTCAAGACCGCGCTTGGGCCGATCTATCTGTTGGCGCTGGTCAATGCGGTCGTGTGCTGGACGTTGAGCTGGGTGTTCTGGGATCGCTTCGAGTTTTCCGCGACGCTGTTCGGTCTCGGATGTTTTCCGATCGTGGTTGCGGTCTGCGCGTATCTCTATCTGCTGACCAAGAAGGTCGAGCGGAAATAACGCATCAGCGTCGCTTCGGCTTTTTCAATTTGCTGCATGTCTCGTGACAGTGGCATGTGACGAGATGATCGTTGACCATCCCGGTGGCCTGCATGAAGGCGTACACGATGGTCGGTCCCACGAACTTGAAGCCGCGCGCGATCAACTCCTTGGACATCTTCGTCGAAACCGGCGTGGCGGCGGGTACTGATGCCGTGGTCTTGAAATTGTTGACCTTCGGCTTGCCGTCGACAAAGTCCCACAGGAAGCTTGAGAACCCGGGACCTTCTTCCATGATCTTCAGATAGGACTTGGCGCTGTTGACAGTGCCAACGATCTTGGCGCGGTTGCGCACGATCCCGGCGTCGTTCATCAGCGCTTCCACCTTCTTGTCGCTGTAGTGCGCGATCCTCAAAGGCTCAAAATCGTCGAACGCTTTGCGGAAATTGTCGCGCTTGCGCAGGATCGTGATCCACGACAGCCCGGCCTGAAATCCGTCGAGGATCAGCTTTTCGAACAGCGCGCGGTCGTCGTATTCCGGCACGCCCCATTCGGTGTCGTGATAGGCCATGTAGAGCGGATCTTCGCCCGGCCACGGGCAGCGCATCAGCCCGTCGTCGTGCAGGCGCGCGCTTTTCATGCGGAAGCCTTCTTCGGCGCGGCCTTCACATCATCCGGTGACACAAGGCTGATCGGCAGGCCGCCGGCAGTCAGCGCCAGTCCGGCATCGAGTGCGTCGGAGACGCGGTCGGTGCGCAGCAGCGCGAGGCCGACGCCGTTGGCGGACGAGCCCATAGTGCCGACGGGCTTGTCGCCCGCATTCACCGGCAGGCCGATTTCCGGCACCGAGCCGTCGAGACGCACGCGGATGGTTCGCGTCCGCGCGGTGCCGCGATGCTCCATGCGTGAGACGACCTCTTGGCCGACATAGCAGCCCTTGTCGAAATCGACGCCGTGCAGGCGATCCATGTTGGTTTCGTGCGGGAAGGCGTCGCTGTAGATGAAATCGACGCCGCCACGCGGCACGCCGCAGGCGATGCGGTGGGTCTCGTAGGCGTCGCTCTCGGTCACTTCCGCGCCGATGGCGGCGGCGGTCTCATCCACCAGATCGTCCGGCACGAAGATTCGCCAGCCGAGCTGCGGATCGCGCGGGTCTTCGAACGCCAGATCAGGCTTCATCGCAGGCGTGCCGCCCCAGGCGGCCAACACGCCGAGCTGTGACGACAGGTTATCGACGCTTACTTTCGCGCGCAGCTTGTAGAAGCCGAGGCGGTCGGTCAGCGCCTGCGCGAGTACCAGCGGACAATCGAACACGAAGCCGCCGCCATGGGCTTCCGGCGCTTCGGTCACGAGAAAATCGACGATGATCTTGCCCTGCGGCGTCAGCAGCGCGCCGAACCGGCCGGTGCCGGGGCGTACCAGTTCCACATTCGTGGTCAGGAGGCCGTCGAGGAATGCCCTCGCATCTTCGCCGCTCACCTTGACGACGCCGCGATCCGGCAGAAACGCTGCTTTCATAAGGTTTTCTCGGGATTCTCGAAGTTCTTTGGGAAAATTCGGCCGTTGGTTGTTACACCGCAACGTAAGGCGCTAAGGTGCGGACAACAAGGCCCGCGCGGCCCTGCGCGGACTGCATTGAACGCGCAGAATCAGCCCCAACACCAGACGAGTTTCGAGCATTGGCCCAGACATTTGATGTGATTCTAAAATCCGGCACCGTGGTCAACCAGGACGGTGAGGGCGTCCGCGATATCGGCATTTCCGGCGGGCGGATCGCGGAAATCGGGTCGCTCAGTGGGGCCAGCGCCGGTGAAGTGATCGACTGCAAGGGCCTGCACATCCTGCCCGGCGTGATGGACACGCAGGTACACTTCCGCGAACCGGGTCTGACGCATAAGGAAGATCTGGAAACCGGATCGCGCGGTGCGGTGCTGGGCGGCGTCACCGCCGTGTTTGAGATGCCGAACACCAATCCGCTGACCGTGACCGAGGAAGCCTTCACCGCCAAGGTGAAGGCCGGGCATCACCGGATGCATTGCGACTTCGCCTTTTTCATCGGCGGCACCCGCGAGAACGTCAATCATCTGCCCGATCTCGAACGCGCGCCGGGCTGCTCGGGCGTCAAGGTGTTCATCGGCTCAAGCACCGGCTCGCTGCTGGTGGAAGACGACGACAGCCTGCGGCGCATCTTCAAGGTGATCCGCCGCCGCGCCGCGTTTCATGCCGAGGACGAATACCGCCTCAATGACCGCAAGCATTTGCGCATCGAGGGCGATCCGCGCTCGCATCCGGTCTGGCGCGACGAGGACGCGGCATTGATCGCGACGCAGCGCCTTGTGACGCTGGCGCGCGAGACCGGCAAGCGTATTCATGTGCTGCACATCTCGACCAAGCAGGAAATCGAATACCTGCGCGACCACAAGGATGTCGCCTCGTGCGAGGCGACGCCGCATCACCTCACGCTCGCAGGCCCCGAAGCCTATGAACGGCTTGGCACCAAGGCGCAGATGAATCCGCCGGTGCGTGATGCCAGCCATCGCGACGGCATCTGGCGCGGCATCGAACAGGGTATCATCGACGTGCTCGGCTCAGACCATGCGCCGCATACGCTGGAAGAGAAGGAAAAGATCTATCCCGCGTCGCCGTCCGGCATGACCGGCGTGCAGACGCTGGTGCCGATCATGCTGGATCATGTCAACGCGGGACGGCTGTCGCTGGCGCGCTTTGTCGATCTCACCAGTGCCGGTCCGGCGCGGCTGTTCAACATTGCCTGCAAGGGCCGCATCGCTGCGGGTTATGACGCCGACTTCACCATCGTGGACATGAAGCGCGAAGAAACCATCACCAACAAATGGGTTGCCTCGCGCGCGGGCTGGACGCCTTACGATGGCGTGAAGGTCAAGGGCTGGCCTGTCGGCACTGTTGTGCGCGGCAGGCGCGTGATGTGGCAGGGCGAGGTCGCGACACCCTCGACCGGCGAGCCGGTGCGGTTTCTGGAAACGCTGAAGGCGTGACCTGAAGAGTTGCCGAAGGCCCCGGCAGCAATGCCGGGGTTTTACTTTTTGCGAAATCCATCAGCCTGGATCGCAAGGAGCCTTACTCGACCTCGTCGGTCCAGACCTTGAAGCTGACCAGCTCATTCGGCCCGAAGGTCTGCGTGATCGGAACGTCGGAGGCGTCGCGGCCCTGCGCGATCAGCACGCGGCCGATCCGCGGCACATTGTTGCGTGGGTCGAACATCTGCCAGCGGCCGCCGATATAGGCCTCGAACCAGCCGGCGAAATCTCCGACCCATGGCTTCGGCGTGCCAATGTCGCTGAGATAGCCCGTGCAGTATCGCGCCGGAATATTCATGCAGCGGCAGAACGTGACGGCAAGGTGGGCGTAGTCGCGGCAGACCCCTTTCCCTTCGTTGTAAACCTCGAACGCCGTCATGGTTGCCCGCGCGTGTTCGTAGCCAAACTTGATATGGTTATGAACGAAATCGCAGATCGCCTGCACGCGCGCCCAGCCCGGCGGCGTGTTCTCGAACAGCTTCCACGCGATATCCGACAGACGATCCGTTTCGCAGTACCGGCTGCCCAGCAGATAGACCAGCGTATCCGGCGGCAAGTCCTCGACCGCATGCTGGACGGCCGACGTGGCAACGATGTCCGGTAGCCCGCTGTCGCGGACCAGACCATCGGCGTAAAGGCGCATCCGGCCCGGCGGCGCGACCATGCGGCTGCACCAGTTACCGAACATGTCGCGATAAGGAAAAATCGGAACCGAGGGCGTCGTGGTCAGATAATCGGGCGTGATCACATCCGATGCGCGTGTGAAGTGCGCGCCCAGCACCATGATCATCGGCGTGGCCTGCGGAAAATCGTAGATCATCTCGTAGCCGACGCGAATCTTGATACCGGTCACGTGTTTCCAATCATGTATGGGGATATTGCCGGCACGAGCGCCGGGTCTGTTGTTTGAATCGATTACGCCAGTGCGATCACCGGCTCCTGCAACGAACTTATCGGGATGTTGACGTGGCAAATGAGACCGGCCGGATCGAAGATCAGCCGCGCCTCGCCGTGAAGCTGGCCGGGCAGCGCCTGCTCGATGAACCGGCTGCCGAAACTCTTCTGCTTCGGCTCAACAACAGCCGGGCCGCCGCTCTCCTTCCATTCGAGATTGAAGCGCTCTGCCTCGTCATCGACCGACCATGTGATCGAGACGCGGCCGCCGGGCACCGACAGCGCGCCGTATTTCAGAGCGTTGGTGCTGAGCTCATGGATTACCATCGACAATCCGACGGCGGGTCCCGAAGACACGGCGATGTTCTCGCCGGTGATCGCAAACTGCGCCAGCCCTTCGGTCTGGAACGCGAGGATCGCGTTTTCGATCAACGTCCGGCAACCCGCGCCGGTCCAGCTCTCGCGAATGAGAAGATCGTGGGAAATCCCGAGCGCCGCCAGGCGGCTGGCGATGGTCTTTTCCGCTGCCTCGATACTGGTCGCGCCGCGCAAACTTTGCGACGCAATTGCCGAGGCAATCGCCAGCATGTTCTTCACCCGGTGATGAAGTTCTCCGATCAGGACGGTCTGAAGCTTTGCGGCGACAACATGGGCGTGGGCTTCGACACCCGCCTGAATGAGCAGTTGCCGAAGCTGGTCGTTTTCGTTCTCGACGTCACGCAGCGGCGCGAGATATCTCACAGAACTCATGGATCATCCCTATGTTGCGGACGCGCCTCATAATTTGCGCTTTGGAGCGGGCGTAGCCGGTGGTCTCAATTCGGCGATCTTGCGAAGAGCATCCTCATGGCTGTCGTGAGGACCGGTGACGAAAGTGCCGCTCATCTTGGTGGTGTACCATCCCGAAACGACGCCAAGCCGAAGCGCCTCTTCTGCCTTAACGTGTCGCGACGACAGCTCTTTCGTTGTCATATCAAGCATGCATAAGCCTCCCGTTCCCGCCGAACGTCTCAATGAAGTTTCAGGATCAATCGTTCGCGGAAAACAATCGAGTTGGAAAACGTAGTCAGCTTTCGCTGTCGAGCCTTGCGAAGTCCTTGAGGACCGAGGCGACAAGATCGCGGTGGTGCGAGTCCTGCGCACCCAGCGTCGCGTAATAAAGATTCAGAACATAACGTGCCTTCGCCGCCGCTTCGGGCCAGGACGAGACTGGCGCGTCGAGCAGCTCTTTCTCGATCTGAAGCTGCCGTTCGCGCAAGATAGCTGCGTGGGCCTCGGCCTCAGCAAGAATCCGCCGCAGCCCTGTCGCTTTTTGCGCGGCCATGCCGCGACGTGAATCGAGTTCGACGGGATCGTCAGACATTCGCTGCCACCGCGTCGCGATGCTGCGCGTCCGCGAGATCGATTGAGGTGACCGCAAGCATTTCCACCGAGTGATGATGCGGTGGAGTACCCGGCACCATGATCAGGGTGGCGACACGCCGGAAACTTGGAAAGGAAAGACCTTCGATCATTTCCTCGTCGGTGACCACTTCGTATGCACCAGCCGGAAGCAGGCGTTCAATACCCTTGATACGCGCGGGATGTTTGAAGGTGACCGTCTCCCGCCGCGTTCTCATGGTCATGAGAGGCGCTGCGCGGTAACGCGGGGGTTGTGCATGGGTTGACTGTGCGCCTTTCCAGCGGGGATAGCCATCGGTTTATTGCCCGCAAATCGCGGCAATTCGCGCGAATAAGGCAGAAGTGACGTTGTAACCGGCGGATTGATCGCCAATTTGAGTCAACGCCTAGAGACTTCTTCAGGTGTGCCTTAAAGACGTCGAAGGCTCGGCTGATTGCCGAGCCTTTTTATTTGGAAGATAGGCGCATTCGTGTTCGCGCACATTCCTGCAATATTTTGTGATGGGCACACGGATCCCCGCGTTCTGAACCTCTCTTATGTTCGGCCTGTCCCGCCTCACCATTGAGG
>JAZKDK010000044.1:0-35043 GCA_040387615.1 Pseudomonadota bacterium | reverse complement strand
GTTGGCGTGAACTATCGCTTCAACTGGGGTGGCCCGGTCGTCGCGAAGTACTGATAAGTTTTCTCCAGACAAACTTTAAGGCCCCGGATCACCGGGGCCTTTTTTGTTGAGCTTTCGCAATATCGGAGTTGTCGACGCGATCCGCCTTCGGCGGGTTGCGCAACCCATCAAGCCTTGTTCGGATTGATGAGGAATTTCTCGCCCGTCGCGCGCTTGCCGTAGGCGGCGATGCTTGAGAGCTGAAGCGCCTCCTGCAGCGACACCACTTGCGTGTAATGGCTGGCGAAGGTGGTCTTGAGTTCGGCGGCAACGCGTTCGCGCAACTTCTGCGCCTCCGCAGGCCCGATCTTTTGCAAGAACGGGAACAGCAGCCAGCCGCCGACGCCCCAGGCCATCCCGAAGCTTCGGTTGATTTCCGTCGGGCGCGTATCGAGGCCGCCGTAAATGTAGACCTGCTTGTGAACGGTCGAGCCGTATCGGCTGTAGACCTTGGCGGTCTTGTTGGCGGCTACCTCCATGCAGCCCAGAATCTGGCCCGCCAGCTTGCCGCCGCCGATGGCGTCGAATGCCAGCGTCGCGCCTGTCGCCACCAACGCTTGCGTCAGATCGTCCATGAAAGTTGCACTAGTGGAATCACAGACGTAGGTCGCGCCGATCTTGCGGAGAATGTCTGCCTGCTCCGCGTTGCGCACGATGTTGACGAGGCCGATGCCGTCCGTCAGGCAAATCTTGTTGAGCATCTGGCCGAGATTTGATGCCGCGGCGGTGTGCACGAGTGCCTTGTGTCCCTCTCGCCGCATGGTCTCGGTCATGCCCAGGGATGTCAGCGGATTGACGAAGCACGAGGCGCCTTCCGCGGCTGTCGTTCCATCGGGAAGCACGAGGCAGTCGGCGGCCTTGATGCAGCGATACTGCGCATACATGGCGCCGCCGATCATGGCGACCATCTTGCCGATCATCGACTGGGCTCTGCTGGAGCTTCCGGCTGCGACGACGACACCGGCGCCTTCGTTCCCGACCGGCATCGATTCATCGAGGCGGCCCGCCATCGCTCGCATCAACGGCTCCGGGACTGCGGCGGTCACAACGGTGCTATCGCCGGTGCCGGACGACTTCGCGGTCGTCATGTCGGCCGCACCCAGAAGGAGGCCAAGATCGGATGGATTGATCGGCGAGCCTTCGACCCGGACGATAACCTCATCAGCTGCCGGTTCAGGAATTTTGACCTTGGCCAGCGACAGTTCGAGTTCGCCGCTCTTCTTGATCAAGGAGCGAAGCTGAAGTCCCTCGAAACCCATTGTGATCTCCCGTGACAATTTACATTCTTGCTTGTGAACGCGTGCTGCAGCCGTACATTGGCGGCAGAGGGCGCACTTTGCGCCGGATTGAAGCCCGCAGGCAATGCGGCGGCTCAAATTTATGTAATTGACTTGCCGGCTTTCCGTCTGCCATGCGCCTCACACGGGACGTCTCACGCTTTCGCGGTGCCGCTGAGAATCTCGCGATCGGCGCGAGAGCGTTGCGTGACGAAATTGATCACGGCGCGGACCGGCGGCAGGTCGATCAGGTCGGGATGTGCCAGCAGCCAGATGTCGGAGATACCGGCCAGTTTTTGCGGCGCGACGCGGATCAGGTCGTCATGCGCATCGCCGACGATACAGGACATCGCGCAGATGCCGATTCCGGCCCGGACGGCGGCCAACATATCGGCCTGCGATGAGCAGCGCATCACCACGGAGGCCTGCCGCGCGACATGATCGCTCCAGCGTCCGAGTTCGGCGTTCGAGGCCCGGTCCGCGAAGCCGACGATGTTGTGATGCTTCCAGTCGTCGCGGTGCGCTGGCAGCGGGCGGCGGGCAGCATAATCGTGTGACGCATAGAAGCCGACGCCGAGGCGCGCGATCTTGCGTCCGACCAGATTCTCATCGCCGCTTTGATAGATGCGCAACACGATGTCCGCCTCGCGCTTGCGTACGCTCACCGGAAACGGGTGGGTGACGAACTCGATCTGGACGTCAGGATGGGTCTCGATGAATGATGCCATATGCGGCATCAGCCAGTAGGCCGCCAGCGTCGGACCGATCGAGAACTTGACCAGCCCTCTCGCTTTCGTGCCCGTGGCGGACACCGCGGCTTCGGCCCGCAGCGCTGCGGCCTCCATCGCCCCGGTATGCTCGTGAAAGCGGCGCCCCTGCGCCGTCAGCACCAGGCCATCATTGGAGCGGACAAACAGTTTGGTCCCGAGTTGGGCTTCCAGCGCTGCGATCTCGCGCCCCACTGTCGGATGGCTTGAGCGCAACCGGCGGGCCGCGCCAAGGTAGCTGCCGGATTCGGCGACGGCGATGAACGTCCGGCAAAGATCCCAATCCATCGCTGTTCAATCCTGATGTCACAACTGTTCAATATTGGAGATTTGGGGGGCTGGTCAAGATGTTATCGTCGCTCACATTCAATTTAGGAAAAATCCGATGCCGCTTCCCGCCTCGCTCACCGGTACGCTTGAACTGCCCGTTCTTGGGTCGCCGCTCTTTATCGTGTCGGGTCCCGAACTCGTGATCGCGCAATGCAAGGCCGGCATCGTCGGTTCCTTCCCGGCGCTGAATGCGCGACCAGTCGAGAAGCTCGGCGAATGGCTGACCCAGATCGAGGACGCGCTCGGCGAATATCAGGCGCAGAACCCGCACAAGAAGGTTGCGCCTTACGCGGTCAACCAGATCTGCCACGCCTCAAACGACCGCCTGATGAAAGACATGGAGACCTGCACCAAGCATAAGGTGCCGATCATCATCACCTCGCTGCGTCCGCCGTCCGAAATTGTCGAAGCGGCGCATTCCTATGGCGGCGTGGTGTTCCACGACGTGATCAACGTGAAACACGCGCGCAAGGCGGCCGAGCAGGGCGTCGATGGCCTCATCCTGGTCTGCGCCGGCGCGGGCGGTCATGCCGGAACGTTGTCGCCCTTCGCGCTCGTGCGTGAAGTGAAGCAGTGGTTCAAAGGCACCATCCTGTTGTCGGGCGCGATCTCCGACGGCTGGGGCATTGCGTCCGCGCTCGCGCTCGGTGCCGACATGGCCTATATGGGCACGCGTTTCATCGCCACCGTCGAGGCCAATGCCGACCCGGCTTACAAGAAGGCGCTGACCGACTACGCTGCTCATGACACAGTTTATACAAACCTGTTCACCGGCGTTCACGGCAACTATCTTGGCCCGTCGATCGCGGCTGCAGGTCTCGATCCGAATAATCTGCCCGTCGCCGACAAGACCAAGATGAACTTCGGTTCCGGCGGCAACATGAAGGTCAAGGCCTGGCGGGATATCTGGGGCTCGGGGCAGGGCATCGGCCAGATCGCCGACGTGCCGCCGGTGGCGGAGCTGGTCGAGCGCCTGAAGGCGGAATTCGCTGAAGCTAGTGGCGATTTCACGCGGCGCGCAAGCGCCTGACCATATGACGGGCACGCGCATAAGCGCGGTCCGATGACAACAATCAATCCAGGGAGAGAAACATGAGAGCCGGACCACTGCGCGCAGTTGCCATACTGGCGCTTGCCGCTTGCGGGCTGACGCAAGCGCAGGCGGATACGAAGGGCGAAATCCGTATTGGACAAACCTTGCCCTACAGCGGCCCGCTGTCGGGCTTCGGCGTTATCGGCCGAACCCAGGAAGCGTATTTCGAGAAAGTGAATGCCGAGGGCGGCATCAACGGGCGCAAGGTGAAATTCATCAGCATGGATGACGCGTATTCGCCGCCGAAGACGGTCGAGCATACGCGCAAACTTGTCGAGCAGGACGAAGTGCAAGTGATGTTCGCTTCGCTGGGCACGGCCACCAACAACGCCGTGCATCGCTATCTCAACGGCAAGAAAATTCCTCAGCTTTTCGTGCTGAGCGGCGCAACCAAATGGGCCGACCCGAAAAATTTCCCGTACACGATGCCAGGCATGGCGGCCTACGAGTCCGAGGGCGTCATCTACGCCAAGTACATTCTGCAAGCCAAGCCGGATGCCAAGATCGCAATCCTGGCGCAGAATGACGATTTCGGTCGCGACTATGTCAATGGCTTCAAGCGCGCGCTTGGTGCCAAGGCGGCAACGATGATTGTCGCTGAGGCAAATTATGAAACCAGTGCGCCGACCATCAGTTCGCAGCTTGCGACTCTGAAGGCGTCAGGGGCCAACGTGCTGTACGGCGTGGTGCTCGGGAAATTCACGTCGCAGTTGATCAAGGGTATCGCTGAACTGGGCTGGAAGCCCGACATGACGTTCCTGCCGACGTCGGCTGCGTCGATCTCGTTTCTGGCGCCGGCTGGGCTGGAAAATGCTGTCGGCATGATTTCGTCGAGCAACCAGAAGGACGTCAACGACGTTCAATGGGCGAACGATCCCGGCGTCAAAGAGTTTTTCGCGTTCATGAAGCAGTACATGCCGAATGCGGATCTCAACAATTCCAACTATGCCGCCGGATATCACTACGCCCAACTGATGGTCGCCGTTCTCAAGGCGTGCAAGGATGACATCAGTGCGGAGAACATCAGGCGTCAGGCTGCGTCGCTCAAGGACATTCAATTGCCTCTGTTGCTGCCCGGTATCACGGTGAACACCGGTCCCGATGACTACCTGCCGTTCCAGCAATTGCTGCTGCGCCGCTTCGACGGCAAGAGCTGGGTTGGGTTCGGCAAGGTCCTCGACGATCAGTAATGCAAAGCGGGCGCGCTGCGGATGCCGCGGCGCGCCCGTTCTCGTCCCTTCCAACCGGATCGACACCATGATCATCAGCGGCGATCGCCAGATCAGCACTCCCGAGATTCAAGAGCGCATCGCGCGCGCCGCGAACGGCTTCAAGGCGCTCGGCGTTCGCGATGGCGCGCCCGTGGGCCTGATGCTGCGCAACGATTTCGCCTTCTTCGAAGCGTCGGCTGCTGCTGCGATGCTTGGCTCGCCGGTGGTGCCGATCAACTGGCACCTGAAGGCGGAAGAGGTTGCCTATATTCTGGCCGACAGCGGCGCCCATGCGCTGGTCTGTCACGCCGACCTGCTGCCCCAGATCAAGGACGGCTTGCCGAAGCGGCTGCCACTGCTGGTGGTGGCGACTCCGCCGGAAATCGCTGATGCGTTCAGCGTTTCGCCCGAGTTGGCGCGCGTGCCCGACGGCTTTGTGAATTGGGACACCTGGCGCGATAGCCACGCGCCGTCCAGGGAAGCGCCGGGTCGCGCATCGCCGATGTTCTACACCTCCGGCACCACAGGCCGGCCGAAGGGGGTGCGGCGTCTGCCGATGCTCCCTGAGCAGATGGTCGCGGCCGAGCGTGTCAGTGCCATTACCTATGGCGTGAAGCCGAACGAGGATCAGGTCATTCTGATGAACGGCCCGATGTATCATTCGGCGCCGAATTCCTATGGCATGCTGGCGTTCCGCCACGACTGCACCATCGTGCTGGAGCCGCGTTTCGATCCAGAAGACCTGTTGCAGTTGATCGAACGGCACAAGGTCACTCATATGCATATGGTGCCGACCATGTTCGTGCGCTTGCTGCGGCTGCCGGACGAGGTGAAGGCGCGCTACGACCTGTCGTCGCTGCGCTTCGTAGTGCATGGCGCGGCTTCCTGTCCCATAGCTGTGAAGCAGGCGATGATTACGTGGTGGGGGCCGGTGGTTCATGAGTATTTCGGCTCGACCGAAACCGGAATTCCAATCTGGCATTCGGCGCAGGAAGCGCTGGCGAAGCCCGGCACGGTCGGGCGCGCCATCGAAGGAGGCATCGTCAAGATCTTCGGGCCGAACGGCGAGCCCTGCGGCCCGAACGAGATCGGCGAGATCTTCATGCGGCAGACCGCGATCCCGGATTTCGACTATCACCGCAAGGCCGGTGCGCGCGAGGAAGCCGGCCGTGAAGGCTTGATCAGTGTTGGCGATGTCGGTTACCTCGACGAGGACGGCTATCTGTTCCTGTGCGATCGCAAGCGCGACATGGTGATCTCGGGCGGCGTCAACATCTACCCGGCGGAGATCGAGAACACGCTGATTGGCATGGAGGGCGTGCGCGACTGCGCGGTGTTCGGCATTCCGGACGAGGAATTCGGCGAGCGGCTGTGCGCCTGCATCGAGCCCGATACCGGCGCCACGCTGACGCCGAAGGACGTGCAGGATTATCTGCGCAAGCGGCTGGCGAACTTCAAGGTGCCGAAAGACATCAACTTCCTCGATGCCTTGCCGCGCGAAGCCAGCGGCAAGATCTTCAAGCGCAAGCTGCGCGATCCCTATTGGGAAAATCGCCCGTCCGCGTAGCGGCGGGCAGCAACTGATCCCAAGCGCCGACGTAACCTCGCAGACCTGTTGAAAGCTGCCGAATCCTGCCGTTGCCGATGTTCCTGCGCTGAAATCGTGTCATGCTGTCCTGAACGGAACAGCACAGCGGAGCGAACCGCTGGCGACGGGGGGCGACCAATGATGTCCTTGGCGCAAGGCTTGCTCGGAGCGGCATCGGGCTCGCTTGTCGGTTTTTCGCTTGGTCTCGTCGGTGGCGGCGGTTCGATTCTCGCAGTCCCCCTGATGGTGTATCTGGTCGGCGTGCCGAACGCGCATGTGGCGATTGGCACCAGTTCGCTTGCCGTTGCGGCGAGCGCGGCATTCAACCTCATCATTCACGCGCGCTCGGGCATGGTGAAGTGGGGATGCGCCTCAGTGCTCGCGGGAGCCGGCGTCGTCGGAGCATTTCTTGGGTCTCTGGTCGGCAAGATGGTCGATGGCCAGCGCTTGCTGACGATGTTTGCGCTTCTGATGCTGGTGATAGCTGCACTGATGCGGCGGCGCCGCGATCACGGCGGCAACCAGTTTGTGCAGTTGAGCAAAACCAATGCGCCGGTGCTCGCTGGCCTCGGGCTTGCGACCGGAATGCTCTCCGGCTTCTTCGGTATCGGCGGCGGTTTCCTGATCGTGCCGGCGCTCGTCTTTGCGACCGACATGCCTCTGGTTTATGCGGTGAGTTCGTCGCTGGTGGCCGTGCTGGCCTTTGGACTGACCACAGCCGCGAGCTACGCTTTTTCCGGCCTGATCGATTGGCCGCTGACCGCAGTTTTTATCGTCGGGGGCCTCGCCGGCGGATACATCGGCGTGAAATCCGCGCATTTGCTCGCAGACAGGCGGGCCTTGCTCAACGACATCTTCGTGGGCGTGATTTCCTGCGTCGCGATCTACATGCTGATTCGAAGCTGGATGTGATGACGGGCCGGGGTCGACGGGTGTTTACGCCGCGGACTTGATCCAGACGCGATTGTCATGGAACGCCGCGCCGCCATAGGGCGCGATGGGATCTGCGCCCGTGAGAGTGTTGATGCCGCGCCCGTCTTCATACGCATCGTTCGGCCAGATTGACTCCGCGATCAGTACGCCACGTCGGACGCCGGCGAAAATTTTGGCGTGGATGCGTACCTCGCCACGCTGATTGCCGAGGATGACCTTGCTGCCGTCTGCAATCGACAGCGCCGCTGCATCGTCAGGATGGATCATCACCGTCGGCCGCTGCTCACGGCCGAGCGATGTCGGCGTTTCGGTGAACGTGGAGTTGAGGAAATTGCGCGCCGGAGACGTGGCGAGACGAAATTCATGATCTTCGTCAGCTTCCTCGATCACCGTCCAATGATCCGGCAATTGCGGCAAGCCATCGACCGGACCCGAGAGTCCCGGACTGCGGAAAGGCACCGTCGGCCAGTCGGGCTTGAAGCGGAATTTGCCGTCGGGCCATGCAAAACCGTTGGCGTAATGCGCGGTCTCGAAATCCGGCTGGCAGTCGATCCAGCGTGCACGCTCAAGGTTCTCCAGCGTGCCCCAGCCGGATTTCTGCAGCGTCCAGTCGATGATCTCACGCGGCGTCATGTCGAAGCCGCGATGCTCGGCGCCGAGGCGTCTGGCGAGGCTGACAATCACGTCATGGTTCGAGCGGCATTCGCCTGGCGGCTCGATCAGCTTGGGGCCGGCGATGATGTATTGATGTCCGCCGCCTTGATAGACGTCGTCGTGCTCCATGAACATCGTGGCCGGCAGCACGAGATCGGCGACTTTCGCAGTCTCGGTCATGAACTGCTCATGCACGCACACGAACAGATCCTCGCGCGCGAAGCCCTGTTTGACGCGGGTCTGGTCCGGCGCGACCGACACCGGGTTGGTGTTCTGGATCAGCATCGCCGTCACCGGCGGTCCGTCGAACAGCGCGTCCGCGTCGCCGCACAGGATCGCGCCGATCTGTGACTGGTCGAGCATGCGGATCGATGGATCGACCACATCAAGCCCCTCGATCAGCGAGCGGTCCCAATGATAGATCGCGCCGTTGTTGTGGAACGCGCCGCCGCCTTCATGACGCCACGCGCCGGTCACGGCCGCAATGCAGCTTGCGGCGTGCATATTGGCTGCGCCGTTGCGCGAGCGGGAAAAGCCGTAACCGAGCCGGAAATACGTGCGCGGTGTATTGCCCACCAGCGACGCGAATTCCTCGATGGTCTCGACCGGGCAGCCCGTGATTTTCGAGGCCCATTCCGGACCGCGGCTTTGCAGATGCTGCTCAAGCTCGCGGGGCGCATCGGTATGTTGCGCGAGAAAATCCCGATCCGCCTTGCCATCGCGGAACAGGCAATGCATGACGGCGCAGGCGAGCGCGCCGTCAGTGCCCGGCCGCACCAGCACCGCGAGATCGGCCTGCTCCATGGTGCCGTTCATGTAGACATCGACCGCGACGATTTTCGCGCCGCGGTCCTTCCGCGCCCGCGTGGCGTGGGTCATGACGTTGACCTGGGTGCTGACCGCGTTGGTGCCCCAGATCACGACGCAATCGGATTTCGCTATCTCGCGCGGATCGGGGCCGGCGAGTTTGCCGGTGCCGGCGACGAATCCGGTCCATGCCGGATTGACGCAGATGGTGGAATGGAAGCCGGAATACTTTTTCGCATGGCGCAGCCGATGGATGCCGTCGCGCATCACCAAACCCATGGTCCCGGCATACTGATAGGGCCATACCGCCTCGCTGCCATGGCGCGCCTCGGCCTCGCGGAATTTCTCCGCGACCAAATCGAGTGCGGCGTCCCACGAAATCGGAGCGAAGGTGCCGGAGCCTTTTGAGCCGGTGCGGATCAGCGGCTTCGTCAGGCGGTCCGGGTGATGGATGCGTTCGGCGTAGCGGGCGACCTTGGCGCAGATCACGCCGGCGGTATAGCCGTTGTCCCGCGCGCCGCGCACGCGGCCGATGGTGTGCTCGTCGAGCACCTCGACTTCCAGGGCGCAGGTCGAAGGGCAATCATGCGGGCACGCTGTCGCGGCGACCCGGAGCGGTACGGTCTTGGCGCGAAACATCTCGTTCATCGCTGCGACCTTAATCGGCGCAGCCAGACATGCAAGGTTGGGACGGGTTCGCCGGGGCTTGGAAGACCCGATTCCAGCGCATGGCGGAAAACCAGTTCGCGGACTCAACTCCCGGTGCATGATTGTGCTATGCGAAACCCGACATTCGGAGGCGGCGGCGATGGCGCCGGCTCCGGTGTCAGGTCACCACCCTCGAAGGAATCTCCATGAACATTCTGCCCGGTAATCTGCGTTTCGGCGCGGGACAATCCGTCAAGCGTCTTGAGGATCAGCGGCTTCTTACAGGGCAGGGACAGTTCATCGACGACAAGCCGCTGGATGGCGCATTGTGGCTTTACGTGCTGCGGTCGCCGCATGCACATGCCAGGATCACGGCGGTCGACACCAGCGCAGCACTGGCCGTGCCGGGCGTTGCGGCCGTCTATACAGGAGCCGATCTGGTCGCGGACGATATCGGCACCATCCCGACGCTGCCGATCTTCAAGCGGCCGGACGGTTCGCCGATGGCTGCACCGCCGCGGCGGTTGCTGGCGCATGATATTGTCCGCTTCGCCGGCGAGCCGGTCGCGGTCGTGCTCGCCCCATCACGGGCCGATGCGCAGACGGCGGCAGAGGCGATCGTCGTTGATTACGAGATTCTGCCGGCGGCTGTCAGTCCCGCCGATGCGCTGGCGTCCGGTGCGCCGGTGGTCTGGCCGGATGCGCCGGACAATATCGCCGCTGCCATGAGCTACGGCGATACCGCCGCAACGGAAGCGGCCTTCGCGAAGGCTAGGCATGTCGTCTCGCTCGACATCACCAGCCAGCGGCTGGTGCCGTCGGCGATGGAGCCGCGCAGCACCATGGCAGAGATTGACAAGAAGACCGGCCGCCTCACGCTGCATGTCCAGAGCCAGACGCCGACGGCCACGCGTGACATTCTCGCGGATGTGGTGCTCAAGCGGCCGAAGGACAGCGTTCACGTGCTGGTCGGCGACATCGGCGGTGGCTTCGGTCACAAGGTCAATCTCTACCCTGAAGACGGCATCGTCGCTTATGCAGCCACGAAGCTGAAGCGCACGGTGCGCTGGCGCGGCGATCGCATCGACGATTTCATCGGCGGCTCGCATGGCCGTGATCTTACATCGACCGGCGAATTCGCGCTTGACGAAAAAGGCCGCGTGCTGGCGTTCCGCGTGCGCTCGCTGGGCGGCACCGGCGCGTATCTGACCGGTGCCGGCGTCATAATTCCTCTGGTGCTTGGACCGTTCGTGGCGACGGGCGTCTATGACCTTCCGCTGATTCACTTCGACATCAAGGCGGTCTTGACCCACACCGCGCCGACCGGTCCCTATCGCGGCGCGGGACGGCCGGAAGCCGTGTTCATTGTCGAGCGGCTGATGGATGCGGCCGCGCGGCAGATCGGGATGGACCCGCGCCAGATCCGCAAGGTCAATTACATCAAGCCCTCACAGCTGCCCTACAAGAACGCGGTCGGCGAAGTTTACGACAGCGGCGCTTTCGCACACATGCTCGAGCGTGCTTCGAAGCTTTCAGACTGGGATGGATTTTCTGCGCGAAAGAAAGCAGCGAAGAAGAAAGGCCTGCTCTACGGGCGTGGCCTCACCAGCTACATCGAATGGACCGGCGGACGCGTTCATACCGAGAAGGTTACGCTGTCGGCGACGGCTGAGGGCCGCGTCGTTCTGCAGTCGGGCACTCAGGCGATGGGGCAGGGACTTCAGACCAGCTACTCGCAGATGGTGGCGGGTGCGCTTGGCATTCCGCTCGACCGGATCGATGTCATTCAGGGCGACACGGACAAGGCGACGGGCGGTGGCAGCGTCGGGTCGCGTTCGCTGTTCGTGGGCGGTACCGCAACCGTGGTCTCGGCGGGTGATCTGATTCAGAAGGCGCGCGAGAAGGCCTCGCATGTTCTGGAGGCGTCGGTCGACGATATCGAGTATGGCGACGGCGTTCTGACGGTGGTCGGCACCGACCGGCGGATTGGCCTGTTCGATCTCGCCAAGGACGAGAAGGATTCGCGTCTCAGCGTCGAGAGCAAGGGCGAGGTGGACGGGCCGACCTGGCCGAACGGCACGCATATCTGCGAAGTCGAGATCGATCCGGACACGGGCGTGACCCGCGTGGTGCGTTACACCACGGTTGATGACGTCGGCGTTGCGATCAATCCGATGCTGGTCACCGGTCAGGTTCACGGCGGGGTCGCGCAGGGAATCGGACAGGCGCTCTATGAGGGCGTGGTGTACGATTCCTCGGGCCAGTTGCTGACCGCGAGCTATCAGGACTATTGCATCCCCCGCGCCAGCGACATGCCGCAAAACATCGAGGTAACGCTGGACGATTCCGCGCCGTGCAAGACCAATCCGCTCGGCGCAAAGGGCTGCGGCGAATCCGGCGCAATCGGCGGGCCGCCATGCATCGTCAACGGTGTGATGGATGCGCTGAGCGAGTTTGGCATCACATCGCTGCAGACGCCGCTGACGCCGGTAAAGATCTGGGATGCGATTCGCGCCGCCACGAGCGATCGTGCGGCGTGATGGCACTCAGCGCGGTCCTTCGCCGGCTGCGCGCAATGCGGTCAGTCCTTCGCGATATGTGGGATAGGCCAGCGTGACGCCAAGTTCGCCGCGCAGCAGGTCGTTCCGCACGCGCTTGCTCTCGGCGTAGAACGAGCGGCCCATCTCCGTCAGACCGGCGTCGTCGAGGCTGATCTCGCGCGGCGGTTCGACGCCACAGAGCGACGCGGCGAAAGTCACCACGTCCTGTGGCGGCGCGGGCTCGTTGTCGGTGACATTGTAGATCGCACCCGAACGAGGCCGATCGAGCGAAGCGTCTACCGCGCGTGCGATGTCCTCGACATGGATGCGGTTGAACACCTGTCCGGGCTTGATGATCCGGCGTGCGGTCCCTCGCGCCAGTTGCACGAGCTGGCTCTGGCCGGGACCGTAGATACCCGCCAGCCGAAAAATATGAACGGCGATGCTGTTAGCGACACCGAAGGCAAGCCACGCCTGTTCGGCGTCCGCACGTTCGCGTGAGCGTGCATTGGTCGGTGTCGCCGGGGTTTGCTCATCGACCCATGCGCCGCCGTGATCGCCATAAACACCGATGGTCGAGAGATAGCCGATCCAGCGCAGTTTCGGCGCGGCCGCGATCTGCCGGGCGTAAGCCGCAAGCACCGGGTCGCCGCCGGTGCCGGGCGGAACCGAGATCAGCAGCGCATCGCTGTCGGCAAGATCGGCGTCGATAGTATCGTCATGCCCGTCCGGCCCGAACACCCGCGCGCGCAGGCTCGCTGCCGCCAAGGCATGCGCCTTGTCCTGCGTGCGGACGGTTCCAGCGACGTGGTCGCCACGGGCCGTGCGGCGCTCGGCAATGGTTCTGCCGCTGAATCCCAGGCCGAAGATAAACAGATTCACGGAAAACTCTGTTCAAGAGAGGCGATGCGACGTACCTATCGGCTCGCACGCTGGTTTACAACACAATGGAGCGCCGGATTGAGCGATTACGATCCGCTTCGTGAGCATCTCTCACATCAGACCAAGGTTGAGTTCGTCCTGAGCTTTGAGGAGATCGAGGACATTCTCGGCTTTGCGCTGCCGCGCGCATCGCAGCGGGCGTCGTGGTGGGAGAAGGAGCGCAATCCCGAGAACGCGCGGCCGCAGCGCGATGCCATCCGTGACGGCGGTTATGAGGCCACGCGGCTCACCGACGGAAAGGGTGTCCGGTTCCGAAGACTTTCCGCGGGTCGATACCGGCCGCGCTAGTTCTATGAGTCCTGGAATCCGGCTTTCTGCCTGAGCGTACGATGGTCGCCAGCGGTCAGCAGGTCGATGAAGGCCCGCGCTATCGCAGCATGCGTCGTCGTCGCCGTCAGGGCGGCTGCGTACATCGTCGCCAGCTCGTAGCCATGTGGCAGCGGTCCGATCAGCGTCAGCCCCGGCGTGTTGAGAATTTCCGTCGTCTGCGTGCAGCCGATGGGGCGGCTGGACTTCGACGCCGCGAGATTTCGCATCGCGGTTGCGCCGTTGGGAAATTCTTGTAGCCGCGCCGCGACCCGATCTGCGATGGCCAGACCGTTGAGCATTTTCGCAACGTGTATTCCCGCAGTGGAGGATTTGGTATCGGGCACGAAGATGGCGTCGGACGCAAGCAAGGCGTCGCGTAGAGCCTCGGCGCTGTCGATCCTGATATGAGGATCGCCACCGCGCAATGCAACCGCGGTTTCAACAAGCCCCACGTTCTTTATCGTGGTTGGATCGATAAGGTTTTGGAGGGCGAGCGCCTTGAGCACCGCCGTTGTCAGCACCACGACATCGGCGGGTGTACCCGCACGCAGATTATCGGCCATGGTGCCGACCGCGCCGAATTCGCCTTCGATTGTCCATCCGGTGATCGTTTTGAATTCCGGCGAGAGTGTATCGGCGAGTCCTTGCGCTGCGCCGCCGCTGAGAATTTTCAGGGTGTTCATGATGCCTACTGTGTCTTGCCGTCGATAGTCTTGACGACGGCAGCCCATTTTAGAATGTCGCCGTGCAGGAATGCATCGAATTGTGCCGGCGTCATCGACATCGGCGCGGCGCCCTGATTGGCCCAGAGTGCGACAATCTCCGGCCGCTTCACAGCGTCGTTGATGGCGGCATTCAGCATTGCGATCACTGCGGGGGGCGTGCCCGCAGGCGCCATCAGGCCAAGCCAGATGGTCGCCTCGTAGCCGGGCACGCCGGCTTCCGCCACGGTTGGAACATCGGGGAGTACGCTTGACCGGACCTTTCCTGTGGTTGCGAGAGCGCGCACCTGTCCCGCGGCAATGTTTGGCATCATGGTCGTCATGGCATCGATCATCATTTCGATCTGGCCGCCGATGATATTGCTGCGGGCTTCGCCGCTTCCACGATGCGGGACATGGACGATGTTGGTGCCAGTCATCGACTTAAAAAGCTCGCCGGCCATGTGATAGGGCGTGCCCTGTCCGGAGGATGCGTAGTTGAGCTTGCCCGGTTGCGCGCGCGTCAGCGCAATGAATTCGGCAAGGGTCTTTGCCGGGACGGAGGGGTGCACGACGATGACGAGGTCGGATGTGTTGACCGGCGCAATGGCGCTGAAGTCGCGCATCAGGTCGTAGTTTCGATTGGGCAGCAGGGACTCGTTTGCCGTCTGCGCGTTCGACATCATCAACAGCGTGTAACCGTCGGGAGCGGCTTTCGCCGCTTCGGCCGTGCCGATGACAGCGCCGGCTCCCGGCCGGTTCTCCACCACGAACGGCTGTCCGAAGCGGTCCTGAAGAACCTTTCCAATCAGCCGTGCCGTGACATCCGCGGGGCCGCCCGCGCCGAATGGCACGATGATCCTGACCATATGGGACGGAAAGGTCTGCGCCAGCGCCTGAGTCGCCACGAGAAGCGCTCCGATGGCGATGGCAAATCCGGGGCGTTTCATGAAACTTGCCTCATGCGCGGCGGCTAGATGCGCCGCACATTAAAGGCCCAAACCGAACCGGTTGCCAACGGCTTCCCGTCGGACGTCATTGGTGCGGCGCAATATGAACTTGCGAAAACCGCTTTGCTTCAATGCGAAAGTTCAATGCCCCGCCCAAGCGCGATCCCGCTATAAAGGCGGCTCAAACAAGAATAACTGGGAGCGCAATATGACATCGAAATTTCTTGCCGCAGCGGTCGCGGCTTTCAGCCTCACGACGGCACTGCCGGCCTCCGCGCAGCAGGGCGTCAAGATCGGCATTCTCAACGATCAGTCCGGCGTCTATGCCGACTACGGCGGCAAGTGGTCCTTTGAAGCCGCCAAGATGGCGGTCGAGGAGTTCGGCGGCTCGGTGCTTGGCCAGAAGATTGAAGTCATCTCCGCCGATCACCAGAACAAGCCGGACCTCGGCGTCAGCATTGCCCGCCGCTGGTATGAAGTCGAGAATGTCGACATGATCACCGAGCTGACCACATCATCGGTCGCGCTCGCGGTTCACGATCTCTCCAAGCAGATGAAGAAGATCGACATCGTGGTCGGCGCTGCGACGTCGCGTCTCAGCGGCGATGCATGTCAGCCCTATGGCTTCCACTGGGCCTATGACACCCGCGCGCTTGCATACGGCACTGGCGGTGCGCTGGTGAAGGCCGGCGGCGATACATGGTTCTTCATGACCGCTGACTATGCGTTCGGCCATGCGCTTGAAAAAGACACCGGCGACTTCGTCACCCAACAGGGCGGCAAGGTGGTGGGCGCGGTTCGCATTCCTCTGAACACCGCGGACTTCTCTTCGTTCCTGTTGCAGGCACAAAGCTCGAAAGCGAAGATCATCGGGCTCGCCAACGCCGGTCTCGACACTACGAACTCGATCAAGCAGGCGGCGGAATTCGGCATCGTCAAGGGTGGCCAGAAACTCGCCGGACTGCTGCTGACGGCGGCTGAAGTTCACGGCCTCGGTCTTGAGGCTGCGCAAGGTCTCGTGCTGACCGAAGGCTACTACTGGGATCGCGATGCAAGGTCGCGCAACTTCGGTGAAAAGTTCTTCAAGCGCACCGGCCGGATGCCGAACATGATTCAGGCCGGCACCTACTCGGCGACCTTGTCGTATCTGAAGGCCGTCAAAGCCGCGGGCACCAAGGACACCGAGGCGGTGGCCAAGAAGCTGAAGGAACTGCCGGTCGATGACGACTTCGCGCAGGGCGGCAAGGTTCTCGAAAATGGCCGCATGGTTCATGACCTCTATCTGTTCGAGGTCAAGAAGCCGTCCGAGTCCAAGAAGCCCTGGGATTATTACAAGGAACTGGCGGTGGTGCCGGGCGACAAGGCCTTCCCGACCGCTAAGGAAAGCGGTTGCCCACTGACCAAGTAACACTGAACCTCGGCATCCGGTCCGGCGTTTTGCCGGGCCGGATATCGCGGCGATCTCTCAATTGATGATATTTAAGGCCGTTTTTCTTAAGCATTTTTTCGCCGCCGCCTTCTTGAAGGTCTCGGGTCGCGCTAAAGATAGACAATGATCCGCATCCTCGCGTTATGTCTGCTTCTGCTGCTTGGCCTGCCCGCCGTCGCGCAAACGCCGCCGGAGCAGAAGCCTGCGGCTGAGCAAAAGACTCCAGCTGCACAAACCGCCACGGTCGAGTCAAAGCCAGCTACGGTTCTGTGCGTTTACAACAGCAAGAATTACAGCGAAGGCGCGACCGTGTGCGTGCAAAAGGCCATGATGCAGACCTGCACATTGGATGGCACCAAAGCCATCTGGGTTGCGGTCACGGACGAAAAACTCAGCAGCCGCTGTACGACGCCTGCGCCGCGTCTCTCCAAGTATCAGCGGGCGGCGATCTGGAATCGCCAGAATATCCGCCGTGAGATTGCACCTCCGACGGACAGCTCGCCGTTCTGTTTTTACACGAATGGCAAGCGGTTCTGCGAATAACGCCGTCGCTTCGTCACGATAGTGGCGATCAGCAAGGGTGTCGCGTTAGCTCAACCCCATCAGTTGGTTTTGTAAATCGCATTGGCCCAAGTGCCGCCACATGTCTCGTCGCGGTTGCCAGTGCACTTGGCGTTGCAGTTGTCAGCTGGACCGAACTTGCCGAACTTGTTGCCGCAGAAACAATGCCCGCCATACTGCGTCCCTGCGTGACTGAAGCCTTTGTCGCGGCAAGTGCTGACACACAGTTGCGTGGTCATTTTGCCGTCGTAGAAGGTATGGCCGTCGAGATCACGCTTGCTGTCGTCCTTGAAGCATCCGAGATAGCCGCTCGCTGCCGGGGTCACCGCAGCGGTGGCGGTGGGCGTTGTAGGCGCAGCGGCTTTAGGCGCGGGATGCAGCGAGCGCTCGTCAGGCTTCGCTATCGCGACTTTTGTGTCCTGCGCTTTCAGATCCTGCAAACGCGCGCGGGCGAGGTCGCCATAGATGCTGTCGCCGAAGCGGCGCACGAAAGCGTCGAGCACGGTCGGACTTGTCGTTGTGGAAACTGCACGCCATGCCTCCGCGATCTCATTGGATGATGGCGACGGTGCAGGCGGGGCCGCCGGAGCTCGTGCCGCTACTGATGTGCCCGGATCGGCCGATGCGACCTGTGCGGCGGCCGGCTTGGTCTCGGTTTTTGTATCGGCCTTGGCCACAGCCGGCGTGTCGACGATGGCAACGGTGTTGCCGCCGAGCGAGCCGTAGACATAGGGCTCCTGCTTGCGGGCGGTGGTGGACAGCACCGAGTCACGTACGCGCCCGAACGCGATGCGCAGATCGACTCCCGGTGTTGCGATGTGCTCAAGCAATGCGGTGGTGAAGGGACTGTTGCTGTTGTCACCGTCGAGCGCCACCGAACCCGCCTTCGCGGCGAATGCGATCAGCGTGTCCGACACCATCGGCTCGATCTTGGCGAGGCCGCGTCCGACCGAGCGCGACGCCACGGTGCGCTTCATGGTCTTGGCGAAGGGATTGTCGCGGCAGGCATCCAGCATGACCAGCCGCAGGCGCTTGGCGGGCTCGATCGCCTTCAGCAGCCGGTCGAGTGACAGTGCTTCATCCTCGATATCGAAATCGCGGGCAAGTTTCGCGTCCGCCGGCACCAGATAATTGGTGCCGTCGACCTCGATGCCGTGACCGGCGAAGAACACCACGGCGACATCGGCGTCCTGCGCCTTGTCCGAGAAATCGCCAACCGCGCGGCGCAGATCGGCGATGCCGACGTCGCGCTTGGTTTCAACGACGTCGAAGCCGGCCTTCCGGAACAGCGCAGCCATTGCATCCGCGTCATTCGACGGGTTGGGCAGCTTGGCGACATGCTGATAGGCGGAAATGCCGAGCACCAGCGCGACGCGCTTGTCGGCCCGCGCAGCAGTCGCTGCGAATTGTGTTGCAGCCAGCATCGCAAACAAGATCAGCAGGGAACGCAGCAGGGCGCGCACGATATGCCTCCGAGACTTTCAGCCCGCTATCTACCACATGCGCGGATATGCCGAAAAGAGCCGGAGTGTGGCAAAAAATCGCTGTTTTGCTTGAACTTTCCGGGCCGTGGCGTAGACATCGCGCAAGAGCGTGAAGGCAAAAGATCCAGGAGACAGCCGTCCCATGTCCGTCCGCATCGTCGATGTCCGTGAGATCACCAAGCCGATCTCATCCCCGATCCGCAACGCCTATATCGATTTCACCAAGATGACCACGAGCCTTGTCGCCGTCGTCACCGATGCAGTGCGGGACGGCAAACGCGTGGTCGGCTATGGGTTCAATTCCAACGGCCGTTACGGACAGGGCGGTCTGATCCGCGAGCGCTTCGCGCCGCGGCTTCTGGAAGCCGATCCGAAGGTGCTGCTGGATTCGTCTGGGACCAACATCGATCCCGACAAGGCGTGGGCGACGCTGATGTCCAACGAAAAGCCCGGCGGGCACGGCGAGCGCTCGGTCGCTGTCGGCACCATCGATATGGCGATCTGGGATGCGGTAGCGAAGATCGCCGGCAAGCCGCTGTTTCGCTTGCTGGCCGAGCGCCACAACCGCGAAGCCAATCCGCGCGTGTTCGTCTATGCGGCGGGTGGTTACTATTATCCCGGCAAGGATCTGTCGGCGCTGCGCGGCGAAATGCGCGGGTATCTCGATCGCGGATACAACGTCGTCAAGATGAAGATCGGCGGCGCATCCATTGCGGAAGACCAGGAGCGCATCGAGGCGGTGCTGAAGGAGATCGGCAATCAGGCGCAGCTTGCGGTCGACGCCAACGGACGTTTCGATCTGGAGACCGGCATCGCCTATGCCAAGATGCTGCGCGAGTATCCGTTGTTCTGGTACGAGGAAGTCGGCGATCCGCTCGACTTTCAATTGCAGGCGGCGCTCGCGGAGTTCTATCCCGGCCCGATGGCCACCGGCGAGAATCTGTTCAGCCATCAGGACGCGCGCAATCTGATCCGCTACGGCGGCATGCGGCCGGATCGCGACTGGCTGCAGTTCGATTGCGCGCTGTCCTATGGGCTTTGCGAGTACCAGCGCACGCTGGACGTCTTGAAAACCCACGGCTGGTCGCCTTCGCGTTGTGTGCCGCATGGCGGGCACCAGATGTCTCTGAACATCGCGGCGGGCCTCGGTCTTGGCGGCAATGAGAGCTATCCGGATTTGTTCCAGCCGTATGGCGGCTTCCCCGATGGTGTGCGCGTCGAGAACGGCCACATCACCATGCCGGATCTGCCGGGCATCGGCTTCGAGGGCAAATCCGATCTCTACAAGGAAATGAAGGCGCTGGCGGACTGACCGATGATTTCATATCGATAGATCAGGTTTCAGCATGCAGAACTACTCGTTTGCCAAAATCATTGTTGCGCCTAGATTTGGGGACGTCGTCGGCTCTTCTGTTGTGAACTGAGTCGTCTGAGAGTGGCCTGTCCGCAATTTTCGCGGTCAGCCATTCTTCCTCAAACTGGCCGCCTGCTTGCAGACGGCCTTTTTTCGGCGTGGCCTCGCAACTCTTTCACGAATTGACGTGAATGAAGTCCCGCAGCAGCGGATAGATTTCACTGTTCCACTTCCGGCCGCTGAAGACGCCATAGTGACCGACGCCGGCCTGCATGTGATGCACCTTGCGATAGGCGCGCACGCCAGTGCAGAGGTCCTGCGCAGCCAGCGTCTGTCCAATGGAGCAGATGTCGTCTTTCTCGCCTTCGACCGTCATCAGGCCCATCTTCTTGATGGAGGCCGGATTCACCGTGCGTCCCTTGTAGGTCAGCTTGCCCTGCGGCAGCAGATGCTCCTGAAACACGTCGCGGATAGTGTCGATGTAGAAATCCGCCGGCAGATCCATCACCGCGAAATACTCGTCGTAGAAGGTCTTGATAGTGTCGGCCTTCTCCACCTCGCCTTTCGCCAGATGCTCCAGCAGATCCTTATGCGACTTGACGTGCCGTTCGAGATTCATCGACACGAACGCGGTGACCTGAATGAATCCCGGATAGACTTTGCGGAACGCGCCTTTGCATTGCATCGGCACATAGTTGATCAGATTGTCCTCGAACCACTTCAGCGGCTTGGATGTTGCGAACTCGTTGACCTTGGTTGGCGCGATGCGGGTGTCGATCGGTCCTGCCATCAAGGTGAGGCTTGCCGGGCGGGCCCGGTGATTGTCTTCCGACATGATGGCGCAGGCGGCCAGCGCGGACACCGACGGCTGGCACACGGCGATCATGTGAGATTTCGGACCGAGCTGATCCATGAAGGTGATGAGATGTTCGGTGTATTCATCGAGGCCGAATTTGCCCTGGTTGAGCGGAATGTCGCGCGGGTTGTGCCAGTCGGTGATGTAGACGTCGTGATCCTGCAACAGCGTTTGCACCGTGCCGCGCAACAGTGTCGCGAAATGACCTGACATCGGCGCGACCAGCAGTACCTTCGGTTGCTCCGGCGCGCCATCCTTCTTAAAATGCAGCAGCGAGCCGAACGGTGTCGCGAACGGGACTTCCTCGATCACCGGCCATTCGCGGTTACCAACCGCTATCGGCTTGATGTCGTATTCCGGCCGCTTGTAGGTCAGCGAACTGCGCGACACCAGTTCGAGCGCGGCGGCAGCCCGCCCGAAAACCTTGTCCGAAAAGCCCTCGGGAAGCATTTTCAGATAGGACAACGCCGTTGCGGCCCCGCTTCGCCACGGCGCCGTCATGTCCATGGTGTTCTGATAGGTCTGATACATCATCGGCGACATCCGGCACATTCCCTTGCTTTGTGCCATGCAAACTTGACGCCAAAGCCCAGTCAATGCGCCATTCGGACTGGCATGTCGTTTGCTGTGTGTAAAAGGAGCAAGCGCTTAAACAACAGGCAGGCGCGGGCGGGACGGGGCGGGCAGTCGATCCGCCTCTTTGATGTGCAGGCGTTTAGGAGAGCGACCATGGGCAAGGCCACTTTGACCATCAGCAGCAAGAACTACTCGTCGTGGTCATTGCGAGGCTGGCTTCTGACCAAGTTTTCAGGACTCGAGTTTGACGAGATCGTCACAGCCGCCGACGACGCGTCGGCGCGGGCGGAGATCCTGCTGCTGTCGTCCTCGATCCTGGTGCCGTGTTTGCGCCATGAGGGCGCAACCGTCTGGGACACGCTGGCGATCGGCGAATACCTCAACGATCTCATGCCTGAAGCGGGTTTATTGCCGTCCGAGCGCATCCCGCGCGCGCACTGCCGCTCGATCTGCGGCGAGATCCATTCAGGCTTCACGACGCTGCGTTCGTCGCTGCCGGTCAACATCAAGGGGCATTTTCCCGGCTTTAAAATCTGGTCGCGGGCGCAGGCGGACATCGACAGGGTCTGCGCGATCTGGAGCGATTGCCTGGAGAAATCCGGCGGCCCGTTCCTGTTCGGGCATCGGTCCATGGCAGACGCGATGTATGCACCGGTGGTGACGCGCTTCCTGACCTACGACGTCCAGATCGGGCCGGCGCTGGCGAGCTATGCAAAACGGGTGATGAGCCTTCCCGAAATGCAGGAGTGGGTAGAAGCCGCGCGACAAGAGCCGGCGGAAATCGAAGAGCTTGAGGTGGAATATTAGGCAACGACCGCGCGCAACTGCCTGATTGCTGGGCCGGTTGCGGCTGCTTATGCTTGCCTGAAAGCGCGCTTCCATGGGATGCCAGAGACGGCGCAGCGCGCCAGAGCCGAGTCGTGCGGCCAGCAAGCTCGCCGCTTGGCTGAATCCTCCACGGACTCAGCCACATCTTTTATTGCGTAAAACTTCCTCACGCCGCGACCGCTCGCGATGCGTTCGCTGGCGTGGAATTCGCATGATGCATTGCAGAAGCAACTGCGCCGGCGCGCGTCGCCCGGGTTGGAGGATGCCATGAATGTGCATGCTGCGGTCGATTCAAAATCGTCTGGTCTCACGCGCCCGAACGGCGCTCCCATTCGTCTGAACACTCAGAGTTTCGTGGCGATCGATCGTTACAAGGATACGACATACGAAGCGACCTATCGCCCGCAGGCGCTCTACAGCCGGGCGAACGAAGGCTTTCATGCGAATAATGAAGCCTTCCTTCTGCATGAGGTCGCGACAAATCTGCCAATCTATCTTCCGGATACAGGCCCTACCGATTTCCACCTTCATCTTCCGCCGGGCGGTTTCCAGCTCGTGCTGGTCACGTCGGGCATGTTCACCTTCGATTACGATGGACGTTTCTACTATGTTGGCCCCGGCGCAGTGATGCTGCAAAGCGCGATCGTGCATCGCCAGCTTTTTTACACCTGGTCGGGGCTGTCGACCGAAGCGAATCTGAAGACGCCGCAGACGGTGGTGCCGGACCCGATTTCGATGGGCTACTCCGGAAAGTTTCTCGAAGCCTTCATTACCGATCCTTTGACCTTTCCTAATCCGACGATCGTCGGTCCGGATCAGATCGACGAAGCCGAAACGCCGCGTGTGGCCTGGAGCCACTCTCTGCATGATCGCCCGTCCGATGCGGGCTTCTGGCTTCAGGATCCACTGGCGCTGGATGCACTCTTTAAACCGTTGGCGGCTGGTTCACCTGACAGTTTCATCAAGTCGGCCACGCCGGTTTATGTGCGCGATATTGGAATCGAGATTCCAAGCGGTCATCTTGTCACCGGCCACATTATCGCAACCGATCCACGCGGCCACTCGCTGTTGCCGAAGAGCACTTCGGCAACAGCGGACGCCGTTTCTCTCGCGAAAGGTGAGGTTGTTATTTACCGCGTCATTCGCGGCACGGCTGAATTCAAGGACAGTGCAGGCAAGATGTTCGAGCTTGCGACCGGCGATGTGGTGACCGCGAGCAAGAACACGATCGGTCTCATAGGAGTGGGCGAGAATACGCAAGTCCTCCGTCTCGGCCTCCTGAAGGGAATGGAAGGGCTTCGCAGTTGGACGCCGACGCAGCGGGATGAAATTGACGGCCTGGCCGGTCAAATCATCACGCGGAAGGACGTTCGTCCTCTGCGCACCGACGGCCAGCCGGTCGGGTATCTCTACAAGTAAGCCTCTAGCAGGGCGCGCGCCCGTAGATGGCCAAGCCAGCAGACACCGGCAAAACTGCAACAAAACATGGGCGTTGTCCCGTAGCGTTACGCGCGTCGCGTGCTTAAGTGTTCCCGGTTGATAGACCGGGGAAACAAAGATGCCGATACGCGCACGCGTTGACGAATTCATTGCAGTGGTCGAGAGCGGCGACCACGCCGGCGCCATCGAGCGCTATTACACAGAAGATGCCAGCATGCAGGAGAACACCGCGCCACCGCGGGTCGGCCGCGACGGGTTGGTCGCGCATGAGCGCGGCGTTCTTGCGCGGATGAAAGAGGTTCACTCCAAGGCGCTGGTGTCGGTGGTCGAGGGCGATCACGTCATGATCCACTGGAACTTCGATCTGGTCGGCCTTGACGGCAAAACGCTGCACGTCGATGAAATCGCCATGCAGGAATGGCGCGGCGACAAGATCTTCCGTGAGCGCTTCTTCTACAACGCGGCGAAAGCGTAAGCCTTCCCCTTCTGGCATGACCGGCCGTCATGCGGGCGATGGCGATCTCTCGCTTGACGCGGCGATCTGCATCCTGACAGATGGCGAGACTGCTGCTGGAATCGGCTGAAAAGAAGAGCGTCAAGCTCCCTTCAGGGAAACGCCGGAATATGAATGCGCCTCACGCGGGCCCCACCGCGGATGAGAAAATCATCGACGAGACATCGATCCGCTATGAGGGCTGGCCGATCGTCGGGGTCTGCTTTCTGGTCGCGACGTTTGCCTGGGCCGCCGGCTTTTACGGTCAGGGGGTCTATCTCGCCGAACTGCAGCGCCTTCACGGCTGGCCGGCGTCGCTGATTTCGACCGCGACCACCTGCTACTACCTGTTCAGCGCGGTTCTGGTCGTGTTCGTCAGCGAGGCGATCCGCATGCTCGGACCGCGCCGCCTTCTCATCGGCGGTATTCTCGCCGTTGCCGCAGGCACCGCCCTGGTCGGGCAGATTACATCGCCGTGGCAATTGTACGTGGCCTATGCGCTGATCGCATTTGGCTGGGCGGGAACCAGTCTCGCCGCGATCAACAACACGTTGGGGCTGTGGTTCGACAAGAAGCGCGGCATGGCCATTAGTCTGGCCTTGAACGGTGCGAGCTGCGGCGGTGTGCTCGGCGTTCCGCTGCTGGTCGGCGCCATCGGCAAGTTCGGCTTTCCTGCTACGTCGATCGGTGCGGCGCTGGTGATTGTCGTGCTTGCGGTACCGACAATCCTCATCTGGGTCGGCCGGCCGCCGAAGCGGGTTTTGCCGCCGGTCGATGCATTCGCCGTCGCGCCCGCGCCTGCCGTGCAATCGATCGCGCAAATGCGGCACGCCGCGTTCGGCAGTCTCTCGTTCTGGACCATCACCGTGCCATTCGCGATGCTCCTGATCGCGCAGGTCGGCTTCATCGTGCACCAGATTTCATTTCTCGATCCGATCATGGGTCGTGAGCGCGCCAGCATCGCGGTAGCGTTGATGACGGCAATGGCGGTGGTCGGGCGCGTGATGTTCGGCTTCGTCGTTGACCGGATGGATCAGCGCAAGGCAGCGGCAGTGTCGGCAATCAGTCAGGCGTTCGCGCTGATTGTGATGATCAATACCCGAAACGAAGTGACATTGTTCACTGCCAGTGCGGTATTCGGATTTTCCGTGGGTAACATGATCACGCTGCCATCGATGATCGTGCAGCGGGAATTCAGCCCAGTCGCCTTCGGCGTGCTGGTGAGCCTCGTCACGGCGATCTGCCAGTTTACCTATGCTTTCGGCCCGGGAATTGTGGGTTTGCTGCGCGATGTCTTCGGCAGCTACGCCGTGCCGTTTTACGCGTGTGCGGCGCTCCAGTTGACCGCCGCCGCCATCGTGCTGGTGCGGGGAAAAGCACCGCTGGTTGCCTGATCAGGATTTGCGCTCTTTCAGGAGTGCTTCGACATCGAGCCGGTGGGTGAACATCGCCAGCGATCCATCCGGATGACGCGGCCACGCAGCCTCCGGACGATCCCAATAGAGTTCTACACCGTTCTCATCAGGATCGCGCAAATAGAGCGCTTCGCTGACGCCATGGTCGCTCGCGCCGTCGAGTTGTATTCCAGCTTCAAGCACTCGATGCAGCGCATCTGCCAGCGCAGCCCGTGTCGGATACAGGATCGCGGTGTGAAACAATCCGGTGGCGCCGTCCGGCGGCGGCTTGCCGCCCTTGCTGTGCCAGGTGTTGAGGCCGATGTGGTGGTGATAGCCGCCCGCTGAAATAAAGGCTGCCTGATCGCCGTAGCGCTGCATTAATTCAAATCCGAGCACGCCCTGATAAAATCCGAGCGCGCGGTCGAGGTCAGCCACTTTGAGGTGGACGTGGCCGATGCGCGTGCCCGCGATCACAGGCCGGAACGTTGTCGCGGCCGCCGCGCTGGTTTCTCCGGGCATACCAGGTCTCTCCGATTACATCGATGCACTGTCCTTATCGATGTATGATCGCGCCGATCACGGCACAAGGTCGGAGGTTTCGCCTTCGGGCAGTTCGACTTCAAAAGTATTGAGCGTCATCGACACCAGCGCGTAATAACCGAGCAGTCCGACCAGCTCGACCACACCCGTTTCGCCGAGCATCTCAATGGCCTTGTCGTAAAGCAGCTTCGGGACTTTGCGGTTCTCGTGCAGCGATTCGCTGAACTCGTAAACAAGTTGCGCTTTACGATCGTTGAAATCCGGAACGTGACGATGATTGATGGCGGCAATAATATTCGGATCGAGCCCAGCCGCCAGCGCCAGCTTCTTGTGCGCATACCATTCGAACTGCGCGCTCCAGTGCCGCGCGGTGACGAGGATTGCAAGCTCAGACAGGCGCGGCCCGAGCGTGGTGTCATAACGCAGGAATGCGCCAAGCCTGCCGGCGTGCCGCGCAACCTCGGGCGCATGAATCCAGGCGCGCATTGGCGGCGTAACTGTGCCGCGTTTGCTTGAAGCCGATTCGTCGTAAATGCTCTTTTGATCGGCGGTCATTTCGCTAGGCGAAAGGGTTCTCAGGCGCATGGCGGTTTTCTCTGCCTTTTCAATCGTTGCGGGCGTGCCGGGATGCGGCCGGATCGTCGTGCATGGCTACCATATCGTACACGGTCAGGCTTTCGCGTCAGCGAGATATTGAAATCCGTCAAGCGGACAGTACAGTCCGGCCCAGAAAATGAACAACGGCCGCGCGTGCATCACGCTCCGGCCAGTCAGCCGAGGAAATGTCGAATGGCCGATATGGAAAAATTCCGCAGCGAAACGCGCGCCTGGCTGGCGGCCAATTGTCCGCCTGAAATGCGCAAGCCGGTGGCGAGCGAAAGCGATGTGTTCTGGGGTGGCCGTAACACCACCTTCTCGTCGGAACCTCAGCGCCTCTGGTTTGAGCGGATGCGCGACAAGGGCTGGACCGTTCCCGAATGGCCGAAGGAGTATGGCGGTGGTGGCCTCGATGCAGAGGAAACGAAAATCCTGCGTCAGGAGATGGGAGCGATCTCGGCGCGGCTTCCTCTGTCGAGTTTTGGCATCTGGATGCTCGGACCGGCACTGCTGAAGTACGGTACCGAGGCGCAGAAGCGCGAGCATCTCCCGAACATCGCCGCCGGATTGATCCGCTGGTGTCAGGGTTACTCGGAGCCCAACGCCGGTTCGGATCTGGCGTCGTTGCAGACGCGGGCGGACGTCGATGGCGATGACTATATCATCAATGGCCAGAAGATCTGGACGTCGATGGCGAACTTCGCCGACTGGATTTTCTGTCTGGTGCGCACCGACTTCAGCGCCAAGAAGCATGACGGCATCAGCTTCATCCTGTTCGACATGACCTCGAAGGGCGTCTCGACCAAGCCGATCCTTCTGATCTCGGGCAAGTCGCCATTCTGCGAAACCTTCTTCGATAACGTCCGCGTGCCGCGTTCGCATGTGGTCGGCACCGTCAATCGTGGCTGGGATGTCGCGAAATATCTGCTCCAGCACGAGCGCTCTATGATCAGCGAAGTGGGTGAGCGCCGCGGTGCCCGGCCCATGGGTCAGGTGGCGGCGAATTCCATCGGCGTCGATGAGCACGGCCAGCTGGACGATCCCATGCTGCGCGGTCAGATCGCAGCCTTCGATGTCGACGAAGCCGCGATGGCCTGCGCCGCCGAACGCGCAGTCGATCTTGCGAAAGCAGGACAAGGCCATCCGGCTTATTCATCGGCGCTGAAGTACTACGGCACCGAACTGAACAAGCGCAGATACGAGATCCTGATGTCGGCTGGTGGCGTTGATGCGCTGGAATGGGAAAGCGAGCGCTCCCGTGAGGGACTGACAGCGCGGACATGGCTGCGCACCAAGGCGAACTCGATCGAGGGCGGCACCAGCGAGGTGATGCTCGGCATTGTCGCCAAGCGCATTCTCGACCTGCCCGGCGCGTAAGCCATTCACTCGCGCCGCTCTCCTTAACCGATAACCTGCACCGGATACTCAAATGGCTCTCGTCCTCAACGAAGAACAGTCAATGCTGCGCGACAGTGCGCGCGGCCTTATCAGCGACAAGGCGCCGGTGGCGCACCTGCGCAAACTGCGCGATGCCAAGGATGAGATCGGCTTCTCACGCGATCTCTGGAAAACCTTTGCCGAGATGGGTTTCGCGGGCCTGCTGGTGCCGGAAGAATTCGGCGGCAGCGGGCTCGGTAACGTCGAGGCTGGCGTGGTGATGGAGGAGATCGGCCGCACGCTGATGCCGTCGCCGTTTCTGTCGACGGGCGTGGTGGCGGCAACCGCGCTGACGCGTGGTGGCAACGCCGCGCAGAAGTCTGAGTACCTGACCCGGCTCGCCAAGGGCGATCTGATTGCGTCGCTTGCGGTGGACGAGGGCGCCAAGCACCGCCCATTGAAGACGGCGATGCAGGCCGTGCGCGCCGGCAACGGCTTCAAGCTCAAGGGCGCGAAGGCGTTTGTCGTCGACGGTCATGCTGCTGATTTGCTGATCGTCGCGGCTCGCACCGCAGGACAGCCGCGTGAGCGCGATGGTTTGACCCTGTTCCTGGTCGATCCCAAGAGCAAGGGCATCGAGATCGAGCGCACCGCGATGGTCGATGCGCACAACGCCGCGCGATTCGTATTCAACGATGCCGAGGTAACAGCGGACGGCGTGCTCGGTGAGGTTGATCAGGGCGGTGTGTTGCTGGAAGGCATTCTCAACGTCGGCCGCGCTGCCGTGGCATCGGAAATGGTCGGCGTTAGCGAGGAAGCTTTCACGCGCACTGTGACGTACATCAAGGAGCGCAAGCAGTTCGGTAAGCTGATCGGTGAATTCCAGGCGCTGCAGCATCGTGCCGCGCATCTCTACACCGAGATCGAAATCACCAAAGCTGCCGTGTTGAAGGCGTTGCAGACGCTGGACAGCGATTTCGATGCGGCAGGTGCCGCGGTGGCCGTCGCCAAGGCGAAAGCCGGATCGACAGCGACGCTGGCCGTGCAGGAAGCCGTGCAGATGCATGGCGGCGTCGGCATGACCGACGCGTTCGACATTGGCTTCTTCATGAAGCGCGCGCGGGTATGCCAGGAATTGTTCGGCGACACCGCGTATCACACGGAACAACTGGCGCGGTTGAAGGGCTATTGATTGGGTCGCTCAACGGAAAAGGCCGGGACAAGCCCGGCCCTCACAATCCTGATTGACTAGATAGCCCCGTTACCGGATCGGCGGCGCGTACTGGATGCCGCCGGCGTTCCAGAGCTGGTTGAGGCCGCGTGGAATCGCCAGCTTGGAGCCGGTGCCGACGTTGCGCTCATAGACTTCGCCGTAATTGCCGACATGGCGGATGATGCGTGCGGCCCAGTCTTTGGTCAGGTCGATTTCCTCGCCATAGGCGCCTTCAGTGCCGACCAGCCGCATGACGTCCGGCTTCTTCGACTTCAGCGCCTCGTCGATGTTCTTCGAGCTGACGCCGAGTTCTTCCGCGTTCAGCATGGCGTAGATCGTCCACTTCACGATCAAGAGCCATTCATCATCGCGCTGCCGCACCACCGGCGCGAGTGGTTCTTTCGAAATCACATCCGGCAGGATGACGTGTTCGCCAGGCTTGGTCAGCCGCAGCCGCAGCGCGTAGAGCTGCGACACGTCGGTGGTCACCACGTCGCACTGACCTGAATCATAGGCCTTGATGACGTCTTCCAGCTTCGGGAAGTTCAATTCCTGGTACTTGATGTTGTTGGCGCGGAAATAATCCGCAAGGTTGAGCTGGGTCGTGGTGCCGGCCTGAACGCAGACCTTGCTTCCGTCGAGTTCGAGAGCGGAATCGATCTTGCGCGACTGGCGCACCATGAAGCCTTCGCCGTCATAATAGGCGACGGCTGCGAAGTTCAGGCCGTATTCGGTCTCGCGTGACATGCTCCATGTGGAGTTGCGCGACAGGATGTCGACCTTGCGATTGCGCAATTCCCTGAAACGCTCGCTGGCATCGAGCGGAATGAATTTTACCTTGTTCGGGTCGTTGAAGATCGCAGCGGCGACGGCGCGGCAGATATCGACGTCGAAGCCGGACCAGTTGCCCTTGTCGTCAGGAATCGAGAAGCCCGGCAGGCCGGAGTTGACGCCGCATAGAACAGCATCGCGTTTTACGGTGCGTTTCAGGGTTCGCGTGTCGTACCGCTCGTAGGTGATGGCTGCTGCGGCGACCGCGACAGCGATAACCGCGCCGATCAGGAGACCGGTACCGAAGGTGCGCGAAAAAATGGCCATGAATGAATCTCGCTTCTGAAGTATGCGTGCGGAAAACGAAAGGTGGTGCAGGAAAACTAGATTTCGGGCCGCTGGCGGATGATGACCTTGGTGCCGACGGGGACGCGATCGAAGAGATCGGTCACGTCGGCGTTGACCAGGCGGAAGCACCCTGACGAGACGGCGCTGCCGATGGTCTGCGGCTGGTTAGTGCCGTGAATGCGATAGACCGTGGCGCCGAGATACAGCGCCCGCGCGCCCATCGGATTGCCGGGGCCGCCCGCCATGAAGCGCGGCAGGTAGGGCTGGCGCGCGATCATTTCCGGCGGCGGTGTCCAGTCCGGCCATTCCTGCTTGCGGGTAATCTTCTGCAGCCCCTGCCACTGGAAGCCTTCACGCCCGACTCCGATGCCGTAGCGGAGCGCGCGGCCGTTGCCCTGCACGAGATAGAGAAAACGCTCAGAGGTGCTGATGACGATGGTGCCCGGTGGTTCGGAGGTCCGGAAAAAAACCGCGGTACGCTTGAATTCCGGCGCAATTTCCTCGTCCTCCGGAATGTATCCCGGCTGGTCGCCGATATTCATCTCCCGGCCCTGCGCGAACGCATGAGGTGCAGCGAACAGCAGGCTGGCTGCGACCGCCGCCAGAGCGAGAGAGCGGATAATGGTCATGTCGAGAATCCCGCGGTTAGTCGTGCCCCGCGCGCATCAAACCTTAGCCATGCGCGGCTGGCAAGTGATACACGCCCCAAGGCGAGCCACCATGCGTCGTAAATCCTTAAAATATATCTGAAATCGGCGATCGTCCGGATCAGTGCGGCGCGATCCAGAGCCGCAGGATATAGGCGAAAACGGCAACGGTGCCGGTCCCGAGCAGCCACAGAGCGACGAACCACAACAGCTTTCGCGATAGCGGCCGGGGCGGTTCGGGGGGCGAGGCCATGTTCATCCTAGTGTCCCGTGTCCGACGTTTGCTTCATTTTGCAGCGCTCTCAGTGCAAACATCGGATACTAGCAAACTATAATTCTAGTGATCCTTTGGTCCTGGCATTCGTAAAGGTGCCTGCGAAAGATGTAATACGAATGTCAGAACCGGATCACTAGTGGTAGCCGCTCGAGGGATCGACCTTGCCGCGAAACACCCAATAGGCCCATGCGGTGTAGGCCAGAATGATCGGCACCAGAATCGCGACGCCGACAAGCATGAAACTCAAGCTGTTGGCAGGCGCGGCCGCCTGCCAGATGGTGATGCTCTGTGGCACGATATAGGGAAACATGCTGACGCCGAGGCCGGCATACGTGATCGCGAACAACACCAGCGAGAGCACGAAGGGGCGGTAATCCTGCTTGTTGGCGAGACTCTTCAGGAGCAACAGCGTGATTGCCGCCACCGCAATCGGAATCGGCGCGGTGAAGAGGATGTTCGGCCACTGAAACCAGCGTCGCCAGTAATCTGCCTGAAGGAACGGCGTCGCGAGGCTGACGGCGACGATGGCGATCAGCGTGGCGACCAGCAGCCACCAGCTCAGGCGGTAGGCATGCTCGCGCAATTCGCCTGTGGTTTTCATGACGAGCCATGTTGCGCCGAGCAGGCCATACCCGGCGACGACGGCGCAGCCCGTGAGGATGCTGAATGGCGTGAGCCAGTCCCACCAGCCGCCCGCATAGTGCCGCCCTTCGACATGAATGCCCTGCAAGATCGCGCCGAGTGCGACGCCTTGCGCCAGCGCCGCGAGCAGTGAGCCGCCGGCAAAAGCGACATCCCAGCGGTTGCGCTCGCTTTGGGTGCGCCAGCGGAACTCAAAGGCGACGCCACGAAAGATCAGTCCGATCAGCATGGCGATAATCGGCGTGTAGATCGCCGGCATCACCACGGCAAATGCCAGCGGGAAAGCGGCCATCAATCCGCCGCCGCCGAGCACCAGCCAGGTTTCGTTGCCGTCCCAGACCGGCGCGACGGAATTCATCATCACGTCGCGGTCTTCCTTTTTCGGAAACATCGGAAACAACATTCCGAGCCCGAGGTCGAAACCGTCCATCACGATGTACATGAACACCGCAAAGGCAATGATGAAAGCCCAGAGTACCGGGAGGTCGATAGGGAGTCCGGCCATGGCGTTCACCCTTGTCCGCTAGCGGGGATGGCTTGTGCAGGCGTGATGCCGGCGGCGCGGTGCGGGACATCCTCGCGGGGGCCCTGTTCGCCGTGATGCGGCGGCTCGTGCATCAATCGCAGGATGTAGATCACGCCCATGCCGAACACGATGAAATAGACGAGAATGAAGGCGATCAGCGACGAGGCCACCGCCGGAGCGGCAAGCGGTGACACGGAGTCCGCCGTGCGCAGCAGCCCGTACACTGTGAACGGCTGCCGTCCGACTTCGGTCGTCACCCAGCCGGCCAATACGGCGACGAAACCGGCAGGTCCCATCACCAGCGCATAGCGGTGCAGGAATTTCCAGTCGTGAAGCTTGCCGCGCCAGCGGGCCCACAGGCTGAGCAGGCCGATGCCGAGCATCAGGAATCCGATGCCGACCATGATCCGGAACGACCAGAACACGATCGGCACATTCGGCCAGTTTTCGCGCGGCACGGTGTCGAGGCCCTTCAGCGGCGCATCAAGCGAATGTTTCAGGATCAGCGACGACGCTTTTGGAATTTCGATCGAATACTTAACCTCGCCGGCGGCCTGATCGGGAAGGCCGAACAGAATGAGCGGCGCGCCATTTGGATGACTTTTGTAATGGCCTTCCATCGCCATCACCTTCACTGGCTGATGCTCCAGCGTGTTGAGACCGTGCAGGTCGCCTGCGAAAATCTGGATTGGGGCAACGATGGCCGCCATCCACATCGCCATCGAGAACATCACCCGCGGACCTTCCAGCCTGGAATCCTTGAGGAGGTGATAAGCTCCGACCGAGCCGACCACGAAGGCGGTGGTGAGATACGCCGCCAGCACCATGTGCACGAGGCGATAGGGGAAGGATGGGTTGAAGATCACCTTCCACCAGTCGGCGGCGACAAACTGTCCCTGAGAGTTCATCGCGAAGCCTGTCGGCGTCTGCATCCAGGAATTCGCCGAGAGAATCCAGAACGCGGATGCCAGTGTGCCGACAGCGACCATCAACGTCGCGAAGAAATGTAGTTTGTGGCCGACGCGCTTTAGCCCGAACAGCATGACGCCCAGGAAACCCGCCTCAAGAAAGAAGGCGGTCAATACCTCATAGGCCATCAACGGACCGATAATCGGGCCGGTCTTGTCGGAGAACACCGACCAGTTGGTGCCGAACTGGTACGACATCACGATGCCGGACACGACACCCATGCCGAAGGCAACCGCGAAAATTTTCAGCCAATAATTGAAGAGATTGATGAAAACTTCGCGCCCGGTCCACAACCACAGCGCTTCGAGAACCGCTAGGTAGCTTGCAAGGCCGATGGAGAAGGCCGGGAACACGATGTGGAAGGACACCGTGAATGCGAATTGCATGCGCGCCAGGGTGATGGCGTCGAAACCTTCGAACATCGCGGGCCTCCGGTATGTCCAATCTGGCGACGTTGTAGCACGCAAACTGCCGTGTTGGTAATCGCCGCGGGGCATAATGCTGCATGGCTCGCGCGCAATCGCGCCTGCGGCAAATGGCCGTGATCCAAAGTGCAGCGCGCCTTCGGGGAGTGGAAAGATAAATCAGGCCGCAGGCTTTTCCGCAGCGTCGCCGTTGGCGAGCAGATGGATCAGAGCCCGCTTGATGGCGGCCTGCCGGGTCGGCGCGGTGATCTGCGCGCCGAGCAGGTCGGTCACATAGAAGACGTCACGGGCACGTTCGCCGAAGGTGGCGACATGCGCGGACGCGATGTTGAGATTGAGCTTCGAGATCGCTGTGGTGAGCTGAAACAGCAGGCCCGGACGATCGAGGCCGGAGACCTCGATCACGGTGTAACGATCCGACCACTGGTTGTTGATGCTGACTTCCGGCTCGACGACGAACGGCTTCAGCCGCGCCTTGGACGCGGTGCGCCGTGCCATCACGTCCGGCAGCCGCAGCTTGCCTTCGAGAACCTGTTCGATGGTGTCGCCGATGCGGGTCGCGCGGCGTCCTTCGTCGTCGTCGCGGTCGTATTCGCGGGTAATCGCGATGGTGTCGAGCGCGATACCGTCGGTGGTTGTGTAGATCTGCGCATCGACGATATTGGCGCCAGCGGAGGCGCAGGCGCCGGCGATGATCGACAGCAGCCACGGATGGTCGGGCGCCATGATCGTCAGTTCGGTGACGCCACGGCCCTCATCGAAGCCGACATTGACCGCGAGCTTGTGACCGCCGGCTTCGCTGGCCTTCACGAAGCGTGCATGACGGATCTTGCGCGGCAGTTCGACCTTCAGCCAGTAGGCGGGATAGTGCCGCGCGATGTAGGCCTCGAGTTCGCTCTCCGGCCACTCGGTGAAGTTCGCGCGGAACTCGGCTTGCGCGACCGCGATGCGCTGGGCGCGATTGACCTCGGAGAAGCCGCCGGTCAGCACAGGTTCGGTTTCATAATAAAGCGTGCGGATCAGCTGCGCCTTCCAGCCGTTCCAGACCCCCGGGCCGACGCCGCGAATGTCGGCCGTGGTCAGAATGGTCAGCAGCTTCATCTGCTCGACCGACTGCACGACGGCGGCGAAATTCTCGATGGTTTTGCGGTCCGACAGGTCGCGTGATTGCGCCACCGTGGACATGGTGAGATGTTCTTCGATCAGCCATGCGACCAGCTCGGTGTCGGCGGCGTTGAAGCCGAAACGCGGGCATAGCCGGCGCGCGACCTTGGCACCCGCGATGGAATGATCTTCGGGGCGGCCCTTGGCGATGTCGTGCAGCAAAACCGTCATATAGATGACGGCGCGATGTTCGGGATGGATCTTCCGCATCAGGTCGCTGGCGACCACGAACTCGTCGTTGCCGCCACGTTCGATCTCCTGAAGGATGCCGATGCATCGCAGCAGATGCTCGTCGACCGTGTAGTGATGATACATGTTGAACTGCATCATCGACACGATC
>JAZKDK010000043.1:0-55919 GCA_040387615.1 Pseudomonadota bacterium | reverse complement strand
TGGCGAGATTGAGCCGGGTGAGGGGTATCAGGTTCGCTGCCGTATCCTTACCCCTCACCCGCCCTCGTTGCACTCGGGCACCCTCTCCCACAAGGGGAGAGGGGAAAGAAGGGGCTCAAAACGCAAATGGCCGGGACAAGCCCGGCCACGACGTAACGATAGAACAAATCAAACTCAGCCGATCACATCGGCCGGACTTCGACCACGTCCGGAATGAAGTGCTTGAGCAGGTTCTGAATGCCGTGCTTCAGCGTCGCGGTCGATGACGGGCAGCCGGCGCAGGAGCCTTTCATGTCGAGATAGACAATACCGTCCTTGAAGCCGCGGAAGGTAATGTCGCCGCCGTCGCTGGCGACCGCCGGGCGAATCCGCGTCTCAAGCAGGTCCTTGATGACCGCAACCGTCTCGGTGTCGGCTTCGTTGAAGAACTCCTCGGCATGCGGTGCGTCACCGTCTGCGACATGGCCGTCGGCGAGCAGCGGCGCGCCGGACATATAGTGTTCCATGATGACGCCAAGGATCGCCGGCTTGAGGTGCTGCCAGTCGCTGTCGTCCTTGGTGACGGTCACAAAATCGGAGCCGTAAAACACCCCGGTGACGCCCGGCACGGCGAACAGCCGTTCGGCCAGCGGCGAGCGGGTGGCGGAGTCGCGGTCGGTGAATTCCATGGTGCCGTTGTCGAGCACGGCACGGCCGGGAATGAACTTCAGGGTCGCGGGATTGGGGGTCGCTTCGGTCTGGATAAACATTGAAATCTCCGGCGCATCGCCGGTTCAAGGCCGGCGCGAACGGGTTGAGTGAGGGGTCCCTATAACACAGATGGCGGCTGAAAAAGCCCGATCAAGGGCGCATGGCGGGTGTTCGCCGCCTTTATGACAGCGCGTCGAGGTCGATGTCGCTGAGGTTTCCGGGCACCACGGTGATCGGAATCGGAAATGTCCCGGCGGTTTTCGCCAGAATGGTGATGATCGGCCCCGGCCCTTCAGCGCCTGCGCTGGCGGCGAGGACGAGCATCGCAATGTCGACGTCCTTGTCGATGACGTCGAGGATCTGCTCGCCAGGATCGCCTTCGCGGATCACGCGTTCCGGGGTGATGGCCGCGATGCCGTTGGCGCGGCCCGAGGCGCGGTCGAGCGCCGCATTGGCGATTTCCTCGGCCTCCGCACGCATGATGTCGGCCACGCCGAGCCATTGCTGGTTGCGATCGCCGGTGTCGATGACACGCAGCATCACCACGCCGCCACCGACGCGGACCGCCCAGCGGCTCGCGTAATACACCGCGCGGTCCCCCTCTGCGGTGTCGTCAACGACGACAAGACATTTCGGCTTGTGGCCCTGCTCGTAACTTCGTCGCTGGCTGCTCATGCATGTCCCGGATGATGAACCGGCGTCATGCTGCCATGCGCAGGCGCACGACGACAAGGCGAGAAGAGGCTTGACGGAACTTGATTCGCGCGTTCGTGAAGCCAAAAACGTGAATGGCCGAAACATAGGGGAGCGAAAGCGCCGCCGTTCCCGAACGGCGATGCTCGGCCATGACAACATCGAGTTGTAGTGGAACTACTTCTTGCGGATAAAGCCGACGACGTCCTTCACCGCGTTCATGGTCTCAGAGGCGATGACGCGCGCACGATCCGCGCCGTCGATCAGTACCGCGTCCACGTAGGCGGTATCCTGCGTCAGTTTCTTCATCTCAGCGCCGATCGGCCCGAGTTTGGAGACCGCAAGATCGACCAGCGTCGACTTGAAGCCGGAGAACTGTCCGCCGCCGAATTCCCGCAGCACGTCCGGCCGGGGCTGTCCCGACAATGCAGAATAGATGCCGACCAGATTGTCGGCCTCGGGACGGTTCTTCAGGCCCTCTTCCTCGCTCGGCAACGGCTCCGGATCGGTTTTTGCCTTGCGGACTTTTTGCGCAATGCTGTCGGCATCGTCGGTGAGGTTGATGCGCGAATAATCGGAGGGATCCGACTTCGACATTTTCTTGGTGCCGTCGCGCAGCGACATCACGCGCGTGGCGGGGCCGGTGATCAGCGGCTCAGGCATCGGAAAGAATTTCGCGCCGAAATCGTGCGCGCGGATCGAGTCGGAAAAGTCGTTGTTGAATTTCTGCGCGATGTCGCGCGCCAGTTCCAGATGCTGCTTCTGGTCTTCACCGACCGGCACATGGGTCGCGCGATAGACGAGAATGTCGGCGGCCATCAGGTTCGGATAGGCGTAGAGACCGACCGATGCGTTCTCGCGGTCCTTGCCGGCCTTCTCCTTGAACTGGGTCATGCGGTTCAGCCAGCCCAGCCGCGCCACGCAGTTGAACACCCATGCGAGTTCAGCGTGCTCGGACACCTGGCTCTGGTTGAACACGATGTGCTTTTTCGGATCGATACCGCTGGCGATGAAGGCCGCGGTGACCTCGCGGATCGTGCGCGTCAGTTCGGCTGGGTCTTGCCAGACGGTAATGGCATGCAGGTCCACCACGCAGTAGATGCAGTTGTGGGTGTCCTGGAGTTTGACGAAGTTGACGATAGCGCCGAGATAGTTGCCGAGGTGCAGATTGCCCGTCGGCTGGACGCCCGAAAAAACCAGTTCTTTTGCAGCCATTTTTACTCGTTCCTGTGCCGCCGCCCGGCAGCCGTCCTTTGAATGCGCGTCTTTATAGCGTTTTCGAGCGAAGTGGATACCGGTTCGCGTAAAGAAAACGCGTCAAAATAGCCGAGCCGTGCGAGCGCTACTCGCGCAAGCCGCCATCGCGCAAATTGCTGATGGCTTCGCCCCAGCTCACCACGCCGAACAGGTCCAGCAGCAGGCCGTAAAACGACACGCCGGCCGCCACCAGCCCGCCGAGAATGGTGATCTGGGCCGCGAAGCCCGCCGTGGCCGTTACCGGGGACACGAAGGATTCGGCAAGAAAAAGCATCGCGCCCATCGCCGCGGCACACATCGCAATGCGCGGCAGCCGCTGCCGCGCGGTGGCGTCGATAGAAAAGCCGAAGGTCGCCGCACCGCGCCAGGCCAGCACGGCGGCGCAGAACCATGCACCGAACGAGATGCTGGCGGCGACACCGCTCGCACCATAAGCGTGCCCGAAGAACAATCCGCAGACCACGGCAGTTGCAACGCCGAGCAGCGTTGCCGCCAGTGGCGTCCTGGTGTCCTCGCGGGCGAAAAACGCCGGTGCCAGCACCTTGACCAGAACGTGGGCGGGCAGGCCGAGCGCAAGAATCGAGAGCGCCTGCGCGGTGGCGGCGGTATCCGTCGGCGTGAATGCGCCACGCTCGAACAGCACGCGAATGATCGGCTCGCTGAGCAGGGTCAGGCCGAGCGTCGCCGGCAACACCAGCGCGGTCGCGAGTTCAGCTCCGCGGGATTCGGCTTGCATCAAGGCTTTCCGATCACCGCTGCGGATGGCGCGGGTAAGTTCCGGCACCAGCACCGTACCCATCGCCACGCCGACCATGCCGAGCGGCAGTTCGATCAGGCGGTTGGCGAAATAGAGCCACGACACCGCGGCAGGCGTGCTTGAAGCGATGATGGCGCCGCCGACGATCAGGAATTGCGGACCGGCATTGGCCACCATGCCGGGGATGCCCTTGCGCAGAAATCCGCGGATTTGCGGGTCGAATGAAATCCGTATCGGCGTGGCGATGCCGTCGCGCCATGGCCTGCGCTGAATCAGGATCAGCATTTGCAGGCAGCCGGCGACGCCGACCGCGCCGGCGATGACGGTCGCTGAGAACAGCGGATCGTGCCGCCAGACCAGCAGCACGACCAGCACGACGATCATGGTGATGTTGAACAGCACCGGCGAGAACGCGGTGAGCATAAAACGATGTTCGGCGTTCAGGACGCCGATCATCACGATGGAGGGGCCGACGAAGGCGAAGTAGGGCATCATCAGCCGCGCGTCGTTGATGGCGAATTGCAGCGTTTCGCGGCCGACGAACCCCGGCGCAAGCACCGCGATGACGAGCGGCATCAGCAAGGTCAGCACCAGCGCGATGCCGATCAGAATAAGACTGACGCTGCCGAGCACGCGTCCCGCGAAGGCAGCGGCGGCGACGGCGCCTTCGGATTCCCGCACGCGCAGATAATGCGGCACCAGCGCTGCGTTCAGTGCGCCCTCGGTGAAGGAGCGGCGCGTCACATTGATGAACTGGAAGGCGACCAGAAATGCGTCCGCGATCGGGCCTGCGCCGAGCAGGGCTGCGATCATGGCATCGCGGATGAACCCCAGCGTGCGCGACGCCAGCGTTCCGGTCGATACGGTGAGGATGTGACGGATCATCGAACTATTCTGCGGATCACATGCTTGCTGGCGGGCGCATTGTCGTGATAGGTCGCCGGACCTTCATGGCCCCATGAATTACCAGCTTTTGCCGGTTCCGGCCCCCGCCCAGCAGGATTATCATTAATGACCGCAGCGACATACGACGTTCTCGGGATCGGCAACGCCATCTTCGATATCCTGGTGCAGACCGACGACGCCTTTCTCGGCCAGCACGGCATGGCCAAGGGCTCGATGGCGCTGATCGACGAGGCGCGCGCCGCCGCGATTTACGCGGCTATGGGCCCTGCCATCGAGATGTCCGGCGGCTCGGCGGCAAACACGATTTTCGGTGTGGCGGGTTTTGGCGCAAAGGCGGCGTATGTCGGCAAGGTCAAGGACGACCAGATCGGCCGCATGTACAGCCATGATATCCGCGCGGCGAACGTCGCGTTTACCACGGCGGCCGCGACCGACGGTCCTGCCACCGGATGTTCTTATATTCTGGTGACGCCGGACGGCGAGCGCACCATGAACACCTATCTGGGCGCGGCGCAGGATCTGTCGCCCGCCGACATCGATCCGGCGCAGATCGCGGCCTCTTCGATTGTTTATCTCGAAGGCTACCTGTGGGATCCGGCCAACGCGAAAGAGGCATTTCTCAAGGCCTCGAAGATCGCTCACGACAACAAGCGCAGCGTCGCGCTGACGCTGTCGGATGCATTCTGCGTCGGCCGTTACCGCGACGAGTTCCTCGATCTGATCCGGACCAGGACGGTCGATCTGGTCTTCGCCAACGAGGCCGAACTGACTTCGCTTTATCAAACCAGTGATTTCGACAAGGCGCTGACGCAGTTGCGCGGCGACGCCCAACTCGCTGTTGTCACCCGCAGCGAAAAGGGCTGCGTGGTTGCTGCGAAAGACAAGGTGACGGCGGTTCCGGCATTTCCGGTGAAGCAGGTGGTGGACACCACGGGCGCTGGCGACCTGTTCGCGGCCGGATTCCTGTTCGGCATCGTGCGCGGCTTAAGCCATGAGCAGTGCGGACGGCTGGGCGCGCTCGCCGCTGCCGAGGTGATCCAGCACATCGGCGCGCGGCCACAGGCGTCGCTGAAGGCGCTGGCGCAGTCGGCGGGCCTGCCGGTCTAGCGCGGCTGCAGTTACGGCCTCTCTGCCATGCAGCCGTCATGATCGGGACTGCAACGATGCGCCAATCGTTCACGATCGGGTGAGCTTCCGTTAACCGCGATGGTTCTTGAAGCCGTCGTTCCCCACATCCATATCAGGCGCGGCGGTTTTGGCTGGAACCATTGCCAGCCGTGTTCGTTGGAATTTTCCCCCGCTGTGCGGGGACGAGTGGCCATGTGTAGGAGTACCGCGCGCGGCGCGGCGGAAGGACACCATGATTACGACCTGGAGCGAATGGAAACGTTATCCGAAGGCCGTGCGGGGCGAGAGGCTGGAAGCTCCGATCGGACCGGGACTTTTTGAGGTCAGGCACGCATCGTCTGGTGCGCTGTTCGCATTCGAGGCAACCGACAACATTGCTCACGCGCTGTCGTCCATCACCTCGGGATCCAAATCATTCGCCTCGTGGTTCGGCAAGCGCGATCCGGTGACGTCGCTCGATCTCGAGTACCGCACCTTCGCAACGTCGACCCGTGAGGACGCCAAGGTTGCCGCGGAGCGCATGCTCGGCCGCCGTGAGGCTTACTTGAGCCACGTGGCCTGATCCTGCCGCGGCTCGATTGGGAGTTGCGGCGTTAACGGCGTAGCGCGCCGATCATGCGGCTCGCGAAAGCAAGCCGTTCGGCCATCACCGACATGAAGTAAGTCAAAAGCTTCTGGCCGAGTTGCGGATTACTGGCCGTGATTGCGTCGAAGGCATCGGCGCGCAGCACGTAAAGAACGCTATCGATTTCGGCCTGGATCGTGGCGCTTCGCGGTTGGCGTGACACCAACCCCATTTCTCCCACAGTCGTTCGCCGTCCGAGGCTTCGTACCCGCGTGGTGCGGCCGTCCCCCGCATCAACAGTCACGCCGACACGGCCGTTCAGAATAAACAGCATGGAGTCGGCCGGCTCGCCCGCCCGGGCGATGATCTCAAACGCGCCGACCTCGACGCGCTCACAGCGCCGTGCAAGTTCGGTGGCATCATGTTCGTTGCCGATAATGCCGACGAACCAGCTTTGCAGGTCACCCTCGTCCTGCTCATGTCCGCGATGCCGGACGATGATCTCGTTCTCACACCATTCCAGTGCATGATCGAGCTCCGGCATCACCAGGATGTCGCCGGACAGAAACTCTCCTGAGCGCAACATTTTTTCGGTTGCCGGCGGCAGATTGACGATAACCAGTTTGACGCCGCTCTCGATCGCCGAGCGCCTGATCTGGGCGAAACTGTAGGCGGCCGAGGAGTCGATGCCGGTCACGAGCTTGAAATCGAACACCAGATACCGGCATTCGGGGTGATGCAGCAGCAGCGCACGGACGTGCTGGTAGAGGCGGTTGGCCGAACCGAAAAACAAATAGCTCTGTAGATTGAGTCCGTGAATTTCCTTGCCGTGGGCGGCCAGCAGCGCGAGGTCATGCCGCGAACGGTCGAGCGAACTGCGATATTCGGCTCCGTTGAAGCCGAACTTGATGGAGCTGATGCGCGACGCACTCAGAGCGAATGTTGCGCAGCCGATCACGATTCCAATCAGGACGCCGGCGATGAAGCCCCAGGTCATGATGATGAAAATGATCGCAAGCAGCGACAGGTATTCGGTGGTGGACAGCCGCCGCCGCGATTCAACGATCCAGCGATTGAGCTGATCGACCCCGAGATAGATCAGCAAGCCGCCGAGGATAAACTTGGGCATGTAGCCAAGCAGTGCGGGATCGGCCACCAGCATGAGAACTGCGACGGCGGCGACCGTCAGCCCGGAGAGACGGCTGGTTGCGCCGCCATGGGTGTTGAGCAGCGATCGGCTGAGAGAGATACACCCCGCATAGCCGCCGAAAAGTCCCGACAGGATATTGGCCGATCCTGCGACAGTCAGTTCTCGCTCGAGATTTGCTTCGCGGCCGGTCGCAACCTCGAGGCCGGTGGTGTTGAACAGTGTGCTGATCGCTGTGACGAAAATCACTGCAATCAGATTCCCGACCAGCCCCGGCAGTGCCTGCCATGGGTAATTCTCGATATCGCTGAGATGCCATGGCGTTGTCAGGCTGGCGCGTGGCGGCGACTGAAATGTCCAGCCAAGCGCCTGCGCCTGCTCCAGCGAGATACCTGCGACATGAAAGGCGATGTGAGCCACCACAATGCCGCCGACAAGGATCGCCGGAAGCGCGAGCGGATTGCGGGAGCGATGCCAGATCAGATAGATCGTGAATGCCAGTGCAGCCCCTGCGAGGAGCTCGTACATCGTCATGGGATTTGCGAACGAGGCGAGCGTGTCGAACCGCAGAGGGCGGTCGGTAATGACCCGGACTCCGCCGAGCGCGATCAGGAGCGCCGTCGCGCCGAGAAATCCGCCGATCACCGGATAGGGCACGTATCGGATCGCGCGGCCGATCCGGGTGAGGCCCATGCTGCACAGCACGATCCCCGTGATGATCGTGGCGGCGGAAAGCGTCAGCAGGACCGGGCCGAGGAGTTGGGCCGAAGGATCGGTCGCGGCGATATGCTCCACGAGCGATGCGGCCAGAATGCCGGTGACCGCCGCCGTAGATGTTTCAGGAGCGCCCACAGCGAACGGAAAGGTGCTGCCCAGCGCGATCACGACGGCGATGACCGCGGTCGCCGTAAAGGTCGCGGCGATTCCATAAGGCAGATACGAAACCAGAGGGCCGCTAAAGATCAGCACCGAATAAGATAGGCCGAACGACACAGTCAGGACGGCGGGTGCAGCGCTGGCGAAGATATCGTTCAGCCACTGACGCAGCTTCACGTTCGGGCTGGAAACGGGATTCACGGAGGGGAAGGCCACGCGCGGGACGTCCATCGATGGAGGCGCGTCTGTCCTAGACGACAGCAACGCTGACGTAAAAGAGATTTTTGTGACAGGGGCCCTTCTGCTCGCTTTTTGCGCGGAATGAGAAGCGCGGTCCGGATCTCTGATTGTCCATCGTTCGCGGGGGCAAACTGAAAAAGTAAAAGCCGCGCTGTTTCCGGCGCGGCTTTTGTTTTCGCGATCTGTCGAATTGACCAGTGGCTCTTAGCGCCCCTTGAACTTGGCCGGGCGCTTTTCGAGGAACGCGCCGACACCTTCCTTGAAGTCTTCGCTGCGGCCGGCGACACGCTGGAACTGCTGCTCGAGATCGACCTGCTCCTCGAACGAGTTGTTCTCGCTTTCCCAGTACAGGCGGCGGATCAGCGACAGCGCCACGGTGGGGCCATTGGCCAGATCGTGGGCGAGCTTCTTGGTTTCTTCGGCCAGCGCGGCGTCATCCACCACGCGATTGATCAGTCCCCATTCCAGCGCCTTCTCGGCGGGCAACCGCTCGCCCATCAAGGACAGTTCGACCGAGCGGGCCTTGCCGATCAGACGCGGCAGGATCCAGGTCGATCCGCAGTCCGGCACCAGACCGATGCGCCGGAACGCCTGAAGGAAATACGACGACCGCGCACACAGGATGATGTCGCCCATCAGCGCGAAGCTCATGCCGGCGCCTGCTGCCGGTCCGTTGACAGAAGCGACGATCGGGCAGTGCAGGTCGCGCAGGCGGCGCAGGAATGGATGGAACGCGGTCTCCAGCGCGGTGCCGGCGCTCTGACGCTTGCCGCTCTGATTGTTGCGGCCCTGAAGATTGGCGCCGGTGCAAAAAGCCTTGCCCGCGCCGGTGATGACGAGGCAGCGAACTTCCCCGCGCTTTTCATCGAGGACGTCCATTGCCTCGGACAGGCCGGCGAGCATGTCGATCGACACTGCGTTCATGACCTCCGGGTGATCGAGCACAAGTGTGGCGACCGGTCCGTCGAATTCCAGCCGACAATGATTGAACTGCATGGGTTCCTCGCTTGATGGGTTTGATTGATCGCCGCGTCCGGCAAGCACTGCCGCGTGCGTTTCATCGCGACTATTCCGGAAACCGAATGGGCTGTAAACGGCGCGCGTCGGCGCAGTCACGATGGCGGGTCTGCCATGCATTGCGAACTTTAATTTCGCAAGGCGGAAGAGCAGCGCACGGCAGTCGGTGGTTTGATTTTGCCCAGGCGATTGGTCAATGTGATCACCAAACAAGACGCAACGGGAGATGAAACAACATGAGCATTTTCGATCTGAGCGGCCGCGTCGCAGTGGTGACCGGCGGCAATGGCGGCATCGGTCTCGGTATCGCGCAGGCGCTGGCAGCCGAGGGGTGCGCCGTATCGATCTGGGGCCGCAATGCCGAGAAGAATGCACAGGCTGTTGCTTCGATCACCGGCAAGGGCGGAAAAGCCGAGGCGCGCGTTTGCGACGTCACCGACGCGGCATCGGTGAAAGCTGCGATGAAAGCCACGCTCGACGCATTCGGCCGCGTCGATGGCTGTTTCGCCAACGCCGGCATCGGCGGCGGCGGACGGCATGCCTTCATCGATCGCACGGAAGAAGACTGGCGCAAGATGTTCGCGACCAATCTCGACGGCGTGTTTCACGTGTTTCAAGCGGCAGCGCGGCACATGACGGAGCGCGCAGCAAAAGGCGATGCCTTCGGACGGCTGGTGGCGACATCGAGCATGGCGTCGCTGTTCGGCACGGCGCGGAACGAGCACTACGCCGCGACCAAGGCTGCGATCAACGCGCTGATCCGCGCGCTCGCTGTCGAACAGGCGCGCTACGGCATCACTGCCAACGCGATCCTGCCGGGCTGGATCAAGAGCGAGATGACTGAAGGCCTGATGGCCAACGACAAGTTCGTCGCCAATGTGATGCCGCGCATCCCGATGCGCCGGTTCGGCGAACCGTCGGATTTCGGCGGCATCGCCGTCTACCTGATGAGCAAGGCGTCGTCGTATCACACAGCGGATATGATCGTGATCGACGGTGGCTATACCGTTTTCTGAATACTATTCAGGAAGCGGAATGAATTCGTGCTCGTTCGGCACATGGGCGAAGCGTCCGGCCTTCCAGTCGGCCTTCGCTTCCTCGATGCGCTCCTTGCTCGACGAGACGAAATTCCACCAGATGTGGCGCGGGCCTTCCAGCGCAGCCCCGCCCAAAAACATCATCCGCGCGCGGCGCGTCGCCTTCACGGTGATGCGATCGCCGGGGCGGAAGATCAGAAGCCGCGGGCCTTCGAATTTCTCGCCGGCGATTTCGATCTCGCCATCGACGACATAGATCGCACGCTCTTCATGATCGGCGTCGAGCGGTACGCGCATGCCTTCATCGAGCGCGACTTCGACGTAGAACCAGTCCGACACCATATCGACCGGTGATTTCACGCCGAACGATGAGCCTGCAATGATACGCGCCTTGAAGCCGGTGTCGTGCACCTCCGGCAGTGTGGCAGCGGCGAAATGCTGGAACGACGGGGCGATCTCTTCCTTGCCGACCGGCAGCGCGATCCAGCTTTGCAGGCCGAGCATCTGCTGGCCATTGGCGCGCTGCACATCCGGCGTGCGTTCCGAATGCGCGATGCCGCGTCCGGCGGTCATCAGGTTCATGGCGCCGGGCTGGATTTCCTGAATGTTGCCCTCGCTGTCGCGGTGCATGATGCTGCCGTCGAACAGATACGTGACGGTGGCAAGCCCGATATGCGGATGCGGGCGTACATCCATGCCCTTGCCGGCGACGAACTGCACGGGGCCAAAGTGATCGAAGAAGATGAAAGGGCCGACCATCTGCCGCTTGCCGTGCGGCAGGGCACGGCGAACCGCAAAGCCGTCACCCAGATCGCGGGTGCGCGGTACGATAATGAGTTCGAGCGCGTCGCAGGTCTGCGGATCGCCGAGGATCGGATCGTTTGATGGCATCCAGCTCATGGTGTCGCTCCCGTTTAAGATTGTCATTGCCGGGCTTGACCCGGCAATCCATCCTTCAAGAAAATTCATTCTTGATGGATACGCGGGTCAAGCCCGCGTATGACAGTCGAGATTGTTGCGTCTTCCGTTGCTCTACGCGCTCGCCGATGTCTCCGCGAGCGCGCGGATGGGCAGCATCTTACGAACCGCGGACGACGATGCAACCTGACCCTTTTCGGCAAAAGCCTCGTGGTTCGCCTCGATCTTGTCGAGGGCGTAAAGGTAGTTGACCATCAGCCCGTGCGATTGCTGCATGCCCTTCTCGGAGCGGTCGCCGAGGAAATTCAGCCGCTCCAGCTGCGCGCCGTTGCCCAGATGAAAACGTGCGACAGGATCGAGCGGATGTCCGCGTGAACCCTTGGCTTCGATGAAATAGTACGATGCCAGCGGCAGCAACGCGCTCTTCACTCGTTCGGCTGTCTCTGCGTTATCGGCCCAGTTCGGCGTATCCAGCGCTTCAAGTGCAGCGCGTGACGCTGCATCGAGCAGCGGCGAGTTCTCGGACGTGCGTTCGCGATTCAGCCAGGCGGCGAATCCCGGCACCGGCGAGAGCGTGACGAAGGTCTGGACGTTCGGCAGTTCACGCTTGATCTCTTCGACCACCTGCTTGATCAGGAAGTTGCCGAAGGAAATGCCGCCGAGGCCCTTCTGGGTATTGGAAATCGAATAGAACACCGCCGTCGTGGCTTCGGTCGCAGGGATTGGTGCGCGTGTGAGGTCGAGCAATGGCGCAATGGCCGCCGGACTCTCGCGCGTCAGCGCCACCTCGACAAAGATCAGCGGCTCGTCGACCAGCTGCGGATGGAAGAAGCCGTAGCAGCGGCGATCCGACGGCGCGAGGCGGCTGCGCAGGTCGTCCCAATTAGAGATCGCATGCACCTGCTCGTAGCGGATGATCTTTTCCAGAATGTTCGCGGGCGTGGTCCAGTCGATCCGTTGCAGCACAAGAAAACCCCTGTTGAACCACGACGCGAACAGATGCACGAAATCGCTGTCGACATGCCTGAGCGCCGGGTGATCCTTGATGTGCGCCAGCAATGCCTCGCGCATTCGGACCAGCGATGCGGTGCCGCCCGGCGCGAGATTGAGCCGCCGGATCAGTTCCTGCCTGCGCGGCTCGGCCGCCTTCAAAAGTTTGCTGACAGCGTCAGGAGACGTGCCCTTGTCGCGCACCGTGGCCAGCGCCGCGTTCAATTCCTCCATGTCGGGGCCGAACAGGTCGGCGAGGGCATTGAGGAAAGCAAGCTGATCGGCTTCGCTCGCGGCGGAATAACCAGCCAGCAGCGTATTGGCGAGCGCGACGCCGGTGGCTTCGCCGCGCCGCGACAGCAGGGTTTCGCTGAGCCCGATCAGTTCGGCCCGCGACATCGCGTGTGCGCCGTTCGACAGGCCAAGCAGGCTGCGTCCCCGCGCCGTCAGCGTGGTCAGAAGGTTGCTCAGAGAGGCGCGATCAAGTCCCAGCGTCGCCATTCGTCAGCTTGCTCCTGTGCAGTCGGCCGTCATTCGCCGATGATAGCCAGCGAATGCGACCGATTCCAGACGGCTTGACCCCGACTTTCGTTTGGGATCCCTGATCCGGAGGCTGTCCGATGCGACTCAAAGCCGCGCGAGCGAGGTCACGCGGTCGATGCGGTCGAACTTGTCGAGCGACAGAATGGCGTCGGCAAAACGGTCGGCGCGCTCGTTGAGCACCGGCCGCGCGAGTTGCAGGAACTTCTGATGCATCGCCGCCGCATCGGGGAACGACGACGGCTCGCCCGATGGGTCGGGGATCAGGCGTTCCAGCGTACCTTCACCGCTTTCGATGCTGACGCGCGCGCCGAACGGATGGCTCCTGCCTTCAAGCCGGGCGTCCTGCACCACCTCGATCCTGTCGGCGAGCGCCTCGATGGCGGGATCGCCGAGCCGCTTGTAATCGTCCCAGCCGAACGAACCCTGGTCGAGCGCCAGCGCGCCGGTGAAAAACATCGAGAACTGCCCGCCGACGACGCTGCGCGCGTGGCGCTTGGTGGCGGCGTCGCCGGTCAGGGTGATGCCGTTGCGATGCAGGCCGATCTCCACGCTCTTGATGGTTTCCGGCGTCAGATTGTGCTCGCGGCGCATGGCGATCAGCGCATCGATGGCAGCGTGGGTATAGCGGCAGCTTGGGTACGGCTTCACGCCGATTTTCATGGTCTCGTAGATTTTGCCGAGACCGGCGGTCGCCTTGTCGGGATGCGCATCGTCGCTGTAGCCGACGAGGAGACCATGCTTGCCCTCAACCGATTCCGTCGCCCCGATGAATCCTTCGCGTGCCAATGAGGCGGCGACGACGCCGTTCATCGCGGCAGCACCGACTTGATAACGCTTGTTCCAAGCGCCGTTGACCAGAAACTGCAGCGAGCCGGCGGCCTGACTGCCGGAGACGCCGAACGCGGCGACGATCTGGTCCGCGTTGAGCTTGTAGAGTTTCGCCGCCGCGGCTGCCGCGCCATAGGTGCCTGCGGTGGCCGTGGGGTGAAAGCCCTTTGCATAATGCGAGGTCGGATCGAGCGCGTTGCCGAGACGGCAGCACACCTCGTAACCGGCGACAATGGCGGTGAGCACGTCCCGGCCGCTGGCCTTCACGATCTCGCCGACAGCGAAAGCGGCCGGCACCACCGGTGCGCTGGGATGCAGCGATGAATCCGCGTGAGTGTCATCGAAGTCGAGCGAGTGGCCGAGCGCGCCGTTGAGGAGCGCCGCGATGGCTGGCGTATAGGTTTTGGCGTCGCCGCAGACGGTCGCCTCACCCTTGCCGTCAAGGCCAAGGGTGGCCAGCATCGCCAGCAGCGACGGCGTCGATTCCGCTTCGCTGCGCGCCCGCACGGCGCTGCCCAGAAAATCCAGCGTCAGCGCCTTGGCGCGCTCAAGCACTTCGGTCGGAATGTCTTCGTATTTGAGGTTTGCGACGTAAGCGGCCAGCGTTGCGGTTTCATTCGCCATTGTTGTTCTTCCTGTTCGTTGGGCGGCAGACTAGGCATCCTGTGCTCCGGGTTCAACCCACGGAGCGTCATGCCCCCACCTTGACATTCGACGGGCTGCGGGCTGACCTGTTGAAACAGTTGGCGGGCCATTTCGCCCGCCTGTTTCATGCCTGATACGGCCATGTTTACCGGCGTCGGTTTGATCGCTTTCATCTGTATCTTCGGCGCGGGGCTGTTGGGCTTCGCGCTTCGCGGCTTTCTGCCTGAACATCACCGAACCGACGAAACCGGCAAGACGGTGCACAACGTCATGGGCGTCGTGGCACTGCTGGCAGCGCTCGTGCTCGGCCTTCTGGTGGCCAACACCAAATCGAGTTTCGATCTGCGAAGTCAGGAAGTGCAGCAGTTCAGCGCCAATCTGACGCTGCTCGACCGCGAGCTTGCCCATTTCGGTCAGGACGCAGCAAAGATGCGCGAGTTGCTGCGCACGTTCACAGCCCGCAAAATCATGCAGCTGTGGATCGATCGCGAAGCGGAGGCTGCGAACGACGCCGCAGAGTCGGTGCGGCTGCTCGACGAGATCGAAGGCGATCTCCGGCTGTTCGCCCCAAGTAATCAAGTTCATATCGAGGGCCGCAGGAATGCGCTCGACCTCATCCGGGAGTTGAAGCGCACCAGCCGCCTTTTGTCCGTTCAGCAGATCAACGCGACGCCGCGTCCGTTCCTGATCGTCGGCATTTTCTGGTTGAGTGTGCTGTTCCTGTGCCGCGCAATATTCGCCCCGTTCAACGGGACCGTGATCGCCGCGTTCTTCCTTGCCGCGCTGTCGGTATCGGTGGCGATCAACCTGATTTTCGATATGGACCGGCCGTTCGCGGGCTTCATCAAGGTGTCGCCTGTGCCGATGCAGCAGGCGCTGGACTGGATGAAGCCCTAAACCGCGACTTGCCGCAGCATGGCCGGAACGATGATGCGGTGAAACGGCATGATGGTGGCGAGATAGACCCGGCCGAGCAGGTTGTGGGTCATCACCAGAGTCGTCGCGGTCACCTCGCGACTGGGAGCATTGCCGCTCACATCCACGATCACGCGGAAGTCGAGATGCTTGTCATCGAATCCCGCCACCAGCCGCTGCGGCGTGTCACTGATCACGGGAAACGGCCCGATGGAATCCGCGACGATGGTTTGCGTGTGGGATGGCGTCTTGAGACCGAGCGGTGCGACCACAAGATTCCGCAGTTTCATCAGGCCGTCGATCCAGCCCGGCAAACGGAGAAACATCCGCTCCGCGGCCTGCCGCGCGTCGAGGGTGTCGTCGTTCACCGCGACCCGAAAAGAATCGCCGAACTGCGCGCCGGGAAGCAGTCCCTTCATCGCGCTATCAGGCTCGAAGCTTACGTTGAAAGCCCGGACGGTCATGTTGCAAACCTCAGCCGTTGCGTCAGGGCGCGGAACCGCAGCACGAGCAGGACGGCATAGATGCCGGTGCCAATCGACAGGCCGATCCAGACGCCGACCGCGCCCATACCGACCCAGAACGCGAGACCATAGGCGGCGGTGAAGCCGATGGCCCAGTAACTGATAGCGGCGAGCACCAGCGGCACGCGCGTATCGCTGAGGCCGCGAAGCGCGCCGGCGGCCACGGTCTGGATGCCGTCAGCGATAAAGAACGTCGCGCCGACCAGCATCAGCGTGGCGGCGAGTTCGATCGCTGCCAGGCCTTGCCGTGTATCGCCGAAGAACAGCCGCGCGAGATCAAACCGCAGCACAATGACCACAAGCGTCATCGTCGTCATGAACACGATACCGAGAACGACCGCCACCATGCCGGATCGTTTGATCGCGGCCGGATCGCCGCGTCCGAATGCCTGCCCCACGCGCACGGTGGCTGCCATGCCGATGCCGAACGGCACCATGAACAGGATGGCCGCGATTTGCAGCGCGATCTGATGCGCCGCAAGCGCGCTGGTGCTGATCAGGCCCATCAGAAGGCCGGCGGCGGAGAACAGTCCGTATTCGAGCAGGAACGACAGCGCGATTGGCGCGCCGATCACGACAAGCTGCCGCATCAGCGGCCAGTCGAAACGCCAGAACCGGCCCAGCACGTGAAATTTCCTGAACGGCCGCTGGCTGTAGGTGAACCACAGCGCCGCGGCACACATGCCGAAATTGACCGTGGTGGTGGCGACGCCCGCGCCCAGCAATTCAAGCTTCGGCATGCCCCAGTGGCCGTGGATCAGCGCGTAACCGAGGACAGCATTGGCTGGAATCGCGGCGAGCGTAATCCACAGACCAGGTTCAGGCCGGTTGACCGCACCCATGAAATTGCGGATCGCCATGAAGCACAATGCGGGCGCCATGCCGGGCGCGAGGCCCAGCAGATAACGCTGCGCGAGGCGGGCGTTCTCCGGCGCCTGACCGAGCAGGATCAGGATCTGTTCGCCGAACAGCGGCAGCATCATCATCGGCACGCACAGCAGCAGCGCGGCCCACAGACCGACACGCAATGCGCGGCGAACCGTGCGCGGCTGGCGCGCGCCCAGCGCCTGTGCTGCCAGCGGCGCCACGGCGGAGACCAGTCCCATGCCGATCACGAAGGCGACGAAGAACACCGTATGCGCCAGCGATGCGGCTGCGACCGCAGTGTCGCCGAGCCGTCCGATCAAAGCGAGATCGGTGGTCATCATGGCGATCTGACCCAGTTGCGTCAGCGCAATGGGCATTGCCAGCTTGATCGTTTCGATGAATTCGGTCGCGGTGGCGCTTCTGGCGAAGCCGCTCACGCCCGCTGTAGCGCCGTTCTCGATCTTGTCCAACGATGTCATAGAGACGCCTTAGCACAGCGACCGGCCAAATCATGGCCTGTTCAGCCCGTCATTGCGAGCGAAGCGAAGCAATCCAGAGCAACATCAAAGAACTGGATTGCTTCATCGCAAGTGCTCCTCGCAGTGACGAATCCGTCACCGCTGCCCCTGCGTGCGACGATATCTTAGACGTCCACGTTGGCGTCGAGCGAGTTGTCCTGAATGAACTCGCGGCGCGGTTCGACGACGTCGCCCATCAACTTGGTGAAGATGTCGTCGGCGGCGTCGACTTCCTTGACCTTCACCTGCAGCAGCGAACGGGCGTTGACGTCGAGCGTCGTCTCCCACAATTGCTGCGGATTCATTTCGCCAAGACCTTTGTAACGCTGGTAGGTGACGCCCTTGCGGCCGGCATCGGTCACCGCCTCGAACAGGCTGACCGGGCCGTGGATCGGCGTCTCGGTGTCCTTGCGGCGGAGCACGCTGCTGCGCGGATAGGCTTCCTGTAGTGCCGCGGCATACTCATCGAGCTTGCGCGCCTCGGCGGAGCCGAGCAGCGCATCGTCGATCATGGCGACGTCCTTGACGCCGCGCACGGTGCGCTCGAAGAAATAGCCTTCGCCTTCCCTGAAGGCGCCGACCCAGCCGCGCTCGACCTCGTCGGCCAGCGCGTCGAGGCGCTTGGCGATATAATCGGCGGCCTGGTTGGCGGTCTCGACGTTGCCGACCACATGCGGGCTGAGCACGCCCGCGATCGCAGCCTGTTCGACGACGGTGCGGTTGTAGCGGCTGTGCAGGCTGTTCAGGATGCCGCGGATGACGCGCGCATCCTCCAGCAGCGCCTGAAGGTCGCGGCCCTTGCGGTCCTCGCCCGACGCCAGCTTCAGAACGCAGTCGTCGAGGCCGGTGTCGATCAGGTAATCTTCCATCGCGCGCTCGTCCTTGAGGTACTGCTCGGACTTGCCGCGGGTTACCTTGAAGAGCGGTGGCTGCGCGATATAGAGGTAGCCGCCGTCGATCAGCTGCGGCATCTGCCGGAAGAAGAACGTCAGCAGCAGTGTGCGGATATGCGCGCCGTCGACGTCGGCGTCGGTCATCACGATGATCTTGTGATAGCGCAGCTTGCTGATGTCGAAGTCGTCGCGGCCGATGCCGGTGCCGAGCGCGGTGATCAGCGTGCCGATCTGCTCGCTCGACAGCATCTTGTCGAAGCGCGCGCGCTCGACGTTGAGAATTTTACCACGCAGCGGCAACACAGCCTGAAATTCGCGGTTGCGGCCCTGCTTGGCGGAGCCGCCTGCGGAATCACCCTCGACGATGAACAGTTCGGACTTCGCCGGATCGCGTTCCTGACAGTCGGCGAGCTTGCCCGGCAGCGAGGCGATGTCCAGCGCGCCCTTGCGGCGGGTGAGATCGCGCGCCTTGCGCGCGGCTTCGCGCGCCGCTGCGGCTTCCATCACCTTGCCGACGATGGTCTTGGCCTCGCCGGGATGTTCCTCGAACCACGCGGAGAGTGCAGCGTTCAGCACGTTCTCGACCACGGGCCGCACTTCCGAGGACACCAGCTTGTCCTTGGTCTGCGAGGAGAACTTCGGATCGGGCACTTTCACCGAAAGCACAGCCGTGAGGCCCTCGCGGCAATCGTCGCCGGTCAGCGCGATCTTTTCCTTCTTCGCCATGGCTTCGGCATAGCCGGTCACCTGACGCGTCAGCGCGCCGCGGAAGCCCGCCAGATGGGTGCCGCCGTCGCGCTGGGGAATGTTGTTGGTGAAGCAGAGTACGTTCTCGTGGTAGCTGTCGTTCCACCACATCGCGACTTCGACGCTGATGCCGTTCTGCTCGGAACGCATCACGATGGGGATCGGCACCACGGGCTTCTTGTTGCGGTCGAGATACTTGACGAACTCTTCGACGCCGCCCTCGTAGAATAGCTCCTCGCGCTTTTCGACCGCATGGCGCATGTCGGACAGCAGGATGTTGACGCCGGAATTCAGGAACGCGAGCTCGCGCAGGCGATGCTCCAGCGTCGCGAAATCGTATTCGACGTTGGTGAAGGTCTCGGTCGAGGCGAGAAACGTGACTTCGGTGCCGCGCTTGCCGTTGGCATCGCCGACCACTTCGAGCGGAGCGACCGCGTCGCCGTGCTTGAACTGGATGTAGTGTTCCTTGCCGTTGCGCCAGACACGCAGTTCGAGCTTGCTCGACAGCGCGTTGACCACGGACACGCCGACGCCGTGCAGACCGCCGGACACCTTGTAGGAATTCTGGTCGAATTTTCCGCCGGCATGGAGCTGGGTCATGATGACTTCAGCCGCCGAAATGCCTTCGCCCTTGTGAATGTCGGTCGGAATGCCGCGGCCGTCGTCGCGCACGGTCACCGAGTTGTCGGGATTAAGCACGACCTCGACGCGGGTCGCATGACCTGCGAGCGCTTCGTCGATGGCGTTGTCGACGACTTCGTACACCATGTGGTGGAGACCCGAGCCGTCATCGGTGTCGCCGATATACATGCCCGGACGCTTGCGGACGGCGTCGAGACCCTTCAGCACGCGGATCGATTCAGCGCCGTATTCCGCCCCTGGATTGTCCATAGGTTCGGCGCTGGTTTGCCGGGCTGGTTCGGTCATGAGTTGCCTTCGAAAGTGGTTCGGCAGAGAGATCGAATCGGGTCGCGAAAAACGCGCCTTCGATTGTCAATTTGTGCCACGAAAACAGTTAAGCGCCTAGGACAAAGTGGCGCCCTGCAAGCTGTTGAATAAATGGGAATATTCGGCTGTTTTTCAAGGCTCTGAAATGGCATTTTCGGGGCTGTGGAAAAGCCTGATTCGGACCGTCTGCGCAGGCTCCGTTGACGACGATTTTGGCTTGCGATTCCGGCTCACGCGCGGCGCGAAACCTGGCCGCCCTCGACATCGAAAACGTCCGCGCCCGCGCCGATGTCGGTGAATGCCACCGGGTCCGCGCCGGTCATCCAGACCTGCGCGCCGAGCCTGCCGAGTTCATCGAACAGCGCGGCGCGCCGGCCGGGATCGAGGTGCGCCACGACTTCATCGAGCAACAGTAACGGCGTGATTCCGGTCATCTCCGCCACCAGATTGGCATGAGCCAGCACGAGGCCGATCAGCAGCGCCTTCTGTTCGCCGGTGGACGCATCGCGCGCCGGCATGTTTTTCGGCGCGTAGATCACCATCAGGTCGGTGAGATGCGGCCCGTTCAGCGTGCGCCCGGCAGCGGCGTCTTTCGCGCGGCTGTCGCGCAGCATCTCGCGATAACGGTCCTCCACGGCGGTTGCCGTATCGGTGAGCAGGGCATTCTCCATCCAGCCGTCGAGCGCAATCAGCGCGGAGGGAAAAGCCGACGCCGACCCGCGCGCGGCAAGCATTCCTGCGAGGCGCTGCAAGGTCTGACCGCGTTGCGCGGCGACCGCAACGGCGAGTTCCGCGGTTTCGCGCTCGATGGCATCGCACCAGTGTGCGTCGAAGTTGCGGTCTTCCAGCAGGCGGTTACGCGACCGCAGTGACCGGTCCAGTGCCGAGACGCGGCTCGAATGCTGGCTGTCGATTGCGAGCACCAGACGATCGAAGAAGCGCCGCCGCTCGGAGGCCGCGCCCATGAACAGGTTGTCCATCGCCGGCGTCAGCCACACCATGCGCAGATGATCGCCGAAGGCTGTTGCGGACGTGACCGGCTCGCGGTCGATGCGGACGCGGCGGGGCGAGGCCGCGCCGTCGGCGCGCGGCGCGTCGATGCCGGTGCCGAGCGTCGCAAGGCCGAGTTCGCCTTCGACTTCAGCGGACACCGCCCACGATCCGTCGCCTTGAATGTCCGCAACGTCGTCCAGCGTGGCGCGGCGCAGACCGCGGCCCGGCGACAGAAACGAGATCGCTTCAAGACAGTTGGTTTTTCCGGCGCCATTGGGGCCGACCAGCACCACGACGTCGCCGCGCGCCTCGACGCTTGCCGCGCGGTAGTTGCGGAAATGCGTAAGGCTGAGACGCAGGATGCGGGAGACGGTCATTAAAAATCTATGCTGTCATTGCCGGGCTTGACCCGGCAATCCATCGCCCGCGTCAGCGGGCAATTTCATCATAAAGATCGCGCCAATCTGGATTATTGGCGACGATCAGGTCGATCTTCCAGTCTCGTGACCAATGCTTGATATTCTTCTCGCGTTGAAGAGCATTGGTGATCTCGTCATGCTGCTCGAAATAAACCAGTGATTTGATGCTGTATCGCTTGGTGAAGCCGTCAGCGAGGCCCTCGCGATGTTCGTATGAGCGTCGTACCAGATCATTAGTAACGCCAACATACAGCGTTCCACCCGGCCCGCTCGCAAGCATGTAGACCCAGTAGCTCATTTGAAGATGATGGATTGCCGGGTCAAGCCCGGCAATGACAATTTGTAGCGTGTTGCTACACCCGCATCGGCATCAGGACGTAAAGCGCGCCCTTGGAGTCCTTGTCCTGCACCAGCGTCGGCGAACCGGGATCGGCGAGCCGCAGCACGGCGACTTCACCTTCGATCTGCGCCGCGATGTCGAGCAGGTAGCGCGAGTTGAAGCCGATATCGAGCGGCTCGGACGCATACTCGACCTCGAGTTCTTCCGTGGCACTTCCCGAGTCCGGATTGGTCACGGACAGGATCAGCTTGCCCGCGGACAGCGCGAGCTTCACGGCGCGGCCGCGCTCGGATGAGATCGTCGAGACGCGGTCCACCGCCGCCTCGAAATCCTTCTTGTCGACGATCAGTTCCTTGTCGTTGTTCTGCGGAATGACGCGGCCGTAATCAGGGAACGTGCCGTCGATCAGCTTCGAGGTCAGCACGACGTCGCCGATGGTGAAGCGGATCTTGCCCTGCGACAGCTCGATCTTGAGTTCTGCCTCGTTGTCCTCGATCAGGCGCTGCACCTCGCCGACGGTCTTGCGCGGCACGATAACGCCCGGCATGCCCTCGGCGCTCTTCGGCAGCGGCAGATCGACCTGCGCCAGCCTGTGGCCGTCGGTCGCCACCGCGCGCAGCGTCGCCTGCTTGGCGCTGCCGGCTGCGTGCAGATAGATACCGTTGAGATAGTAGCGGGTCTCTTCGGTGGAGATCGCGAACTGGGTGCGGTCGATCAGCCGCTTCATGTCGGCGGCAGCCAGCGTGAACGAGTGCGTCATGTCGCCGGCGGCGAGATCCGGGAAGTCGCTTTCCGGCAACGTCTGCAGCGTAAAACGCGAACGTCCGGCGCGGATGGCGAGGACCGATCGGTCGCCGTCGCCTTCGAGAACGATCTGCGATCCGTCGGGCAGCTTGCGCACGATGTCGTAGAACATGTGCGCCGGGACGGTGATGGATCCGCCGGTGCCGGTCTCGGCCGCCAGCGTTTCGGTGACTTCGAGGTCGAGGTCGGTGGCCTTCAGGCTGAGGCGCGACTTGTCGGCGCGGATCAGCACGTTGCCGAGGATCGGAATGGTGTTGCGGCGTTCGACCACGCGATGAACATGGCTCAGCGATTTCAGCAGTTGCGCGCGCTCGACGGTAACCTTCATGACAATTCCGCCCGATCCCAAGTCTGGACTTTAAAGTCCCGGAGCAAGTCCGGGTACGCCGGACAAGTCCATATCGTTATTGGAGGTGCCGGACGGCTGGACAGCGCGCCGCGGCGACTGAAACCCGCGGACCCGACGAAATGGAGGTTTCGCCGGGACCTCGGGGGACCGTAAGGTGACGCGGTTGGGCGCGAAGCGCAAGGGTAGGAGCCGCTTGGAAGCGGCTTTCCCCCTTTGTTATCTCAGGTTTTTCCAAGCCATGGCTTTTTGCCATGCCGGCTGGATCACTCCTGAAGCTGGCGCTTCAGCAGTTCGACCTCGTCGGACAGCGTGAGGTCCTTGGAAACCAGCGCCTCGATCTTGCGGACGGCATGCAAAACCGTGGTGTGGTCGCGACCGCCGAACCGGCGTCCGATTTCAGGCAGGGAGCGCAGCGTCAGCGTCTTGGCCAGATACATCGCGACCTGACGCGGGCGAACCACGTTGGCGGTCCGGCGCGATGACAGCAGGTCGGAGCGGCTGACGTTGTATTGCCGGGCCACAACCCGCTGGATGTCCTCGATCTTGACCCGCTTCGGCTCCATCGGCCGCACCAGATCGCGCACTTCGCGCTCGGCCATTTCCAGCGTCACGGTCGTCGCGTTGAGCTTGCTGTGTGCAAGGAGACGGTTGATCGCGCCTTCAAGGTCGCGGCCGTTATGGGTGATGGTCTTGGCAAGATACTCCAGCACCGGCATCGGCACATCGAAGGTGGCGTGATGCGCCTTCGCCGCGGAGACGCGCGACTTCAGGATTTCGAGCCGCAGCTCTTCGCCGAGCGAACCCATCTCGACCACAAGGCCACCGGCGAGGCGCGAACGCACGCGGTCGTCGAGGCTTTCAAGGTCGGATGGCGGACGATCGGCGGCGATCACGACCTGACGGCCGGCGTCGATCAGCGCGTTCAGCGTGTGGCAGAATTCCGACTGGGTCGATTTGCCCTGCAGGAACTGCAGGTCGTCGATCACCAGCACGTCGATGCCGCGCAGCGCTTCCTTGAAGGCGAGTGCGGTCTGCGATTTCAGCGCGGCGACAAAGCCGTACATGAATTTCTCGGCAGTGAGATACAGCACCTTGCGCTCGGGATTGGAATTCCCGGCCCAAGTCACTGCCTGCAGCAGATGGGTTTTGCCGAGGCCCACGCCGGCATGGATATAGAGCGGGTTGAACATCACGCTGTCGCCACGGCGGCCTTCGGCAACCTGACGGGCAGCGGCATGCGCCAGCGTGTTGGAGCGGCCCATGACAAAGGTCGCGAATGTCAGGCGCGGATCGAGCGGCGATCCGCCGAGTGCATCGTGGCTGGCCGAAACCGGCGCGGTGGCGGTATTGCGCAACTCGGGCGCGGGGCGGTTCTGGTTGCTGTCGACGCGGCGTTCGTCCTGCGGCGCTTTCGCGTCCTTGACGGGCGCGGCACAGCGCATGGCGGTGCGCACCGTGATCTCGACGCGCTTGACGCTTGGCGCTTCCGACTGCCAGCAGCTCAGAACGCGGTCGGCATAGTGCGCCTGGATCCAGCTCTTGAGGAACTTGGTCGGCACCGTCATGTGGACGCAGTCGTCATGGATTCGCTCGAGGTCCATGCGCGCGAACCAGCTGGTGTAGAAGTCCTCGCCCACGTTGGTCCGGAGCCGTCCCTTGAACCGGGCCCACTGATCGCGTTCGACGTCTGCCAGTCCGAGGTTCGTTGAGATTGTTTCTGCCGAGATTGTCATTTGCGTTCTGATCTTCTGGTTGATGTGTGATCCGGCGCTGTGGTCGCCGTGAAAATGGATGGGGCCGCCCGCCGACATGCGCTTCCTCCGTCGTCCTCAGACGCTCCGCCGTTCGGCGTTGATCGCCGCGTGGCATGGCTGGGTCGGGAGGGAAGGCGCGTGTGGCGTTAGCGCGTACTGTGCTGGACTGGCGGTCCGCAGGGGGCAGCTGGCGCGTTCACGGAAACAACATCGCTGGAAATGAATGCTGCAAAGTCGTTCTGCCGGCTCTGGCTGCTGGACATAGATATTCCCCCTCCTGCCGCGGAAATTCGCGGCAAGTTTGTTGTCGCCTTGATCTTTTCAAATCTTTTGTTCGTCCGATCCGCTGATCGATCAGACTTCAACCCGCTTCGTCTTGCCCGTCCAACCCTGTCCCCTGGCTTTCGAAGCCGGTGGATGTTTTCCTCTGTGCGGCTTCTCACTTTTGATCCGGGGTCCGGAGTGATCCGGCCACGGGGGAGAATTTTCACACAGGGGACCGGCCTCACAAATCAAATGAGTTCGGATCCGACCATCGCTTGGAAAGCGTCGCTAGCTTGCAGACTGTCCTGACTTGCATGCCCGCCCAAGGTTCTCAAACCGCGCTGATCAGAAGAGCCGTGGGCGACGTGACGTAATAAGAAATACACGAGGCGCGGCTGCTCGCAACGGAATTGATTTCGCATCGTGCGCTCAAGGCGCGACTTGCAGCCGATGCGAAACGGGCGCGTCTTCATGACGAAACGGCAAGGTTTTGAATCTGTGCACAGATTCGAGAAGTCGGACAACCGTCACAAATCGGCCGATCGTCAAAACTTCCTTCATAAATAATTTAAGATTCATCAGGCGGTACCTGCGTTTTCGAAGTGCTACCGCACGCTATGCCGATAAGGTCTTCGCCACGCGTGTTTTTTTGTGATCGGCAGAACAGGGTAACCCCTGTCGGGATTTTGAAGTCGGCGCGCTCGCGCACTTGCTTTTTCAAAAGACCGAAAGCGCGGCATGTGCTGTTCGCATGTGCACGCGCTGCGGTGTCTACGTGCCGCCGATCGGATCGCGAAGAAGAGTGCCGGCGAACGATGAACCGACGGCAAAGAAAAAGCCCGGCGTCGGCCGGGCTTTTTTGACAGTCAGCTTTTTCAGATTGCTTGCTGCGGAACTTACTTCGCGAGCTTGGCGATCTGATGCGTCAGGCGCGACACCTTCCGGCTCGCGTTGTTCTTGTGAATGATGTTGCGCTGAGCGGCCTGCATCAGATCCGGCTCGGCCTGCTTCATCGCTTCGAGTGCAGCGGCGCGGTCGCCCTTCTTGATGGCGTCCTCGACGTTGCGAACCGAACCGCGCATCTGGGTGCGGCGCGACTTGTTGACGAGGGTACGGCGGGCAATCTTGCGCGTCGCTTTTTTGGCAGAGGTGGTATTGGCCATGGTCTCTCGGTTTCTCTCGGTCGGTCAGTCTGCGGCTGTCATAGTGAGCCAGCAGCGTGATCGATATCGACCGTTCGGCCGATGCTGGGTGAAAATCGGGTGTTCCTGAAAATGTTCTTTCCAAAGAGCTTGCTTAAAACGACACGCTCTTAAAGAACATCGGCGGCAGGATTGCGCCCGCCGCCAGTCGGGGTTCTTATAGGGATACTGGCCTGCACCGTCAACGATTTCCGGGCCTATTTTGGCCCCATCGGGACTGTTTCGGGTCCTGGCCGGGTTCGGCGAAGTGATTGAAATATAGGGGGTGAACGATGATCCGCGGGTTTTTTCGTCTGATCGGGCTGTTTCTGTTGGTCATCGGCTTCCTGTCGCTGGTTTACGACGGGGCCCGGACCATTGCCGACCAGACACTGCGGATCACGCGGCTTGGCGAGTTGTGGAACGACATCAATCAGGCCAGCCAGCAGTCGTTTCAGGCTATGGTCGAGGGGGTCTCGCCGCTGCTCTGGAACAGCGTGATGAAGCTGCTGCTCAATCAGCCGGCCTGGGCCGTGTTGGGCATTCTGGGTATTCTGCTGATGCTGCTGTTCCGGCCCAGCAAGCCGCTGATCGGCTATTCGCGGCATTGACCGGCGTCAGGTTCGCCCAGCGGTTGGAGTTCGCGAACAGGATCGCCGGACTTTCAAGAGGCGATGTCGGACATATGATGAGCGATTGATGCGTAACGTCCTCAAGCGGGCGGCGTACTGGCAACTATATAGTGTGAAGCGAACCCATAGGAGCAAGCCATGTTCTTCTCCCGCAAGCCTCTCGATCTGCCGAGCGCCGCCGAAGCCCTGCCCGGACGTGCGGCCCCGCTGCAGACCGCCAGAACCCATTTCGTCAACGGGCAGCCGCTGAAGGGGCCCTATCCGGAAGGTCTGGAAACAGCGGTGTTCGGCCTTGGCTGTTTCTGGGGCGCCGAGCGCAAGTTCTGGGAAATGGACGGTGTCTACGTGACCGCGGTCGGTTATGCCGGCGGATCGACGCCGAACCCCACTTATGAAGAAACCTGTTCGGGCCGTACCGGCCACACCGAGGCGGTGCTGGTGGTGTTCGATCCGAAAAAGGTGTCCTACGACGCGTTGTTGAAGACGTTCTGGGAAAGTCACAACCCGACGGAAGGAATGCGTCAGGGCAACGACATCGGCACGCAGTATCGCTCCGCGATCTACACCACCAGCGATGCGCAGTTGACGGCGGCGCTGGCCTCCAAGGACGCCTACAACAAGGCGCTCATTGCCAAGCGGTACGGTTCGATCACCAGCGAGATCAAGCCGGCCGGCGAGTTCTACTTCGCCGAGGACTATCATCAGCAATATCTGGCGAAGAATCCCGCCGGGTACTGCGGTCTCGGTGGAACCGGCGTGTCCTGCCCGATCGGAGCAGGCGTGAGCGCGTAACGCATGATCCGGAAAAGTGGGAACCGGTTTTCCGATCAGATCATGCGCAACTAACCTCGCGCTTACCCTTTGTTAACCATAGATGCCGCAAACCGGGCCTGTCTCTCATTCAGAGGACAGGCCCGGAGCGTTTTATGCGTGCGTCGCGATGGTCGCTGATCGCTGTCGTTATCTATGCGCTCGCGGTGTCGGGCTGCATGCAGACGTCCGCGTCGGTAACGACCGGCTATGCCCCGGTCGATGAGCCGTATCGGCTCGATGCCGGAGACAGGCTGCGCATCGTCGTTTACGGCCAGGAAGGCCTCACCAACACCTACGCAGTTGGCGCCAGCGGTTCGATCACCATGCCGCTGATCGGCTCGGTGCCCGCCCGTGGTCTGACGCCTGCGGAACTTGCAGCCGCCGTCACGGCGCGGCTGAAGAAAGGCTATCTGCGCGAGCCTTATGTGGCTGCGGAGGTCGAGTCCTATCGCCCGTTCTTCATTCTCGGTGAAGTCGCCGCTCCCGGACAATATCCTTATGTGCCCAATCTGACTCTCGAGAGCGCGGTGGCTATTGCCGGCGGTTTCACCCCGCGCGCGCAACGCAATGCCATCCGGCTGACGCGTGTGGGTGAAGGCGGCGCTGCGCAGGCGGTCGTGCCGCCCGGCACGTTTTTGAAGCCCGGCGATACGGTTGTTGTCGCCGAGCGGTGGTTTTAGCGCGCGATTTTTCCCCGCGTCGTCCCGGCGAAGGCCGGGACCCATAACCACCATCGCGAATGGCGTGGCGGGATGGGTCGGGCGTGATTTTCTAAAAATGAACTCAGGGAGTATGGGTCCCGGCCTTCGCCGGGACGACGCCATTTCAGGCTGACGGCCTTACTTCAAATGCGTCCCAAAAAACGCCAGGCTGCGCTGCCAGGCGAGATCTGAACTCGCCTTGTCGTAGCTGGCGCGCTCGTCGCAGCCGAAACCGTGCTGCGCGCCGGGATAGACGAATACTTCGACTTCAGGCCGCTTCGTCTTGATGGTCTCGACGTCGGTCAGCGGAATGCCGGTGTCCTTCTCGCCGAAATGAAGAAGGGTCGGCATGGTGGGTTTGTCGTCGGCAAACCGCACGACCGCGCCGCCATAGTAGCCGACCGCGGCGCTTAATCCCTTCAGCCTGGTCGCGGCGGCATAGGCCACGCTGCCGCCGAGACAAAAGCCGATGATTCCGACCGGGCCAATGTCTTTCACCGCGTCGATCGCGGCCTGCGTGTCGCGCAGCATCGCCGCCCAATCGGGGGCTGCGACAAACTTCCGCGCCACAGCGACTTCATCCGGCGAATAGCCCGACTGGAAATTCGGCTCGATACGATCGAAGATTGCGGGCGCGACGGCGACGTAACCCTCGTTCGCCAGCCGGTCGCAGATGTTGCGGATGTGCGAATTGACCCCGAAGATTTCCTGAATCACGACAATCGCGGCTTTGGGCGCAGCGGCTGGGTCGGCGCGATAGGCGCCGAGTTTAAAGCCATCCGAGGCGGTCAACGTGATCGTCTGTCCCATGCGGACGTCTTTCCATCAGATATCGGGAATGCTGCGGGTACGATGCGGATGCGGGCCTACTGCCACATCCAGTTGCGGCTCCAGTCGGCCTTCCAGCCGGTCAGACGGCCGCCACGGAATTGCAGATAGAGTGGATCGTCGCGGAACGACCATCGAGCGCCGACATTGCGGATCACCAGAAAGATTTCGTTGCCGGGCCGCCCGCTCACATAGCTCAGCGGCTGTCCGAGCGCGTCGGTCGCGTCCTCCACGCTCATGCCGAACACCAGTGGTGTGTGATTGGACAGCGTGGTCGTGAACGGAGACGGCGGCAACTGCCTCGCGTGCACAGGGGTATGCGCAACGATGAGGGCGACAAGTGCTGTGAAGACAACTAGTTTCATGGGCAAATACTTGTTGGATTTGCCGGTCAAGGCAAGCCGAAAGACAAATGAAAATTCCGGGGGAGGATCAACTTTTTGTCGAGTTTGCGGATAGGTGCGGGATCGGCGTGGTGGGGTGACCGCATCGAGCCGGCGAAACTCAACGCCGAGCGGGGCGACCTCGATTATCTCTGTTTCGAGACCATGGCGGAGGCGACCGTCTCGGCCGCGCAGGTGCGCAAGCGGCGCGATCCGTCGTTTCCGGGATATGACACCTATCTCGATGATCGGATGAAGGCGGTGCTGCCGGGTTGCCTCAAGCGCGGCACCAAAATCATCAGCAATCAGGGCTGGATCAATCCGGACGGCGCGGCGCAGCGCGTTGTGGAACTTCTGCGCGACCATGGTGCAAAGGGAAAGAAAGTCGCCGCGGTTTCCGGCAGCCTTATCACCGGCCGTATCGCAAAGCTTGGCGGCACTATTCTGGAAAACGGCGCGCCGGTCGCCTCGATTGCGTCCGAGATCATTTCGGCGGAAGCGTATCTCGGTGCGGAGCCCATCGTCGAAGCCCTGCGTCAGGGCGCGGACATCGTCATCACCGGCCGCGTCGCCGACCCGTCGCTGTTTCTGGCGCCGATGATGCACGAATTCGGCTGGCGCGCGGATGATCTTGCCAAACTCGGCGCGGGCAGCGGCCTCGGTCATTTGCTGGAATGCGGCGCGCAGGTCACCGGCGGCTATTTTGCCGATCCGGGCTTCAAGGATGTGCCAAATCCGTGGGATCTGGCGTTTCCGATTGCCGAGGTCGAGAGCGACGGGTCTGCTGTGATTGCGAAAGTCGCGGGCACCGGCGGCGCGATCAACGCCATGACGGTGAAAGAGCAGATGCTCTACGAGGTGCACGATCCGGCGAACTACATCACGCCGGACGTGGTGGTCGATTTCACCACTGCCACGCTGGAGCAGGTCGGGCCGGATCGCATGCGCGTGACAAATATTGGCGGCAAGCCGCGAACACCCACCTTGAAAGTCTCGATGGGCTGTATGGAAGGCTTCATCGGCGAGGATATGTTCTTTTATGCCGGCCCCGGTGCGCTCCGTCGTGCAAAGCTCGCGAAACAGATCCTTGAGGAACGATTTCGCATTGTGGGCCTCAAGGCGGACGATCTGCGCATCGATTTTCTCGGCCTCAACGCGATCCACGGCGAGGCGACGCCTTCAGATGCGCCGGAGCCTTATGAGGTCGCGGTGCGTGTCGCTGCGCGTTGCAAAACCCGCGAGGAAGCCCTGAAAGTCGGCCGCGAGATCGACGGCATGGCGGTGTCCGGCGTGGCCATGACCGGCAAGCGCGTGCCGCATCAGGATCGCGCCCGCGAGATCATCGGGGTGTGGTCGACGCTGGTGCCGCGTGACGCTGTGCCGCCTGTCATCACCTGGTACGAGAGCTGACACATGCTGATCAAACTGGAACGGGTGGCGCATGTGCGCTCCGGCGACAAGGGCAACACCTCGAACATCGCGGTGATCGCCTACAGCGACGAATTTTACCCGCTGCTGAAAGCGCAACTGACCGCTGCGCGGTTCAAGGCGTTCTATCGCGGTGCGATCAAGGGGGATGTCACGCGGTATGAGGCCGACAATCTGGCGGCGCTGAATTTCGTCGCGGAAGGCGCACTCGGCGGCGGTGTGTCGCGCAGCCTCAGCCTCGACAACTACGGCAAGGCGCTGTCGGCGGCGATCCTCGGCTTTTCGATCGAGGTGCCGGACCAGTACTCCAATCTTCTGCGCGGCGGATAAACTTCGACCCGCATCGAAACGAGCACAGTGTGAAACATGTCAGTATCGAGTGCACACGAGATGTGCTCCCTCTCCCCGTTGACGGGGAGAGGGTTGGGGTGAGGGGCGAAATGACGATGACACGAAGCTTGAAATGCCCCTCACCCGGATTGCTTCGCAATCCGACCTCTCCCCGCAAGCGGGGCGAGGTGAAGTCGACATGACCCTCGCAATCGAGACACCCCGGTCGCGCAATGCGACCAATCTTGCATTGCTGTTGCTGCTGGCCACGCTGTGGGGCGCGGCCTACACCCTGATCAAGATCGGCGTGGAGACCATTCCGCCGCTGACCCTGATCGCTGCGCGCACGCTCATTGCCGGGACCATCCTGCTGGCGATCATGCGCCTGCGCGGGATCGCCATGCCGCGCGATCCGGCGGTGTGGAAGCGCTTCATGATTCAGGCCTGCCTTAACAGCGTGATCCCGTTTACGCTGATCGCGTGGGCGGAACGCCATGTCGGCGCGGGTCTTGCCACCATCCTGGGCTCGAACGCGCCGATCTTCGCGTTCCTGCTGGCGCTGCTGTTTGTTCGCCATGAGCGTCCGACCTTGCGCCAGTCGTTCGGTGTTGCCGCGGGTTTGGCCGGAATTTGTCTGGTCGTGGGCGTCGATGCGTTCAATGGGCTTGGACAGGACGTGCTCGCACAGCTTGCGCTGGTTCTTTCCGCCGTCACGTTCGGTGCGGCGGCGCTGTTCGGGCGCAATTTCAACGGGCTCGACTCGATGGTGCCCGCCGCCGGATCGATGATCTGCGGCGCGATCATACTGACGCCGCTCAGCCTCATCGTCGACCGCCCGTGGACGTTGACGCCGTCGTCGGCGTCCATCGCGGCCCTGATCGCGCTTGCGGTGTTCTCGACCGCCATCGCCTTCGTGATCTATTTCCGGCTGATCCAGACGCTGGGATCGGTCGGCGCAACGGCGCAGGCCTATCTGCGCGTGCCGATCGGCGTCGCGCTGGGCGTGGTGTTCCTCGGTGAGACCCTCTCGCCCACGGTCTGGGTCGGTCTGGTTTGCGTCATTGCCGGGATTGCCGCGATGACGATTCCGCAGCGCGCGGCTGCTCCGCGCGAATAGGTCTCTCTGCTTGCCGCGTTGCACAAAGGCGTCGCTGCATTGCGCGGCGAATTCATTTTGTTTTGACCGATTCTAATTTGCGTTGCCTGCGACAAAAAAGACGACCATTCTCCGCGGCGCCCGTCATCCACCCGGTGCGTGGCGGGCATCGACCTCAAAGTGAGTCATCGCCGTAAGCGATGTCGTGCGCCGGCAGGGAAAGAAACGATGCCCACTCTCAGCATTAACGGGCGGAATATGTCCGTCGAAGCGGCGGGCGATACGCCGCTGCTCTGGGTTATCCGCGAACAACTTCAGATGACCGGCACGAAATTCGGCTGCGGCGCGGGTCTTTGCGGCGCCTGCACAGTCCACGTCAACGGCGAAGCGGTGCGCTCATGCCAGACCGCGCTCAGCGAGGTCGCCGGCAAGAAGATCACCACCATCGAAGGTTTGAGCGCCAAGGGCGATCATCCGCTGCAGAAGGCCTGGATTCTCGAACAGGTGCCGCAATGCGGTTACTGCCAGTCCGGCCAGATCATGCAGGCCGCTTCGCTGCTCGCCAAGAACACCAATCCCACCAAGGACGAAGTGGTCGCGCACATGGACGGCAATCTGTGCCGCTGCATGACCTATTCGCGAATCCAGAAGGCGATCATGCGGGCCGCCAACGACATGCGCACCGCTTCGAACGCGCCGAGCGATCGGAGGGCAACATGAATAAGCATATCAAGGTCAATTCACCGACCGATCTTAGCCGCCGCTCGTTTATCGTCGGCACGTCCGCCGCGGGCCTTGCGCTCGGCTTCGCTTCCGTTCCGGGAAGCAGCGCGCTGGCTGCGCCCGGCAGCTTCGATCCCAGCGTGTGGTATTCGATCGCGCCGGATGGTCTCGTCACCGTGACTTGCGGCAAGGCCGACATGGGTCAGCATATTGCCTCGACTATGGCGCAGCTCGTTGCCGAAGAACTCGGTGCCAGCTGGAAGGACATGCGGGTTCAGCTCGCGTCCAACGATCCGAAGTACAACGATCCGGTTCTCGGCGCGCAGATCACGGGCGGCTCCTGGAGCACCATGATGAACTTCGAGACGATGAGCCGCGCAGGTGCTGCGGGCCGCATCGCGTTGACGGAAGCTGCCGCGGCCATGATGGGCGTGCCGGCGGGCGAACTCGTGGTGCGTGATTCCAGAATCTCGCATCCGAAATCGAAGAAGTCGCTGACGTTCGCGGAAATCGTGAAGAGCGGCAAGGCAACGAAGAAGTTTTCGGCGGATGAGCTGAAAGCGCTCAAGCTCAAGACGCCGGATCAGTACACGCTGGTCGGGCAGTCGATCCCGCAGATCGACATTCCGTCGAAGACCAACGGCACCGCGAAGTACGGCATCGATACGTTCCTGCCCGGCATGGTCTACGGCAAGATCGTGATGCCGCCGGTGCGCTACGGTGCGACGGTGAAGTCGGTCGATGACTCAGGCGCAAAGAAAGTACCGGGCTTCATCAAGGCGGTCACCCTTGAGGACAAGACCGGCACCACCACGGGCTGGGTGGTGGCGGTGGCCAACACCTACGCCAACGCCAAAAAGGCGGCGGACGCGCTCAAAGTCACTTACGACAACGGGCCGAACGCCAAAGTCTCCAGCGAATCCCTGCTGGCGGAAGCCAAGCGTTTGCAGGCCGACAATGCGTCGGGGCTGTTCTTCGTCAAGAACGGCGACACGGCGGAAGCGCTCGGCAAGGCGTCGAAGGTGATGGAGGCGGAATACACCACCAACATCAACATTCATGCGCCGATGGAGCCGATGAACGCCACGGCGCAACTGCAAGGCGACATCTGGCACGTCTATACCGGCAACCAGTTTGCCACCCGTTCGGGTGCGATCGCGGCCGGTGCGCTGGGCATCGATCCAAAATTCATCGTCATGCATCAGGCGTGGCTGGGCGGCGGCTTCGGCCGGCGTCTCGATGGCGACATGCTGATCCCGGCGGTGCTTGCGGCGAAAGCCGTCGGCAAGCCGGTGAAGGTCATCTACTCGCGTGAAGACGACACCACTATGGACTTCTCGCGTCCATTGACCTTCCAGAAGATCAAGGCCGGTCTCGACGACAGCGGCAAGCTGGTGGCGTTCAATCATGACGTCGTCAGCGCCTGGCCGACCAAGCGCTGGGGCATTCCGGCGTTCCTGTCGCCGGATGTCGAAAAGAAGGGCGCGCTCGATGCCTTCACGGTGAACGGCGCGGACTTCTTCTATACCGTGCCCAACCACAACGTCCGCGCCATCATCAACGAGATGGCGCAATCGGCGACGCCGTCGGGCCAGTTGCGCTCGGTCGCGCCGGGCTGGACCTTCTGGGCGGTGGAAAGCATGCTCGATGAACTCGCGGTTGCTGCGGGGAAGGACCCGGCGCAATTCCGCATCGACCTGCTCGACGGCGCCGGTGCCAATGCCGGCGGCGCGCAGCGGCTGCGCAACACGCTGCTCGCGGCGATGGGCCTTGCCGGATACGGCACCAAGAAGCTGCCCAAGGGTGAAGGCATGGGCGTCGCCTGCGTGTCGTCGCAGGAGCGCGCTACCGCGAGCTGGACGGCGTGCGTCGCCCATGTCGCGGTGAACGATAGCGGCGAGGTCAAGGTGAAGAAACTCACCGTCGCCACCGATGTCGGCACGCAGGTGAATCCCGACGGCATCCGCGCCCAGGTCGAGGGTGCGGCGTTGTGGGGTATGTCGCTGGCGCTGTTCGAGAAGGCCACCATGAAGGATGGCGCGATCGAGCAGACCAACTTCGACACCTACACGCCAATGAGAATGAGTCAGGTCCCGGAGGTGGCGCTCGCCATCATCGCCAATGGCGAGCCTGCAACCGGCGTTGGCGAGCCCGCGGTGACGGTGGTGGCGCCAGCGCTGGCCAATGCGATCTACAACGCGGTCGGCGCGCGCGTGCGCTCGCTGCCGATCACCGCAGATGCGGTCAAGGCGGGCATGAAGAAGGCCTAATCGCCGCCTGACGCAACGCGACAAGACAACCGGAGGCATCGCGAGATGCCTCCGGTTTTGTTTGGGAGGCTCTACTTCTTTTCGACCGGCACCTTTCGCTGCGTCATGAAGTCCACGACGCGGTCGGGCGTCAGGGCGCGGCCGATGGGACCGAGATGCGCGATGACGCCGACGCTGTAGCGCGTCCGAGGACGTTTCACCGTTGCAGCCTTGAAGATCACGCGAGCCACCGTTTCCGCTGACATCACGCCGAACCCGCGCGGGCCGAGGAAGGTGTGCATGCGCTGAGCAAGGCGTTGCTTGAAATACGCATAGGGACTTTGCGGCCCGGTGTCGGGAATGCTTTTCAGAAGGGTCGTCTCGAATCGCGTGGCGATGGGCCCCGGCAACACGTTGACCACGTCGATGCCGAACGGTTCGACCTCCGGGCGCAGTGCGTCGGTCAGCGCTTCGACGGCGAACTTGGTGGCGTGGTACGCGCCGCCGCCGATCGAACTGACGCGGCCCGCCACCGAACTGACATTGACGATCCGTCCATGCCCGGCGCGGCGCATCGCCGGCAGCACCAGCTGCGACAGCCGCAAGCCGCCGAACACGTTGGTCTCGAATTGCCGCCGCAGCGCGTCGAGCGAAATTTCCTCCAGCGGACCGTATTGGCCATAGCCTGCATTGTTCACGAGAATTCCGACCGCGCCGAATTCCTGTTCGATAGCATCAACCACAGCCCGTCGGGCATTCTCGTCGGTGACGTCGAGCGCCAGCGTGCGGCAGCCGATGGCGCGCAGGTCGTCGAGTGATGAGGGGTCTCGTGCCGTGGCGAACGTCTCATAACCTGCTTTGCGGAAAATTTTCGCTGCCGCGCGGCCGACGCCACTTGAGCACCCTGTGATCAGCACCGGCCCGGCAGTTTTTTTGTCGCGGGCCAGCGTCATTTACGGCGAGCGGTTGTCTTCTTGCGTTTCGCGATGGGCGCGGCGGCCTTGGCGCTTCTGCGCAACGCTTCCCGCAAATCTTTGGGCACGCCGTGTTTTTTCAGCAGGTCTGCGAAGGATTCATCGGCGAGTTCCTGAAGTGTCGCCATCCGGTCTCGTCCGAGCTGCACCAGGGCCTGATAGGTGCTGTCGTCGAAGTCGATGACCTTGCGCATGCCAACCCCTTGTATGACCGGGCATTCAAGCCTCCATCATACAAGGGGTTCCGACGGTTTGGGTCAATGTTTTCAGCGTGCGACCATGGCGACCACGAACAATATGCTGGCGGCGGCCGAGGCAATCGTCCGCAGATGGTTCCAGAAGGTCCAGTCCTTCAGATAGCGCGTCCATACCGCCGCCGCATCGGCGCTGGATGGATCGACGGCGTCGAGCGCGTTGTTGAGCGGCACATTGAACACGATTGTGCTGATGAACATGCCTGCGACATACAGGATGCCTGCGGCAAGCATCGCCATGCCGGCGGGTTCGTTGAGACGAAACAGCGCCAGGCAGGCGAGCAGCAACGCCGCCAGCGTCGTCCCGAAGAACAGCGGCATGAACAGCGATTGCTGGATCACCGTGTTGATAGACCGCATCGCCATCACGCCGTGCGCCTGCGGGATCCGGCCAAGCGCGGTCATGATGAAGGTCGAGAACGCAAAATACAATCCGGCCATCATCCCGCAGCCGATGGCGCAGAACCAAAGCAGCGCGTTGATCACAAATTGGGTCATATCAGACACTCCATATGCCGGTTGCCGCGGTCTTGCGGACATAGTCGGAGAAATCGCGCGCGGGCCGTCCAAGCGCTTCCTCAACGCCGTGCATCACCTGTGAATTCCGTCCGTCGAGCACCACTGTGAAAAGCTCGTGCAGCAGATCGATAACGTCATCCGGCGCGGCACCGCGCATCCCGGCGGTGAATTCGTCCGGCGTGATCTGGCGATAACGGATCGTGCGGCCGGTCACTTGCGCGATTTCCTCGACGGCTTCGGCGAACGTCAGCAGCCGCGGGCCGGTCACCTCGTAGAGGCGGTTGGCATGGCCGTCTTCGGTCAAGGCGGCGGTCGCGACGTCCGCGATGTCGTCGACGTCGATAAACGGCTCGCGCACAGGCCCGGCAGGGAGCGCGACCTCGCCGGCCAGCACGCCGTCGACGAGATAGCCTTCGCTGAAATTCTGGTCGAACCAGCTTGCGCGCACAATGGTCCAGTCGATGCCGCAGGATTGCAGCACAGCTTCCGCCCGCTGCGCGCCGGGCTCGCCGCGTCCCGACAGCAGCACGATCCGCTGCAGCCCCTTGTCGCGGGCCAACCGACAGAGTTCCGCGATGGCTTCGGTCGCGCCATCGACTGCGAGATCGGGCTGATAGGTGACATAGGCGGCGGATACGCCGGCGAGAGCCTTCGCCCAGCCTTCCGGACGGGTCCAGTCGAATGCCGGCGTGGTGTTGCGGGAGACCGCGCGGGTCGAAAAATCTCGGGCTTTCAAGAGGGTATTGACGCGGCTGCCGGTCTTGCCGCCGCCGCCGATGATCAGAATGGGCTCGCGTTGAGACATGAGGGCATCCTCCGATATAAATACGAGTATATCTCGTATTTGCAAAAAGCGATAAATTCTCGTATTAGAATCGTCAAGCGATTTTTGGCGGCGGAAAGCGATGGCGACGAAAAAACCGAAACCGGCGAACACTCAGGCGGAGCCGGAGGGGCTGGCGCGTCTCGTGCCCACGCAGAAGCGCAGCCGCGAGCGCTACGAGAAGATTCTCGAATGCGCCGCCGCAATGATCGCCGAGAACGGCAGCGAGGCCTTCCGCATGAGCGACGTGGTCGAGCGCAGCGGCGTGCCGTTCGGCTCGCTCTATCAATACTTTCCCGACAAGACGGCGATCATCGGAACGCTCGCCGAGCGCTACAACGCGGTCGGGCGGGCCTGCGTACAGCAGGAACTGGCGGCGGTCGAAAGCAGGACGGATCTGCGTCCGGCGCTGTGGCGGATCGTCGACGGATACTACCGGATGTTCATGGATGAGCCGGTGATGCGCGACATCTGGCAGGCGACCCAGGCCGATCGTGCGCTCCAGCAACTGGACGAGGCCGACGGCGAATTCCTCGCCGGTCTGTTGCTCGGCACGCTCAAGCGCATCGCGCCGCGTCGCGATCCTGCAACGCTGGCGGCGATTGCGCGATTGACGATGACGCTGATCGCGGCTGCGGTCCGGCACGCCATTACGCTGAAACCGAAAGACGCCGAGCGCATGATCGCATTGTTCAAGCGCATGCTGCCGGACGACACCGCCGCGCTGGCCTGACAGCCAGCTGAACTCCGGTCACAGATTCGTTGCTTGACGGGCAGCGTGTACCGGAGGGACGGTTGACCGGATATTGCCGCTCGATTGGAGATTGTGCACGATGAACCACCAAAAAATCATTCTGGCCGCGATTGGAATTGCCGCATTCTCGGCGCTTAGCGCGACTCCGTCCATGTCGTACGATTATCCGTTCTGCAGGAAGGGCGACGCCGGGCCGGGCGATTGCAGATACGATACCTACGAGCAGTGTCTGGCTGCGGTCTCCGGTACGGCCTCCTACTGCCAGCCGAATTACTGGCTTTCGCAGGCCAATCGGGAGGCTCCGCCGGTGCGTGCGCGTCGCGCTCCGCGCTATTGACGCGCGGCATCCTGTTCGCGGGGGCAGGTCGGCAAATTGCGGATGCGCGAAGGCCCCGCAAATGACCGATGTCTGTCATGCACCAAGCGGTCCGGTAAGCTGAATTTTCCCCTAAGGCGCAGAGATCGTCGCCCGGATGTCACGACATCGCGGGTACTTGCACAGTGCTCTGCACGTGCCGAGCCGCAGCCGGCGCGGCCGGTCGGACGCGATCTTAACCGTGTCACTTTACCCAAATGAAAGCCCCGCATGCGGCGACGATCACAGCCTGCGCCGCAAGTTGTTGATCGGTACCGGGGTGGCGCTGGTTTGCACCGGGATTCTCGCCACCAGCGTGATCAGCCGTTCACTGGACGACTATCGCCGTGCCCGGCAAAATCTGGACGGACTTGAGAGCTACCGGCTGATCCTGGATGCCGCCAATCTTCTGTCGGCTGAACGCGGGCCGTCGAACAGCGTGCTCGGCGACGCCGGCGTGACGCGCGGTGCGCTGCGCGAGCGTCTGACCGCGTTCCGCGCACGATCCGACGCCATCCTCGGTCAGCTATCGGTGAGTGCCGGCGTTCCTCAGGATCTGCTCGCGCCGACGAAAGCTCAACTTGAGAAAGGCCGGCTGGAGGTGGACCGCGTCGCGGCCATTCCACGTGATCTGCGCCGCCTCGATGACGTGCAGTTGGTCATCGAGAACATGTTCGAGGTGGTCGATATTTTTCAGTCTGTCGTGGCCTGGAAGGCGAGTGCCTTGACGAAGCAGAACCCCGAACTGGCAGCGCCGGTGATGACCGGACGGATGTTCGGAGAACTGCGCGAATATGGCGGCCGGATCGCATCGCAGATCATGGCGCCGATCGCCGTCAGCCAGCCGCTGCCATTGAAAAATCTCGTCGACAGCAACCGGACCCGTGGCCGCATTCTCCAGCTGTGGCGCCTGACCGGTGACCAGCAGGTGGTTGGCCACGACGATGCGCGGCTTTCGGCCGATCTGCGTGATGTCGAGTTGATTTTCTTCGGCGAAGGCCTCGGTATTCTTGACGGGTTGATCGCGGAAGGCCGCAAATCGGGCAACTACTCGATGACGGCTGACGAGTTCACCGTCCGCTTCGTCAAGACCCTGATGCCGCTTGAGCGTCTACGAGGAGATTTTCTCGATGTCACCCTTGAGCACTTCACCGTGCTTCGCAACGGAGCGCTGGTGACCCTTGTGGTGACGATCGCCATCACCACGATCATTCTCGGAATTCTGGTTGGTCTCTTGGTCGCAGCGCAGCGGTTTGTGTTCGGACCGTTGATGCAGGCGCGGGAAGCCGTGATCGTTCTGGCGGAGGATCGTCCCACCGTGCCCTATCCCGGGCCGCATCACGCCACCGAAATGCGCCGCCTGTTCGACGCCATCGCGATTCTCCGCGACAGTCTGGCCGAGCGCGCGTCACTGACGAAAAAACTCAAACAGCAGGCGGAGACCGACGGGCTGACCGGCCTCATGAACCGCCGTGCGCTCGACATGATCGGCGAAAGCCACACCAGTAGCCAGGTCATGGCGGATGGCGCCTGTCTGATTCTGATGGATCTCGATCACTTCAAGGCCATCAACGACCGTTACGGTCATCTCGAAGGCGATCATGTGCTGAGAGAGTGCGTGCGCGTGGTGCGTCCGATGTTGAGGCCCGGCGATATCTTTGCCCGCTTCGGTGGAGAAGAGTTCGTGATCTTGATTCCAGGCGACGATCTCGCTGGAGCAAATGCGCTCGCGAAGCGAATCCGCGGCGCGCTGGAAGCGAACGAGTTCGTTCTGTCGGATGGCGCGACGCTGACCGTCACGGCGAGTTTCGGCCTTGCCAAAGGTAATCTCGGGCAACTGGCGTGGCGGCGGCTGGTTGAGGCCGCGGACGCAGCACTTTACCGCGCCAAATCCGACGGCCGCAACTGTGTGCGCCATTCGCAGCCGCTGCATCCGACGCTGGTGCCCGACCTTCCGGATGATCTGGACGCGAATGCGCCGGCAAGAAAAGCCGGTGTCTCGCGCTAGTGTGACCCGCCGGCATGGTCGCAAGTAGCTGCGGCGCGGTTTATTGCGGTCACCGGATGGCGGACTGGGGAGGTCGTTGGGCTGGACAGATCGGAGAATGACCTCATGCGCCGAACAGCATTTCTCGGAGATACAAAGACAGGGAAATCGATGCGACCGCTATCTTATGCGGCTATGGCGCTGAAAGTTTGACGGTCGGCCTTTTGGGGTGAGGCCGACCGTCGTTGCGCACCCGAGGCGCCGAGGGAAACGCCAAGAGGGGCGCGCAGACTAGCCTCGCGCGGGAGTGCTCGCGAGGGTTTGGGGGATTAAGCTCGCCATCTCCCGGTTTCATCACTTGAGGCGTCGGGATAGGCGATCGCGGGCGAGTAATGCGTTCGCCGATAGCTGCAATGTGTGTGATAGACCTACAGATCCGTCACGCGCTCCGGATCGGCCGACGCCAGCGCCGCAGCTCGCTCGGCCTTCGGCGGGTAGATCCACACCGTGTTGATTTCCTGCTTGGTCTTCTTTGCTTGCGCGCCGATCATTTCCACCTTGCGGTCCCAACCGCGGGTGAAGACTGCACCTGCATCGCCGAGGTCGAGACAGGTGACGTAGGCTTTCTGGTGATAGGGCCGCGTCGGCACGCCCAGCAATTCGGCGGCTGCATTGTGGCCCGCGAAGGCGCCCATCCTTGTGGCGTGCTGGCATGACATCAGTGCGTAGTTGCCGAGTTCGTCGCTTGCCGCCCTGGCCGAGTCGCCTGTAGCAAACACCCCCGGCACTGTCGGGACGCGCAAGCAGTTGTCGACGAGTAATCTGCCGAAATTGTCGCGCTCGGCCGGAATCCGAGTCGTGAGCGGATTGGCGCGCATGCCGGCGGCCCAGATCACAGTCGCGCTTTCGATGCGCTCGCCACTGGTTAACGTGACGCCCGATTTGTCCAAGGCTGCGACTCCGGCTCCCAGTCGGGTCTCCACGCCAACTTTATGCAGCGCTTCCTCAATGATCGGGCGAGGGCCGGCTCCCATATCTGGAACGATCACGTTGTTCCGGTCGACGATGATGACGCGCGGCGTTGCATCCTTCCCGAGAATTGCGCGGAGTCGAGCGGGCATTTCCGTGGCAATCTCGATGCCTGTGAATCCACCACCTGCGACGACGATGGTGTCGCGCATTTCCGATATGGGCCAACTCAAGAGGCTGTGCAGATGACGATCGAGGGTGATTGCGTCATCGAGATTATCGACGCTGAAGCCGTATTCTGCGAGGCCTGGAATATTTGGACGGAACAGCCGGCTGCCGGTTGCAATCACCAGGCGATGATAGGAAAGCGACTTGCGTTCGCCTTTGGCGTTGACGACGTCCACCGCGCGAGCCTTGGTGTCGACCGCTTCGACGCTGCCTTGCACGTAGACGACATTCACCGCGTCGAGCACTTCCTGAAGAGGAGCCGTCAAGGTTTCTGGCTTCGGTTCGTAGAGACGCGGCCGAATCACCAGAGTCGGTGCGGGTGCAACCAATGTGATTTCTAGCTTTTCCGGTGACATGCCCTCGATGTCGCGCAAGCGGGCTGCGGAAAGTGCGGCGTACATGCCGGCGAAGCCGGCGCCTATAATGACTATTCGCATGTGGTTTACTCCTTTGCGGGTTTGCGTTCTCAAGAGTCCGCGCGCGTCATCGCTGCCACTTTTATTGGCGGCAAAGTCGTGGTGACCGATGACGGCGCGGGTGATGTGTCGGGGGCGCTATGCTTTGATGAACGAAAGCAACTCAGCGTTGACCGTGTCGGCGTGTGTCGTGCACATGCCGTGCGGCAGCTTCTCGTAAATCTTGAGCGTGCTGGTCTTCAGGAGCTTTGCCGAAAGGAGCGCGGAGTCGGCGACAGGCACGATTTGATCATCGTTGCCGTGCAGGACGAGCGTAGGCACGGCGATGCTTTTCAGGTCCGCGCTGAAGTCTGTTTCTGAAAACGCCTTGATGCAATCATAGTGGGCCTTTGCATTGCCCATCATACCCTGGCGCCACCAGTTCCAGATGACAGCCTGCGAGGGTTTGGCTCCCGGGCGGTTGTATCCGTAGAATGGGCCGCTCGCGAAATTCAGGTAAAATTCGGATCTGTTGGCGGCGAGCGCATTGCGCAAGCCATCGAAGACCTCGATGGGCAAACCGCCGGGATTGGCTGTTGTCTTCAGCATGAGCGGGGGCACCGCGCCGATCAGAATCAGCTTTGCCACGCGACCTTTGCCGTGACGCGCCACATATCGGGCGGCTTCGCCGCCGCCAGTGGAATGACCGACGTGGATGGCATTGCGAAGATCGAGATGCTCGACCACCGCAGCGATATCGGCGGCATAGTGGTCCATGTCGTGACCATCGCTCACCGGACTGGAGCGGCCATGACCCCTCCGATCATGGGCGATGACACGATACCCCTTGCCGAGGAAGTAAAGCATTTGGGTGTCCCAGTCGTCAGAACTGAGCGGCCAGCCGTGGTGAAAGACAATCGGCTGGGCAGTTTTTGGACCCCAGTCCTTGTAGAAGATTTGGACGCCGTCTTTTGTGGTAGCGAAGGTCATAGGATTTGTCCTCTGAGGGGAGTGTTTCGGAGTCTTGGTTTCTTCGCCCGCCGCTGAGGATGAGCGAATGTTCACTGAAACCGCGTACATGAGCGCAGTTATGAGAACTTTTCGTCGCGATGTATTCGCAAGCCGGTTGATGGGGGTGGTCCAGACCATTCGTCTTCTCCGTTGATATGCGGCGCTGGCATGGAGATGATTAGCGAACCGCTGAAGTCACTGCGCCAGAGCGATTGACGCCGTTGAAGAGAAATTGCTCCTAACATTGGTGTCGTCGCCAATCGCTTGGAGTTTCGCCGGTCAACCGTCTGAAGGCGGCGGCAAACGCCGTCTGTGAGGCGTAGCCAAGTTCAGCGGCAACTGAAGCGATCGATGTGTTGCGATCGCGCAGTATCATCATGGCTTGATCGAGCCGATAACGGCGTAGCCAGGCATGAGGGGACAACCCCGTACTCTCTTTGAAAGCCCGGCAGAAGTGGAAGCGCGACAACCCGGCATCTGCAGCCAAGGCCGAAAGAGATACGTCCGCATCGCTAGCGGATCGCAGGCGCTCAATGGCGCGCCGGAGCACCGTCGGTGAGAGTCCCCCGATAACTGGCTGGTTTATGGATGGAGCGCCGGCATGCGCAGCCACAAGTCGGGTGGCGAGCAAGTTTGTCAGTTGTTCTCTGAACAAGGCATCCAGCGCGTCGTTGCCTTCCAGAACGTCCGCCGCGCTGATGAGCAGTCGGGAGGTTATCAGATCCGGGTGCCCCGTTCTCTCCGAGAGCCTGACCGGGGTGGCTTTGCCAGCTTCATTCGCAACACGTTCCAGCGTTGCATGAGGCAGAAAGAGCTGCACGACATTGACCGGCCCTGGAATATCCCATCGAGCGCTTGAGCCCGCCGGGATGATTGTCACAGCTCCGGGGCGCGCCGTTCCAGTCGCAAGGAAACTGCCGGACCGCCGTTCCAGCCGTTGCATGGCGCCGATGTAAGTCATGATGACGTGGTCAGTCATGGGCTCGACGACATCATGCAGCGCTCCATGATTCCAATGGGCAATCGCACCGCCGGACGAGTCGGTAGCTATGTGAAGTGGTTGGATCCCAAGGACGCGCGCCATTTCTTCATTTGCAGGACGGCCGTTGATAGTGGGTGCGTCCTTCTTGCGCGCCTCGCTCGTTGTTGCCGGAACGTCCCGTAACGCGCCACACGTGATCCGATCACTCATGGATTTGTACTCGCTTTGGCAGCGATAACGCGATTTGCTTGCCAGAAAGAGCTGGATGATCCGGATCACATTCAATGCGCCCGGTCTTTTTGCAGAAGCTTTGTCTCAGTTTGACCGAGGGCTGGCGGCGGATCAGGTATTGATGCTCGACGACTTCGAACGTCTCGATCGTTTGTCGGCATGGTGCGCAGAGAAAGAGCCTGCAGCGTTGCTGCTGCATCGAGTGACTGCAGGCGGGGCAGCGCGGGGCAAGCTCGGAACGATCGTCCGCAACTGCATTGGTATCATCCGGGTGTGTGTCGAGGGGGGCGGCGACCGGAGAATTGGCCGCGCACTTCCGCTGCGTCGCGTCACCAGTGTCGCTTATGTTATCGATACAAATCTTCTCCGCCTGACTGCGCATGGTTTGTTCCTCGATGCCGCCAGCGCCTCTGTGTTTTGGCTGTCCGGGTGGCGTGCGTCATGCGGAGGAAATTGCGGAGTTTTTGCAGGTGTCGATACTGTACGCGGGGATAGTTTAGGTCTGCCGTTAGTCAGGTGGTCCGGAGTCTTGGTTTCACCAGGCGCGGGGCGGTTCTCTCCCCTTGACTGGTTCCGGGCGGCCTATCATGGATTTCCATGAGATGCCGCGAGACCTCGCCATGCTACGTTTCAGACAGGTATCCCGAGAGGGAATACCAGGCTGATGGCGGCCGGTTGCCGAGGCATAGCCTTCGACATCAGGAGCAGCCGAATGATGAAAGCAGTGCCCTTGTTTGATCGCTTCGGCTTCGCATTGGCGGGCTGCGGCATCGGGCTCGGCTTGGCCCAGATGACTGGCCAAACATCTGGCCTGATCGCAGCGATTGCGGCCGTTTTGGGCTTGGCGATGATCGCGAGCGGTAGCTGGGCGCAACGCAAGCGCCCAAGGCGGACGAGCGATAAAGCTGAACAGGCCCTGCGCATTATTGAAAGCATGCCGGCGCTCGCATGGCTTGCCGATAACAAGGGCAAATTCCTCTACATGAGCCGCAGCCCCAGGACTTTCACGGGGCTTCAAACGGAGGATCTGCTTCCCACCGAAAGTGATCAATTCGGTCTTCGAAACGTCGTTCATTCGGACGACTTTGAGCGGGTCATGGCAACCTGGCGCCACAGCCTGCAAACGGGCCATGACTACATCAGTGAGCATCGCATGCGACGTGCGGACGGTGCCTTTCGCTGGTCCCGGAGTTTTGGATTGCCCACGCGTGATCGCGACGGCCGTATCGTCGGCTGGTACGGCACGACGATCGATGTCGAGGAACAGAAGGTGGCGGAAGCTGCCCTGCGCGAAAGCGAACGCTCGCTGCAGCAACTGATCGACACTGTTCCGGTGCTGATCTGGTGCCTGTCGCCACAGGGTAATCCCACATATTTCAATAAACGGATGGTTGAATATTCCGGCGTCCCCGTTGAGCAATTGAGCGCTTCCGAAACAGAGCGGTTCGACGCGGTGGTCAAGACCATCATGCATCCGGATGATGCGATCGCTGTCAGAAATGCAGTTGAGACTGCAGTCAGGACAGGTGAAGGCTTTTCGTTGAAGCATCGCCTTCGCCGTTCGGATGGCGTGTATCGCTGGGTCGATGCTCGTGCCGAGCCAATGCGCAATGCTGAAGGCGACATTGTGCAATGGTACGGCGTGTGTCTCGACATCGACGCCCAGATGCACGCCGAGGAGGCGCTGCGACGGAGCGAACGGAGCCTCCAGCAGCTGATCGATGCCGTACCTGCCCTGATCTGGAGCACGGAGCCGGACGGCACGCCAACCTACGTCAGCAAGCGGTTCACCGATGCCACCGGCGCCGCGCTTGAGGATATAACGGCGGCCGACGGAAGGCCGTCGTTGAGCGTTGTCCACGATGACGACAGGCTTGAGGCGATCGCGGCCTTTAAACGGTCATGCGAGACTGGCGTCCCCTATCTCCAGAGATATCGCCAGGTCCGGCGTGGCGGCATCTATCGTTGGACTGAGACTCGTGCCGAGCCGTTGCGTGACGACGCCGGCAATATCATCCAGTGGTACGGCGTGAGTGTCGATATTCACGACATGATGCTGGCTCAGGAGGCCATGCGCCACAGTGAGCGGCAACTTCAGCAGCTTGTCGACACGGTTCCAATGCAGGTCTGGTGCGTAACCCCAGAGGGGGAGCCCTCCTACATAAACAAAACCATGATGGACTACATCGGCATGACGTTGGAAGACTTCGATGCCGAAGGTGGTGGTCTACGCGGAGCGATCGGGAACCTCGTTCATCCCGATGACAGAGATGCTCTGTATGGCGCCCTGAATCATTCCTTTCGCACCGGGGAAACGTTCGCTTTGAGATTCCGTAACCGGCGAGGAGATGGTGTGTACCGCTGGCAAGAAGGGCGTGCCGAACCGCTTCGCAACGAGAGCGGAGACATCATTCAATGGTACGGCGCCAACGTCGACATCGATGATCAACTGGCGACGGAAGAGGCGCTGCGGAGCAGCACGAGGCAGCTGCAGCAGATGATCGACGCAGTGCCCATCAATATCTTGAGCTTTGATCCTTCGACCAAAATCACCTCTGCCAGCAAGCGATATCTGGAGAATGTCGGTACACCACCGGATCATGTCGAAGATTTTGAGGCGCTGGCTCGGTATCTGGCTCACCCAGATGATCTCCCGGCTATGTTGCGGAGAGCGCTGGATGGCTTTGCGACCGGAACGCCATTCGTGAATCGTTTTCGCCGGCGCGACAAGGATAACGCCTATCCCTGGATCGAGGCTCGTGCGCAACCATTGCGCGACGCGTCTGGCGCGATTGTGCAGTGGTATATGGTTTCAATCGACATCGATGACGAGATGCGCGCGCAGGATGAACTTCGCGAGAGAGAACGGGAGCTGTCGCAGCTTGTCGACGCCTTGCCAATTCACATCTGGAGTTGGACGCCTGCTGGCAAGTTGGCCTACGTCAACAAGCGATCCTTAGAGGATCTCGGCCTCTCCGGCGCCAACTTCGAAGATACAACCAAGGTGGCGCAAGAGCTGGTTCATCCCGAAGACGCTTCGGAGGTGTTACGTATATCAATCAATTGCCTCAAAACCGGCGACGCTTTCATGATGCGGTATCGGCGGCGCTGGAAAGACGGCAATTACCGTTGGATAGAGGGACGTTGTGAGCCTCTGCGCGATCGAGATGGAACGATTATTCACTGGTACCAGGTTTCCATCGATATCGACGATCAGGTGCGGGCGGAAGAAGCGCTACGGAATAGCTTGCGGCAACTGCGGCAGCTTGTCGACGCGGTGCCGACGCAGATCTGGAGCTTAATGCCAAGCAGCCAGCCGGCATACATGAACAAGACCATGCTGGACTACATGGGTACCAAGCTGGAGGACTATGACCCCAAGGATGGATTGTCTGGTGTACTCCGGACCATCCATCCGGAGGACCGGCCGTCGGTGCTGGCGGGCTTACTGCATTCTCTCAATACCGGCGAGCCGTTCGAGCTTCAGTGGCGCAACCGCCGATGGGACGGTGCCTATCGCTGGACCAACGGGCGCGCAACGCCCCTTCGCGATGATAACGGAAGTATCATTCAATGGTACGGCGTCAACGTCGATATCGACGATGAGGTGCGCACACAGGCGGAACTGCGCGAAAGAGAGCGCTTTCTCTGGCAACTGGTTGAAACGCTTCCGGCCATGATCGACTGCGCCGCGCCGAATGGCGAACCGATCTATCGCAGTCAGCAACTCCGCGAGTTTCTCGGCTACGAGCTTGAAACATTGGATGGAGCGGGGAAGTCCCGGCTGGAAGGCACGCTCGACGCCGGTGTTCATCCCGACGACGTGGAGGGTGTCAAAGAGAGATATGCCCATTCGCTGGCGACCGGCGAACCGTATGCGCGGAGGCACCGTCTGCGGCGCCATGATGGCAAGTATCGCTGGGTCGAGACACGCGCGGGTCCAATGCGCAACGCTGAAGGCGTCATAGTACAATGGAACGTGATCTGCCTAGACATCGAAAGCGAGGTTTGTGCGCAGGAGGAGCTGCGTCTGGCGCAAGACAGACTGGCGCGGGCGGGCCAGGCGGCGAGTCTTGCGGAGCTTTCGGCGTCGATCGCACACGAGGTAAACCAGCCTCTCGCTGCTGTCGTCGCCAACTCGCATGCTTGCCAGCGCTGGCTGTCGGCCGACCCTCCGAACGTCGATCGCGCGAAAGTCACGACCGAGCGCATCATCCGGGACGCTAATGCGGCTGCTGACGTTGTCAGCCGCATCCGAGCCTTGTTCAAGCAAACCCTGGATTCGCGCATCTCGACAACGCTCGGCGGAATCATCGCCGAGGCGCGTGAGCTCATGGCCGAGGAGGCGTCGCGGCGTTCTGTCCGGATGGACATCGACGTTGAGAGCAGTCTGCCGCCCGTCGAGGTCGATCGCGTTCAGCTTCAGCAGGTTTTGATCAATCTCATTCGCAACGGCATGGAGGCGATGGACGCCCTCACAAGCGACAGGGTTCTGCGGGTGCGCGTGCACCGGGATGTTGAGGCGATCCGGATTGAAATCAGCGACTGTGGCGAGGGATTCGAGCATCCTGACAGGATATTCGAACCGTTCTTTACAACGAAGGAGCATGGGATGGGCATGGGGCTCGCGATCTGTCGCTCAATCATCGAGTCTCATGGTGGAAAATTGTGGGCGGAGAAGAACGAATCGTCCGGAGCGACGTTCATCTTTACGTTGCCAATCGAAGCGAAAGAAATGGCATGATTGACGGCGACTATATCGTCTTCATCGTTGATGACGATGTGCGCATTCGCGAGTCGCTCGGCGAGTTGCTGGCGTCGCATGGAATCACGTCATTCGCTTTCGCTTCTGCTGGGGAATATGTCAGCGCTGACAAATCGAAGCGGCCTGCCTGCCTGATCCTGGATGTCGAACTTCCTGATATCAACGGATTGGACCTGCAAAAGCAAATCGCGGAAGGAGATCATCCGCCGATCGTATTCATTACAGGGCACGGCGACATTCCCTCGTCAGTTCGTGCCATCAAGCGGGGCGCCGTCGATTTTCTGACCAAGCCATTCGGCGATGCCGCCCTGATGCAGGCGATCCACACCGCGGTGGCGCAGGACAGAAAGGCGCATGCGGAGCGGGCTGATTTCGCGATTCTCAAGCAGCGTTACAACGAATTGACTCCGCGTGAACGCGAAGTGTTGCCGCTTGTCATCAGCGGGCTACTCAACAAGCAGGCGGCCGCCGAACTCGGAATCAGCGAGGTGACGCTGCAGATTCACCGCAGGAATGTGATGCAGAAAATGGCCGCGGCGTCGCTGGCCGATCTCGTGCGGATTGCAGAGAAGCTACAGATTCCGGTGACGCATTCGCGCCGGGCAGGAGACGATTAAACGTGAAACGAAAGCCAGTCATAGCGGTCGTTGACGACGATCCGAGGGTTCTTGAGTCTCTCGAGAACTTGCTTGAGTCGGCCGGCTATACCGTCTTCACATTTTCATCTGGCGCGTCGCTGCTCGCGATCGACCCGTTATGTATCGACTGTCTCGTCACCGATATCGGGATGCCCGGTATGGATGGCTTTGAGCTCCTCGACATCGTGAAGAAGCTGCGACCGAAGTTGCCTGTGTTTCTGCTGACTGGTCGCCACGAGATCGGCGATCAGCATAGAGCCACGGGGAAAGATGTCGGAGGCTTTTTCATGAAGCCATTTGGTGGGCAGGATCTGCTTGCTGCGATCGATCGTAAGTTGGACGATATCAATACGGAGGGCGACAATGATCAATGATCCGATAGCGTTGCGAAGTCCCGCCTCGAAGCAAGAGCGATTGAGCAGTGAACCCGATCAGCCTCTCGTCATAGTGGTCGATGACGATGATGCTGTGCGCGAAGGCGTGCAGGAGCTCATGTTGTCGGCGGGGATGAAATGCGTGTGCTTCGCATCGACGCAGGAGTTGTTGGAGACTGACATTCTGGATCGGCCGGGCTGCTTGGTTCTCGACGTTCGGATGCCGGGATCGAGCGGCCTCGATTTGCAGCGCCATCTTGCAGCAACCGGGAATCCAAAGCCGATTGTGTTCCTGACCGGTTACGGCGATATTCCCATGAGCGTCGAGGCCATGAAGGCTGGCGCTATCGACTTCCTGACCAAGCCTGTACGCGACCAGACGTTGCTGGATGCGGTGGCCGCCGGCATTAATCGCGATGTGGCGTATCGCGCCAACGCAATCGCCGTCAGGAGAAATGTCGAGCGACTCGAGAAATTGACGCCGCGCGAGCGGCAGGTTTTACACCATGTTGCATGCGGCCGCGTCAACAAGCAGATCGCCTTTGATCTTGGCATCAGCGAAGTCACGGTGAAGCTCCATCGGGGCAATGTCATGCGAAAGATGGCGGCTTCATCGATCGGCGGATTGATTCGGATCTGGGAATCCTTGCCGGCGCCTGCGCGTGAGGCGTGTGCGGCGTAAATCTGTATTCATCTACGAGATGAGGATACTGGCAGCGGTGGTCAAAGGTTCTTGCACGATCCTTGGGACCGGTGCCGAGGTGCTTTCCGGCATTCATTCCCCTCGCTGGACGCTATGCTGCAGGATGGCAAGACCTATCCCGTAGTATGGCTCGTTCTATCTCTCAATCCAATCGATCGCGAAGACGCTTCAACGTAGCGTCGTTAGTGCCTTGCGGAAGGCGACGATCAGATGGAGAAAGAACATGAGCTTAGACGTTACCTCACACCCAGGCAGATCAAGGCCCGACGAGTTGGTTCCGTCGCGCTACGCCGTTCAGGTCGGCGACATTGAGGTGCTGGTGGTCAGCGATGGGGTGCTACCGCTCCCAACCAAAATGCTGGGACATAACGCCGATCCGGCGATCCGGGCGGCTTGGATGCACGACAGGTTCCTGCCGCCGGACGCTTTCGACTGGGCGCTGAACGTGGTCGTTGTCCGTAGCGGCAGCAAGACCATCCTTATCGACGCTGGACTGGGGTCAGACCCGGACTTGCACTTGCCGCGGGCCGGGCAGTTGATCAAGCGACTGGACGCCGCGGGCATCGATCTTGCGTCCGTGACCGACATAGTGCTGACCCACATGCACATGGACCATGTTGGCGGGCTGATCGTCGAGGGAGTGAAGGATCGGCTGCGTCCGGACCTGCAGATCCACGTGGCCGCCGCTGAGGTCAAATTCTGGGAGTCGCCCGACTTCACCCACACGGCGATGCCGCCAGGGTTCCCGGACGCGCTTCGGGCAGCCGCCAATCAGTTCGTGAAACAATACCATAATCATCTGCGGCAGTTCGACGAGGAGCACGAGATTGCGCCAGGCGTCGTCGTCCGTCGCACCGGTGGCCATACGCCTGGACATAGCGTGGTCCGCCTCGCGTCTGGCGGCGAAGCGCTGACGTTCGCCGGCGACGCAGTGTTCGCGGTCGGATTCGATCAGCCCGACTGGCATAACGGTTTCGAACACGATCCCGAAGAAGCGGCGCGCGTTCGGGTTCGTCTTCTGCGGGAGCTGGCCGAGACCGGCGAAATGCTGGTGGCCACTCATCTGCCGTTCCCGTCCGTTGGCCATGTGGCGGCCGATGGCGACACCTTTCGCTGGGTGCCGGTGTTCTGGGACTACTGATCGCTCGTTGGCTAACGACCAAACCGGGGCGCGTACTCATAACGTTGATGAGGACGCGCCCTAGCGGGCCAGCCGCGTATCGATTGTGCTGTTGTTGAAAGGATCCTCTCATGACCAATACCGTTGCCGTTATTATCGGCAGCCTCCGCAAGGAGTCGTTTTCGCTCAAGATCGCCAATGCCTTCGCCAGGATCGCTCCTCCATCTCTGAAACTTGAGATCGTGACGCTTCATGGCCTGTCGTTCTTCAATCAGGATCTAGAGGCGACACCGCCGGCAGACTGGACCGCGTTTCGCGAGAAGATCCAGAAATCCGATGCGGTTCTCTTCGTGACACCGGAATACAACCGCTCCATTCCCGGTGTGTTGAAGAATGCCATCGACGTCGGCTCGCGCCCGCCGGGCAATAGCTCGTTCCTCGGTAGGCCTATCGGCATCGTCAGTAGTTCGCCCGGACCGCTTGGCGGAGTCTGCGCGGCGATGAACCTCAAGCAGATCCTTCCGGGTTACGGCGGCCCGATCCTCCAGCAGCCTGAAATCTATCTGAACGGCGTGGCGGACGCCTTCGACGACAAAGGCAACCTGGTCAAGGAAGCCCTCGAAAAGGTTCTAAAGACCTACATCGATGCCTTTGCTTCATGGGTCGATAAGCTCAAGAAATAATTCCGCCGTGGTGACGCGCCTGCTCGCACTGGGCCGCCGGATGCGATGATGAATGACGAGTGCATGGATACCGAGCTGAAGCGCAGGATCGATGAACTCGAGCAGCAACTGCGATCCGCAGCAGCGGAGAATGGCCGTCTGCAAACGGATCTTGCGATTGCGTTGGAGCGACAGACCGTCACCGCGAAAATCCTCGCCGTCATCGCTGTGTCGCGAACCGACGTGCAGCCGGTTTTCGATGTTATTACCGAGAGTTCCCGGCGGTTACTTGGCGGCCAAACGGCTCTTGTGACGCGCGTCGTCGGTGATGAGCTTCATCTGGCAGCTTGCACGGCGGGAAGCGACGCCGGTCACGCGGAAATTCGAGCTTCATTTCCTGCGCCGTTGACGTCTTCAGCGATTCACAGCCGGGTCGCGCTGACCTCTACAATTGCGTTCCGCTCCGACGTCGAAACAGAGCTCGGTGTGCCTCAGCTTGTCAAGGATATGGCGCGCGTCAGAGGATATCGAAGCATCATTGTCGTTCCCATGCTGCGCGAAGGCTTGGCGATCGGTACGATCGGCGTGTCGCGCGCCAAGCCGGGCGTGTTCAGCGGCAGTCAGATCGATCTGCTCAACACGTTCGCAGATCAGGCTGTGATCGCGATCGAAAACGCGCGGTTGTTCGAAGAAGTCCAGGCGCGTACCTCGCAGCTCGCCAAGTCTCTCGATGACCTGCACGCTGCGCAGGATCGCCTGGTGCAAACCGAAAAACTTACCTCGCTCGGACAGCTCACCGCCGGCATCGCGCACGAAATCAAGAACCCGCTCAACTTCGTCAACAATTTCGCAGCCCTCTCGGCGGAACTAATGGACGAGGTCAACGACGTGCTCGCTTCTGTTGTGTTGCCGGATGACGTGGGCGACGAGTTGGACGAACTGCGCGATCTGCTGAAAGAGAATCTACAAAAGATCGTGCAGCACGGCAAGCGCGCGGATTCTATCGTCAAGAACATGCTCCTGCATTCGCACGGGGTCGGCGGCGAGCACCGGCCGACGGATGTGAATGCACTCGTCGAAGAGAGCCTCAATCTCGCTTATCACGGCGCACGCGCCGGAACGCCGCAGTTCAACGCGACCCTCAGACGGGCGTTCGATCCCTCTGCCGGCATCGCCGAAGTATTTCCGCAGGAAATCACGCGCGTGCTGTTGAACGTGATGAGCAACAGCCTCTATGCCGTGGCGAAACGCTCCAGCGAAAATGGCCATAGGTACGAACCCGTACTCAGCGCCAGCACGCGCAACCTCGGCGACACCGTCGAGATTCGTATTCACGACAACGGCATCGGCATTCCACTCGATGTTCGCGAGAAGATGTTCAATCCATTCTTCACGACCAAGCCGCCCGGCGAAGGTACTGGCCTCGGGTTGTCCATGAGCCACGACATTGTCGTGAAGCGACACGGCGGCAGGATCGACGTCGAGAGCGAGCCCGGTGAATTTACCGAATTCACCATTCTGTTGCCGCGCGAGAACGACTTTGCGCAGAACAGTAGAGGTGAGCCATGAGTGTCTTGGTTTTGGTGGTGGATGACGAAGCGGACGTCGAGGTATTGTTTCGCCAGCAGTTCCGCCGCGATCTGCGCGCTCAGCGATTTGCGATGGACTTTGCCGGTTCAGCGGCGCAGGCGCTGACCCGCATAGCCGACATCGGCGAGCAAACCCTGATTCTGGTTCTTTCCGACATTAACATGCCGGGAATGAGCGGTCTCGACATGCTGCCGGAGGTGCACGCACGACGGCCGGATGTTCCCGTCATCATGATCACCGCCTATGGCGATGCCGAGACGCGCAAGACGGCGCTGGATCGAGGTGCGAAGGGCTTGTTGACCAAGCCGATCGACTTCGGTGAGCTCCGCCAAGTGATCGAGACACGGCTGGGACAAACCGCATGACCGCGACGGTCCTTGTGGTCGACGATGAGCCCGACCTAGAGCTGCTTGTTCTGCAAAAATTCCGCCGACAGATCCGGGACGAGCACATCAGCTTTGTATTCGCGCATGACGGTCTGGAGGCGTTGCGGTCGATCGAGCAGCATCCGCATGTTGATCTTGTGGTCATGGATATCAACATGCCGCGTATGGATGGTCTCTCACTGCTGGCAAAACTGCAGGAGCGAGAGGACAAGAAGTCCGCCATTGTCGTCTCGGCGTACGGAGACATGAGCAATATACGGACCGCGATGAATCGCGGCGCGTTCGACTTTCTGACCAAGCCAATTGATTTCGCCGACCTGGAAGCGACGATCCTGAAGACGCTGCGTCACATCGAAGTGTTGCGTGATGCCCACCGCCGCCAGGCGGAGGCGGAGCGCGCCCATGCGTCGTTGTCTCGTTACTTTTCGCCCGAACTTGCCAAGCGCCTTGCCGCCGACGGTGATGAAAATGACATGCAGGTGCGTTGGCGCGACATCGCCGTGATCTTCACGGACATCACCGGCTTTACTTCGCTCGTCGAGGCAGCCGCTCCGGCAGTGCTGGCAGAACTGCTCAACGAATATGTCGGTGGCCTGACGGATGTCGTCTTCGCGCATGACGGAACGGTGGCCAAGGTGATTGGCGATGCGATTCAGGTGCTGTTCAATGCGCCGGGCGATCAGGCGGACTACGCGTCGCGCGCCTTAGTCTGCGCACAGGCGCTCGATCAATGGGCGGAGGGATTTCGTGCGCGCTGGAAGGAGAAAGGCGTGGATTTCGGCGCTACGCGGATCGGCGTCCACGCCGGCCCCGCGCTGGTCGGAAATTTCGGCGGCGATCGCTTCTTCGATTTTACCGCTTACGGCGACACCGTGAACACGGCGGCGAGGCTGGAGGCCGCGAACAAGACGTTCGGTACGCGCATCTGCGTCAGCGACATTGTCGCAAGCTTGGCGGAAGGCTTTAGGGGGCGGCCGATTGGCGATCTTGTTCTGCGCGGACGCAGCGAGCCGCTGCGCGCCCACGAGCCGTTATCAGTGACGGAGTTCGATGCGCCGGCCACGGCACGGTATGCGGTTGCCTTTGCCAAGCTCGAGTCGGATCACGCCGCCGCCATGCCGGCGTTCGCCGCTCTGGTTGGAGCGTACGCCGATGATCCGCTTGCCAGCTATCATCTGAGGCGGCTGCTTAATGGCGCCGAGGGCATCCGCATCGAGGTGGGATGACCGCGCTGCGGGTGATAGCGGCTTGTCCAGCTATCTA
>JAZKDK010000042.1:0-66861 GCA_040387615.1 Pseudomonadota bacterium | reverse complement strand
AGGCGCGGCCGTCCTTCAGATCTTCGCAATGCTGCGCGATGATCGTCGTGTTCGGGTCCTGCTCGAAGAAGGCGAGCAGATCGTCCTCATCGATATCCGACTTGTTGCCGAGACCGACGATCGCCGACACGCCCATCTTGGCGGAGCGGGAGAAGCCGATAATGGCCATGCCGATGCCGCCGGACTGCGACGACAGTGCCGCGGAGCCCTTGACGTCGTAGGCCGTACAGAACGTCGCGCAGAGATTGGCGGGCGTATAATAGAATCCGTAGATGTTCGGTCCCATCAGGCGGACATTATACTTCTTGCCGATCTCGACGATTTCTTCCTGCAATGCTGGCTCATTCGCCTCGGCAAATCCCGAAGGGATCAGAACGGCACCAGGGATCTTTTTCTCGCCGCACTCGACAAGAGCACCGGCAACGAATTTCGCGGGAATCGCAAAGACCGCAGTGTCGATGGTGCCCGGAACGTCCTTGACGCTCTTGTAGGCCTTACGGCCCATGATCTCATCAGCCTTCGGATGGATCGGATAGATATCGCCTTTGTAGCCACCGTTGATGAGGTTCTTCATCACGGAGTTACCGATCTTGCCGTCCTCAGCCGAAGCGCCAATGACAGCGACCGCCTTCGGCATCATGATGCGGTTCATCGCGGTGACGATTTCTTCGTTCGAACGCGGAGCTGGGCGCGGCTTGTAGTCGAAATCGACGACGATGCGAACGTCCGCAGCAATCGCGTCCTTCTTGGTAGCGAACACCGGGTTGAGATCGAGTTCGATAATTTCGGGGAAGTCGCTGACGAGCTGCGAAACATTGACGATGATGTCCGCCAGAGCCTCGCGGTTCACCGGATCGCCGCCACGCACGCCTTGCAGCATTTCATGGGCCTGGATGCCGTCCAGCATGGACAACGCATCGGCATTGGTCGCAGGTGCAAGACGGAAGGTGACGTCTTTCAGCACTTCGACGAGAACGCCGCCGAGGCCGAACGCCACGAGCTTGCCGAACGAGCCGTCGGTGATGCTTCCGACGATGACTTCCGTGCCACCCAGCAGCATCTGCTGAACCTGGATACCTTCGATCTTGGCGTCGGCCTTGTACTTCTTCGCGTTTGCGAGAATGGTCTCATAGGCCTTTTCTGCGTCCGCAGCGGTTTTCACGCCGACGATCACGCCGCCGGCCTCGGTCTTGTGCAGAATGTCGGGGGAGACAATCTTCATCACCACGGGAAAGCCCATGCCGGTCGCGATCTTGGCGGCATCGGTGGCGGACTTGGCAACGCCTTCCTTCGGAACCGGAATTCCGTAAGCATCACAAACCAGTTTGCCTTCCGGGGCGGTCAGGCTGGTGCGTTTGTCTGCTTTGACGGCGTCGAGAATCTTCCGAACTTCGGCCTTTGCCTGCTGACCGACGTCGATCTTTCGCGCTGCGTCCTGCGAATGAGCCATTACTTCCTCCTGTCACGTCCATTTTTGAAATCTGGGTCGCGCGCGGGTTGTCGGACGGTCGTCCCCGAGCGCTTGAGCACCACGTTTTAGCGTTGGCCTGCGCGCTTTTAGCGGCACGCGGGCAAAATGCCTACTTTGGCATTTGGCATACCAAGAACCATGTTTGTCAAGCCCGTTCGCTGGGCTTTCGGGGCGCAGGGCCGTCGCTTGACACTTTGGCATTTGGTATGCCAAGAACATAAACAACGCTCCCGTGGTATACAGCCCTCAAACCGGAGAGGGAGATGATTCATGGTTACTCAGAAAATTTCAAAGGTTCCGCTGAACGAGCAGGATATTGCGATCGTCCGCATCGCGCCGGAAGCCAGTTTTAAAAACAAGGCTTACGACGCGCTGAAGGAAGCTATCCTGAAGATGGATATCTACGCCAGCCCGGAGCCCGTTATGCTCGACGAGCGTGCGCTCTCGGAGCATCTCGGCGTCAGCCGCACACCGATCCGTGAAGCGATCGCGATGCTGGAGCAGGACGGTTTCGTCAAAACGGTTCCACGCCGCGGCATCGTTGTCGTGCGCAAGACCAAAGCCGAAATCGTTGACATGATCCGGGCATGGGCTGCGCTCGAGAGCATGGCCGCACGTCTCATCACCACGACAGCGCGCAAGAAAGATATTTCAGCGCTGCGTAACTTCTTCAAGGACTTCAACAAGGATCGTCTGCCGCAGGACCATATCAATGAGTACTCGAAGGCGAACATCGCGTTCCATCAGGCGCTGATCTCGCTGAGTGAGTCTCCGGTTCTGGTCGACATGACCAACGACATTCTGCTGCACGTGCGCGGATACCGTCAGCTGACGATCGGCCGGACGGATCGCACCGCGGTGTCGCTGCCGGAACATCTCGCGATCATCGAGGCACTCGAGGAGCGTGATACCGAGCTCGCTGAAAAGCGCGCACGCGACCATACGCTTGGGCTTGCGACTTATGTCGAAACCCATGGACAGGAAATCTTCACGTAGACGGACGATCAAAAAAAGAGACTAGGGAGGCCACCGATGCTGACGACGGCGAGTAAGGTAGAGACGACGGCTGCAAACGACGTAGAGCAAGAGCTGACGGATGGCTTTCATCTGATTATCGACGCTCTCAAGCTGAATGGTCTCAATACTATTTATGGCGTTCCGGGTATTCCGATCACGGATTTCGGCCGCATGGCGCAGGCCGAAGGCATTCGCGTTCTGTCGTTCCGCCACGAACAAAATGCCGGCTATGCGGCTTCGATCGCAGGTTTTCTGACTAAGAAGCCCGGTGTTTGTCTCACTGTTTCGGCGCCCGGCTTTCTCAACGGCCTGACCGCGCTGGCCCATGCCACGACCAATTGCTTCCCGATGATCCTGATCTCCGGCTCATCGGAGCGCGAGATTGTCGATCTGCAGCAGGGTGACTACGAAGAAATGGACCAGCTCGCGATCGCCAAGCCGCTGTGCAAGGCGGCGTTCCGCGTGCTGCATGCCCAGGACATCGGCATTGGCGTTGCTCGAGCAATCCGCGCTGCGGTTTCCGGTCGTCCGGGCGGTGTCTATCTCGATCTTCCGGCCAAGCTGTTTGGGCAGGTGATGAATGCGGAAGCCGGCAAGAAGTCGCTGGTGAAGGTCATCGACGCGGCTCCGGCACAGATTCCGGGCCCCGATTCCGTCAGGCGTGCGCTCGATGTGCTGAAATCGGCGAAGAAGCCGCTCATTATCCTCGGCAAGGGCGCTGCCTACGCGCAGGCCGACGACGCGATCCGCGCTCTGATCGAGAAGAGCGGCATTCCGTTCCTGCCGATGAGCATGGCCAAGGGCCTGCTGCCGGATACACACCCGCAGTGCGCGGGTGCGGCGCGGTCGACGGTATTGAAGGACTCTGATGTTGTCATGCTGATCGGCGCGCGGCTGAACTGGCTGCTGTCGCACGGCAAGGGCAAATCATGGGGTGATGCTCCGAAGAAGTTTATCCAGATCGACATCGAGCCGAAGGAAATGGACTCGAACGTCGAGATCGTGGCGCCGGTGGTCGGCGACATCGGCTCCTGCGTCACGGCCCTCCTGCAGGGCATGGGCGGCAACTGGACAGCTCCGCCGGCGGATTGGACAAAATCCGTTCAGATCAAGCGGGACGACAACGTTGCGAAAATGGCGCCGCGTCTGATGAATAACAATTCGCCGATGGATTACCACGGAGCGCTTGGTGTCCTGCGGACGATCATCAAGGAACGCCCGGACGCGATCCTCGTCAATGAAGGCGCCAACACGCTCGATCTGGCGCGTGGTATCATCGACATGTATCAGCCACGCAAGCGTATCGACGTCGGTACCTGGGGCATCATGGGTATCGGCATGGGCTATTCGATTGCCGCGGCCATCGAGACCGGCAAGCCGGTGCTTGCGATCGAAGGCGACAGCGCATTCGGATTCTCGGGCATGGAAGTGGAAACGATCTGCCGCTACAAGCTGCCGGTCTGCGTGGTGATCTTCAACAATGACGGCATCTATCGTGGTACGGACGTCAACCCCTCGGGCGGCTCGGACGTCGCGCCGACCGTTTTCGTGAAGGGCGCTCGTTACGACAAGATGATGGAAGCTTTCGGCGGCGTCGGCGTCAATGCAACGACCCCCGATGAGTTGAAGCGCGCTGTTAACGCGGCGATGGATTCGGGCAAGCCGACGCTTATCAATGCGGTGATCGACCCGGCTGCCGGCAGCGAAAGCGGTCGCATCGGCAATCTCAATCCGCAAAGCGTCCTGAAGAAGAAATAAAGCCACACCGTTGGGCTCACGTTGCGCCCAATCAATTTTAGTCCTCAAACTCGGCGTCAGAAGGCGTCGGTTGATACGGAGTAGCAGATAATGACACAGGCGCTGAAGGGCGTTCGCATCCTTGATTTCACCCACGTTCAGTCGGGACCGACATGCACGCAATTGCTGGCATGGTTTGGCGCCGATGTGATCAAGGTGGAGCGTCCCGGCGTCGGTGACATCACCCGCGGCCAGCTCATGGATGTCCCGAATGCGGACAGCCTTTATTTCACGATGCTCAATCACAACAAGCGTTCGATAACGCTCGACACCAAGAACCCGAAAGGCAAGGAAGTCCTTACCGAGCTGATGAAGAAGTGTGACGTTCTGGTGGAGAACTTCGGTCCGGGTGTGCTGGATCGTATGGGCTTCCCGTGGGAAACCATCCAGAAAATCAATCCGAAGCTGATCGTTGCGTCGATCAAGGGTTTCGGTCCCGGTCCTTACGAAGACTGCAAGGTGTATGAGAACGTTGCTCAGTGCACCGGCGGCGCTGCATCGACCACCGGTTTCCGCGATGGTCTTCCCTTGGTGACGGGTGCGCAGATCGGCGATAGCGGCACCGGCCTCCACCTAGCGCTTGGTATCGTCACCGCGCTCTATCAGCGCACGACCACCGGCAAGGGACAGAAGGTCACTGCGGCAATGCAGGACGGCGTGCTCAATCTGGCGCGCGTTAAGATGCGCGATCAGCAGCGTCTCGCCCACGGTCCACTCAAGGAATACAGCCAGTTCGGTGAAGGCATTCCGTTTGGTGACGCCGTGCCGCGCGCTGGCAACGATTCCGGCGGTGGTCAGCCCGGTCGCATTCTGAAGTGTAAAGGTTGGGAGACCGACCCGAACGCTTACCTCTATTTCATCACCCAGGCTCCTGTCTGGGAGAAGATCTGCGACGTGATCGGCGAGCCGGGCTGGAAGACGCATCCGGATTACGCCAAACCGGCAGTGCGCCTGCCGCGCCTGAATGAGATTTTCGGACGCATCGAACAGTGGACCATGACCAAGACCAAGTTCGAGGCGATGGAAATTCTCAACAAGGACGACATTCCATGCGGTCCGATCCTGTCGATGAAGGAGATTTCCGAAGACAAATCTCTCTACGCCACCGGCACGCTTGTTGAGGTCGATCATCCGACACGCGGCAAGTACATTTCGGTCGGCAATCCGATCAAGCTCTCGGACAGCCCGACCGTGGTGACGCGTTCGCCGCTGCTGGGCGAACACACTGACGAGATCCTGAAACAAGTGCTCGGCTTCAATGACAATCAGGTTGCGGAAACGCACCATTCGGGTGCGCTTGCTCCGCCCCGGAAGGTTGAGGCAGCCGAATAACAACGAACGCTCGTATCATCCATGCTGAGGCCGGCGGTTCTTCCGCCGGCTTTTTTCTTGCGTTCGATGTCGCAACACACAGCCTTGGCTACGGGAAAAATTGCGACATTTCGTCGCGATATCGTCAATTGCTGCGATGCAGTAAATCAAATGCTGCCATGCAAAATCACTCATTGAGGCTGGTATCTGGTATACCTAGATTGGGAATGACGAAGCGCTGGGCCGTGATCAGCGCATGAATTAGTCGCTTTCGAAAGGTCCCCAAAATGTCCAAGACTGCCCTCGTTGGCGTTGCGTCCGCCACTGGAATTTTCCAGCAACTGCTTTCTTTTGTTGACGATTTTCTGATGAAGAGCGCTCAGATTTCCATTCGCAATGGTGACCTGCCGCCGTTCGGTCTCTGAGGAGCACGCCGCTGGCCAGCGCGGGATAGTAAGCCGAAAGACTTCAACTGCTTGTCAAAAAGGTCCCGATTTTCGGGGCCTTTTTTTTGTTCCATGTTCAAACGATATCGCACTGCCCAAAGCCGGTGCCTCAGATTTCTCTTGTAGTCTGGTATATCGCATACAAGGATGGAGCTCAGGCAGTGCTTGTCGATAGCAAAACAGAACAACGCGCCTTGGGAGGGGAAACTGGCCAATATCGCCCTGACGGTTGCGGCCATTGCTGATCACAGGGCCGACGGATGTCGGTCTAGCTATCAGCGCGAACTTCCTCACAATGATTGCGATGACCGCTGCCGGCTGCGTGCCACGCAAGCGAGCATTTTGCGTCATGTGTATCGCAACTCTGTTGGTGAGGGCATGCACGCGACGCAATAACGATAAATGAAACCGAAACTGCGCAAAGCAGATTTCGGGACCAAGCCGCCGTTGAGCGGCGTGAAACAACAGGTGGGAGAAACGCGATGATGTGGTTGTCTAATCGAACGTTATGTCTTGCACTGGGTGTTGGCGTTTCGCTGGGAGCGGGTTTCGCATCCAGCGCCGCCTTGGCGGCATGGGAGCCGACCCGGCCGGTGGAGATCGTAGTACCCGCAGGCACCGGCGGCGGCGCGGACCAGATGGCTCGCACCATTCAGGGCATTATCACCAAGCACAACCTGATGAAGCAGCCGCTGGTGGTGGTGAACAAGGCTGGCGGCGCCGGCGGTGAAGGCTTCCTGGATGTCAAAGGCTCAGCGGGCAATCCGCACAAGCTGGTGATCACCCTGTCCAATCTTTTCACCACGCCGCTGGGAACGGGCATTCCGTTCAGCCACAAGGATCTGACGCCGGTCGCGATGATGGCGCTCGACGAATTTGTCCTCTGGGTCAATGCGGAAAGCCCACACAAGACGGTGAAGGACTACCTCGCGGCGGTGAAGGCGAAGCCCGGCGAATTCAAGATGGGCGGCACCGGATCGAAGCAGGAAGATCAGATCATCACGGTCGCCATCGAAAAGGCTTCCGGCACCAAATTCACCTACATCCCCTACCGGGGCGGCGGTGAAGTCGCGGTTCAGCTCGTCGGCAAGCACGTCGACTCCACCGTGAACAATCCGATCGAGGCGGTGGCTCAGTGGCGGGGGGGCGCCGTACGCCCGCTCTGTGTGTTCGATGCCAAACCGCTTCCGTACAAGGATGCGGTTGCCGACGGAAAGGCATGGGGCGACATCCCGACGTGCAAGTCGGAGGGGCTTGATGTCGAGTATGTGATGCTGCGCGGGTTCTTCACATCGCCGAAAGCGACCAAAGAGCAGGTCGACTATTATGTGGATGTGTTCAAGAAAGTTCGTGAAACGCCCGAATGGCAGAACCTGATGAAGGATGGCGCCTTCAATCAAACCATGATGGTCGGTCCCGAATATTCGACTTGGGTCGACAACGAACAGAAGCGGCATCAAGCGCTTATGAAGGACGCCGGTTTCCTGGCGGCACCGCAATAACATCAACGGTCAATACTGCCGGCGGATTGTCTCCGCCGGCAGGGCTTTAGCGCGGGAAAAAAATATGAGCGAGCATTCTTCTGGAGCTGGTCAGCGCGGTCCGTCGCATCGATGGACGGAGTTCGGGGTAGCGGTATTCTGCATCCTGTTCGGCGTGATCACGATCATCGGCAGCGTGAAGGCTGGATCCGGGTGGGGCCCTGAAGGTCCAAAAGCCGGATTCTTTCCCTTCTACATCGGCGTCATCATTGTGCTGGCGAGCCTCGTGACCTGCATCCAAGTCTTGATGGAGTCCGATGACGGGCAGCTTTTTGCGGACTGGGGGCAGCTTCGTCAGGTGATGTGCGTCGTTATTCCGACCACGATCTACACTCTGAGCATTCCGTATCTCGGCATCTATGTCGCCTCGACCATCCTGATTGCGCTGTTCATGAAATGGCTCGGTAAATACCCGTGGACCACCACGGCTGCCATAGCGCTCGGCACTCCGTTCGCGATCTACCTGTTCTTCGAAAAATGGTTCCTCATTCCGTTGCCAAAAGGACCGTTGGAAGACTTGCTCGGTCTCTGAAAATTCAAAGCTGCGGTAGAGGACTTCGACATGGAAGAAATCGTAAATCTGTTTCACGGCTTCGCGACAGTTCTGCAGCCGTTCAATATTATGGTCATGATCATCGGGATATTGCTCGGCGTTATCATCGGCGTGCTTCCCGGTCTCGGCGGTGCGAACGGTGTGGCTATCCTGCTGCCGCTCACATTCAGCATGACGCCGACATCGGCCATCATCATGCTGTCTTGCATCTACTGGGGTGCATTGTTCGGCGGCGCCATCACATCGGTGCTGTTCAATATTCCCGGCGAGCCTTGGTCCGTGGCCACGACATTCGACGGCCATCCCATGGCGCAGAAGGGCAAGGCCGGCGAGGCGCTCACCGCCGCATTCACATCGTCCTTCGTAGGCGCGCTGTTCGCCGTCATCATGATTACGCTGGTCGCGCCGCTGGTTGCGAAGTTTGCGCTTCAGTTCGGCCCGGCGGAAAAGTTCGCGGTGTTCTTCATAGCGTTCTGTAGCTTCATCGGCATGGGAAAGGAGCCGCCGTTCAAAACAATTGTCGCGATGATGATCGGTTTCGCTCTGGCGTCCGTCGGCCTCGACAGCGTCACCGGGCAGTTGCGCATGACATTCGGATTCACCCACCTGCTGAGTGGATTCGACTTCCTGATCGCGGTGATCGGATTGTTCGGCATTGGCGAGATCCTTCTCACCATGGAAGAGGGGCTGAATTTCCGCGGTAAGCCTGCCAAGATCAATGCAAGGGTCGTGTGGGAAACCTGGAAAGAGCTCCCGCGTTACTGGGCGACATCACTGCGCTCGTGTTTCATCGGCGTGTGGATGGGAATTTCTCCCGCCGGCGCGACGCCTGCATCCTTCATGAGCTATGGCATCGCCAAGCGCATGTCGAAAAACGGCAAGAACTTCGGCAAGGGTGAAATCGAGGGCGTGGTCGCGCCCGAGACTGCAGCGCATGCGGCCGGCACGGCGGCATTGCTGCCGATGCTGTCGCTGGGCGTTCCCGGTTCGCCGACGGCTGCCGTGCTGCTCGGCGGCCTGCTGATCTGGGGGCTGCAGCCCGGACCGCTGCTGTTCGTCGAGCAGAAGGAGTTCGTCTGGGGGCTTATTGCCAGCATGTATCTCGGAAACTTCGTCGGCCTGATTATCGTGCTGACCTGCGTGCCGCTGTTCGCAGCAATCCTGCGCATTCCGTTCAGCATCATTGCGCCTGTCATCCTGGTGCTGTGTGCCATCGGTGCTTACACCGTGCACAACAACACCTTCGATGTCGTGATGATGATGGTGTTCGGTGTGGTCGGATACGTGATGAAGAAGTGTAACTACCCGATGGCGCCACTGGTGTTGGCCATCGTGCTCGGTGACAAGGCCGAAGAGGCGTTCCGGCAATCGCTGCTGGGATCACAAGGTAGCCTTGGTGTCTTCTTCTCCAACGGTCTTGTTGGAACGATCATGACGCTGGGACTGATTGCGCTGTTCTGGCCGGTGATCTCGAATGGATGGGCGTGGCTGTCGTCGCGCGCACCGAGAGCCGCAACGTAAGAAGAAGGAGATCTGCGTGCGGGGCATGACTCTGCTTGAGTGACATACGGATTCTCAGAAGAATATTGTCCTGCCAAAAGGCTCCGGCGATTGCCGGAGCCTTTTTTCTTTCCAAATCCATGTCGGAGGTGCATAGCTAAAAAGTCTCCGGAACCCCTGAATACCTCTTGCGTGCTGGCATATCATATACCAGTCTCCGCGCCGGTAGCGCCTGTCGAACTTCAAACAGAACAGGGCGCCTTCGGAGGAACGATGACGGATACAGTTCATACGGCAGTCCCGGCGGATTCACGCGTCAGCGATACCTATCGCTGGGTTCAGTTGGCGATCGGTGTCGGCGCCATGGTGATGATCGCGAACTATCAATACGGCTGGACGTTCTTCGTCCCCGATATTCAGAAAAAATTCGGATGGGATCGCGCATCGATCCAGTGGGCCTTCACGTTGTTCGTGTTGTTCGAAACGTGGCTGGTCCCGGTCGAGGGCTGGTTCGTCGACAAGTACGGTCCGCGCATTGTCGTTCTCGTCGGCGGCATTCTTTGCGGGATCGGCTGGGCGATCAACGCGCAGGCGACATCGCTGAACGGTTTTTATCTCGGCATGATTATCGCGGGCATCGGTGCCGGTGGCGTTTATGGCACTTGCGTCGGCAACGCGCTCAAGTGGTTTCCTGACAAGCGCGGTCTCGCCGCAGGTATCACCGCGGCGGGTTTCGGTGCAGGCTCCGCACTCACGGTCGCGCCGATTCAGGCAATGATTCAGGGCTCCGGTTTCCAGACGACGTTTCTTTACTTCGGTCTGGGGCAGGGCATCATCATCGTGATCCTGTCGTTCCTGATGTTCGCACCGAAGCCCGGACAGGTGCCTGCGGTCACCCAGAATGCGAATATCATCCAGACGCGCCGCAACTACGCACCGACGGAAGTGTTGCGGCAGCCTATTTTCTGGCTGATGTACTTCATGTTCGCGATCGTCGGCGCCGGCGGTCTGATGGTCACCGCCAATCTGAAACCGATCGCAGTCGATTGGAAAGTCGACAGCGTGCCGGTCACGCTGATGGCGGTGACAATGACGGCGGTTACGTTCGCGGCCACCATCGATCGCGTGCTCAATGGTTTGACGCGCCCGTTCTTCGGCTGGATCTCCGACATGATCGGCCGCGAGAACACGATGTTCATCGCGTTCGGCATGGAAGGCGTCGGCATCTATATGCTCTACCTGTGGGGCCACGATCCGGTCTGGTTCGTGCTGCTGTCGGGCTTCGTGTTCTTCGCCTGGGGTGAGATCTACTCGCTCTTCCCCTCGACCTGCACGGATACGTTCGGATCGAAGTTCGCGACCACGAATGCCGGGTTGCTCTATACGGCAAAAGGAACGGCGGCGTTGCTTGTTCCTGTTGCAAACTACATGCAGCAGAGTTCGGGTACATGGGACACCGTCTTTATCGTGGCGGCAGGTGCGAACATTCTCGCCTCGCTGCTTGCGATCATGGTGCTGAAGCCGTGGCGCAAGATCGTGGTCGCCAAGTCGCAACAGACCGCCTGACGCGAACGACAACTGACCGTCTCAAGGCGCGCTCATCTCCGGATGGGCGCGCTTTTTCTTTTCTCGACCCGATTGACTCACGCAAAACGAGTAGGCAATCTCTGGTATACATAATACAAGACGGCAACTAGGTCTCATAAGCCCTGAAAACAGGGCGTTTCTTGACTTCGGTCATGGCGGGAGGAATGCGATGAATATCCACGAATATCAGGGCAAGGCGGTCCTGAAAAATTTTGGAGTGACGGTGTCCGCGGGTGTACCTGCCTTCACGGTCGATGAAGCGATTGCTGCGGCGAAGGCATTGCCGGGTCCGGTCTACGTTGTGAAATCACAGATCCATGCCGGTGGGCGCGGCAAGGGCAAGTTCAAGGGCTTGCCGGCGGACGCCAAGGGCGGCGTGCGGCTGGCGAAGTCGGTCGATGAAGTTGCAAGCTTCGCCAAGGAAATGCTCGGACGCACGCTGGTCACCGAACAGACCGGGCCGGCAGGCAAGCAGGTCAACCGGCTGTACATCGAGGACGGCTCCGAAATCGAAAAGGAATTCTACGTCTCGATGCTGGTCGATCGCGAGACCTCGCGTGTAGCCTTCGTGGTGTCGACTGAAGGCGGCATGGACATCGAGAAGGTTGCGCATGATACGCCGGAGAAGATCGTGACGTTCTCCATCGATCCGGCCACCGGTGTCATGGCGCATCACGGCCGCAAGGTCGCGCAAGTGCTGGGCCTGACCGGCGACCTCGCCAAGCAGGCGGAAAAATTGACGGCGCAGCTCTACAACGCGTTCCTCTCGACCGACATGGCGATGCTCGAAATCAATCCGCTGGTGGTGACCAGGCAGGGCGAACTGCGCTGCCTCGACGCCAAGATCAATTTCGATTCCAACGCGCTGTATCGCCACCACGAGCTGGTGAAGCTGCGGGATCTCACGGAAGAAGACGAAAAGGAAATCGAGGCGTCGAAATACGACCTCAACTACATCGCGCTCGAAGGCACCATCGGCTGCATGGTCAATGGCGCAGGCCTGGCGATGGCGACCATGGACATCATCAAGCTTTATGGCGCGACACCGGCGAACTTCCTCGACGTCGGCGGTGGCGCAACCAAGGAGAAGGTTGCAGCCGCATTCAAGATCATCACCTCCGATCCGAACGTGCAGGGCATCCTGGTCAACATCTTCGGCGGCATTATGCGTTGCGATGTCGTGGCCGAAGGCGTGGTCGCTGCCGTGCGCGAAGTGGGCTTGAGCGTGCCGCTGGTGGTGCGCCTCGAGGGGACCAACGTCGAACTCGGCAAGAAGGTGATCGCCGAGTCCGGACTGAATGTTGTTGCTGCCGACGATCTCGACGATGCGGCGCAGAAGATCGTTCGCGCGATTCGAAAGGAAGCCGCATAATGTCCATCCTCATCGACAGCACCACGAAGGTGATTTGCCAGGGTTTTACGGGGAAAAACGGCACTTTTCACTCCGAGCAGGCGGCGCTTTACGGCACCCGGATGGTCGGCGGCACATCGCCCGGAAAGGGCGGCTCCTCGCATCTCGGCCTGCCGGTGTTCGACACGGTGGCGCAGGCGCGCGAGGCCACCGGCGCCGACGCCAGCGTGATCTACGTCCCGCCGCCGGGCGCTGCGGATGCGATCTGTGAGGCCATCGACGCGGAAGTGCCGCTGATCGTCTGCATCACCGAAGGCATTCCGGTCACCGACATGGTGCGCGTCAAGCGCGCGCTGGAAGGATCATCGTCGCGTCTGATCGGTCCGAATTGTCCCGGCGTGATGACGGCGGGCGAATGCAAGATCGGAATCATGCCCGGCAATATTTTCAAGAAGGGCAATGTGGGAATCGTGTCGCGCTCCGGCACGCTGACCTATGAGGCGGTGTACCAGACGTCCGCCGAAGGTCTCGGTCAGACCACGGCGGTCGGCATCGGCGGCGATCCGGTGAAGGGCACGGACTTTATCTCGATGCTCGAACTGTTCCTCGCCGATCCCGATACGAAGTCGATCGTGATGATCGGTGAAATCGGTGGTTCGTCGGAAGAAGACGCGGCGCAATTCATCAAGGACGAAGCGAAGCGCGGGCGCAAGAAGCCGATGGTTGGTTTCATCGCCGGTCGCACCGCGCCTCCCGGCCGTCGCATGGGCCACGCCGGTGCGATCATCTCGGGCGGCAAGGGCGATGCCGAATCCAAGATCGCAGCGATGGAAGCCGCCGGCATTCGCGTCTCGCCGTCACCTGCGCGTCTCGGCAAGACCCTGGTCGATGTGTTGAAGGGCTGAGTTCTCGCGTAAAGAATTTGCGCAGCGCTATCTCCAATATCGATCCATCACAACACGTCATCATGCCCGGGCTTGTCCCGGGCATCTCTGTTTTGGATTGATGTTGCATCGTGATTGTGAGCGGGGCGACGCAATCCAGGCAAAGTGATCGTCAGGTAAGAACTGGTTTGCTTCGTCGCTGTGCTCCTCGCCATGACGAAGGAGACGTGTCGCATTCGCTGATTTTGCATCGGCTGTCCGATATCGGCGGATGAGGGGCCTTTGTCGTGTGCTTCCAGTACCTTGCCCGCTGTTTGCTGCTCGCGTCGATGCAAATGGCGAGATGGTGACGAACTCCGGTGCAAAAGGCGGAACGGTGACGGCACTGCGGCGGCTGTCCCGGACGTGAATTCAGTCCCATGAGCCGCAGGCATACCACGGCAAAATAGGAATTCGTTCCGATTGACTCTTGGCATAATGTATACCAATCTTTGTCCATCAGAGAGGACATCTGTCCTCGGCCATGAACCGTCCACGGGGATGTCCGTCCCCACCTAGCGAGGAGGTTGTGATGAGAGTCGGAGACATCCTGAACAGGAAGACCACCCGTATCGCCACCGTCCGCATGAATGAAACCGTTGCCACGGCGGCCCGGCTGCTCCGCAACGAGAACATCGGCGCGCTCGTCGTGAAGGATGTGTGCCGCACCGAAGGCAATGTCGCGGTCGGCATGTTTTCCGAGCGCGACGTGGTGCGTGCCGTCGCCGAGCATGGGCCTGCGGGATTGAACATGAAAGTTTCGGCGCTGATTTCGGTGCAGAAGCTGGTGTCGTGCCAGTCCACCGACACGCTCGATCATGTGCGCGATCTGATGAACGACAATCACATCCGGCATCTGCCGGTGATCGACGATCACACCCTGATCGGCGTGATCAGCATGCGGGACATCAACGCTTCCACCGGTTTCGGCGCGGTGGCGCGTGCCGGATCGAGGCCGGCCGAACTTGCGTTTTCCTGACGTTTCCCCCTGCAGGGCGCGATCACATGCTCTCCCTGGATATGTGATTGCGCCCTGCTTCTTTTTCGCCGTGCCAGCGCATGGTCGATGACCTCAGCCAGTCGTAGACGTGCGTAAGCCGAAACACGGTTTGTGCATTTGATTTTTTGGCAATTGTTTCGGGGAAACGCGATGAAGATTTGTATTTACGGTGCGGGCGCGATTGGCGGCTATCTCGGTGTCCAGCTTGCGCTGGCGGGGGCTGACGTTAGTCTGGTGGCGCGGGGCGCGCATCTGGCGGCCATGAAGGCCAACGGCCTGAAGCTTCTGATCGGTGACGAGGAGCGCGTGGTTCATCCGCGCTGTACCGACAATCCCGCAGAGTTGGGTCCACAGGATTTCGTCATCATCTGCCTCAAGGCGCATTCGATCACCAGCGTGCTTGAGGCAATGCAACCGCTGCTCGGGCCGAAGACGCGGATCGTCACTGCCGTGAACGGCATTCCGTACTGGTACTTCTACAAGCACGGCAACGAGTGCGAAGGCTCGGCGCTGGAGAGCATCGACCCCGGCGGACGCCAGTGGAAAGAGCTTGGACCTGAGCGCGCGATCGGCTGCGTGGTTTATCCGGCGACCGAAATCGAAGCGCCCGGCGTCATCCGCCATGTCTACGGCGACCGCTTTCCGCTTGGAGAGCCTTCCGGCGAGAAGAGCGCCGATGTCGAGGCGCTGTCGGCGATGTTCGTCAAGGCAGGCCTTCAGGCTCCGGTGCTGGAAAATATCCGCGACGAAATCTGGCTCAAGTTATGGGGCAACGTCTGCTTCAATCCGATCAGTGCGCTGACCCACGCTACGCTCGATGTGATCGGCAGCGATCCGGGCACGCGGGCGGTGGCCAAGTCGATGATGGTGGAGGCGCAGACCATCGCCGAGAAGTTCGGCATCAGGTTCCGCGTCGATGTCGAACGCCGGATCGAAGGCGCGCGCAAGGTCGGCGCGCACAAGACATCGATGCTGCAGGATCTCGAACGCGGCCGGCCGATGGAAATCGATCCGCTGGTGACGGTGGTTCAGGAAATGGGCACGCTGTCGAAAATCCCGACGCCGTCGATCGACGTCGTGCTGGCGCTGGTGGCGCAGCGCGCCAAGATCGCGGAGCTTTATTGAGAAAGAGTACGTCGTCCCGGCGAAGGCCGGGACACATACTCGCTGAAGTTTGCTGTTAGGCGCGATGCGTTTTCCATTGAGAGCCTGGTGGTTATGGGTCCCGGCCTTCGCCGGGACGACGAGGGTCCAACTCTCGCAATGACTTGGAGACTATCACCGTGACGCAGTGGGTTCGCTTTCGCCATCAGGATCAGATCGCTTTCGGCACGCTGTCGGGCCAGGACATCGTCGTGCATCACGGCGACATGTTCGATAGTCCGAAGGCGAACGGCAAGACGCTTGTGCTGTCCGACGTCGAACTGCTCGCGCCCACCGTGCCGTCGAAGGTCATCGCTCTGTGGAATAACTTTCACGCGCTGGCCGCGAAGCTCAATGTCGCCGAACCCGCCGAACCGCTTTATCTGCTGAAAGCGCCGACAACCGCGACGTCACCGAACGCGGTGGTGCAGAAACCTGCGTGGTATGACGGGAAGGTCGCCTATGAAGGCGAACTGGCCATCGTGATCGGCAAGACATGCCGCGCGGTTTCGGTCGCGCAGGCCGATGATTTCATTCTCGGCTACACCTGCGTTAACGACATCACCGCCGCGGACATTCTCAACAAGGACCCGACGTTCCCGCAGTGGGCGCGCGCCAAGGGATTCGACGACTTCTGCCCGTTTGGCCCCGTCATCGTCACGGACATCGATCCGTCGTCGCTAACGGTGCGCACCATTCTCAACGGCGCGGAGCGGCAGTCCTACAAGATCTCAGACATGATCTTCTCGGCGCAGGAACTTGTCAGCAAGATCTCGCACGACATGACGTTGCTGCCGGGCGATATTATCGCCTGCGGCACGTCCTTGGGCGTCGGCGTGATGAAGGAGCCGGTCAACAAAGTCACCGTCGCCATCGACCGCATCGGTGAATTGACCAACGAGTTCAGGAATTAGGCGACGAGTAGCCTAGCGCGAATCCTCGGATTCGTTCTTGGCCGCCTTGGTGCCGGTGAGTTCGGCGAAGGCCGGACCGAGGCCTGCCATGCGGACCAGGAGCGCGATGTCGTTCTTCTGCGTGCCGTTGAGTTGCGCGTAGAGCGCGCGCGTCGCGGTTTTCAGCCGCGCGATGGCGTCGCTTTCGGTATCGAACGAATCGTCGCGATCCTTCTTCAGCCGCTTCTGGTAGTCCTCGATTTGCAGCGTGACTTCGCGCATCGCGTTTTCCACCGGCGGCCAGTATTTCTGCTGTGAGGCTGTGAGGTTCAGCCGCTTCTTGATGCCGGCGATCTGGCTGTCGTTCAGAAACAGCCGCGACGGCTTCTCCGATCTTGCCGCCAGCCTGCGCGGTAACGTCACCGGCGCGGCGATCCAGGCGCGCGCGGTTTCATACATATCGTTCGGAACGGTGGACTCGGTGCTCTGCGCCGGGACGGGCGAGGCGATCACGCGGTCCTGTTTCGTCATGGTGTTGGAGACCGGATAGCGTGCGTCGAAGTCATCCTTAGGGTCGTCCCTGGTCAGCGACGCGGATGCGCTCTGGAAGAACAACTGGTCGCCGATCAGCCAGCCGCCCACACCGGCAAGGATGCCCGCGCCGCACATCAGCACGATATATGTCGTCCGGATCGCCAAAACGTTTCTCTGTTGCGGATGTCCACCATCGCCAAAGGCGGTGAAGTGTCGCCCAAATTGTTGAACAATTGTGGCTTTCCGAGGCTCCACAGCCCCGCAGGCCTTAGCGTGGAGTTGCCAATATCGGGTAAATCCAGCTGTTGCAGCGATTTTCGCGATGCAAGACATGGCATCGCGGATCGGCTAAAGGGACCGCTGCGGCGTCGTGGGCGGTCATGTTTGGGCATGGTCCCGTCCGAGCGCCGGTTCCGCCCTTGGGTCCGACCCGAGGCTTGCTGCTGACCATGCCCTTATCCGGAGAACAACAATGAGCGAAAAGCCGCACGGCCAGAAGAGCAACGGTGACAAGGCCCTGACGCAATACGAGGCGGAAGGCCGCGCGGTGCGCGCCAACATGGAAAAGCTGCGCGCGCTGCGCCTCGCCAAAGAGGCCGCCGAGGCGGCTTCGGCTCCGCCGGCCAAGGTGAAGAGGGCGCCTGGGGCGAAGACAGCGAAGACCACGAAAGCTGCGCCGGCGAAACTCTCCGACTGGTTGGCGAACCAGCAAAAGGGCGGCTTCCGGACCTGAGGGCATGATCCCGAAAAGTGGGAACCGGTTTTCGGATCAGATCATGCCCAAACAAAGTAAGCGGAGTGTCCGCGTTTTGGTGGGAGAGCACCATTGACCACGGTCTACGACTTCTCGGCGGCGATGCTGGACGGCGAAGAGCAGCCGCTCAAGGCCTACAAGGGACAGGTGCTGCTGATCGTCAACACCGCGAGCGCTTGCGGCTTCACGCCCCAGTATGCGCAGCTCGAGGAATTGCAGCGTGCGCTCGGCCCGCGCGGCTTTTCGGTGCTCGGCTTTCCGTGCAACCAGTTCGGCGGTCAGGAACCCGGCACCGCGCAGGAGATCGCCACGTTCTGTTCGCAGAAATACGACGTGACGTTTCCGATGTTTGCCAAGATCGATGTGAATGGCGACAAGGCGCTGCCGCTGTTCGACCATCTCAAGACCGAGAAGCCCGGGCTGCTCGGCTCGTCGATCAAATGGAATTTCACGAAATTCCTGGTCGATCGCGCCGGCAAAGTCGTCGCGCGTTACAGTTCGACCACGGCGCCCGGCGCGCTGATCCGCGATATTGAAAAGCTCCTGTAAGATCAGGACGCCGACCTAGACCAAGACTTCAGACCAACATGAATCAGGATATGACGATGAGCGACCAACTGCCCGACCGCCTCTCCATCGACCCCCGCAGCCCGTATTACAATGCGGACGTGCTGTCGCGCGATGTCGGCATCCGTTTCAAGGGCGTCGAGAAGAACAACGTCGAGGAGTACTGCGTCAGCGAGGGATGGGTGCGCGTCGCCGTGGGCTCGTCGAAAGATCGCCACGGCAATCCGGTGACCATGAAGCTGACCGGCGAGGTCGAGCCGTATTTCCGCGACGAGAAGTAATTTCCAATTCTGCCGTTGTCCCGGCCTTCGCCGGGACGACGGTTATTGGCTGCGAACGCCTGCCGCTTCGGCTTATGCGCTCTTTTGGAGCGCTGCCTGTGGCGTTTTCCGGAAGCTGATGGCCAGCCGGTTGTAGGTATTCATCAGGCTGATCGCGACTGTGAGATCGACCAGTTCCTTTTCCTGAAAGACAGTGCGCGCGGCCTCGAAATCCTCCGTCGGCACGCCAGTTTCCGAGACGCGGGTCACCGTTTCCGCCCATGCAAGCGCGGCGCGCTCACGCTCGCTGAACAGATCGCCGGCTTCCGCCCAAGCCTGCACAAGGGCGAGCTTTTCGATCTTCACACCCTTCTTGATGAGGTCGCGGGTGTGCATGTCGAGGCAATAGGCACAGTTGTTGATCTGCGAGACGCGCAGATAAATGAGTTCGACCAGTTCGGCGGAAAGGCCGCTTTGCATGATGTAACCATAGACTCCGCCAAGGGCCTTTACGGCGTTCGGAGCGATCTGGTCGTAATCGAGACGTTTGGTCATTGTTGTTCTCCTTGATGTTCAGTCTTCATTTGACGGGTGTGGTCAGCTCTTTGTCATCGGCATCTGCGACGAAGACCGCGAGCAGCTTTGCCGGTTTTGTCTTGCTCGCATTGCGGCTGATGGGATGGCTGGCGCCGGGCGATTCGGACCAGCTCTCGCCCGCCTTGTAGACGCGCGTTTTGCCGTCATTCACCTTCGACTCGATTTTTCCGGAAACGACATAGGCGTAGATGAAGGCCGACTTTCCATGCACGTGCGGAACGGACGCCGCACCTGGCGGATAGTCGACGACCACGGCGGTCAGCGACTTGCCCGGAATGTTCGGTATCGCCTGCTCAAAGTTCGGCGTGACTTTGTCGCCGACGTCATGCGCGAAGCCCGGCGAGCTGGTTGCGATGGCAATGGCGGCGTACGCCGCTGCAAGGGTTTTTATCTTCATGGCTGTTCTCTTTCCCTTCGAGAAATACTCTCTCGTGGGCCGGAGAAAAGGACCAAAAACGCTCAAAAATCGTGTACCACGAGGGGATGGCCAAGCCGTTTCAATTGAAGATCGACCGCTCTGCGAAGACGCCACTGATCGAGCAGATCCGAAAGGCCCTCAGCGCGGCGATCGAGAGCGGGGTGCTCGCACCAGGCGCGCGCCTGCCGTCCTGGCAGGATCTCGCGGCGCAGCTTGGCGTCGCGCGCGGCACGGTGCGCTCGGCATACGAAAAACTGTCCGCAGCGCAGCTCATCGTGGCATCGCGGGCAGCCGGGACCCGCGTCGCGGAGCGGCCTCGCGCTGTGAGCCGGCCCGAACGGCCTCCCGATCCAGGTTCGTTCATGGAGATGTATCAGGAGATGACGCAGGGACCGGCCATCTTTCAGATGGGGGTACCTGCAGCGGAAACATTTCCGGCCACATTGCTCGCGCGAATTCGCGCGCATGCCGTTCGCGCGGAAGCTGGCGCGCCGCTGGTTTACGCTGACCCTCGGGGTGAAATTGAATTCCGGCGAGAAATCGCCGCCTATCTTGCCATCGCGCGCGGCATCGAATGTTCGCCCTCGCAAGTCATCGTAACCGGCGGATACACCAGCGGTCTGGGACTGGCGCTGCGCGTGCTTGGCCTCGAGGGACAAAAAGCCTGGATGGAAGAGCCCGGCTTTCCGTTCACCCGGCGAGGGCTGGAACTCGCAAGGTTGTCGGTTGCGCCGGTACCAGTCGATGCCAGCGGTATCGATATCGATTATGGGCTGCGCCATTTCCCGGATGCGAAGATGGTTGTCGTGACCCCGGGGCAGCAGGCGCCGCTCGGATTTACCCTTTCGCTGGAACGGCGTTTGCGCCTGCTCGATTGGGCGGCTCACCAAGGCGTGTGGGTGATCGAGGACGATTACCTGAGCGAACTGCAGTTGAACGGGCGGGCGGCACCGGCGCTTGCGTCACTCGATCGCGTTGGGCGCGTCATCCACATCGGCTCCTTCAGCAAGACCGTCAGTCCCACGTTGAGGTTAGGTTTTCTCATCGCGCCCGTTTCACTGCTGTCCCGCTTCGCGGAGGTCGCCGCGTGTCTCTCGCCGCCACCTGGGCCTTCCGTGCAGCTTGCGATCGCCGAGTTCATGCGCGAAGGCCACTACATGCGCCATCTTCGGCGTACCAAGCGCGCCTATTCCGCTCAGCGGGACGCGTTGCTGGAGTGTCTTGAACTGCACGCCAATGATAGCGGCATCACAACGGCGGGATTGGCCGCGCTGCTGCGATTGCCCGATGGCGCGCCGGACATATCCATCGCGAGGGAAACCTTCGCGTTCGGAATGGCGCCAACTCCACTGTCAGTCTGGTACGCACAGCCGGCTTCCGGACAATCGGGGCTTCTTCTCGGCATCGCGACCGCACCAAGAAAGAATCTCGCGCGAGCCTGCGACCGCCTTTGGGGAATTGTCGAGCGCTTCAAGTGAGCGCCTGGTGAATTCGGCAGGTGTGCACGACCTCTTGATGAGGCCGTGGCTCACACATTGCCGATCACAAGATGCTCCGGCTTCAGCCGTGCCTTGCGGCGCGCGTGCATGGCGACATAGGCCTGCTCCAGATGCCGCGTAAAGCGCACGGTGTCGAACAGCGGTGTGGTCAGGCGATTGTCCGCGAGTTTTTGCCGGAGCGCCGTGAGCCTGTCCGGCTGCGTCGCAAGCTCAACGGCGAGACGCTCGTAGTCCGCCTGCGATGACGTGACGAGTTCGGGCAGGCCGATATTATAGAGCAGGCTGGCCGCGACACGCCCCGCGAAGGTATCTCCCGTGCATGTCAGCAGCGGCAGTCCGGCCCACAGTGCGTCGCTCGCGGTGGTGTGAGCGTTGTAGGGCAGGGTGTCGAGAAACAGATCGGCGCAGCGATGCCGCGCCAGATGCTCGTCCGGCGGCATACGCGCCGCGTGCCGCGGTTGCTCCAGGCTTCGGCATCGTTCGGATTGAACTTCAGGGCCGACCGCAGCAACCGCTCGGCTTCCTCATATTTCCCAACGCCGGTGAGAATGGCCCCCAGCACGCTCAAGCCCAGCGGGTGCGCCGATTGCTTGCGCAGCAGTTTGCGAAGCGACTTCTCGGCCTCGTGCATCCGCCCGGCCTGAAAGAACGACATCGCCTCTCTGAACAGATCGTCGGTCGAGGCGGCCACTGTCGATCTCGCTGAACGGAGGGGTGGTGTTCGCGTCCGGGAAGGTCGCCGGTCCGCCGGACCTGCGCATGACGCCGGAGGCTACGGTGCAACGATCAGGTATCCGCCGACCACCAGGGCGAGCGAAAGGAACACAATAATTCCGAGAACGGCAGCGATAATCGCTGCCAGTCCATGCGAATCCAGCCAGTTCTGCAATGCTCTGCCGACGCCCATGGCGGTCTTCTAGACCAATTTCTGCCGAGAAGGAAACCGGGGGACGGCAAAAAACTAAACGGTTACCGCGTCTTCTTGTCCACCACCTCGGTCACGGGGCGGTCGGTGCCTTTGGCGGTTTCCTCGCGCCAGTTGCCCTGGCCGTCCTCGAACTGGATGACCTCGGTCCGGCCCGGCACACGCTGCTCCGCCGCAGCGCGGGCCGCAGCGGCGCGTGCGGCCTCATGGGTCCGGAAGGTCTCCGAAAACACGTTGTTGAACTTGTATGCCCAGCCACCATCGTGCTCGACCACTTCGTAAACGACCTTGACCATTCTGGCACCCTCGGGTTCACGCTCGACGTGTTCATTAGGTGTTGTCTGCGGCGGCCGATTTCAACGCCCCATGGCGGCGGGTGTTCCCGGGCCACGTCGTCCCGGCGAAGGCCGGGACCCGTAACCCCTGAGCTAGCAGGGGCCGGTGGTGCGGACACCGGTTGAAATTCTGGCCATCGGGAGTATGGGTCCCGGCCTTCGCCGGGACGACGAGTCGAGAGATTCGCGCCTTCAGGCGATCATAAATTTATCCGAGATCCCGCAACACGCCCTCGACGATCTTGCGTTCCTCGGCGGTCAGCGGTGTTTGCGGCGCGATCGGATCGCCGACGGCGTAACCCTGCATGTCCAGACCGGCCTTGATGCAGGCGGCGAGATTGAACCGCGCGAACACTTCGTTCACCCGCCAGAGCTTGCGTTGCAGTGCTGTGGCTTCGTCCCAGCGTCCCGCCTTGCACAGATCGTAGAGCTTCACGCTTTCGCGCGGCACGATGCAGGCCGGTCCCGCCATCCAGCCGACGCCGCCGATCAGCATCACCGCGGCCGGAATATGCGCCGACGCCGCGAACACCCGCATCTTGTCGCCGCAGCGGTTGATAATCGAGAGCAGACGCCCGGTGTTGTTCGAGGCATCCTTGATGTACTGGATGCGCGGATGCTCGGCGAGCCGCGCGATCACGTCGAGGGTCAGGTCCGAGCGCTGGAAGTTCGGATTGGTGTAGATCACCACCGGAATGTCGACCGCGTCGGCGATGGCGCGGAAATACGCCTCGACCTGTGCATCCATCACCGGGAAATATGCTTCGAGAATGGCGAGGATGCCGTCAGCGCCGAGCGCCTGATAGGCCTTGGCCTGCGCGACCGCGTCCGCGGTCGATGTCGACGCCACGCCCGCGATCACCGGCACGCGCTTCGCGGTAGCCTCCACCGTTGCCGTGACCACGGCGGTGCGCTGCTCGCGGCTGAGATAGGCGAACTCGCCGGTCGAGCCGAGCGGCGTTACCCCGTGAACCCCCGCCTTGATCATGTCGTCGCAGAGTTTGCCGAGCACATCGGTCTTGATGCGGCCGTCTGCTGTGGTCGGCGAGACGAGATAGGGGAAGACACCGTGCAGATCTGTCGGCAGGTCGCTCATTGCGGGCTTTGCTCTTTGTTTTGTTTGGCTGGTTCTTGGCGGGGGCGGCGTTAACGATTGACGCCTGTTTTCGACGTTTCGATCGATCGGCGCAACCCTCGCAAAGCATGATGTGGACGCGCCGCGCACATGCGGCACAAGATGTCGGTCCGCCATCTGGCGAGCATGGTATGAATCGCTGATTCGGGCGCGTTTCGTTCCACCCGCGTTCCAAACCTTAAGATCGCGCAAGGTCTTGGCTAGCTTAGCCGTCACGTTATGAGACAGTTTGCGCCGAACATGCGGAAACGTGCACGATGGCGAGGCTTTGAGGAGGTCGGACATGATGAAATTGGTGATGGTTGCGGCGCTGCTGACGCTGATGCCGCACGGAGCGATCGCGCAGGACGTGCCCGGCATCGAGATCTGTACCGCCGAGAAAACCATGGAGCGGCGCACCGGCTGCCTGCAGAGCAACGTCAACTTCCTGAAGTCGTCGCTCACCAAGGCATCGCTGGAGAGCCAGCAGAAGATCGACGCCGCCAACCGGCAGATCGACGCCTTGAAGGCAACCGTGATCGGCCTGCAGAACACCGTCGCGCAGCTGCAGGGTCAGGTGCAGGCGCTGGGCAAGCAGCCCAACGGGGCGGCCAAAGACGCGCCGAAGGAAGCACCAAAGACGCCCGCCGCCAAGTGATGCGCGCGCCGGCCAAATCCCGCGTAGTGGTGACAAAGTTGCGTGTGGCAAAATCCAAGCCTCGCGTAGCGAAATTGAAGCCTCGCGCAGCGAAATTGAAGCCTCGCGCGGCAAAATCGAAACCCGTCGCGTTTGTCTATGTGCTCGGCAGCTTTCATAAGGGCCGTTACATTTCCTACGTCGGCTGGACCAACGATGTGACGCAGCGTCTCGAAAAACATAATGCCGGCACCGGCGCGCGCTCGACGCGCGGACGGGCCTGGACGCTGCTGCACACCGAGCCGTTCAAGACGCGGAATGAAGCCATGAGCCGCGAATGGCACCTCAAGCGTGATCGCGCATTCAGGAAGAAGTTGATCGACAAGGTGCGGACGACATCATGACCGCAACTCCTTCTCCCATCGTCATTGATGCCGCGCGCACCCGCGCCAGCCTGCCGTTTGACCGGCTGATCGCGGCGCTGCGCGAGGCGTTCACCACGGGCGCGGATGTGCCGCTGCGGCATCATCATTTCATGGCGCAGCCAGACGGTTCGACCGCGACCATTCTGATCATGCCGGCATGGCAGCGCGCGTTTGTCGGCATCAAGGTCGTCACGATCTTTCCCGAGAACGGCAGACGCGCGCTGCCGGGGCTGTTTTCGAGTTACCTTCTGTGCGACGGCGACACCGGCCAGCACATAGCGCTGATCGACGGCAACGAGATCACCTCGCGGCGCACGGCGGCCATCGCCGCGCTCGGCGGGTCGTTTCTCGCGCGCGAGAACGCGGCGAAACTGCTGATCTGCGGTTCGGGCCGGATTGCGAGCCTTCTGGCGGATGCGTTTCGCGCGGTGCGGCCGATCGACAAGGTCGCGGTGTGGAATGTCAACGAGGCGGGCGCGGCGCGGCTGGTGCTCGATCTGCGTGCGAAGGGTATCGATGCGTCTGTGGCGCCCGATCTGGAGCGCGCGGTGGGCGAGGCGGATATCGTCAGTTGCGCCACGCTCGCGGACAGATCGATCATCAAAGGCGCGTGGCTGAAGCCGGGCACGCATCTCGACCTGATCGGCAGTTTCACCCCGTTCATGCGCGAGGCCGACGACGAGGTGTTTCGCAGGGGGCGCGTCTATGTAGACACCTACGATGCACTGAAAGAGTCCGGCGAACTGCTCGACCCGATCCGCGACGACATCATCGCGCCCGATGATATTCGCGGTTCGCTGGCCGAACTGTGCCGCGGCGAGCGCAAGGGCCGGGGAAGCGGCAGCGAGATCACGGTGTTCAAGGCGGTGGGCAACGCGCTGTCGGATATCGCCGCGGCGGGATTGGTGTGGAAGGATTTCGAGAAGAAAGACTAGCGTGATCTCTCCACAGGTCGTCCCGGCGAAGGCCGGGACCCATCACCCCTGTCGGAGTATTTTGCAAAGGCGTGTCCGGCGTACCAACTCTAACGGCAAGCCGGTGGTTATGGGTCCCGGCCTTCGCCGGGACGACGTCCTGATGGAGTGCGCTTTCCATCACACGACAACAGGATGTCAGCCCTGCGCTCCCGCACTGGTCATTCGCAAACCCGCACGATAGGTTTCGCGCGTCAAAAAATCAAAAACACTCATCGGGAGGTCTCATGTCAAACGTCCGCGTCATCGCAACCGGTCTCGAATTTCCCGAAGGGCCGGTGGTGATGCCCGATGGCTCGGTGGTGCTGGTGGAAATCCGGCGTCAGACCCTGACACGGGTTTTTCCCGACGGGCGCAAGGAGATCATCGCGAAGATTCCGGGTGGGCCGAACGGCGCGGCGCTGGGACCGGACGGAAAAATTTATCTCTGCAACAACGGCGGCTTCTCCTGGGCGCCCGGTCCGCGGGGCAACATCATGCCAGGCGCGCCGCGGCCGTCGGAATACATCGGCGGCTCGCTGCAGCGCGTCGATCTCGCAACCGGCAAGATCGAGACGCTGTTCACCCATTGCGGCGAACGTCAGCTCAAGGGACCGAACGATCTGGTCTTCGACAAGCAGGGCGGGCTCTGGTTCACCGATCTCGGCAAGCGCCGCGCGCATGATCTCGACGTTGGCGCCGTCTACTACATGAAGAAGGGCGGCACTGAACTCGTCGAGGCGGTGCCGCACATGCTGCCCGCCAACGGCATCGGCCTCTCGCCGGACGAAAAGACCGTCTATGTCGCCGAAACCCCGACCGCGCGGCTGTGGGCGTTTGCTATCGGTGCGCCGGGGGAGATCACGCCCGGCGAAGCGATCTATCGCGGCGAACTCGGCAAGCCGATTTCGGGTCTCGGCGGATATCAGATGTACGACTCGCTCGGCGTCGAAGCGTCGGGCAATGTCTGCGTCGCGACGCTGATCTCGGGCTGCATCTCGGTGATCGCGCCGGACGGCAAGCTGGTCGAGCAGGTGCCGACCGGCGACAACGTCACCACCAATATCGCGTTCGGCGGACCTGAGCTGAAGACCGCCTACATCACGCTGTCCGGCAAGGGCGAACTGGTGGCGATGGACTGGCCGCGCGGCGGCCTGCCGCTGAACTTTTTAAACAAGTGAATATCAGACTGTCATGCGCGGGCTTGACCCGCGCATCCATCCCAAGAAAGCGCTTTTGCGAAGAAGATGGATTGCCGGGTCAAGCCCGGCAATGACGATCTTCTGGTGGCGCTGGATGTGTGTCACATACGACGCTGGGTAAAAGAGCAAAGGAAAACGCCAATGTTATGGCTTGAACCTGTTTCACTCATCGGCCCCCACGCGCGGCTCGAGCCGCTGTCGCGGGATCACAAGGATGGTCTCGTCGAGGCGGTGGAGGACGGCGAACTGTGGAAGCTCTGGTACACTTCGATCCCTGCGCCGGAGACCATGGACGCCGAGATCGCACGGCGTCTCGGGTTACAGACCTCCGGATCGATGCTGCCGTTCACGGTGAGAGATGCCGGCGGCAAGATCGCCGGCATGACCACCTATATGAATGTCGATGCGGCCAACCGGCGCGTCGAGATCGGTTCGACCTGGTATGCAAAGCGCGTCCAGCGCACGCCGCTCAACACCCAGTGCAAGCTGCTGCTGCTGACTCATGCCTTCGAAAAGCTGAATTGCATCGCGGTCGAGTTCCGCACGCATTTCTTCAATCATCAGTCGCGGCGCGGCATCGAGCGGTTAGGGGCGAAACAGGACGGCATCCTGCGCAGCCATCAGATCGCGCCGAACGGCACGCTGCGCGACACGGTTGTCTACAGCATCATCGCGTCGGAATGGCCGACGGTGAAAGCGCATCTGACCTATCAGATGAGCGAGCGCGCGCGATAACAGCGGGCCTGCCGCCAACAAGCCGTCATTGCGAGGAGCTCTTGCGACGAAGCAATCCGGTCCTGGTCATTCGAGTTTTGCAAGACTGGATTGCTTCGCTTCACTCGCAATGACGTCGCGTGAGACGTTCGCCATTCACATCCAGCGCCGCCCGCCGATCCGCTCATGGTTCCAGAATTAACCCGCGCAGCGGACATTAAGGTTTAAACGCAGCTTTCGTTGCGCGCGCAAACCATCGGGCTAACGTTGCGATTGCGGACAATTGCCCATGTCCGTCAATACCACGACGGGATCGTCGGGCGGTATATTGCGCCCGGCGATCCTCGCTCCGCGAGGCAACAATGTCCGAAGTTTTCTTCATTGTGCTGGTGTTCGCCGCAGGCATCGGCGTTGGCTACGGCCTGCGCTCTCACATGATCGTCCTGCACCGGGAAAAGATCCGCCGCAGGATGTGATGTGCGCCTAAACTAGGTGCTGCCGAGGAATCTGCGGATCTCATCGAGAAAGATCGGCGTGCCGGGGTCCTGTTCGAGCGGGATATGATTCTTGCCCGGCAGTGTGACGAAACGGGCGCCGGGGATGCCCGCTGCAAGCTCGCGGCTTGATGCAATCGGCACCCTGCGGTCATTGCGGACATGCATGACGAGGGTAGGCACCTTGATCTGCGGCAGCAGGTGCCGGACGTCGAAGTTGGCAACAGTGTCGAGGTATCTCACAGCGCACTCCGCCGACGCGCTGATGCGCTGGGCCTCGTTGAATGCGTCGATCTGCTCTTTTGTCGCTTCAGGCATCATTGACGCCGTGAAGAGCTGCCGGAACGTCGGCTCGTTCGCGCCCCAGCCGAGTTTCATCAGTGTCTTCATGGCATCGAACTGCTCGAGCGCGGCGGCCGTCACCTCCGGGCTTTGGTAGGCGCCTGCGGCAAAGCCTCCGTACAGGATCAGATGCGAAACCCGCTCCGGGTGCTGGAGCGCGAACGCGATGGCCACGGCGCACCCTTGCGACAAGGCCAAAATTGGAAACCGGTCGAGGCCTGCAGCGTCCGCGACAATTTTCATGTCGCTCACCCAGACATCGAGCGAGAGATTGCCGACGTCCCAATCCGACAGCCCGTTGCCGCGCGCATCGAAGCGGACAAGCGAGAATGTCGAGGCCAGTTCGAGCAGGAAGTGGCGGAAGATCGGCAGCTCCCAGTCATATTCGAGATGTCCCAGCCAGTGCGCCGTTCGCAGCAGTGGCGGGCCGTTGCCGACCTTTGCGAAAGCCAGCCGGACCCCGTCGGCAGCCTTGCAGTAGCGGATGTCCTGCTTGAGGTTCGCGTCCGTCAGGATGCGCGCAGCTTTCGATGCGGCTCCGTCGAGGTTGACAGCATAGACTTCGATCGGCCGTGCGATGTTCTTGAGGTTTTGGCGCCCCATTTCGCGGAACTCAAGCTTGAGCTTGCCTTCGATCTGGTCGAGCACCTGCCGGGAAATACAGACACCGCCACAGGGCGCAATGCTCTCCAGCCGGGCCGCGACATTGACGCCGTCACCGAAGATTTCGCTGCCGTCTTCGATGACATCGCCGACATTGATGCCGATGCGGAATTCGAGCCGGCTCTGGGCTGGGACGCTCGTGTTCCGCGTGATCATCTCGCGCTGGATTTCGACCGCGCACCGCACGGCATCGACCGCGCTGGCGAATTCCGACAGCAATCCATCACCGGCGGTATTGATAATGCGACCGCGATGTTTCTTGATCCGCCGGTCGATCAGGTCGTGGCGGTGCGCCTTCAACTGGGCATGGGTGCCTTCCTCGTCCGCGCCCATCAACCGGCTGTAGCCGGCGACGTCCGCGGCGAGAATGGCGGTCAGGCGGCGATCGACGTGTTTTTTGGTCACGCGGCACCTCGCATCCGAGGCGGCCAGTCTAGGCGGGCCCGGCGGAAGTGGCCAGTCTGCGTCGCGCGTTAGTCCGCAGCGGTTGTGAGGCGTTGTTCCCGTGCGGGCATGCTCAGCATTCGGTGTCGTCCCGGCGAAGGCCGGGACCCATAATCACCGAGTTAGCGTTGAGACGCGATGCCTGTTTCAGCGGTCGATCTTGAACGCTGGTCCAGGGAGTATGGGTCCCGGCCTTCGCCGGGACGACCAATTGGGAGATTAGTTACACTTCCCGGCGGCTCAGGAACGCGAGGCGCTCGAACAGGTGCACGTCCTGCTCGTTCTTGAGCAGCGCGCCGTGCAGCGGCGGGATCAGCTTGCGCGGATCGCGTTCGCGGAGTTGCTCCACCGTCATCTCTTCGTTGAGAAGCAGCTTGAGCCAGTCGAGCAGTTCCGAGGTCGAGGGCTTCTTCTTCAGGCCCGGCACGTCGCGCACCTCGAAAAAGATCTTCATGGCTTCCTGCACCAGGCGCTTCTTGATGTCGGGGAAGTGGACCTCGACAATGGCGTTCATGGTGTCGATGTCGGGGAACTTGATGTAGTGGAAGAAACAACGGCGCAGGAACGCGTCGGGCAGTTCCTTCTCGTTGTTCGAGGTGATCATGATGATCGGGCGTTGCGCCGCCTTGATGGTCTCGCCGGTCTCGTAGACATGGAATTCCATGCGGTCGAGTTCGAGCAGCAGGTCGTTCGGGAATTCGATGTCGGCCTTGTCGATTTCGTCGATCAGAAGGACAGGGCGCTTCTCGCTGGTGAAGGCATCCCACAGCTTGCCGCGCTTGATGTAGTTGGAAATGTCGGACACGCGCGGATCGCCGAGCTGGCTGTCGCGCAGACGCGACACCGCGTCGTATTCGTAAAGGCCCTGCTGCGCCTTGGTGGTGGACTTGATGTGCCAGGTCAGCAGCGGCGCATCGAGCGCCTTGGCGACTTCTTCCGCGAGCACGGTCTTGCCGGTGCCGGGCTCGCCCTTCACGAGCAAGGGACGTTCGAGCACGATCGCGGCGTTGACCGCGACCTTGAGATCATCGGTGGCGACGTAATTCTTGGTACCGGTAAATTTCATCGAAGTTTGCCTTGGTCAGTTTGTCTGGGTTCGTTTGTTCTGTGAAGAAAATGTCGCCGCCGTTTCGTTTCAAACAAGAAGCGACCGCTTTATGGGCGGCCGCTTCCCGAAGCCGTTTAGGTCGTCACGCGCGGCGGATCAATGAAAGGATGACCAGCACGATAACGCCGCCGATCGCGGAATTGATGATCGCAGCGACGATGCCGGTTCCCAGCCGAATGCCGAGTTGAGGCAGCAGCCAGCCGGCGACGACTGCGCCGATGATGCCGATGACGATGTTGCCGAGCAGGCCGAAGCCGCCGCCCTTGACGATAAGACCCGCAAGCCAGCCGGCGATCGCGCCAACGATCAGCCAAACGATAACGGAATCAATGCCCATGTATGCAACCCCTTGTTTTAAACGCTGCGACTCCCGCCTCGGGGCGTCGGGCGTCCCCGGTCAACGCCGCGAACTGTCTCCGGCTGGAGCAGTCCGGGGGCGTCAAACAACAGTTTAATTGAAATGACACAGCGCGCCAGTGTCCCAAATCCGAAGTTCGCTTGTTTTTGCAGCACCTTCCGAGCGAACTTCGGATTTGAAAGGACACTGGCAAAACATAGTTGCTCGTGTGATTTCAGTTCACAAAGTCCGCTAAGAACGTGCAGCAGGTCTGACGGACTTTGTGAACTATCACACGAGCTGGTGCCAGTGCTGTTTTCGAACGCAAGCCTGCCTTGCAGGGCGGTTTTCCGGGTGGGCGCAGGCAGACGAATGGCCCGCAACCCTGTAGTTTCACGACTCTAACTCCGTCGGAGAGGGGCGACAGCCCGCCCTTGACGGAAGCAGCTTCGGAGGCGATCTAAGTCCCATGTTCCTGCAATTTTTCACATCGCTGCGCGACGCGCAGGTGCCGGTCACGCTGCGTGAATATCTGACGCTGATGGAGGCGCTCGACGCCAACCTCGCGGATCAGAGCGTGGAGCATTTCTATTATCTGTCGCGCGCGTCGCTGGTGAAGGACGAGCGCAATCTCGACAAGTTCGACCGCGTGTTCGGCACGGTGTTCAAGGGGCTCGAAAGCCTGCTCGACGCCATGGAGAAAGCCGATATCCCTGCGGAGTGGCTCCGCAAGGCCGCCGAGAAGTATCTCACCGAAGAAGAGAAAAAGCAGATCGAGGCCATGGGCTGGGACAAGCTCATGGAGACGCTGAAGAAGCGCCTCGAAGAACAGAAGAAGCGCCACGAGGGCGGCAGCAAGTGGATCGGCACCGGCGGCACGTCTCCGTTCGGCGCGAATGGCTATAATCCCGAAGGCATCCGCATCGGCCAGGAGAAGAACCGCAACTTCTCGGCGGTGAAGGTCTGGGACAAGCGCGAGTTCAAGGATCTCGACGGCAACGTCGAACTCGGCATCCGCAACATCAAGGTCGCGCTGCGCCGTCTGCGAAAATTTGCGCGCACCGGTGCGCCTGACGAACTCGATCTCGACACCACCATTCGGGAAACCGTCAATCACGGCTATCTCGACGTGCACATGCGCCCCGAGCGGCGCAATGCGGTGAAGGTTCTGATCTTCTTCGACATCGGCGGATCGATGGACGGTCACATCGCGCAGGTCGAAGAACTGTTCTCGGCAGCGAAGGCCGAGTTCAAGCACATGGAGTATTTCTACTTCCACAACTGCCTCTATGAAGGCGTGTGGAAGAGCAACAAGCGTCGCTTCACCGACCGCACCCCGACCTGGGACATCCTGCACAAGTATCCGCACGACTATAAGGTTGTGTTCGTCGGCGACGCGTCGATGTCGCCGTATGAGATCGTGGTGCCGGGTGGATCAGTCGAGCACGTCAACGAGGAGCCCGGCTCGGTGTGGCTGGAGCGCGTGACGCGTACCTATCCGCACGCGGTCTGGCTCAATCCCGTCGCGCGCAAGCACTGGGATTATTCGGAATCCACCACCGTGATCCGCCGGCTGTTCTCCGAGCGCATGTTCCCGCTGACCCTCGAAGGGTTAGAGGGCGCGATGAAGGAATTGACGCGGTAGTTTTCTCCGCATCGTCATTCCGGGACGCGCTCTTTGCGCGGGCCTGACGGCGGCTTCTTCTCCCTCGCCCCGCTCTTGCGGGAGAGGGTCGGGGTGAGGGGCATCGCGCGACACTGCGTAATGCTCATTGCCCCTCACCCGAAGACTTCGCTACGCTCAGTCTTCGACCTCTCCCCGTAAACGGGGAAAGGTGACGAACAACGCTTCGTACAGGAATGATGCCAATGCCCTCCACGATGACCCGCGGCTACAAGAAACTGCTCGACGAGGCCAACGCCCAGATCGAGACCATTAACGCGGCTGAAGCCGTGGAACGTTTTCCGCAAGGCGGCGTGGGGCAGAACGAAGTCGTGATCGTCGATCTGCGCGATCCGCGCGAGATCGAACGCGAGGGCCGCATCCCCGGTGCATTCCATTGTCCGCGCGGCATGCTGGAATTCTGGATCGATCCGGAAAGCCCCTACGCCAAGCCGGTGTTTCAGGAAGACAAGAAGTTTGTCTTCCAGTGCGCGTCGGGCTGGCGCTCGGCGCTGGCCGCCAAGACCGCGCAGGACATGGGGCTCGCTCCCGTGGCGCATCTCGGCGGCGGCTTCACCGCATGGAAGGCGGCCGGCGGTCCGATCGAGAAGGTCGAACCGAAGAAGTAATTCAATCACAAACCGTCACACGCGGGCTTGACCCGCGTGTCCATCTTGAAAGTTGGATTGCCGGGTCAAGCCCGGCAATGACAATCTGGGGATGCATCAAAAATGACCACCGATCCTCTCGTCTCGACCGAATGGCTTGCCGCGCATCTGAACGATTCGCGTGTGAAAGTTCTCGACGCGACGTTCAAGCTGCCCGGCATCCTGCCGCTGCCGAAAGACGACTATCTCGCGCAGCATATTCCCGGCGCGGTGTTCTTCGACGTCGACGCGGTGTCGGATCACGCAAGCTCATTGCCGCATATGTTTCCGTCCGCCGAACAGTTCGGCCGCGACATCGGTGCGCTCGGCATTGGCAACGATGACACCGTGGTGCTGTACGATGCCGGCGGATGGGTCGCCGCGCCGCGCGGGTGGTGGATGTTCCTGTCATTCGGCCACAACAACGTCCGCGTGCTCGATGGCGGCCTGAAGAAGTGGCTGGCGGAGGGGCGCGCGGTCGAAAGCGGCGAGGTGATGCCGAAACCCGCGACATTCAAGGCGACGTTCGATGCCAAGCGCGTCCGCAGCATGCAGCAGCTAATTGGCAATCTTGAGAGCAAGGCCGAACAGGTGATCGATGCGCGGCCGAGCGCGCGCTTTGAGGGCAGTGTGTCCGAACCGCGCCCGGGTTTGCGCGGCGGACATATTCCCGGCGCTCGAAGCGTGCCGTACGCGGGCCTGTTCGATGCCAATACCGGCGCGATGAAGCCGCTGGCGGACTTGCGCGCGGCATTTTCCGGCGCAGGTGTCGATCTCAACAAGCCCATCGTCACGAGCTGCGGCTCCGGCGTCTCGGCCGGCGTGCTGACGCTGGCGCTGTACCGGCTCGGCATCGCCGAAAGCGCGCTCTATGATGGTTCATGGGCCGAGTGGGGCGAGCAGGGCGGACCGCCGGTCGCAACCGGACCGGCGTAACTGCGTCGTCCTAGCCGCCGAACAGTGGAAATGCTTTTTGCTGCTGCTGCAGTTGTTCGGCCCGCGCGCGCGCTTCGGCGCGGGCGCGAGCGGCCTGACGCCGCTGTGCGATGGCGCGGGCGCTCGCGCGCCGGGTCTTTTTCGCGACCGGATGCGGCTCGGTGGCGAAAGCGGTTGCCTCCGACGAACGCTCGATCGATGCGACCGTCGAGAGAGGCTCGGAGGCTTCGGTCACCGGCGCTTTCGACGGAGACGGTTTGACGTCCGAAGATTTCAGCTCTGCGGACTTCAACTCCCATGACTTCAACTCGGAAGCCTTCAACTCCGCGGATGCGGGTTGCACCGGCTCGAGGATCTTGCTGTCAGGCGCTCTGACGTCAGGTGTCTTGACGTCGGGAGCATTGGCTTCCTGGACCGGTGCGTCGGGCTTTGCGGAGGCATTGATGCTGGCCTGCGCGTTCAAGGTCGCGGGCTGCTCGATTACAGGCGCGCTTGCGGTCGCCTCATTGGCGTCCTTGACGGCGCTGCCGCTGTCCTGCGTCGCGGCCTCGGCCGGTTTAACGTCCAGCGTCTCGGCGGGCGTGACCTGATGGGCGGCTGGTTGTTGCGGAGCCAGTTCGGGCAGGATGACCTCCCGGCGAAGCATTTCCGGAAGCGGCTTCGTTCCCGGCGCCTCGATCCGCAGCATCGCCAGCACCGGTGTGATTTCAGGTCGCGGCATCTGCGGCGTCAGCGGGGGCTGCTGCGCCAGCCGCCATGACGGCAGGCTGGCGAATTCCTCGTGCGCCGCGCGCAGCAGCGCTGCAGCGCCGAGGCCGAAGACCAAAATGGAAATCGCCAGCACGGTCGTCGCAAACAGGATTCGGAAGCCGGGGAGCATATTGTCGTGTCCTGCCTTCGACGATGGCGGCGCGAAGATGATCGAGCCAAACGGAACGCTTGCGAACGCTGGAAAACACAAACCCGGACCAGAACACTGAACAGAGGCCGGGGAACGGGGCGCGATGAACGGGCGAAGGCCTCGAATCAGACCCAAGATGAAGGATATCGCACGCCACGAAATTGCCCGAAAAAAGTTCGGCCGGAGCGAGGTGTGCCGCGACATTGCCCGGAACCTGTTGCCCGGTTGCAATCTCGCGAAAAAGTCAGCCATTCCAAGCGGTTTTTTCAATTATTGTCTTGAATGCGCCGCTATCCTGAGCGAACTGCCGTTAACGGTACGGTGGCGGGTTCGCGCTATATAAGGGGCATGATGTTCAATCGGCTTTCCAAATCTTTCACGACGGCTTTTGCGGTTTCCGCGGTAGCCGGTCTGACGGGTGTGCCTGTCGCTCTGGCGCAATCCTATCCGCCGCCTCCTGGCTATTCTCAGCCGCTCCAGCCCGCGCCTTACGGCGCGCCGGGCGGCTATCAGGACGACCGCCGCGGAGTTCCGGATTTCGACCGGCTTGACGGCGATGACCGCGGCACCGCGCTGTCGCCTCCGGGCTATCAGCAGCAGCCGAATTACCAGCAATCCGCTCCGCAGCAGCAGAGCTACCAGCAGCCGGGACTGGACCCGCGCGGCCCGGTGATGTCGCCGGATGATCCGCGTTATGGCCGGCCGACTGTTTATTCGGCGCCTGCGCCCGGCTCTTCCGATCGTGGCCCGGCCCCGATTTACAGCGAGCGCGGCCCGCCGCAGGGCGCCGATTTTGCCGACCGTCCGCGCCCGCCGGGCGCAGTCGATAGCGGCCCGACCGGCGCAGTGCAGCAGGGCAACGTCGCTCCCAACGGACAGCCGATGGTTCTGTCGGCGCTGCCGCCGGAAGAACAGCCCGAAACCGGTCCGCGCAAGGAATTGCCGCCGAACCTGCGCAAGCAGGAAGTGAACTATCCGACCAAGGAACCTGCCGGCACCATCATCGTCGATACGCCGAACACGCATCTCTATTACATTCTCGGCAACGGCCGCGCGATCCGCTACGGCGTCCGCGTGGGACGGGACGGTTTCACCTGGACCGGTGTGCAGAAGATCACCCGCAAGGCGGAGTGGCCGGATTGGCATCCGCCGACGGAAATGATCGAGCGCCAGCCTTACCTGCCGCGCTTCATGGCGGGCGGCGACGGCAATCCGATGGGCGCGCGCGCGATGTATCTCGGTTCGACCGTGTACCGCATCCACGGCACCAACCAGCCGTCCACCATCGGCCAGTTTGTCTCGTCGGGCTGCATTGGCATGCTCAATGAAGACGTCACCGATCTGTTCGAGCGCACCAAGGTCGGCGCGCGCGTGGTGGTTCTGCCCGGCGGCAAGCCGCCTGCGCCTCCGGTCACAGCGGCTGCACAGCCGTATCAGGGTGGACCCGCGCCTGCGGCGGTGGCCAACGGTGCCGCTCCGCAGCGCCCGACGGCCTCGATGGGCGTTCCCAATCAGGGACCGACGTCAGTGCCGCCGCTGCCCGCGCCGGTCACAATCCGCTAAGCGACGATTTCAGATTGAGTAAAAGCCCGGCCCATAGCAGTCTGCCTTGCGCAGACTGCGTAAACTTGTCTGCGCCGCCGGGCTTTTTTGCTGCCTGCCGAAGCAGGCCTCCCTGGCTTTTTTGCCACCGGTTAAAAAACACCAATTCCCGTTTGGTGTTGCATGCGAGGTACAGCCACACGTCTTCCAGTGTGGTGTTACTCGGGCAGCGGAGGAATTTTCCCCTCCTTGATCGATTTAAGTTCAATTCTTTTTCCGGAGATCGATATGCGCAAAGTCCTTTTGGCAATTGCAGCGGCGGCTTTCGCGGCCGGGTCGGCTTCCGCCGCCGACATCGCGGCACGGCCTTACACCAAAGCACCGCCCATCGTTCAGTTCTACGACTGGACCGGGTTCTACATCGGCGGTGACGTTGGCGGCGTATCGCAGCGCGACTCGGGCACTTCGAACTTCTTTCAGTCCGTCGGCCTCACAAACAACCCACTGGCGCTGTCATCTTCATCCAGTTCATTCATCGGCGGCGGCCATATCGGTTACAACTGGCAGTTCGCGCCAACGTGGGTTCTCGGTATCGAGGCCGATGCTCAATGGCTGAACGCCAAGAACAGCTTCTGCCGCGGATTGGACTCCAATCTCACGGGTTGTGCCGACACCGGCCGCGGATTTGCAACAATTGAAAGCGAAACCAAGTGGCTCGCCACGGTTCGCGGACGGGTGGGATATACATTCGACCGCTTCATGGTCTACGGCACCGGCGGCGTCGCGTTCGGAGAAGTGGAAACCAACGTCGGCTTCAACTGCTTGGTCGCGGGCTGCGCCGCCAGTCCCAACGTCATCGCGACGTCTGGCTCTGCAAACGACACCCGCACCGGATGGGTTGCCGGTGCCGGCATTGAATGGATGTTTGCGAACAACTGGATGGTGCGGGCTGAATATCTGCATGTCGATCTGGGCACTGCCACGGGCACCGTGTTTCTTCCAGCATTCAACTGCTCACCCGGCGGGCCTTGCGGCATGTCGTATTCGCGTGACCTGACCTACGACATGGGCCGCGTTGGCCTGAGCTACAAGTTTGGCGGCCCGGTCGTCGCCAGGTACTGATTCTTCGTCACCTCTCCATTTCTCAGACTTAAGCCCGGTGTTCGCGCCGGGCTTTTTGCTGGCCGAAATTCACCTCGAAACAGGGACTTGTCCTTTTCGCTACCAGTGCGGGTAAATTGACTCCTGACACGGGAAAGCTGTCAAATGTTGTATTCGGGCTACAGCCATATTTCACCTGCTGTGCTGATATCGGGCAGCGGAGAGCAATTACTCTCCTGAGCGAACTGATATTTTTCTTGGGGCATTATGCGAAAGGTTTTGCTGACAATTGCGGCGTCTATTCTGGTCGCAGGTTCGGCCTCAGCCGCTGACATCGCAGCTCGGCCTTACACCAAGGCCCCTCCGACGGAGCAGGTCTACAACTGGACTGGCTTCTATATCGGCGGCAACGCCGGTTACGGCTGGAGCCAGGTAAAGCATGAGGACCTGGTGCCGGGCTTCGGCGGCTTCTGGACCTCCGGTACGGTGAGTCCTCTCGGTCCGACCCAGACCATCAAGCCCGAGGGCGCCGTGTATGGCGGCCAGATCGGCTATAACTGGCAGAGCGCGAACTGGGTGTTCGGTCTCGAAGGCCAGTTCAACGGGGCCGACCTCAAGCGCACCGACACCAGCATCTTTTTCCCGGTCACCGACCGGCTGAGCGCAAAGATCGACTCGTTCGCGACTGTCACCGGCCGCGTCGGCTATGCCTTCAACAACTGGCTGCCGTACATCAAGGGCGGTTATGCCGGCGCCAACCTGAAGACCACGAACTTCGACATTTTCGGCAGCCACCTGGACAACAGCGCTTGGCGCAGCGGTTACGTGGTGGGTGCGGGCCTCGAATACGGCTTCGCCGGCAACTGGAGCGTCGGTGTCGAATACAACTACCTGGACTTCGGCAGCACGTCGTTCACCGGGGTCAATCGGACGAGCACTGGCGCGACGTTCGGGAATGAGAACTTCAGCGACAATCTGCGCATCTCGACCATCACAGGCCGGATCAACTACAGATTTGGCGGCCCGGTCGTCGCCAAGTATTGATCGCTTTATCTCTTCATTTTTTTTATCTCCCCATTCTTCCGGCCATAGCAGTCTGCCTTGTGCAGACTGCGTAAACTTGTCTGCGCCGCCGAGCTTTTTGCTGGCCTGAACTCCTTAGGCGCTCGCATTTTTGCTACGTGAATACCGTAACTTGTCCGGTGTTGTAATCGGGGTACAGCCATACCGCAGCCGATGTGATGATATCCGGAGCAGGGGAGGGAAATTTTGCCCTTCTCGTTTAAGAACCGAATTTATTCGAACGTCAGTACTGAAATTCGTTTCTCCTCCCGGTTAACTCAAGCCCGACCTCGCGCCGGGCTTTTTGTTTGTACGGTGTACGTCATCACCTTTATCGGCGCGCCGCCCCGCAGCGATAGGCGGTCGGGGACCGAAGGCTGTGTCGCCGCTGCCCGCGCCGGTCGCGATCCGCCAAAGACTCCTGATGTTGCTCGCGCGCTACATCATTGACTTTCGACTCTTCCTAAAATCCCGCCATATTTAGCGACGGTTTTTCTTTGGAGGATTTCATGAAGAGGCTTTTGATCGCTGTCGCAGTTGCAGGTCTCACCGCGACCGGCGCGCAGGCTGCCGATATCCCCGCCCGGTCCTATACGAAAGCACCTGTCGCTCCGATCGTGAGCTACAACTGGACCGGCTGCTACGTCGGCGGCAACGTTGGCGGCGGCTGGCACCGGATTGAACAAAACGCCAATAGCAACGTCGCGGGCGTTCCGTTCGTACCGCCGCTCGCGTTTGGCAGTTCAGATGGAAACGCTGTCATAGGCGGTGTCCAGGTTGGCTGCGATTATCAGTTCGCTGGAAACTGGGTCATTGGCGCGCAAGGCATGTTCAGCTTCGGTGACATCAACAGCAGAAATATATCCTCTGATACGCGGTTGACTCCATTTGGAGTGTTTCAGCAGACGTATACGAGAGATGTCTATACCGGCACCGCGCGCCTGGGCTACCTGCTCACCCCGCAGGTTCTCGGTTACGTAAAAGGCGGTGGCGCATGGACGCGCGTCGGCACCGAGGTTTTCGGCACGATCCCATCTCTCTTCCTGTCGGAGACCGCGCATAGCAATCGTGCCGGGTGGACTGTTGGCGGCGGCCTGGAATGGATGTTCGCTCCGAACTGGTCGGTGTTCGTTGAATACAACTATATGGACTTCGGCCGAACGGACATTGCGTTCGTGAACCCGCCCGGCAATATCGGCGTGCCAACACTGAACGCGACACGACTGACGCTGCAGACTGCTCTTGTCGGTGTGAACTACAAGTTCAACTGGGGTGGCCCGGTGGTCGCGAAGTACTGATCTTCGTGATTCCGGCTTTGAGATGAAAGCCCGGCCATCGCGCCGGGTTTTTGTTTCAGGTCCCGGCCTTTGCTGAGACGACGACAAATGGGGCGCACGCCGTCTATGTCATCACCCTTATCGGCGCGCCCTTGAGCCACGCGGCAATGTCCTCGACCATGTCGCCATAGTAGCGGCGGTAATTGTCTTCGGTGACGTAGCCGAGATGCGGTGTCAGCACGACGTTGTCGAGCTTGCGCAGTGGATGATCGACCGGCAGCGGCTCCTGCGAGAACGTATCGAGACCTGCGCCTGCGATCTTCTTCTTTTGCAGAACTTCCAGCAGCGCGGCTTCATCCACGATCGGCCCGCGCGCGGCGTTGATGAGATAGCCCGTTGGCTTCATGCGCGCGAGATCCTCAGCGGTGATGAGCCCGCGCGTGCGCTTGCTCAGGATCAGGTGGATGGAAATGATGTCGGCGGTCGCGAACAGTTCGTCCTTGCTGGAGTAGCTCACGCCGGCGGCGGCGCAGGCTTCCTGTGTCAGGTTCTGGCTCCAGGCGATCACCTTCATGCCGAGCGCCTTGGCGATGGTCGCGACTTTCGTGCCGAGCTTGCCGAGACCGACGACGCCGAGCGTCATGCCTTCGACATCCTGTCCCATGGTGGTCTGCCACGGCTCGCCCGCATGCATGCGTGCGTTCTCGAAACCGATCTTGTGGGTCAGTTCGAGCATGAGGCCGATGGTCAGTCCCGCGGTGGCGTTGCCGACGCCGCCGGTGCCGCACACCACGATGCCGCGCTCTTTCGCGGTTTCCAGATCGAACGCGGCATTGCGCATGCCGGATGTCAGAAGCAGTTTCAGGTTCGGCAGCGCGGTCAGCACCTCGCGATTGAAAGCCGTGCGCTCGCGCATGGCGCAGACGATCTCGAAATCCTGCAAGGCGCGGACGGCTTGGTCTGACGAGGCGAACGGCTTGTCGAATACGGTGATGTCGATCTGGTCCTTGAGCGGCGACCAGTCTGCGAATGTCAGTGCGACGTTCTGATAGTCGTCGAGTATCGCGCAACGATGCATTCTGCCCTCGTGTTCTGTTTTTGTTGGGTGGCGATCGGGACCGATCATCCGCGAGGCGGATATGGTCGCGCGCAAACGAACCTGGTGCAAGCGACGACTGCACAATGCTGCGTCGTCCCGGCAAAAACCGACCTCTCCCCGCAAGCGGGGAGAGGTGAGTATCGTGCAAGCGTGCCGGTGTCAGACGATGCCCAGCGCGCGCATGGATTCGGCAACGCGGATGAAGCCCGCCACGTTGGCGCCCAGCACGTAGTTGCCCGGTGAGCCGTAGGTGTCGGCCATTTCGGCGCAGCGGTCGTGGATGCCGTGCATGATGGTGGCCAGCCGCGCTTCGGTCGCCTCGAACGTCCAGGAATCCCGCGACGCGTTCTGCTGCATCTCCAGCGCGCTGGTGGCGACGCCGCCGGCGTTGGCGGCCTTGCCCGGCGCAAACAGAATGCCTGCGTCGAGGAACGTCCGCACCGCCTCCGGCGTCGAGGGCATGTTGGCGCCTTCGCCGACCGCGATCACGCCGTTCTTCACCAGCGTGCGCGCGTCCTGGCCGTTGAGCTCGTTCTGGGTCGCCGACGGCATCGCGACGTCCGCGGGCACATCCCAGATCCGTCCCGCCGGAACGAACATCGCGCCGTTGCCGCGCGCCTTCGCGTAATCGGCCACGCGGCCGCGCTTGATTTCCTTGATCTCCTTGAGAAGATCGAGATCGATGCCGGCCTGATCGACGACGTAGCCGTCGGAATCCGAGCACGCGATGACACGGCCGCCGAGTTCGGACACCTTTTCCATCGTATAGATGGAGACGTTGCCCGCACCCGACGCGATCACCTTCTTGCCGTCGAAGCTCTGGCCGCGCGTGCGCAGCATGCGCTCGACGAAATAGACCGCGCCGTAGCCGGTGGCCTCGGTGCGGACCTGCGAGCCGCCCCATGTGAGGCCCTTGCCGGTGAGCACGCCGGATTCGTAGCGGTTGGTGATGCGCTTGTACTGGCCGAACATATAGCCGATTTCGCGCTGACCGACGCCGATGTCGCCGGCCGGCACGTCGGTGTATTCACCGAGATGGCGATAGAGCTCGGTCACGAACGACTGGCAGAAGCGCATGATCTCGCCGACGGAGCGGCCCTTCGGATCGAAGTCCGAACCGCCCTTGCCGCCGCCGATCGGCATGCCGGTTAGTGCATTCTTGAACGTCTGCTCGAAGCCCAGAAACTTGATGGTGCCGAGATAGACGGTCGGATGAAAACGGATGCCGCCCTTGAACGGGCCGAGCGCCGAATTGAACTGGACGCGGAAGCCGCGGTTGATCTGGACCTGGCCCTTGTCGTCGACCCACGGCACGCGGAAAATGATCTGCCGCTCGGGTTCGCAGATGCGCTCGATCAGCGCGTCCTCTGCGTAGTGCGGATGCTTGGCGACGACGGCTCCGAGGCTGTCGAGCACTTCACGCACGGCTTGGTGGAATTCTTCTTCGCCTGGATTGCGGCGTAGTACATCAGCGAAAATCGGCTGAAGTTTTTCATCGAGCATTTAATCTTACACCTATGGTTTTTAGGTTCGACAACGCGCAACCGCAGGCGAAGAGGGTTCCTCTTCGCCTGCGGTTGAAAAGCAGTCGTTTGCGCCCGGCGCGCGCGGATGTCCTACGAACCATGCAGGGCAGCGTCAATCTATGCGCTGCGCAAGGATTTCGTCCCTCTCGCGGCATAGCTCGCGATGCGCGGAACTTCGCTCGCGGTGATCAAAGTGAGCAAATTGTCGCAGTTTTGCGACGGCGTCCGTCAGACGCGTTGCTGTTTCTGCTTGCTGGCGCACGCCGGACCCGGGCCGCGCATGTAATGCTGTTCCGGGTGGTAGGGGTCGAAGGCGGCCTTGATGAAGGCACGCCAGAAATCGCCGATCTCGGCGAGCATACGCTTGGGGGAATGGGCCGGGAGCGGCGCGGCCATATTCGCGAGGCGGGTTGGGATCGGTGTGCTTTGCGTCGTCATGGCTTCTGCTCGACGATCTGTAGTCTCGATTCTTGACGCCTGAATATCGGTCGCGGCGCGTCGGTCCGCAGTTCGAAACCGCAGCTTGGGGGGATTCGATTAAAAAGCCGTTTTTGTCTCGCCAACGGCCTGACGGCGCGGGAAATTCCTGCCGTTAGGCTTTCCAGAATCCTACCTTTGGGACTGTCCGGCGGTTGCCCTTTGCGGTTCCCGCCGCTACATCAGCAGCAGCAAATTTCCCGCGTATTCCCGCTCAAATCTGACGGTTCCAAGGATCACGATGGCTCGCCAGTTCGTCTACTTCATGCAGGGTCTGACCAAGGCCTATCCGACCCGCAAGGTGCTCGATAACGTCCATCTCTCGTTCTATCCGGACGCCAAGATCGGCGTGCTCGGCGTCAACGGCTCGGGCAAGTCGACGCTGCTCAAGATCATGGCCGGCCTCGACAAGGACTATAACGGCGAGGCTTGGGTCGCCGAGGGCGCGCGCGTCGGCTACCTCGAGCAGGAGCCGCAGCTCGACGCCACCTTGACGGTGCGCGAGAATGTGATGCTTGGCGTCGCCAAGCAGAAGGCGATCCTCGATCGCTACAACGAACTGGCGATGAACTACTCCGAGGAGACCGCCGACGAGATGACCAAGCTGCAGGACGAGATCGAGGCCGCAGGCCTGTGGGATCTCGACAGCAAGGTCGATCAGGCGATGGACGCGCTGCGCTGTCCGCCGGACGATGCCGACATCTCCAAACTGTCAGGCGGCGAAAAGCGCCGCGTCGCGCTGTGCAAGCTGCTGCTCGATCAGCCGGACCTGCTGCTGCTGGACGAACCGACCAACCATCTCGACGCGGAATCCGTGTCATGGCTCGAAGGCCATCTGCGCAATTATCCCGGCGCGATCCTGATCGTGACCCATGACCGCTACTTCCTCGACAACGTGACGAGCTGGATTCTCGAACTCGACCGCGGCAAGGGCATTCCCTACGAGGGCAACTACTCGGCGTGGCTTGTTCAAAAACAGAAGCGTCTTGCACAGGAAGGCCGCGAAGACGTCGCGCACCAGAAGACGCTGGAACGCGAGCAGGAATGGATCGCGTCCTCTCCGAAAGCGCGTCAGGCCAAATCCAAGGCGCGTTACCAGCGCTACGAGGACCTGCTCAAGCAGGCCAGCGAGAAGCAGACCCAGACCGCGCAGATCACCATTCCTGTCGCCGAGCGCCTCGGCCAGAACGTGGTGGACTTCGAGGGCCTGAGCAAAGGGTTCGCCGATCGCCTGCTGATCGACGACCTGACCTTCAAGCTGCCGCCGGGCGGCATCGTCGGCGTCATCGGCGCCAACGGCGCGGGCAAGACCACGCTGTTCAAGATGATCACCAAGCAGGAGACGCCGGACGCCGGCACCATCACGGTGGGCGAGTCCGTGCATCTCGGCTACGTCGATCAGTCGCGCGACGCGCTCGACGGCAAGAAGACCGTGTGGGAGGAAATCTCCGGCGGCAACGACCAGATTCTTCTCGGCAAGCGCGAAGTGAATTCGCGCGGCTATTGTTCGTCGTTCAACTTCAAGGGCGCGGACCAGCAGAAGAAGGTCGGCGCGCTGTCGGGCGGTGAACGTAACCGTGTTCATCTCGCCAAGATGCTGAAATCCGGCGCCAACGTCCTGCTGCTGGATGAGCCCACCAACGATCTCGACGTCGATACGCTGCGCGCGCTGGAAGAAGCGCTGGAGGATTTCGCGGGCTGCGCCGTCATCATCAGCCATGACCGCTGGTTCCTCGACCGCATCGCGACCCACATGCTCGCGTTCGAAGGCGACAGCCATGTCGAATGGTTCGAGGGTAACTTCCAGGACTACGAGAAGGACAAGATGCGCCGTCTCGGCCAGGATTCGGTGATCCCGCATCGCGTGAAGTACAAGAAGCTGACGCGGTGAACGCTCCACTGGACAGCGATCTCGATGAGCAGGAGCGGGCGCTCCTGGCCATGGACGTCGCCTGGGTCCAGTGGCGCTCGGCGTTCCGGCAGAAGATTGTCGCCGGCGGCGACCGGCCGGTGCGAAGCATTTTCGAAGCGGACATGATCTTCGCCATCGTCGCGCACCACGCGCTGAAGGGGCGGCCGGTCACGCTCAAGGAGCTTGCGACCTACTTCGGATCGATCGCCACCGAGGCGACGATCTCCCGCCATATCGACGACATGGTGACGAACGGTCTGGTCGAGCGCCGCCTCGACACGAACGACCGCCGCCGTATGTTCCTGATTCCGACGCGGCGGCTCGAAGGCATCGGTCATCAGTTCGAGCAGGCGCGGCTGCGCATCATGCGCGAGCACGGCTTTGTCTGGGTTGGCGGCGCGCGCACGGAATAATGCTCGCTTACAGAGGGCGGTAAATTCCCACCGTCGAGAGTTCCCAGAAACCGTTATGGTCTGACTAATCCGACTCGCAGGTCGGCCAGCGCTCGACGTGCGAAACAGCGTGCCCTCGGTACGTTCGGATCGGGCAGGACACCTAACGGGGGCAAATGGCAGACGGCAACGAGAAACTATCACCCGAGACAATCGGGGCGGCATCGCCGGCGTCGTTGATCGAATGTCCCGACAGCATCCTCAATGCATCGGAGCGGGCAGTCCTGGCTATCGACGTCGCATGGGTGCAGTGGCGGTCGGAATTTCGGCGCACCATCATCGCCTCCGGCATCCTGCGCCGTCCGTGGCGGAGTGCGTTCGAGGCGGACTTGATCTTCAGCATGGTTGCGCACCGGTGGCTGACGGGACGGCCGATCACGCTCAAGGAGCTTGCGAGCTACTTCGAGCAGTTTGCTACCGAGGCAACGGTCTCCCGTCATATCGACGACATGGAGGAGGCCGGCATGATGGTGCGGGCTGTGGATGCAAATGACCGCCGCCGTTTCTTCCTGATGCCGACAGAGCGGCTTGAGGTTATCGGCCGCGCATTCCTGCAAGCACGGGTTCGCACGATGCAGGATCACGGCTTTGTGTGGGTCGGCGGCGACGCGATCGACCAAAAAACTGCAATCGATCCTGCGTGATCCCTGTGTGCGGTGCCGCTATAGGCATCGGCCGAGAGAATGGATCACCATTCTCCGCCATCGGGATTGAAGCGCCTATCTGTCGAACACATAGCGCGCAAGCGCACCTTTTTGGTGCGTGATCCCGGTGGCTTTTCAGCCACCGGAGACGATCATGATTTTACGTTTCATCGCGTTTGCACTCACGCTTCTGTTGCTGACGCCAGGTTCGGTGCTTTCAGTGATGGCCGACGATGTCGGCCTGTCGGCGGCGGAGCGGGCGAAGAACATCAAGGCCCATGAGGCACGCAAGGCGCAGGGACAGACGACGGATACATCCCGGGGCGGGCGCGGCATGAAACAGCACAGCATGGGACAGCAACCGCCGCGGGCGCAGCAACAGCAACAGCAACAGCAACAGCAACAGCAACAGCAAGAGCAGCAGGCGATGCAGCGTGCCAAGCGCTGCCAGGATGCGATCAACGACGCGCAGAACACGGCGGTCGGAACGTCGGTGCTGTCGAGTGCCGTCGGGTTCCTGCCGTTCGGCGGCACCGCGTCCGGCGTGGCAAGTGCCGCGGCAGGGATGGGCGCGACGGTCGGCGGCGAAATCGCGCGCCAGAAGGCTGCGGCAGCGGTTCAGGGAAATTGCTGAGACATCACTGATACGGCTCGTGAAATCTGGCCATCGCTGATCGGGTGACGTAGAAGGGTCATCCGAAAGCGTTGGAGTTTCACGATGTCCGACTGGGATGCCCAGCAATACCTGAAATTCGAGGACGAACGGACACGCGGGGCGCGCGATCTGCTGGCGCAAATTCCCATCCAGGACGCGCGGGGCGTGGTGGACATCGGCTGCGGCCCGGGCAATTCCACCGAACTGCTGGCCAGACGCTGGCCGCAGGCCCGCATCACCGGCATCGACACATCAGCGGATATGCTGCGTCAGGCGCGCGAGCGGTTGCCGCAGCACACCTTTATCGAGGCGAACATCTCGCACTGGGCACCGCCGGAAGGAACCGACGTGCTGTTCGCGAATGCGATCTTTCAGTGGGTTCCAAACCACCTCAAGCAGCTGATGCGGCTGACCATGGCGCTGCCGCAGGGTGGTGCGCTGGCGGTGCAGATGCCCGACAACATGGACGAGCCGTCGCATGTCCTGATGCGCGAGGTCGCGCGCCTGCCGCAGTTTCACACCCAGCTCTCGCACGCACTGGAAGCGAGAGACAGTCTGCCGAAGCCGGGCGTTTATTACGACGCGCTGCAGCCGCTGTGCAGCCGCATCGACATCTGGCATACGGTCTACAATCATGTGCTGGACGATGCATCCGCCATCGTCGAATGGGTGAAGGGCACGGGGCTGCGCCCGTTCCTCGATCCGCTCGAAATTCCCGAACGCAAGGAATTCCTCGAGGCCTACAGGGCGCGCATCGCCGCGAGTTACCTGCCGCAGGCCGATGGCAAGGTGCTGCTGCGCTTCCCGCGGATATTCATCGTCGCGGTGAAATAACCCGGCGTTCCGGCCTTGCCGGGCAAAATGTCGCCATTGTGACGGGACAAGGGCTGGTGCTGCGACCGATGGATGCCGCGCGCGCCCGCGCCGAATCTGCCATGGTCAGCCATCAGTTACTGTTCCACCGGAGCCATTCGACATGAGTATGCCCCCCGAACCGCCCCTGCCGACGCGCGCCGACTTGGCGCTGCGTCCGATCCCGATGCTGATCTTCGGATCGCGCTGGCTGCAGGTGCCGCTCTATGTCGGCCTGATCGTCGCGCAGGGTGTGTATGTCATCCTGTTTCTGAAAGAGCTCTGGCATCTCATCACACATTCGTTCTCCTTCACCGAGCAGCAGATCATGCTCGTGGTGCTTGGGCTGATCGACGTGGTGATGATCTCGAACCTGCTGGTGATGGTCATCGTCGGCGGCTACGAAACCTTCGTGTCGCGCCTCAATTTGCAGGGTCATCCCGACGAGCCGGAATGGCTCAGCCACGTCAATGCCAGCGTGCTGAAGATCAAGCTCGCGATGGCGATCATCGGCATCTCGTCGATCCACCTGCTGCGCACCTTCATCGAGGCCGGCAACCTCGGCGTCGCGGGCCGCACCACGAACTACACCGAGGCCGGCGTGATGTGGCAGACCATCATCCACGGCATGTTTATCGTGTCGGCGATCGGCATCGCCTATGTCGACAAGCTGTCGAGCGATGCCGACGTTGCTCGCGGCAATGCCGTCAAAAACGGGCACGGCGTCAAGGTCGGGCATTGACGCAGACGGGAGGCCGGCGCGTCAGGCGCCGGTTTCCTTCACCAGCGTGCAGCCGGTTATTTTCATGGCGCCGTCCTGCCGCTCCAGTGTGTAAAGAGCGGTCCATGGCTCGCCTTCGGCGTCGATGATTTCAACCTTCTGGGCGATCTTTCCGTCAGAGATTTTCGATTCCCCGAATTCGAAGCGCTTATGACGATAGATCGGTGCATAGTTCTTCTGCACCATGGCCATGAAGATGTCAGGCTGCTGGAATATCTGTTGCAGGGCAGGCGATGCGAAGGTGTAGGCTGTCGCACCGTCGTCGCGGACGATCGCGTCCGTCTGCAAGCGAATGGCGGACTGCGCGGCAGCGATCTCGTCGTCGGCAACGGATGTGAAAGGCAGCATGATGATAAAGGCGACCATGAAGATCATTCTGCGCATCGAGACGCTCCTTGTCTGAGAACCGGCCTTCAGCTCTGAAAATGCGGACAACCCAGATCAGATACGAAACATCTTTGAAATTGTTTCTGCGAGTTTTTTTGATCGCAGGATCGATGATCTGCGCGGTTCCGGCTGCCGCCGCCGACGCTGCATTCACGCAGTTCATTGCCTCGCTGTGGCCAGAAGCGCAGCAGGCAGGGATCACGCGCGCGACGTTTGACGACGCCACGCGCGAGCTTGAGCCGGACTACAAGTTGCCGGATCTGCTGTTGCCCGGGCGTCCCTCGACCGGCGCGCCGTCGCAGGCCGAATTCGTGCAAGTGCCTGCCGACTATGTGAAGGAGGCGAGCATCGCGCGGCTCGCATCGCACGGGCAGCGGTTGTCGATCCAGCATCGCGATACGCTGCGCGCCATCGAGCAGCGCTTCGGCGTGCCGGGCAACATCATCCTGGCGATCTGGGGCCGCGAGACCGACTACGGCCGCCACGCGCTGCCCTATGACGGGATGCGCGTGCTGGCGACGCAGGCCTATGTCGGGCGGCGCAAGGATCAGTATCGCGGCGAATTCATCGAGGCGCTGAAGCTGATCCAGAACGGCGACGTCACGCGCAAGAACCTGCGCACGTCGTGGGGCGGCGCGACGGGGCTGACGCAGTTTCTTCCCTCGGAGCTTCACAAGCATGGCGTGGATTTCGACGGCGACGGCCACATCAATATCTGGACCTCGGTGCCGGATGCGCTGGCGTCGGCTGCCCAGCAGTTGAAGAACAAAGGCTGGCAGCCGGGCGTGCGCTGGGCCTATGAGGTGCGCGCGCCGCGCATCGCCGATTGTACGCAAGGCGTGCCGGAAGTGACCAAGCCGATCTCGCAATGGCTGCGCGAAGGCTACGTGCCGGTGCGCGGCGAGCAACTCAGCGCCGCCGAGCAGGCGCAGAGCGCGTCGCTGTTGCAGCCGGAAGGCACCTACGGCCCGTCGTTCCTGACCACGAAGAATTACTTCGTCATCAAGGAATACAATTTCTCCGATCTCTATGTGCTGTTCGTCGGCCATCTCGCCGACCGCATGATGAACGGCCAGCCGTTCGCGACGCCGTGGTCGGCATCAACGCAACTGCGCAGCGCGGATGTGGAAGCGATGCAGGAGCACCTCACGCGCCTCGGGCTCTACACGTCGAAGCTCGACGGCAAGGCGGGGATGCAGACCCGCGCGGCGCTCGGCGCGTATCAGAAGAAGGCGGGGCTGAAGGTCGATTGCTGGCCCAGCGCCGACGTCCTGCGCGCGATGAGTGCGGGGCGGTAGGCTGGGACGACGAAAGTTTGTGTGGTCTCCAAAACAAAAACCCGGCCGCGAGGGCCGGGTTTTGAAACTCCTGTCTCGCGACAATCGCGAGCGATGTTCAGATCAATCGCAAACCTGAACGCGGCGAACGCGCCAGCCGTAGCCGTCCCAGAAGCGCTCGCGCACGAGGCGGCAGGCGGGCTCTTCAACGTACACCGGGCCGGGCGCGTAGCCGTAGCCATATGCCGGACGGCTGTTGGCGATCGCGCCGCCGATAATGGCGCCGCCCAGAAGGCCAAGGCCCACGCCGGCAGCCACACGGCCGCCGTCTGCCTTGGCGGCAGGCATCGCGGTAGCAAGCGAGCCAGCGATCGTTGCGACCGCGAGGAACGCCGAAAGAACCTTCTTCATGTTTATCTCTCCTCAGATCACGCCAGAGCCTGGCGCAAGGCGATTGGTCTGCAAGGGTCCAATGACGGAACTCAAGATACCCCGATTTGGCCCCTGTTTGAAAGGTCCGGCGCCATCCCGCACCGGCGATTCAGCGGATGTCCCGGCACCAATATAGCGGATTCTGGCGCGCGGCCTTCACAAAAAACGCCCCGGAAGAGCGTTTTTGCCTTCCGGAGCGCTTCTTTCTTTCAAGCCGGGGCGGCTAAAAAATGGCCGCCCCGCGATGAGTTGTGTCAGTTGCAGACCTGAACGCGGCGGACGCGCCAGCCGTAACCGTCCCAGAAGCGATCGCGCTGCCAGTAACAGGGCGCACCACCGTAGTAGGCCGGAGCGTAGCCATAGCCTGGGCCGCCGTAATAGCCGTAGCCCGGACCGTAGTAGCCGCCGCTGTTGGCGATCGCGCCGCCGATAATGGCGCCGCCGAGAAGGCCGAGGCCGACGCCCGCCGCGACACGTCCGCCGCGCGCTTCGGCCGGTGCCGGGGCTGCGAGGGCGGTAACTGCAACAGTGGCGGCAGCGGCAACCGCCAAGACGATCTTCCTAACGCCGATCTTCTTCATGGCTTCACCTTTCGTCGTTGTGACCTGGGAGATAACGGGTCCCGAAGATGAAAGTTGCACGCCTGCATTGAACTGGAGCTGAATGGAGCAGCCGGATTCCCGCCATGATTGGGCTTAATTCCAGCGGTGTAGCGCAACGAAAAACGGCGCCCGCGAAGTGCGAAGCGCCGTTGGAATTTTCGAGAGCCGCGCGGAAATCCGCGGGCCGATGATCAGAACAGTGAGGCGTACTGCTGCAAACCGGCCTGCTGCACGAGGCCCATAGCGGTGCGCTTCTGGTCTTCGTCGAGGCGGGAGAACAGGGCGGATGCAGCCGGCGCGAAGCGGCGCACGGCAGCTTCGTTGACCTGCGGCTCGCGCGCGAGCGCGCGCAACGCGCTGGCAACGGCGGGCCAGTATTTCGCCTGTTCGGCCTTCAGCTTCAGCGCTGCGCGATAGCGCATGATGGCGACTTCGCTCATCGCCGCCTGGTACATCGAAACCTTCTTCTGCGGAGCGGCGACTTCGGTGCCCACGGACGCAGTAAAGTCCTGGGCGGAAACCGGTGCGCTCACGGCAATTGCCAACGTGGCAACAACAGACGCAATCGCGATTGGCAATTTTCGCATTTTTCTCACTTCTGTGCTGGGAATGTTGAACGCGGGGTACGTGCCATATGTGACCAAAATGCGATCCATTGGGTTAACAATCCCAGAAATTGCGGGGTGACGCCTTGTTAAGGTTTAGGGGCCGAATTTGTTCCGCGAAATCAGTGCCTTTTTTGCAGCCGTAACATTCGCTCACCAAAGGTGAAGCGGGTTCCGTGGTTAATGTACGGAACCCGAGTCGCCGAATCTGCCGGTAAATGCTGAATAATTCACATCGGCGCGACCCAATGCAGTTTAGTGCGTGAGTTCATGGGCACGCAGCCCGACGCAGATCGATGTGCGTTTAAAAGCAGATCCGGTCTTTGCGATTTTACTTCCTCGCGACCGACGCGCAGCTAGATCGGGGCACCGTCCTGGGATTCGACGTGAAATCCCTTCGACGTGATCAGCCAGCGGCCATCGATGCGATGCCAGGTCAGATAATCTACGAACACCATCGTGTTTACTCTCAGCCGCACTTTTGTCATCGCCTGGGTCGTGGATGCAAAGTCGATGAACAGGATCTCATCCTTGCGCGCGGCATTCAGCGACTTCGGCGATTGGCGCTTGTCAAGAATATCCCGGTACGTCTGAGCGGGCCACGCCATCATCTGGCCGTCGCGAAATCCGTGCAGCTGGACGGTCGAGCGAAACGTCTGCTCGAAGCGCGATGTATCGCAGTCGTACATCAGGTCGAAATACTTCTGTATCGCTTCGGTTAACTCCGTAACGGATGAATGGCCGATCGCTGCGTCGGCCATTGGCGCTTTCTGGTTGCGGTCGAGCATCGCGGGCTCCTTAGTCATTGTCGTCATCGGAAGATCCTTTCTGGTTAGCCAACAATTCGGCCAAGGCCACCCGGGGGTGGTTGCGTGATGAACTTCGCATCGCCTCAAGCGAATTGCGCGACGCCGTGGCCGAGCGACCAGTTCTCTTTCGCGGCCTCGAGAACGCTCACGAATACGTCGTCCGGGCGGATGCCGGGATTTTTGCCGAGCAGTTCAACAAGCCGCCGGAACAGCGCTTTCTTCTGTTCCGCCGTGCGGGTGTCGAACACGGTGATCTGGATGTAAACGAGATCGTCGCTTCGGGAGATGCCGAGATAGGACGAGCCGTAGCGGAAGTTCGCAGCGTCATGCTCCGTGATGGTCATGAACTGGTCGTCTTCGGGCACGTTGAGCCCTTCGCGCATCGCGCGATAGAGGCTGTCGAAGATCGCCTGCCGGTAGGCTTCAGATTTTCCGGCGCGCAGCGAAATATGAGCGAGCGGCATCGCGGGTCCTTCCATTGTCATGGTTTGATAGATGCCGCGTGATTATTTTGATATGCTATGGATATGGATATCAGCTATGATTTTTGGAAATGATAGAGCCTCCCCTCGACCTGGATGCCGTTCAGGCCTTTGTCCGCATCGCCGAGCTGGGCAGTTTCACGCGCGCCGCTGAGGCCATGCGGACGACGCAGGGCGCCGTCAGCCTGAAGCTGAAGCGGCTTGAGGAAAGGCTCGGCTGCCGGCTTATCGAGCGGACCCCCCGGTATGTGGAGCTTTCGGCGCGGGGCGCAGCCTTCCTCGAACACGCCCGCGAACTCCTGGCGGTTCAGGATCGCGCGCTCGCCGTATTTGCCGAAGCCCGGCAGCGCCTGACCATCGGCATCAGCGACCATGTTGCAGGGCCGGAGCTCCCCGCGCTGATCGCGCGCATGAATGCCCAAGATCCGCAGCAGCTGATCGAAATCCGGATCGGAACATCCGGCGACCTGCTTCAAAGCTTCGATCGACGCGAGCTCGACACGGTGATCGTCCGCCTGCATGCAGGGCGCAACGACGGGGAGGTTCTGACCGAAGAAAAATTCGGCTGGTTTGCAGCACCAGGCTGGCAGCATCGCGCGGGCGAGCCCCTGCCGCTTGCCACAATGGCGGAGCCCTGCGGCGTGCGTGCGATGGCCGGGCAGTTTCTCGATGCAGCCGGTGTGCCCTGGACGGAAGTTTTTGTCGGCGGCGGCGTTGCGGCAGTCGCTGCGGCCGTCATGGCCGGGCTTGGTGTGGCTGCACTGGCTCCGCGTATGCTGCCATTTGGCGCCGTCGATGTTGGCTCCCGGCTCAAGCTTCCCGATTTACCGCGCTTGCCGGTTCTGCTTCACACCAGGGTCAAGGATGGCCGGCCGCGCGATGCGCTTGCCGCGCTTTCGGCGGCCTTCAGGAGTTCGGTGCGAGGCTAGCCAATCGTCTCAGCGAGCAATTCGAGTGCGCGAAGCGAGAACGCGCGCATATTGGCGACGCGATCGCTGTCGCCGGTCTCGAGCGTGATTACGCGCATGCGCGGTCCCGCAACCGCCATGCATGAATGTCCTGCTGCGTCGCCGTAGCGGTTGCCGGACGGACCGGTCGCGCCGGTTTCGCTCAGGCCCCACGTGGTGTTGAGAAGTTCGCGCGCGCGGTTTGCGAGCAGCGTCGCGTAAGGCTCGGTCGCGCCGCGCATGCCGATCGCCTCCATCTCTTCTTTGGTAATGTTCACCAGTGCGGCGCGTGCACGCGGCGTGTAGATCACGCCGCCGCCGCGATAGTAGGCCGATGCGCCGGGCACTGCGAGCAGCGCCGCCGAAATCAGTCCGCCGGTGGACGACTCCGCAACTGCGATGGTTTCTTTTCGTGCGATCAGGGTCGCGGCGATTTTTTCCGCGAGCGGCAGCAGCTTTTCCATGAGGGTGTCCTGATTTGACGAGTGTTGCGGTGAATGTTTGTTTCTACACCGTCATTGCGAGAAGCCCTTGCGATGAAGCAATCCAGTTCTTTTCGTTGTTCTGGATTGCTTCGCTTCGCTCGCAATGACGTGGAGAGTGTTCCGGAGGTTCTAAAGCTGCGTCTTGTAACGCGCCTCGACGGCTTCCTGGGATTCCGGCGTGCCCTGGCCGGTCTGTTCGTGAATGACTTCGCTGATGCTCGGCTGCGCCGAGCGCGCGACGCGGGAGTCGGGCGACCACAGCTTCGAGCGCATCAGCGCCTTGCCGCAGTGGAAATAAGCCTCGCGCACGGTGATATCGAGTACGGCGCGGGGCGGCTTGCCGAACTCGATCATAGTGGCCAGCAGGTCCGTATCCGCCGAGAGTTTTGCTTCGCCGCCGACGCGCAATGTTTCGTCGAGACCCGGCACGAAGAAGATCAGTTGCACATAGCCCGAGCCGGTCACGAGGTTGCGGAAGCTGTCGATCCGATTGTTGCCGGGACGGTCCGGCATCAAGAGGCGCGTCTCGCCTTCGATATGCACGAAGCCGGGATTGCCGCCGCGCGGCGAGGCATCGACGGTGCCATCCGGACCTGACGTCGCCAGCACGCAGAACGGCGACATACTGATGAAGTGCGCGGCGTGACGATCGATACGCGGCAGTTGCTTGGCGATTACGCGGTCGGTTGGAGCGGCGTAGATGGTCCCGAGGTCGTCCAGTCCGATGCTCGTCACGTCGTGCTCCCGTTTCCCGCGATGCTGACGTTTAACCCAATCCGCCGCGTCGTGCATTTGCGGGTTTTGCCGTCAGTTCGAAATTGCTGTTTGCCTGTTTGCAGCGTCAATTTAGATCGATTCCAGATTGCGTGTGGAGCAGTCTGGCCAGTTTGGAATAGCTTAAAACTGGCTGTTTTCCTTTTGCATCAGAGCCTCCGCTCCCATACCTCTGGGTCAACAGTCCATACAGGTTCTCCAAGCATCCCATGATTGTTTGTTCCTGCAACGTCCTGACTGACCACGACGTGCGTAACGCCGTGACCCAAGCCAAGGACTTCCCGCGCACCGCTGGGCAAGTCTATGGCTGTCTGGGCTGCAGCGCCGAATGCGGCCGCTGCGCGCGAACCATCAAGAAAATCATGGATGAAGCCCTCGGCGCCTGCGCCAAGGCCTGCTGCGCGGGATGCCCCCACAGCCAGCAGCATGCTGATCATTCCCACGCCGATCACTCGCACGCCGGTCACACCGACGGCGAACATCACCATCCGGTGATCCTGACCGCCGAAGCGGCCGCCTAAGCCATTTTACCGGCTTGCCTTTCCCCGATTGTGGACGCGGCTCCGGCGAGGGCTTGTACTCGCCGTAAATCTGATTTAGAACGTTTCTAAATTGAATTTGGCCCGTCGAACGACGGTTCCACGATGGAGTGCAAGATGAAGGGCGATCCGAAGGTCATCGAGTTCCTGAACAAGGCGCTGCGCAGCGAACTGACCGCCGTCAGCCAGTTCTGGCTTCATTACCGGATGCTGGAAAACTGGGGCCTGAAGGATCTCGCCAAGAAGTGGCGCAAGGAATCCATCGAGGAAATGGAGCACGCCGACAAGCTGATCGACCGCATCATCTTCCTTGACGGCTTCCCGAACCTGCAGGTGCTCGATCCGCTGCATATCGGCCAGAACGTGAAGGAAGTTCTGGATTGCGACCTCAAGGCCGAATATTCGGCGCGCGAACTTTACGAGAAAGCCGCGACCCACTGCCATAGCGCGAAGGACTACGTCTCGCGCGACCTGTTCGAGAGCCTGATGAAGGACGAGGAAGGCCACATCGACTTCCTCGAAACCCAGATCGACCTCGTCAAGAGGATCGGCGTCGAGCTTTACTCGCAGAAGCACATGGGTGGACTGGACGAAGGGCACTGAGCGCGATGTTTTCGCTCAGTAAGAACGTTTGCATTCAGGCGTGATTTTTCAAACGGGTCGTCCCGGCGAAGGCCGGGACCCATACTCCCTGAGTCCCCGTTTTACCGGCGGCATGCCCGCAACATTTTTCTAAAACGAGAAGCCTGTGGTTATGGGTCCCGGCCTTCGCCGGGACGACGCACGATTGTGTGCGCGTCCACGAAAAATGCTCTAGCGTCGGCAACAACAAGAAACATCCGGGAGAAACGCGATGACCTATGACTGGCCTGCGATCGTTGGCGATCTGGATTCGCTGCTGAAGCTGCGCTCGATTCCGTTCGGCATGAAGATGTTCACGCGGCGCGAGGACATGGAGGCGATCCCGAAAATCCGCCGGCCGCAGTCGGTTCACACGCTGGATCAGATCGTGGCGCAGGCGGCGCGGATCGGCTGGACGGTCGGCATCACCAGCGACGATCTGGTCGGCGCGCAATGCCGCGCGGTGGTCGGTCTCGGCGGCGCCAAGACCGATGCGTGGCAATCCGGTCAGCACATGACCGGTGTGTGGTTCTCGACGCAGCAGGATGCGCAGGCGCATCAGGAAGCGATGCACTGCGTGCCGGACGGGCAATACGACGCGCTCGCGGTCGGGCCGTTGTCGTCCGGCAAGCTCGATCCGCCCGACATCGCGCTGTTCTACGCGACGCCCGGCGCGATGATCTATTTCATCAACGGCCTTCAGTGGTCCGGCTACAAGCGGTTCGACTGGAGCGTGGTCGGCGAATCGGCCTGCGCGGATTCATGGGGCCGGGCGCTGACGACACGGTTGCCGAGCCTGTCGATTCCGTGTTTTGCCGAGCGCCGTTACGGCGGCGTGCTCGATGAGGAAATGCTGATGGCGACGCCGCCGGAATATCTCGTCAGCGCCATCGCCGGGATGAAGGCATTGTCGAAGAACGGCTTCCGTTATCCGTTCGCGCAGTACGGCGTGCAGCAGGATGTGCGCGCCGGCATGGCGGTGAGTTATCCGGGCCGGGCGTAGGACCGGCTCACGACCCGTCCGCCGGCACGAAGCATGTGATCTCGATATTGCCGCGAAGCGTCACGTACCACACCACTGCGCCGCCGGTCGGATTGCCGCCGGTGCGAATGATCGCTTTCTCCGGCACCAGCCACCATGTGCCTTCGATCGGCACCCAGTAATTTCCCGCACGCACGTCGTAGTCGGTGCGGTGTCCGTCGGAGACGTCGCAGCACGGCACGCCGGCCGGGCTGCGCGCATCCTTGAACCATTTACGGATGTGCTCGGGGACATCGCCGAATTGCCCGCGATCGACCGCGAGCGCACTCGCAGCGGACAGTATCAGCGGAAACATCAGGGCAAGGCGAGCAGGCCACCTCATGCGATCCTCCGCAGGCAGGAATCGCCAAGGAGTTTCGGACGGTCGCGCCAGACAAACCCGCGCGAGTCACCGTGTTCCTCCCGCGCATTGTTGCGCCACCATGCATCGCAGCATCGCGTTACGCCTTCGCACCGCGCTTCTTCTTCTCTTGTTGCGGTGGTGGCGTCAGCGGACACCCGGCGAAGGCAGCCTCGATGGCTGCGGCTGCACCATCAAGTTTGAAGTCTGCGGTGGTGCGTCCTGCATTGAGCGAGCGCAGCCGGACGACAAGTGCGTTGGATGTCGCAAGTTCGTTGACGAAGGTGATGATCGCCGCCCGGTCCTCGATCACAACGGTCCGGTGTTCCTGAAGGAAGCGCACAGCGACATTGTCATGGCCCGGCTTTTCGTCGAAGCGATAGCCGAGAGTTGAGTTCGGGTCGGTGCCGACCTTGAATTCGAAAGCGAAGCGCACCATCGGCTTGCCGTCGAAACAGGTGAGCTGCAACGACGCCAGGCTGGGACGCTCGGCGAAAGTGTTCGAGGCGTTGTTGATGATGTTGGTCGCGCTCGGCACCGGCACGCCGGTGATGCGGTCGACCTGACGCTCGATCTTCCAGTTGCCGGAGGTGGCCGTGGCGGGCGCCGCTACATAGGGGTCGCGTGCGGCACAGGCGCCGAGATTTGCGCACGCTCCAACGGCCATCATGGCGAACGCGACACGACGCACAGCACAATCCCCAGCCCGGCCTTATCCTGCAACCGGAGCGGGTAGGGTGCAAGCGGCTTATGCGGGGCGCGTTTCCTCGATCCGGATCACAGCGGCGGCGAGGCCGAGGAAACCCGCGGTGTCGACGAAGCCGCCGTTGAACGACAGCAGTGCTGCGACGACGTTCGCCTTGCTGATTTTGGTCATGAGTCTCGCCCCGCCTCATGGTGCACAGGCTAGAGCGTTTTGCGGCGAAGTAAAATTCGGTTAGCCGTCAGTCGGTCAACCCGACCGCTTCGCGCACCGCTTCGATCGGCTGGATCGCGGCCGACCAGAAATTCCACTCCGGGCTGAACAAGTCAGCCGAAGTGTCCTCGCCCCGCGCCCAGGCGTAGAAGAATTCCTCCGGTTCGAACGCGCCTGTCGCGGAACCTGCGACATCGTTGAGCGGAATGCCGAGATGCCAGCTCAGGATCACCGGCAGCACATGGCCGGACATGGCGTGGCTGCGATGCATGGTCGCCGTCAATGTCGATGTCAGCAGTTCACCGCGCGGCGACGTATCGTAGCCGGCGAGCACATGGGTCGAATCGTGCGGCACCGCGAACTCGAAATTGAGCGCGGTCGGCTCGCCGGGATAGGCGTAGCCGTTGGCCTGATAGAACATCGCGAACGCATGCCCAAAGGTGTCCTCGGGCAGCCGCGCCAGCGCATGGAAACGCGTCGCCAGCGCAGGATCGGGCTGCGCATCGTAAGGCTGCAGCCATGGCCCCATGTCCGCGGTGGCCCATGCACGGCCCGTCACGCTCTCAAGATTGGCATGGATCATGTGGGCCTTGGCTTCCGTCATGTCGCCGAGCGCCAGCCGCGCCAGATCGTTGACAAAGTCATCGCGAACGCCGAGTTGGTCCGCGAGCTTCACCACGGCGCTCAGCTTGGCGGGGTCCAGCGTGCCGCCGACAAACGCCATGACGGCCGCGAAGCTCACGGCCTGCGTGGCGAGTGTGGATTCGGCAACCAGTTCGGCCTGCCGGTAGGGACTGAGCGGCGTCAGCCCCGCGAGGCCGAACTGCGGTTCGAGATGAAAGATGTAACGGGTCGCGGCGGCGATGGTCTCGTGATCGATCGCGTCCGGAAGCCCTTCGGTTGCTGCGATGCCGAGCATCACGGCAAGTGTGCTGCGGGCCTGATCCAGCGTTGCGGGAATGTGCATGAGCCTTGCTGCGATCCTATCTGAACTGCCTGCGGCAGGGCGGACTGAGCTTTCTGACGTTCTTCTCCATGCAGGCCTTGATGCGTTTCACGTCGGGGATGAACTGGCTGCAGAATTTCATCGCGTCCTGGCGGCAGGCGCGGCGCTGTTCCGGAGTTCCGGCAGCGTCGGCGGTGGACGGGGCGGCGGCGAGAAGCGCGATCGCTGCGCCGGCGATGCGTGCCGTGGTCATTGGTGGGGTCATGGTCCGGTCCTTGATGGTGGAACCGTAACCTGATCGCCATTGCCCATCAAACGGTAAACCGCAGCGCGCGGTTTCTAACTTTTCGTTTGGGCATGATCTTTTCCGAAAACCGGTCCCCACTTTTCGGGATCATGCCCTAGTGATGTGCCGGGACGTCGACGCCCTGTGCAGAATATTGCCGGATCTTGTTGCGCAGTGTGCGGACCGACACGCCAAGCACGCGCGCGGCGCGGGTGCGGTTGCCGTCGCAGCGGGCGAGCGTTTGCAGGACAAGCTCGCGTTCGATTTCTCCGACCGTGGCACCGATCAGCAGCGGAACCACCTGCTCCGGGGCCATGGCGGGTGCGTTCGGCAATGGCTCGAATGTGGATGGCGATGTATTTTGGCTCATCGAGACCTCCCGACCAACGTCTGCCCGTGAGGTGCAGACAATTGCGTTACTGATCTCAGCCCCGGAAAAAGGGTGGGCCGATATGGTTAACAGGACCTTAATTTTTGGGATAACCCGTTCATGGAACTCACGAATTGGAACCCGATGGAACCGCCCGGGATCGCTGGAGAAATTGGACCAGCTTTGAGCGGACGCCTAAAATTTGCGCGCCTCCCGGCCGAGAATTAAGTGAGATGCAAGCCCGCGCCGGGCGTGAAGGGAAGACGAACCATGTGCCGCAACATCAAGACGCTGTTCAACTTCGAGCCGCCTGCGACCGAGGATGAGATTCACGCCTCGGCGCTGCAGTTCGTGCGCAAGCTGTCGGGCTTCAACGCGCCGTCGAAGGCCAACGAAGCAGCGTTCGAACTGGCGGTCGCCGAAGTTTCAGCCAGCGCGCGAAAGTTGCTGACATCGCTGCACACCCATGCGCCCACACGCGACCGCGAGATCGAAGCGGAAAAGGCGCGGGAGCGAAACAGGGCACGTTTCGGCTGAGCACGGCGACCAGTCCCGGCAAAGCGCCGTCAGGTTGCCTTGGCATTACGAAGCCCGCTGGAATTCAGTGGTGCGGCAGCACGATCGGCACGAAACGCGGATCGCTCGACGCGGCCCGCCGATCAATGGCAGCCACACGCATCAGGGCTTCAAGCTTCAATAAAAAGATTTCCGCCAACATTGTCATAATCCACTTCTTGACTGTCGGGCAGTTAAGCGCCGACGCGAACGGCGGCGTTCAATGTCTGATTCAAAACGTATGCGTGACGGCCGGTGTTCGCAATGACCTTGCCGCCGATCCGCAAGAAGTTAACCTTACGCAGGACCACTCCTGCCGAGAGGCATTCGATGAAAACTGTCGCCGCGCTGCTTGTCGTGTTGTCGGCTGTCATATTCCCGGCCGCCGCCCGGGCCGACACATCGGACCGCTTTGCCATGGGCGGATGGATCGAGAAATTCCAGCCTGCCATCGATCAAGCCAACGCCAGCGGCGAGCTATTTCGCATCCGCGGCCATTGCCAGTCGAACTGCACGCTGTTTCTGGGCGTGCGCAATGTCTGTGTCGAGCGCAGCGCGACGTTGCTGTTTCACGCCGGTCACGGCCGTGGGCCGAACAGATATGTCATCAATGCGGGTTCGACGCAGCGCATGCTGAACGCCTACAACGGCAAGCTGCGGCGGTATGTGACCGCGAACGGCTATCTCGCGAAGCTGGAGTTCAGCTCCATCTCCGGCGCGCGGATCATCGACGAGTTCGGCTACAAGGAATGTCCGCGCGGCGGGTGAGACCGCGCGTCAGGCGGCGCGTTGCGCTAGGAAGCCCCAGTCCCACGGCAGCTGCTTTGAGCCGCGCGGCTTGCGCAGGCCGTCCACCGACCAGGGATAATACACCCTTGCGATGCGGGTGATCTCGAATCCCTTCTCGGAGACGGTCGAGATCAGTTCCTCGCGCTCGTAGAATTTCTGCCAGACACCGTCGCGGCTGACGAGGCCGCCCGCCTTGATCTTGTCGGCGGATGCGCCGAGCTTGTTGACCATCAGCTGCGATTCCATCGACGGCACCACCACCAGCGCATGGGCCGACGGCTTGGTCACGGCGGCCAGCGTCGCCCACAGTGCATCCCGCTTGGCTTCGCGCGGCGACGTGATGACGTTCAGGCAGACGGTGAGGTCCGCGACGGTTCCGAGGACATCCGCCGACTTGCAGACATCCATCGCCATCCATTTCGCGTTCGGCATCTCCGCGCAACGCTTCTTCGCGCGCGCGACAATGCGCGGCGCGAAATCAATGCCGGTGATCCTGTCGAAGCGATGTCCGAATTTCTTGACGAAGCTGCCGACACCGCAGCCGAGATCGACCAGCTCAAGATTTTTCCGCGAGCGGCACGCGGCGGCAACGAAGCGCGGCATCTGGCCGTTCGTTTCATCGGTGACGATATCGCAGACCAGCGACTCGAACTTGGCGGCGTGCAGATCCCATTCGACTCGATTCACAGAAACCTCCCGTTGGTTATTGTGAAGCCGAATCGATTAAACAACAGAAATGGCCGCGGCGATACGCGCCGCGGCACCTAATCTGTTGATCAATAGCGTGTCTTGCTCGGAAGGTTCCGGTATTCGAGCCAGACCTTCTGCGCGTCGCCGCGCATCAGTTGCGCCACGCGAACGGTTCGCTTGGCGTATGTCTGCTTCATATCCTGATTGATGTTCGAGTCATCGAACAGGTCGGCGTAATCGCTCCACGATGCCGCGTAATATATTCTATCAACGCGCGCCCAGTAAGCGGTCGAGTAGCACATCGGGCAGGGCTCGCAGCTGGAGAACAGCGTCGCGCCCTTGAGGTGCGGCGAGCCGACTTTCTTGCAGGCCATGCGGATCGCGTTCACCTCGGCATGCGCGGAGGGATCGTTGTCGCGCAGCACGCTGTTGCCCGACGACGACAGGATCTCGTTGTTCATCACCACGACCGCGCCGAACGGGCCGCCGGTTTTCTCGACGACGCCCGCCTTGCGCATCAGGTCGACCGCGTGACTCATGAACTTGCGGTCCCGATCGCTCGCCGCCTGCTTCGCCGCGTCTTTCGCGAAGGCGACATCCGATCCGGCGGCGGCCATCAGCGCGGCGGCGCCGGTGGTCAGGAAGTTCCGGCGATGAACGATGCGCGCGGAGGCGAACAGGGTATCGAGCGGTGTCTCGGTGTCTTCGGTACGGGAGTCCATCGTGCATGACCTCGATCTCCGGCACAGCGCCGGACAAAAAATCCGGCTCGCGCTCATCGCTGGCCGGAAACGCGATATCGAGGCTGTCTTAGCGGCAGGTTCCTTTCAGTTGTGTTGCTGGAGTTCCTCCAACTGCACTGCGAAATGGTATCAGCGGCGGCTAGCGCCCATTCGCAAAACGCCTGCGGAAACGGGATGCGAATGCTAGAATCAGCTACTTGATTCGGCTTTGCCGATCCGCCTCGCAGCGTCTGCTGTTCCGCGCCACCTTTCACACCCATCCGGAGATTCCATCATGCGTCTGTCATCTGCCATTCGCGCCGCGCTGATCGCGGTGACGGCCCTTGTCGGAGCCGGTCTGTCGTCCGCCCATGCCGACAGCGGCACCGTGTCGCTCGTCATCTACAAGGCGGGTTGGTTTATCGGCGGCTCGGGCGGCAGCGGCACGCTCAACTTCCGGGGCAGGAGCTACGCGCTCTCCACCGGAGGCATCGACTACGGCCTTGTGTTCGGCGGATCGAAGACCGTGCTGCGCGGCCGCGTTAGCAACATCAATCGCCCATCGGATGTCGCCGGTGTTTATGGGGCGGCGGGCGCAGGCATCGCGGTCGGGCGCGGGGCGCGCGCGATCGTGCTGACCAACCAGAAGGGCGCGGTGCTCGAACTCTCCGGGCAGCAAACCGGACTGATGGCCAATGCCGATCTGAGCGGACTCGCGATTACGATGAGGTAAAACGCGGCAATACTGTTGGTGCGCGCATAAGCGCCGATAGTCAGCCGTCGTTGGATGTTGCGATGGCGGTCTCGCTCGTGGGCGTGGCCGCCTTTTGCTTGCTCCACATATCCTGACCGATCATTCCCGCGGCCATCGCGGCGACGAACACGATCACCGGCAGGCCTAGACCGGCGAGATTGACCAGCGCCGGGCCGGGGCAAAGCCCGACCAGGCCCCAGCCGATTCCGAACAGCGCTGCGCCGGTCACCAGTGGCGCATCGATGTCCTTGCGCGTCGGCCAGAGAGACTGCGCGGCAAGCAGTGGTGCGCCGCGCCGCTTCGCCAGCGCGAAGCCGATGCTGGCGACCGCGACGGCACCGGCCATCGCGAAGGCCAGCGTCGCGTCCCACGCACCGAAGATGTCGAGGAAGCCGAGCACTTTCCCCGTCTGCGTCATGCCGGAGATCAGGAGGCCCGCGCCGAAAATGAGTCCGCAGGCAAAGCTCACGAGAACGAGCGGCATGGTCTCAGCCTCCGATAATGTGACGCGCGATGGCGACGGTGACGATCGCCGCCGTCATGAAAATCGCGGTGGCTATGAGCGAGCGCGCCGACAGTCGCGCGACACCGCACACGCCGTGACCCGAGGTGCAGCCGCCGCCCATGCGGCTGCCGAAGCCGACGAGCAGACCTGCGACGACAATCACGATCAGGCTCGCGGGCATCGCAGGCGAGGGCAGTGCCGCGCCGGTGACAAACGACGCGATCAGTGGCGCTGCGATCAGGCCGGCGACAAAGGCGATCCGACAGTCGCGATCCTTCGCACCCGGCACGAGAAGCCCGCCGAAGATTCCGCTGATGCCGGCAATGCGCCCGGTCAGCAGCATCAGCATCGCGGCGGCAAGCCCGATCAGCGCGCCGCCGAGGAGTCCTGAGAGGGGCGTGAGGTTATGCATGGCATTTTCTCTCTATCGCGTAAAACTGAAGCTCGCATGAAGTGTAGCGAAATGCGGTGCGGAATGGGAGGCAATCCCGGATTGCGCTTCGTTACTTCCGGCTACGGTTGCATTTGCATTGAAGTGGGAAAATGGCGAGTTATGCTTCGCTAGCTTGCCTCAACGGCAGCTTCAGATACGGAACCCAACAATGCTTTTCACACGCCTTGGATATGCTCTCTCAATTTTCGCGATGATCTTGGGAATTCTCAAAATCATTATGGGATTTACTTCGGATCAGGCAGCGATTTCGCGATACGTTGGGAAATACTCATCCACCGGCGAAGTTATCGACTCCGGTATATACATGATCATTTTCAGTATCGCGCTCGGAATTCTGGCGGAAATCCGTTACGCGCTTCGCCGTGAGACTTAAGCGGTTTCGCTCAGGCGTGGATGGTCGAGATAAGTCCGGCCATGGCAGTTGGGGTTGCAGACGAGAAAGCCTTATTTCGCTCATGGCTCCCCCGCGACTGAGACCCCGCTCATCCTGCCGAGCTTTGCAAATTCACTTCCTCCCTGCGTCCTTCCAGCACATCTGATGCGCGGGCGGATAAGTCCGTTCCAGATCGGTGGCGCTTTCGAACGGCTGGTTGTCTTCCACGATCGCCTGCATGCATGCGCAATATTTCCGCAATTTCGTAGATGTCTCGTTGCTCGCTTTGCGCTGCGAAATGCAGGTGTCGATCCATGCGCGTTCGGCGGGGGTGAGTTTCGCCGCGAAGGCTGTGCCTGACACGGCAACGATGAATATCGCCAGCGCAACGGTGAGAAGAATGAGTAGTCGGTTCGAAGCACGATGGATTGACGATAGGAATAAAGTCATACAAAGCTTTTCCAGGCGCAAATGTCAGGGTAAAAGATGACGATCTCAACCGATATCAGGAATAGCCTGTTTGAACTGAAATGCGGGATAGCAAATGTCGCTGCGGAGCTAAAATTCCAAAGGTTTGTACGTGCGATGAGGATCAAATTCGATCCAGATCAGCCACTGGACGAAGCTGGCAAATGGACAGACGGCGGAGGCACCACCGCCGAACATGGCTCCGTCATTGGAGAGGCGGCTACGTTGTTGCTGGCCGCAGGCCGTCAGTCCGCTGCGTTTTGCTGGAATCAAATGCAGATTGATATGTTGTTGTGGTCCCTGCAGCCTGCGTCGCGCAGGGCGATTTGTCGAGCACATGCAAACCAGCGATATGGCGCGTGTCTGGCCGGTACAGCCATTCCGCCGTTAAGTTATTGAGGTGCTGCCATGATCATTGCCTCTCGAATTCTCAAATTTCGCGATCCCAAGGGCGACCGGGGCATTTCAATTGATATTCACGCGCCAGAACAAGATCGCGTCGATTGGATATGTCGCTTTGAAATTGGATGGCCAAACGAAAAGGCCATCAGATGGGGCAGCGGCGTCGATGCGGTGCAGGCGTTGCTGCAAGCATTTCAAATGATCGGTGCTGAAATTTACACGAGCGACCTTCATGCATCAGGGCGGTTGAGTTGGTTTGAACAGGGAAACGGTTATGGCTTCCCTGTGCCGAATAACATTCGGGATCTTTTGATAGGCGCGGATGCCGAATTTCTTTGAGGTAAATGAACAAAAGGCCGGACTTTCGTCCGGCCTTTTGCTTTTCCGATAAATGGCCGGGTCAAGCCGTGCGAGAGTTAGGCGAAGATCAAAAAGCCTTGTTGCTTTCCTTCACCGCGTCCGCCTCGACATAGACCTGTCCGCCCATCTTGACGAACTTCTCGCTCATCTGGGCCATGCCGTCCTCGATCACGCCGGAGATCGTCATGCCGACGCCGGGCAACTTGCCGTCGAGATTGAGCGCGGCCTTCTCGTTGTCGCCGAGGGTCGCCGCGTAATCGCGCACGTCCTGCGTGATCTTCATCGAGCAGAATTTCGGCCCGCACATCGAGCAGAAATGCGCGACCTTGTGCGCTTCCTTCGGCAGCGTCTCGTCGTGATAGCTGCGCGCGGTGTCCGGATCGAGACCGAGGTTGAACTGGTCCTCCCAGCGGAAGTCGAAGCGTGCGCGTGACAGCGCGTCGTCGCGCAGCTGCGCCGCCGGATGACCCTTCGCCAGATCGGAGGCATGCGCCGCGATCTTGTAGGTGATGACGCCGACCTTGACGTCGTCGCGGTTGGGCAGGCC
>JAZKDK010000041.1:0-2006 GCA_040387615.1 Pseudomonadota bacterium | reverse complement strand
CCCTGCGTCCAACGCATGGTCGCGATGGTTTCAATACGAAAACGCGATCATAGATCGCCTACCGTTCTTGTTAGATGATCAGAACAACCATGCTTATGCGTTGGATCGACGGCTGCGCCGCGATCATTACGCTGTCACGCTCGGCGTTGATCGCTCGCGTGTCATAAATGGGAACACTAAAGGCATGACGATGAAATTTCGCACGGCTTTGCTAACGGCGATAGCCGTGTCCGTATCGACGGGTGCTTTAGCGCAAACGGACGGTTTCGCGTCCGCAATGGATGCGGCGATGGCGCGGATGCACGGCGCGATGATGACCGGTTATTCGAGCGATCCCGATCGCGACTTCGCAAGAATGATGATTCCCCATCATCAGGGCGCGATCGACATGGCCGAAGTCGAACTGCGCTATGGCAAAGACGAACGCCTGCGCCGGCTTGCGCAGGGAATCATCGTCGAACAGCGTCAGGAAATCGCGGTGATGCAGGGCATCCTATCCGAAGGCGGCGCGTTGCCACGTCACACCGAACCGACCGCGACCGGTCACCCCCATCACGGAGACCGTCCATGAAGCGTTTCACCCTAACCGCCTGCGCCGCCTTGTGTTTCTCGGCCCCTGCGTTTGCCCAGCAAGTGCCGAACGCGACCCCCGACGTCCCCGTCAGCGCGCAGGACCGGTTCTACACCTCGGACCAGTTCTCCAACACCGTGTCGGTGATCGATCCGTCGACCAACACGCTGCTCGGCGTCATCAAGCTCGGCGACCAGACCCCGGCCAATCTCAGCCCGCTCTACAAGGGGCAGCTGCTCGTGCACGGCATGGGCTTCTCGCCCGATCGCAAGACGCTGGCGGTAATATCGATCGGCTCGAACTCGGTGACGTTCATCGACACTGCGACCAATGCCGTGAAGCACACGACCTATGTGGGCCGATCGCCGCACGAAGCGTTCTTCCGCCCCGACGGTCGCGAAGTCTGGGTCGCGGTGCGCGGCGAGGATTATATCCAGGTGCTCGACGGCAAGACCTTCGCGCCGACCACGCGCATCCCCGTCCCCAACGGCCCCGGCATGACGATTTTCTCGCCGAACGGGAAATACGGCTATGTCTGTTCGAGCTTCTCACCCGAGACCGTGGTGATCGACACCGCCTCGAAGAAGATCGTCGGTCGCGTCAAGCAGGCGAGCCCGTTCTGCCCTGACATCGCCGCGACGCCCGACGGTAAGCAGGTCTGGTTGACGCTCAAGGACGTCGGCAAGGTCATGGTGTTCGACGCCAAGCCACCCTTCGCAGTGCTCAAGACGTTCGATACCGGCGCGATCACCAACCACGTCAATATCGCCCGCAATAAGAATGGCCAGTTCGCCTTTGTGACGGTCGGCACCGAGAATGTCGTGAAGGTGTTCCGCACCACTGACTTCGTGCAGGTGGCGAGCATCCCGGTCGGCGCGCTCCCGCACGGCCTATGGCCGTCGGGCGACGGCACGCGGATGTATGTCGGGCTGGAGAACGCCGATGCGGTCGCGGCGATCGACACAGCAAGCAACACCGTCATCGCGACGATTCCAATCGGTCAGGGGCCGCAAGGCGTGGCATATGTTCCCGGCGCGGTGCCGGTAGGCGATGGCCGTGCAAACCTGGTGCCGCTCGCGCAGGCCGGCATGAAGATCCAGCTGACTCTATCCGGGACTGGGCGCAGCCAGGTCACGCTGTTCGATCAAGGCCAGGTCCAGATTTTGCAGGCGGCGGTTGCGGGCCTCAGCCCAAAGATGCCCTATGTCCTTGGATTATCCTCCCACGCTGACGGCAGCGGCGTGATCCAGCCTCTGGCGAAGTTCATGACCAATCCGGCGGGCGGCGCGATAGTAAACACGCTCGGACCGCTCCGCCAGATCGTCAGCGACGCGAAAGGCGACATGCGCCGTTACCTCGTCATTGCTCCGGGCGACCCGATGATGCCGGGCGCTGTCGTTCAGGTGCAAAAATGAGGATTCCGGTGAAACCTGCG
>JAZKDK010000040.1:0-9929 GCA_040387615.1 Pseudomonadota bacterium | reverse complement strand
GAATCTGGCCGGCGTCCTGCTCAAGGCTTCTCTCCTACGGGAGAGGGAGGGGCGGCTGGTTTAGGGCTGCAAACGTCGCAGCGCCGAGAGCAGAACTCGCAGTAGATGTCGTCCTGGTCCAAGCAACAGCCATCAATGCAATAGTTGACGCGACCTTCGCCGCCGCAATTCCAGCAGTCGAAGTCGTCGGCATAGTGATCGTGCGGATCGTCATCCGCCGCCCGCTCGACATCGGCCTCTGTCAGTCCGGCTGGGAGGGTCATGGCTGCTCCTGACTGGCGCATTGACCCATTTGCCAACGGCCAAGCTTGCGTCGCAAATTATCAGTAGCCTGAGCAACTGCTTCGCTTCTGCTAAGCGTTGGATGGACGAACGTGTCAGCATTCAACAGGCGTTCGGCTGCGCTAGCGATGTCACGCAACATTTCCGCATCTGCCATCGCCGCTGATTGGTCGGCGATGAGGGGGATCTCTGATATAAGGGCGAGAACGCGACCTGCTTTCATATATCGTTCTCGCAAGCGATAATCGCCCTCAGCGGTCGGGTCGATGATCCGCGCCAACGCCTCCCACACCTCACTCGAGACGGCGGGCTGCGGCGGGGTGGCGGGTGCCGTAGCCCAACCGTGATGCCACATGAATGCGCAGTAAGCGGCCACGTCGAGAGGATCGCCTTTAGCCAAGTGTTCAATCATATGCTCCTGGCAAGTGGCGTCCCAACCGTCACGCATCCACGCGTTGTTGTAGCCGTACTTCGCCTCGGCAGCTTTCAGCTTGGCCAGTAGCGCTGCACTAAACCGGGAAACTAAATCGACGAGCGGAGCATCCCGCTCATCCCCCTCATCGCTATTGCGAGGGTCCACGACCGGGGCGTTCAGCGCGGACAGGCGATCCTTGACATCGAATAATGCTACGTGCCGCCCGTGATATTTTTCGCCAAGCCGGTCATTGCCTTGCGCGAAGGCATTCCGCTGGCGCGATTGGGCCTGTTCGATCTCGCCGAGCAGCCAAGTATTGAGCCGCTCAATGATCTCCTTCTCCCGCACCCCAGCGTCGGCTGGCTGTGGGCTGGTGTAGAGGGGTTCGCTGGCGGCGGACGGCGCCACGTCAGGTCGCATATATTCGATCATCGCTGCACTGAGCGCATCCAGCAACGTGTCCTGTGAAAACCGGCGATCTTCCCAATTGGTCCAGCCGCCATTGCAAACAACTGCATTGTTTGGTTGCCCATTGAAGTCTGGATTATTGCAAAGGATGGTGACGCTATCGCCTTCATTCGACCGCAACAGATTGATCAGGCGCATCATTTCAACGTCGCGCCACGCTACCGGCTCGCCAGCGTCGGCTGGCTGTGCGCGGAGGGCGGATTCTAAAGCACTCATCGCTGCCCGTAGCGCATCACGCTCTGGATGGTTTTTTGAAGCATCGTGCAGCGCCATTAGGCAGCTAATGCGTCGGTCATCCAGCGCCAGCCGCTCTGCATTCGGTGTGGTCATATCTCTCGCACCCTATCAACAGCCGTCCGAGCCGCCAGAATGGTGTTTCGATCAAGGCGGATACTGGGAGTGTAATCAGGGTTCGACCCGATCCCGATGTTTGCAAATGGACTCAAGCAATCATGTAAGGCCCATGTGATGTCTAAGATTTTGCTAGTTCGCTCGCGCGATGCGCGAAGAGCGTCCTCGTAGTCGTGGTGTTTTGCCAAGGCACGTTCAGCAACCCCTTTCCAATAGGAAGCGCGTTCTTCCTCGGTCATTTCCTTGCACCGCTCTGCATTCGTGGTCACAGCTCAACCCTCCCATGCTCTGAATCTTCCCCTGGGTGACGACGGATTGAATCGCGTTCGGCCCAAATGACCGGCAAGACGAACAGCACAAAAAACCCGACGAAGATCAGCAGGGCGATGCCGGCGACTGCCACTTGCTCGCTCATCACAGCCACCTCTCATGCGTTGCGTCGTAAACTTTCGGAGTTGTCGGCGTGAGGGGTCGCCAAAGCGTCGGCCCGCAGCCCATCACCTCGCTCCATGTTATGGAGCTGTCCGGCGCCTCCCAGATGCCAACTTCGTCGGGCTGAAAAAGATGGTTCGTGCCGGCCGGATTCCAGCGCATCGGAAACGCGCCGCAGTCAGGGTCAAAGACCTCGATTAGCGTACCGTCGCGAGGTGCAGTTGAAATGTCGCGATAGTCCTCTGCCATCATCTCCTCCGTTACTCAGCCGCCTGCATCACATCCGCAACCGCCACCAACTCGCACTCCAGCACCTCGTCGGCGGCAGCGATTGCCAAGTCGTATTGTTCCAGCGCGTAGTCCAGCGCCTCGACCTGCCGGCAATCGATCAGGTATTTGCTAGCGGTGAATGCCGGGGTGCCATCGCCCCAATAGCGCCGGGCATCGCCACAGGCGCGTGCGTGCGTCATCGTGATCTGGTGTACGGCAGTCAGGAACGCTTGCTCATGCGGCTCCAGATCGCGCCGCTCGTCATAGAGCATTGCGGCTCGGGTGATTGCGGGGTGCATTTAGATTGCTCCTGCAGCTAGGGCACATATCAACCCAAATACGCAGATGAAAAAGCCAAGCCCGATAAGGTCGCGGGCGCCTTCAATGATGAGGTCGGTGAGCATCACGACACCTGCTCGGGGGAGGGGGTGAGGGCTTCCTCGGCCGGCTCGAAATACGGCTCATCTCCCGCATACTTGATCGCGTAGCCGATGAAGCCGTCCCCAAGGTGGTTCCGGTAAATGCCGATCTGGCCTTCGTCGCTCGCCACCCGGTTAAGAAGCGAAAATGCGTGATCGATGGTCGCCTGCCGGCCCTCGTAGGAGTAGCGGCTCTTAACTCCGGTGATGTCGCTGTCGAGGTAGTAACGGCTTGCCATCTCTCACTCTCCTATTCGCAGTGCGGTGTTTGGGGGATGGGGTCAGCGGGCAAGGCGGCTGGCAGCAAACATCGCATCGACCGCGCGCGATTCCGGTGACTGCCATTCCTTCGCAATCGACAACTTGCAATCTTCGAGGAGAACGCTGGGGTGCGCTTCCGCATAGGAAGCAAGCAAACATGCGTCGTTGGTCGAGTAGCCGATGTCTCGGAAGGTCAGGAAGTAAGTGGCGTTCTGGCTGAGAACGAACTGGTCGGAATCAAGGGCTCGGCGGGTCATTTTGGGGCGCTCTCCGATCTGGTGTCTGGAGAGGAGTATCACCACAGGTGAAGTTCGATTGCAAGCATGAATATCACCCTCGGTGAAAATAGTTTGCGAGGGCGATCCTGCTGCGGGCTTAGCCGCGCATTCTACACGATCTGATTCGACCGGGGATAAGTCGTATAAAAAGGCTGGAGGCTAGGTTCCGGTCTTGGTGACCGTTTTGGCAATGTCGAGGAGCATTTGCCGCTCGCCAGGCTTCGCATTGTCCCAGATCGACCAGATTTCCATGTCGTCGGGGTTGCGTATGAGCAGGGAGGCCACGTCTGTCTGCAGAGCTTCCGCAATCTGCTCCAGCGTCTCCTGGGTATACCCCCGCTTGCCGTTCTCCAGCATCGACAGGTGACTTTGCGTCATGTCGATGCGCTCGGCCAGCCGATCAAGCGTCAAATGGCGGTGTTTACGCCACTGCTTGATGAAGGTCGGCCGGAACTGGCGGGGTTTTCGCATATCTAAGCGTAACAGGGTGGTCATCTCGCCCGCCATCGACTCAGGGTGAAAAAATCACTTGCGGTGATATTCACCATGGGTTAAGTTGCGGCATGACCAACACGCAGCACCCCCTCCGAGACTGGCGCCGGCAAAACGGCATAACGCTGCAGGCGTTGGCCGAAAAGGTAGGCGTCACGCAGTCCCACCTTTCCGAGATCGAGAACGGCAATAACGATCCGTCGTTCGGCCTTGCTATCAAACTGAGCCGAGAGACCGGGATCAGTCTGGCGAGCTTCGCGAACGGCGCGGAGGCTTCCTAATGCCCCGCCAGCCTCAACATCGCATCCCGGCTGATCATTTCGCGCGCGAGTATGCAGCCTCGCAATCCGGCCTCGGCCGTGAAGATCAGCCGGACCACGCCATGCGGCGTTCCGTCTGCGGCTTCCGCGTAAGCGGTGCAGCGCATGATCCCATTGCGAAGCGAGTAGTCGGTAAAGCCATCGACCCAAACGTCTTGCACCCCGAACTGATCGATCATCGTTTCCCCCGTTTCTTAGTATTCGGGAATGATCGTTCGGGAACCGTTTACCGTCAATTATCCCTTTGTGACGGTCGTGCAACGTCGTTAACGCCTTACACTGCGGTGTCGGCATGACCCCCCATCCAATTGCGCCCGCGTGGGGCGCGTACATCCATTCCCATTGCGCGCTCGGGTCTGCCTTCGCCCTTGATGCGCGCAGGGTGGCCGGCGCGGCAACGTCGGCCACCACCAATTCAGCCAGCGCCACCTTGTCCTGCGCTGCACCAGCCCGGTCATGGGCGCCTCCCGAAACTTCGGCGGCCGGGGCTTCGGCTTCGGCCGCCGGTTTTTTCGGGGCTCTGTCCGCGCCTTGCTCCAGCCATCGCACCACGTTGCGAGTGGCGCTCGATAACGAGATCCACGTCGCATCCTGTTCGTCTGACATCCCAAATCCCCAACAGTAAGAGGCGTAACTCACCATGGGCACACCGTGCGCAATGACAGCCGAATTGGCAAAAGAGGGCACCGACGTAAGCGTCGGTAGCTACCGACGTGGTTGGCGGTTGAACGATGCCGTCATGCGCAAATCGCGCGAAGTATTTCCTGTGAAGACCGCCCTCTATCTCGCTGACGAGACGGGGTATTCGGTTCGAGCCTGCGAACGCTGGCTTGCCGGCGACGCAGTTATTCCGAGCGACGGATTAGCGTCGCTGCTGCACTCGGAAAGGGGCCGCGACTTTCTCGCCGCCGTGATGACTGAGCAGACGCCGCGCTGGTGGCTGCAGCTCAAGGCGTTCTTCGCGGCGATCGATCTTGCGACCGCCCAGCGCATTCACCGCCGCAAAATGAAAGCTCTGCTCGATGACGAACATGCTTCGCAGGTTCCGGCTTCCCTTTTTATTCAAGACGAAGAATTTGCTGCGGGCCAGCCTGCGCCGGCTTCGACGATGGTTCGGAGGTCGCGCCGATGAGTGAGGGCAAGGTCTACTTCCTTGAAGGCGGCGGCCGGATCAAGATCGGTCATTCGCGCGACGTGGCGGCTCGCGTTCGGAATATCGCGACCTCCAGCCCGATCAAGCTCGGGTTGCTGGGGTCGGTTGACGGCTCCCATAAGGTAGAGAAGGCCGTCCATCGGATGTTGGCTGAACATCGGGTGAAGGGGGAATGGTTCGTCGACTGCCCGCAGGTTCGGGCCGTCCTTGATTTAATGCGGGAACACGGCTCTGGCGTCATCCCCCTTGAGCCGCCAAAGCCTCCCCCGCAGGAGGAGACCCGAAAGCGGTATGAGCATGTCGCGAAGGAATCGGTGTTCCGACCCGCGTGGCTTCGCATAGAGGTGTGCGCAGAGCGCTACATCGGGTTCAGCGCCGCCACTCGTGCGACGGGCCACTACTCGGGCAAGCGCGCCGCCTATCTAATGGGGATGCTGCACGGGACGACCGATCTGATCGGGGAACTGTTCGCGGCACAAGATCAGGTAAACGGATCGTATGACCTTATCGTCGACGATGTGATGGCTCTTGTCGAGAAGCTGGAGAACGGCGCCGCAAAGCTGTTCGCGGACACTTACATCCAAGGCGAGCCAGATCTTAGCGGATATGCGCTGTCGCCGCGCCCCCTCGCCAACGAAGGGGTTGCGGCATGACCCCCATTGAAGAACTAGAGCGCCATCCTTGGCCGGAATTGAAGAAGCAGTTCAACGCACACCGTGAGCGTCTGGCGCGGCTTGGCGGCAGATCGGTTGAGGCCCCGAAGAAGGTCGAGCCGGTCAAGCCGGCAGCCCTTCGCGTCGAGATCGTCGATGACGAGCCGGAAGACACGCAGATCCCGGTGATCTCGTGTACCGGCCAGATCGTCATCGTTACCGGAAAGCAGATCATCGAAGCGCGGATGATGTTTGAGCGCGCGTCTGGCGAAGGCGTGACCATCACGAAGATCCAAGGCGCGGTCTGCCGTCACTTCGGCATTTCGCGGGTCGACCTCGTATCCCAGCGCAGGGCGCAGAGCATCACCCGCCCGAGGCAGATCGGGATCTATCTGGCGAAGAAACTGACCCCTTACGGCTACCCGACAATCGGCGCGCGCTTTGGAGGTCGAGACCACTCAACCGCTATCTCCGCCGTTCGCCGGATCGAGAAGCTAATGAAAACCGACGAAGCCATCGCAGCAAGCGTCAACGCACTTTTGGAGGAGCTAGGCGGCCATGAAGCCCACACCGATCGCCACAGTCCTGAACCGGATTCGCATCCTGCCCAGGCATTTGAAGATCGCCCACTTGCGCGGGTTGATAGCAAGCGAGCCGAAGCGATCGATCCGCCGGCACGAATTGGAAGCGGCGCTCAAACCGATCCTCAACCAGCAGATCAAGGCTGAAATCCGAGACGACCGCAAAGCATCTTAATCGCCAACAATGGAGAATAGCATGTCAGAGCATGGCGAACCACACACACCGAAAGAGATAGCAGAGGATCGTATTGCACGGACTGTCCGCGACGGATGGCTGTGCATCACTGAACTTTGCACGGCGTACACCGACCCGATTGCCGCGCCGTCCGTGGTTGACCACGAAGACGACCTTTGGAGCATGAAGAACAAGCTGGACTTCCTGCTGACCGCCATCGACGCAACTCGATTGAAGAGGGCAGGCTGATGGGCAAGCTCTCGAATGAGATCAAGGCGTTCATGGAGACGTACAAGATAGCGTCCGATGAAATCTGGGAGGTCCACGGCACAACTTGGGTGGTCAAGCACAAGGCGCTTGAACGGGTAGCTGCCGAGGTGGGTGTTGTCTGGGACCGCCCGGCCATGATCGAAACAAACTCGGCTGACGGCATCGTCGCCATGTGCGTGTTCGGCAAGCTCAAAGACCGCATGGAATGGTCCGTGGGCGAGGCCAGCCCGAAGAACTGCAAGAACTCTTATTACTACGCGATGGCAGAAAAGCGAGCGAAGGATCGCGTGATCCTCAAACTGCTGGCTTCGCACGGCGAACTCTACTCGGAAGCCGAGGCCGATGAGTTTGAGCAGCGCAGGCCGAATCCGCACGTTACCCGGCCATCCGACATCGTCCCGTCGACTGAGTATGACCAGCACGGCCAGCCTGTCGACAACATCCCGCTGCCTGATCCGGAAGCGGTGAAGAAGCTTCGCGTCGCCGATCAACGGCCGATCTTCGCCCAGCTTCAAAAGGAGATCCACGCGACCGGATCGCTGGCTGAGCTTCAAGCCTGGGCGACCGAGAACAAGAACCGCATGGGTGAACTCAAGCCGGATTGGCAAGAGACCCTGCGCGGCGTCTACGCCGAACACCGTGACGAACTCCGCAAACAAGCACAGGGCGATGACATAAGGATGGCGGGCTAATGGCTGAGATGGACAAGACGAACCGCGGCGCGATCTGGAAAAACCAGAAGAAAGAGCGCGACACCCATCCGGATTTCACCGGCAGCCTCAACGTCAACGGCGTCGAGTTCTGGGTGTCCGCATGGAAGCGCAAGGAAGACGCGTCGGATAAGGCCCCGGCGCTGTCATTCAGCATCAAGCCCAAGGAAGACCGAGCCGCGCCGCCAGCGCGCAATAGCTACGCCGATGCGAAGGGACGCGCGCCGGCACGCAACGACGACATGCAAGACGATATTCCATTTTAGGAGCGGCCATGAACGCCATCCCGAACCTTCCTTGGTCTGAGCAGTATCGCATCGTCGCCCGCAAGTGGGTGGATGCGGATGCCGCCGCGTCTTTGCTTGAAGACACCAAGAGCGCGTTCCTATCCCAGCGGATGCAGGCCAACGCGGATCTGCCGGTGAACCGCGCCGAGGCGATGATCAAGGGTTCGCCGGAATGGGCGGACTTCATCGACAAGATGGTGGCTGCTCGAAAGCAGGCCAATCTGCTCAAGGTGCAACTCGAATACCTGAAAATGAAGTTCAGCGAGTGGCAGTCCGAGAATGCCACCAAGCGGGCGGAGATGCGGCTGTGAGCTTCGTCGGTTTCAAACGTCCACGGATCAAGAACGACGGTCACCTCGATTTCATCCGGTCGTTGCCGTGCGCCTGCTGTTTCTCGAATATTGAGTCCCAGGCAGCGCACATCCGAACTGGCAGCCCATTCCACGGCAAGCGGGAGACTGGCGGGTCTGAGAAGCCGACGGACATCTGGGTTCTGCCACTATGCCAGAGGCACCACGATCAACAGCACAACATGAACGAGGTCGAGTTCTGGAAGCTGTACGGCATCGACCCGTTCGTGCTGGCGCTCAGCCTCTATGCCTGCACTGGAGACGTGATGACGGCTGATAGCGTGTTGGCAAGGCAGGCGGGCCGATGACCGAGAAAAAAACCTACTACGTCAACATCTACCGCGGCCTCGCTGGTGCTTGTGGCTCTGTCTATGAGACCAGAGAGCTTGCAGACCAGATGGCAGGGCAAGGCCGTATTGCCTGCAAGGAAGTCGAGATAGCGCCGGGGGAGGGCCTTCAATGCAAGTGACCGTCACCCTTCCGTTCCCGGTTTCCGTCAATGGCATGTACGCCAACAGCAAATCGGGCCGGCACAAGACGCAGCGTTATGCCGACTGGGAACTAGAGGCCGGTTTACTGCTCAACCGCCAACGACCCGAGAAGGTTCGCGGCCCCGTCAGCCTCTTTTACGAGGTCCAGGACCGCAGCGACGAACCGCACCGCCGGGACATTGGCAACACGGAAAAGGGCGTGACGGACTTGCTTGTCAAACACGGCGTCATTGAAGGGGATCACGACCGCATCGTCCGCAAGATAACGATGGTCTGGTCCAGTAAAGTAACAGGCGTCCGCGTCACCATTTCACCAGCACAAGGGACGGATCATGTCTGAAATCGGCGACAACGCAAAGCAGCAGCTTCTTTCTATCATCGAGCGGGTGGAGAACGTCGAGGCCGAGATCAAGAGCCTCGGGGCTGACCGCTCCGATATCTACAAAGAGGCCGGCAGCAACGGGTTCGATGTCCCAGCTTTGAAGGCCATTGTCCGCGCTCGCCGCGAGGATGCCGAGAAGCGACAGGCCCGTGAGGCACTGGTCGAGCTTTACCGGGAAACGCTGGGGATCGATTAATGGCGCGCATCCGCAGCATACACCCGGCGCTGTTTACCGACGAGGCATTCGCCAGCCTGTCAATGCCGGCGCGCGTCTTGCTGCTGGGCATCTGGACGGAAGCCGACGACCAGGGCGTATTCGAATGGAAGCCGGTCACGCTAAAAATGCGCCTGATGCCGGTCGACAATGTGGACGTGGCGACAATCCTTTCCGAACTGGTCGAGGCAAACGTCGTCGCTAGATTTGAACAGGATGGCAAGACATTCGGCGCTGTGCGGAACTTTTGTAAGTATCAGCGCCCCAAAACTCCGAAATACAGGCCGCTCAAGTCCGAGCAAATCCGAAATTACGTCGGCTCAACCTATCCAATTACGGAAGCCGCCGCCCCTCAACCCGATCCATTTCCACAAAAAGGAGAAATGCCTCCGCAGAGGAAGGAGGAAGGAGGAAAGAGGGAGGATGTAAAGAAAGACTCTCCGCCGGTCGCCAAGGCGACGCGGCCAGCGAGCGATGCTTTTGATCGGTTCAAAGCGGCTTTCCCACGACGGGACGGCGCGAACCCTTGGCAGCCAGCCGAGAAGAAATTCAACGCGCTGGTTAAAACCGGCGTTGATGCCGAAGTCATGATCGCGGCGGCGGCTGCTCTGGCGCGCGATGAAGCCTCACGCGGAAACGTGGGGACGAAGTTCATCCCGCAAGCGATCACTTGGC